>CAWAHN010000015.1:0-5023 GCA_963781845.1 uncultured Chloroflexia bacterium | reverse complement strand
ACCACCCAGTCGTCGACCGCGGCCCCCCCGAACGTGGGCAGCTTGGCCAGGTAGAGCCGCGAGCATGGCCCCGGTCAGGCCCGTGCTGAAGCGCAGCGTGAAGGTGCCGAACAGCACGAACCGGAGCGACCGTTCCATCCGCGGAAGGGTAGCCGCTCCGTCGCCGCGGCTGCTCCGTCAGCGGGCTGGACCCCGCCCGTATCATGCCTGCAACCAAGGCTGGCCCTGCCCCGAGGAGACCCACCCCGTGAGCCGAGTCGCGATCTTCACCGATTCCGCGTCCGACATGGACCCCGGCCTGGCGGCGGCGGAGGGCATCCAGATCGTGCCGCTCCTCGTCAACTTCGGCGACCAGAGCTTCCGGGCCGGGGTGGACCTCACGACCGAGGCGTTCTGGGAGCGGATGACCGCGCCCGACGCACCGTTCCCGACGACGGCGGCGTCATCGCCCGGCGAGTTCAAGGAGGCCTACGAGGCGGCCTTCGCGCGCGGCGCGGAGGCGATCGTGTCCGTCCATGTCGCGGGGACGCTGTCGGGCACGATCAAGAGCGCCCAGATCGCCCGCGACATGCTGCCCGACCGCGAGATCCACGTCGTCGATTCGCTCGGCGCGTCGATGGCCGAGGGGATCCTCGCCCGGATGGGCGTCGAGCTGGCCGCCGAGGGCCGCACCGCCGGCCGAGATCGCCGAGATCCTCGAGGAGCGGGCGAGCGACATGCGGATCTACCTGGCGCTCGAGACGCTCGAATACCTCAAGAAGGGCGGCCGGATCAGCGGCGCCCAGGCGGCGATCGGGACCCTGCTCTCGGTCAAGCCGATCATCCGGGTCGACGCAGGGCGTCGTCGACACGGTCGACCGGGTGCGAACCCGCGGCAAGGCGCGCGAGCGGATCATCGAGCTCATCTGCGAGCGGCCGATCGAGCGCCTCGCGATCCTCCACACCATCAGCCCGGACGTCGAGGCGTTCCGTGACGAGGTCAGTCGCCCGCGCCCCCGGCGGTCTCGACGCCAAGCCGACGTCTCGATCAGCCTGGTCGGGGCGTCGGTCGGGCCGCACCTCGGCCCCGGCTGCGTCGGGGCGGCGATCCTGTATCGCGCGTAGCGCACCCCGCCGGCCCGAGCCCGCCGGGATCGCGAGCCCGCCGTCTCGCAGGTTGCGACAACGTTGCGACAACGTTGCCGACTGGTACCAACGAGGAGGCGCGAACCGCCGGTCCGGGCTATACTCTCGCCGGCACATGAGTCGCGCGCCAACTATCCGTCACGGTCGTCACGGACCCGGCGGCGCGCCCCGTGGGGTCGTCCGGGAGACGACCCGAATCGACGGCGGTCCACTGACCGCCCGACACGTGAGGTCTTCCATTCCATGACCACCGAGCACGTCACCGCGCGGATCAGCGCCTGGGAAGTCGCGCAGCGACAGTTCGATCTCGCCGCCGAACGCCTGGGGATGGACGAGGGCATGCGCCGCGTCCTGCGTGAGCCGCGCCGCGAGCTGACCGTCCACTTCCCGGTCCACATGGACGACGGGTCGGTCCAGGTCTTCACCGGCTATCGCGTCCAGCACAACCTCGGCCGCGGCCCCGCCAAGGGCGGCATCCGCTACCACCAGGACGTCTCGCTCGACGAGGTCAAGGCCCTCGCGATGTGGATGACCTGGAAGTGCGCCGTCGTCGGGCATCCCGTACGGCGGCGGCAAGGGCGGCGTCATCGTCGACCCCAAGCAGCTGAGCCAGAAGGAGCTCGAGGGGCTGACCCGCCGGTTCGCCACCGAGATCGAGGTCCTCATCGGCCCCGAGCAGGACATCCCGGCGCCGGACGTCAACACCAACGCGCAGGTCATGGCCTGGATGATGGACACCTACTCGATGCACCGGGCTACACCGTCCCGGGCGTCGTCACCGGCAAGCCGATCAGCCTCGGCGGCTCCGAAGGTCGCCACGAGGCGACCGCGCGCGGCTGCGTCTACACGCATCGTCGAGGCGGCGCGCCACCTCGGCATGGACCTGACCAAGACCCGCGTCGCCGTCCAGGGCTTCGGCAACGCCGGCTCGATCGCGGCTCGGCTCATGCTCGACGAAGGCTCGACGGTCGTCGCCGTCGTCCGACTCGACCGGCGGCATCTACAAGCCCGACGGGCTCGACATCGCCAAGGTCGTCGACTGGAAGGCCGGAGCACGGCACCGTCCAGGGCTTCCCGGGCTCGACGCGACATCACCAACGCCGAGATCCTCGAGGTCGACTGCGACATCCTGATCCCGGCCGCGCTCGAGAACCAGATCACCGAGCGCAACGCCGGCGCGGATCAAGGCCCGCCTCATCGCCGAGGCGGCCAACGGCCCGACCACGCCGGATGCCGACCTGATCCTCGCCGCGCAACGGCGTGTTCATGATCCCGGACATCCTGTGCAACGCCGGCGGCGTGACCGTCAGCTACTTCGAGTGGGTCCAGGGCCTCAACCGCGACCATTGGACGGAGACGATCGTCAACGAGAAGCTCCGGGTCATCATGATCAAGGCCTTCGCCGAGACGCTCACGATCGCCAAGCGCGAGTCGTGCGACATGCGCACGGCGGCCTACCTGCTCGCGGTGGAGCGCGTCGCCGACGCGATGGCGATGCGTGGCCTCTACCCGTAGCGCCGGCCCACCACCCAGACGGCCCGGGCCCCGGTCAGCGGCCGGGTGCCTCGCCGGCTCGTCGCGGCCGGGAAGGCGGCCCTGGCCCCGGCCCGGTGCTACCATCGCCGGCCATGCTCGATCACGAAGAGAAGTTCCTGTTCAAGGAGGAGATCCTCCACCTGTCGAACGCGGTCGCCGAGCCGGGCGTGCTCGACAACGTCGAGGACCTGCTGACCGACGTCATCACCAGCCCGCGCTTCGATTCGGAGGTGTTCACCCTCGAGCGCAGCCTCCAGGTGATGCTCGGGCCGCGGGCCGGCACCACGCTGGTCGGGCTGCTGACGGTGGCGCCCGAGGTGTTCGACGAGGTCGCCGAGGTGCGCATCCCGTCCGAGGTCCACGAGCGCCTCGTCGCCTGGCGCGCGCGCTTCGGCCTGGCCATCGACAACGCCCTGAACTTCCTCAACAACCCGGACGGGATCCAGGGCCACAACTTCGCGACCCAGATCGCCCACGTCGAGGACCGGCGCGTCCTGCAGGGCCGGCTGACGCTCGTCCGCTACAACAACGAGCCGCAGTTCTTCGTGGCCGACGCGAGCGTCTTCCTGAGCCTCGTCGCCGACATCATGGAGCGGCTCGGGCCGTATCTCGAGCCGGACGCCGTCGAGGCCGAGACGCTCGCCCGCCTGCGCGACGCGATCCAGCTCATCGAGCGCAAGACCGCCAGCCGCCGCTGAGGTCCCGGGCCGATGCGCGGCGCTCCGCCTCGGACCTCGGAGCGCGCGTGCCGCTCGACCGGGGAGGGTGCCAGGATGCGTCACGTCTATCTCGCCGCGACCGGGCAGAACCGCGGCAAGACCACGGTCAGCCTGGGCGTGCTCGACGGCTTCCAGCGACGCGGCCTGTCGACGGCGTTCCTGAAGCCGGTCGGCCAGCGCACGATCATCGAGGACGGCGTCCCGGCCGACGAGGACGCCGTCCTGATGAAGCAGGTCTTCGGGCTGGCCGAGCCGCTCGGCCAGATGAGCCCGGTCCACATCCCGCGCGGGTTCACCCAGGCGTACATCGAGGGCGAGGTCGTCGAGGACCTGCCGGCGCGGATCGGCGTCGCCCACCGCGCCTTCGCCGACCGCGACATCCTGCTCATCGAGGGCACCGGGCCATGCCGGGGTCGGCGCGGTCATCGGCCTGTCGAATGCCGCGGTGGCGGCGATGCTCGGTGCGCCGGCGGTGATCGTGTCGGAGGGTGGCGTCGGCCGCCCGATCGACGAGATCGTGCTCAACGCGTCGCTCTTCGAGCGGCACGGCGTGAAGGTCGCCGGCGCGATCGTCAACAAGGTCGACCTCGACGCGAAGCCCGGCCTGGCGCGCACGCTCGAGCGCGGCCTGGCCCGCCACGGGATCCCGCTGCTCGGCGTCCTGCCGTACCGGCCGATCCTGTCCGAACCCGACCCTGGCGATGGTCCTCGAGGGCGTCCACGGCGAGACCATCCACCCGGGCCGGACCTCGACGAGGTCATCGGCGGGATCGCGATCGGGGCGATGGAGCCGCGGCACATGCTCCAGCGGATCGGCCCGCGCAGCCTGGTCATCGTGCCGGGCGACCGGACGACGTGATCCGCGCGATCGTGGGCGCCCGGGCGGCCGGGGCGGACGGGGGCGACGGCGCGCTCGGTCTCGTGCTGACCGGTGGCTATCGCCCGGACGCGGCGGTCCTGGCGTCCATCCGCGCCGCCGACCTGTTCGCGACGCTCGTGCCGGAGGACACCTACCAGGTCGCCTCGGAGCTCCACGACCTGCTGGTCAAGACGCATCCGGCCGACGCCGGCAAGATCGCCGAGATCAAGGCGCTCCTGTGGGAGTACCTGTTCATCGACCGCGTCCTCGAGGTCGCCGAGGAGGCGCGCTTCGACTGACGTCCCCACGATGCGTCGAGCCGCGATGTCACGTCGCGCCGGCGGTCACCGGGTGGGCGGCATCCGATCGAGCCTGGGGCCGCAGCAGCGCCAGGGCCAGCATGCCCGCTCCGATCAGCCCGACCCCGGCACAGATCGCGAACAGCCCGCGGATCCCGAGCGCACCCGCGACCGCGCCGCCGCCGAGCGAGCCGAGGATCGTGGCCAGTCCGGCGCTCGCCGAGAAGAGGCCCTGGGCGGTGCCGCCCAGGCCGGCCGGCGCCCGTGCGGCGACGACCGTCACCCCGCCGACGAACACGCAGGTGAACCCCAGACCCTCGAGCGGCGCGACGAGCATGAGGACCACCGGGTCGGCGATGAGCGCCGCCAGCAGCTCGCGCAGGGCGAACGCCAGGGCGCCGGCCACGACGAGCCGCTCGGTGCCGTAGCGGGCGCCGATGCGCGGGAACGCGTACATGAACGGGACCTCGACCGACGCTCCGATC
>CAWAHN010000014.1:0-153103 GCA_963781845.1 uncultured Chloroflexia bacterium | reverse complement strand
AGCCCGGTCAGACCCAGGGATCCCGCCCAGACCACCCTCGTGCTCCCTGGCCCGACGGCCTCGAGGTCCATCGCCACATCGCCGCGCATCGGGCCCGACAAGACGCGGTAAGCGAGTCGACGTCCAGGCTCCGCCTCCGCAACTTCGAACTCGATGGTCCGCTGTCGTGGGCCGATCTTGACGTTCTCAAGCGCTCGGGCGCCGACCTCTGTCGACCGCCCCTGGACGATGCGGGCGTCGAGGACGCTCATCCAGGTCGGATGACGGTCGATGTCCGCGGCATACTGCCAGACTTCCATCGCCGATCGATCGATCGTCTGCTCGCTCCGGAACGGAATCACCTCACGACCTCCCTCTGCTCGACGACCGGCACGGCGCCGGCGATGACTGATGCGAGGCGCGCGTAGGCGGCCTCCTTGTCGATTCGCATCTGCTCGACTGCGCCTTCGTCCACGGGAGAGCCGCCCGTGTATGCCCAGCGGAGCCGAAGCCGGGTCCCGGTGCCAGTCGGATCGAGGTCCGCGGTGGCCGCGACCGGGCCGACGCCCGGCACGGCAAGCCGCCAGGCGACGCGGTCGTAGGGCTGCCAGTCGACGATCTCCTCGAGCGTCGCCAACCGACCGGTCACGCACTGCGCCGTGGTCCCGACGCCACGGCGTCCGCCCGCCGAGGCTTCCTCGATGCGGATCGGACCCTCCCATCGCGTTCGTAGTGCGGGCGAGGTCAAGTGCGCCCAGACGACCGACGGCTCAGCGGTCAGGGTCGCCTCGACGTCGAACGCCACGTCGTCATCGTCGATGTCGAGGCGGCGCTCGCCGCTTTCGGCCTGCCATCGGCTCTCGAGACCGAGGGTGAAGGTACCGACGCTCCCGAGGTGCTCGATCGACTCCTCGCCGGGTCGGAGCCCCAGGGCGTTTGGATCGAGACCAAGGGCGTCGACGGCGGCGGCCGTGAACAGCGCGAAGCCGTTCGCGCCCGCCTCGGCGGCGCCCGTCCCCTTCAACAGTCGGTGGACGATGATGACGTCGGAGCCGGCCAGCTCGTCGCGACCGGCGATACGGCTCCACACGAACGCGCCATGGTGGACGAACACCTTGAGGTCGAGCTTGGGGGCCAAGCGGCACGAGTTGCAGTCGCAGGTCGTCGCCTGATCGATGCTGCGCAGCCGGCGCCGGAAGGCGAGGTAGGACGCTTCGATCGCATCGAGCAATAGCGATCCGTCGGCGCGGCCGTCCTCGACGAACATGAAGGCGGCATCGCCCTCGAACTTGGCCAGCCGGAACGGCGGTTCCAGGCGGCCGACGATCGTCTCCAGCAGGTCGCCTGCGATGACCGGCGCATGCTCGATCTCGCTCCCTGACAGGTAGGCGGTATAGCCGGTCAGATCGGCGATGACGAGGAACCCGGACTCGGGAGTTGCTGCCATGGCGCGCACCCTAGACCTTGGAGTCGGTCCAATGTCAATACCCGAACTTCCTCGAGGATAGCGTTCGGTGGCAGACTCCAGCCGACACGATGGACCGGCCGATCGACGCCTACCAGATTCGCCTGGCCCGCCTCGACGAGATCGACCGCGTGCGCGAGATCGAGGATGAGGCAGGCACGATCTTCTATGGCACGGGGCTCATCGACGAGTCGCGCGATGTGTCGTTCCCGCTGTCCGACCTCGTTCACCTTGTCGACGCTGGCCAAGTCTGGGTGGCCTGCGGTGAAGATGACGTCCCCGTCGGCATGGTGATCGCCTCGGTTCGAGAAGGAGCGGCCTACGTCGAGGAGATGGACGTCGTTCCTTCGTACGGTCGACGCGGGCTCGGGACCCTGTTGCTCTCGACGGTCTGCGAATGGGCTCAGTCGAATGGTCAGGCCGTTATCACCCTCTCGACATTCCGCGACCTGCCTTGGAATGGCCCGTTCTATCGGAAGAACGGCTTCCGCGACCTGGAGCCAGCCGAGTGGACGCCGGGCATGGTAAGGATCCGCGAGCGAGAAGCCGGTCACGGCCTTCGCGTCGAGGCGCGCGTCTTCATGCGCCTCGACCTCAATGGCGAGCGGCCGGATTGACGCCGGCTCCATTGGGCTGGCGCGTACCTCGTCTTTCTTGACGGTGATTCCATCGCATCAACGCTGTTCCATCAGCGAGCGGCGAGGTACTCGAGGCGTCGAAGCAGCGGGGCTCGCCACTGCTCGGCCAGGGCCGGATGCTCGGCCACCTCGCGCAGACGTTCCGACGACATATGCCGGTCGAGCATCGCGAGGTGAGCGTCGAGGACGGTGACGCCGGCGCGGTCCCGCTGTGCCACTTCGATAGGGCCGCCCACGGGCACGTCGCCCGGTTCGAGAACTCGGAGGTACCAGCCCGTTCGCCCAGACGATCGCATTCGGGGACCGATGTCGTCACGATCCCGGAACATGCTGAGCTTGAAGCACGGCCACCGCGGCTGCGTCACCTGGAGCGTGGCCGTGCCCCACTGCCAGACGTCGCCGATGCCGACATCTCGCTCCAGGATGCCGACCGTACTCAGGTTCTCACCGAATGCCGCGTCGCCGAGCGCCCCGCCGAGTTCATCGGCCCAGAGCGCCAGATGCTCAGAGGGGTACGCGTACACCGCCTTGTCGGAGCCACCGTGGACGTCGAGATCCGCCTGGCCGTCGCCCGCGAGGTTGAGCCAGGAAAGCCACAGCCGTCCGCCCGGGGCGACGGGCCGTTTGCGGATCCCGCTCCAGACACGATCGCCTTTGGTTTCGCCAAGCAGGGTCGGGGTCCCAACATTCACGGCTGCAAGGCCCAGGTGGGTCATGGCAAGCCCAGCCGTTGGGCGGTCGACCGGCCGCCCCGGCTCACCGGCGCTCGAAGCGCAAGTAGGCCGCTCCCCGGGCATCGACGTAGGTCGCGTCGTCGGTCTCGACGATGCGGAGGATGACGCCGTCGCAGATCGGGCACCGCAGAACGGTCCCAGGGGCCCGCATGAAGGCGCGCAACTCCGCGACCATGTGCACAGCACCGCAGTGCGCGCACTTCCCGGGGACGATCGTCATGTCCGTGCCGAACGCCGCGGCGAGTGGCCCTGCTAGGGCATTCCCGTCGAGCACGTCGTCTTGGATCGGGTCCTTGCCCGGATCGTCGGTCATCGGCTGATCCTCCTTCGGCTACCTGCCGCTGGGGCCGAAGCGTTCGGTCCGGACCCGATCGGACGGCATCCCGAGCCGAACGAGCGCATTCGCGGCCGTCTCGACGAGCGGCGTTGGTCCGCAAAGGAACGCGCGCGCCGAGATGCCCAACGGTTCGAGCACCTCCGCGAGCATGCCCTCGTCGATTCGTCGGTCGAAGCCCGACCAACCCGGTGGCTGTGACCTCGTCAGCGTGTGGAACACCTCGAGGCCGTCGGCGTTCGCAACCAGATGGTCGAGTTCGTCGCGATAGATGACCTCCTCGAGGTGACGCGAACTGAACAGCAGGCGGGTCGGGACCCGCGATCCGGCGCGGGCACGATGGCGCAGCATCGCCATCAGCGGCACGATGCCGGACCCGCCGGCGACAAGGAACAGCGGTCCGCCGAGCTCGGCCTCCCAGACGAAGTAGCCTCCGATCGGACCGCGCAGCTCGATCCGGTCGCCAACGACCACGACGTCATGGAGAAAGGGCGAGACCTCGCCATCGTCGATGCGCTCCACCGTGATCTCGACCTCGTCGGTGCGCTCCGGCTCGGACGCGATCGAGTAGCTCCGCTCGACGCTATAGCCGTCCTCGGCGGTCAGACGCAGGTCCACGTGCTGGCCCGGACGGTGTCCGCTCCACGACGGTAGGCGGAGGGCGAGCGAGCGGACCGTAGGAGTCTCGTCGCGGACCGCCGTCAGGGTCGCGAGTTGCCAGGAGATCGGGCCGACCATGATCGAAGGCTCCTAGTCGCCGCTGTAGCGTTCTTCGAGCCATTGGTCGCCGCGATTGTGGTACCCGAGGGACTCCCAGAATCCGGGCTCGTCCTTCGACCGGAGGCGCAGGCCACGCACCCACTTGGCGCTCTTCCAGAAGTAGCGTCCCGGCACCACCAGGCGAGCCGGACCGCCGTGCTCGGGTGCGAGTGGTCGGCCGTCGTACTCGAAGGCCACGAAGGCCTGACCGTTGAGGATGTCCTCGAGCGGCAGGTTGGTCGTGTACCCGCCATCCGACCAGCCGATCGCGAACGCGGCGCCGGGATCGAGGTCGACGTGCTCGAACAGGGTATCGAGGCTGGGGCCACGCCAGCGCATGTCAAGCTTGGTCCACTTCGTCACGCAGCTGATGTCGACCGTCCAATCCCGGCTCGGGAGCGCGAGGAACGAGTCCCAGGTCCAGCTGACCGGCTCGCGGACGAAGCCATCGATGGAGAACGACCAGCGGTCCAGCGGCGTGCGAGGAGTCGGACCGGCCGATAGAACGGGGAAGTCCGTTGTCAGGTACTGACCAGGCGGGATCCGTGACGCGACGTCGGTCTGTCCTGCGCCGTGTACGCCGCGTCGACCTGCAAATCCACGGGTGACGAACCGCTCGGTCATCGTGCCTCCCCAGGCTGTCGGATCTGGACCCTTGGCCGCCGTGATGGGCCGTCTCCGGCCGCTCACCCCGCGCAGCAAACCGTGGACGAACGCGATTGTCAATGCGCGACCATCGACCTCGCGTACACGACCCTGGGCGACGGCCCAGTCGACCTGGTCCCATCGCCGTTGCTTCTCTTGCGGACCGACGACGTTGTCTCGTAGACTGGGCAAATGCCCAAGGCAATTGCCCAACCAGGTCGATCCGGCAGTGAGCCGGATCAAGCCGGCGGAGGACCTTCCCGACGGACCCGCGACGCACTTCTGGCTGCGACGGCTACAGCGATCGCGCGGAACGGTTGGAGTGCGATCACGACGCGACAGGTCGCCGCCCTGGCGGGCGTCAATCCCGCCCTCGTCCACTACCACTTCGGCTCGATGGATGAGCTGCGGCACGAAGCGGCGCTCAAAGCCATGGCCGAGGAGATCGAGGGGCCGATGGGTGCGCTTCTTGCCGACGTTCCGCTGCCCGACGCCATCGCCGCGTGTGTCGACTCGGTGGCTCGGATCGATACCGAATCGGATCGTTTCGCGTTGCTCTACGAGGTGTTGCTCGAGGGCGGACGGGACCCCCAGATGCGAGCGGTCCTCGCGCAGGCATACGACGAGTTCCGCGCAGCACTCGCGGGCCGCGTCCGGCAGGCGGGAGGCCGAGATCCCGAAGGAGCAGCCGTCGTCATCACCGCGGCCCTCGACGGCGTCCTGCTGCATCGGTTGGTGAAGCCCGACCTCGACGTCTCGGGATTGACCGCGACCCTCGTGGCCGCTCTCCAGATCCCACACACGGCACGCAAGGGGCGTGCTGCTCGAGTCGCCCGCACGTAGCGGCGTGGGATGCGATCGTCGCTGCGACACAGGAAGGAGCGAACCGTTGTTCGAACCCATCAAGGACCTCCCCGACGGAGTCATCGGATTCGAAGCCGTGGGCAAGATCGAGGCCGCGGACTATGAAGATGTCCTCATGCCGGCCCTGGCGCGAGGCGCAGCTGGCGGAGGCGTGCGTCTCCTCCTCGTCCTCGGTGATCGCTTCACGGGCTATTCACCGGGCGCGATGAAGGAGGACGTCGGCCTCGTTGCCCATGGCAGCGCATGGAAGCGGACGGCCGTCATCAGTGACCTCGGGTGGGTCTCCCACCTCGCGACGGCATTCGGATGGATGGTGCCTGGCAAGTTCAAGCGGTTCGGACTCGCCGAGCGGGACGCGGCGATCGCCTGGGTCGCCGAACCGGCATGAGTGGCGCGGTGGCCGCACTGGCACCGACGATCCCATCTTCCCAGGAGTCCGTCGCCGCGATCCGCGTGACGGGACTCGTCAAACACTTCGGCTCGGTCGAGGCGGTGCGAGGCATCGACCTCGACGTTCGGCCGGGTGAGGTCTTCGGCTTCGTCGGGCCCAATGGGGCCGGCAAGAGCACCACCATCCGGTGCCTGCTCGACCTGATCCGGCCGACGAGCGGAGCCGTCGAGGTACTCGGACAGCAGCCGCGTCGTGACGGAGTCGAGGTTCGAAGCGCATCGGCTACGTCCCGGGTGAGCTCCGACTGCCCGAGCGGATGACCACACGCCAGCTCGTGGCGTCGATCGGCCGGCTCCGCGGTGGACTGGATGAGGCATCGGTGGACTCGATCGCCGGGCGCCTGCAGATCGACCTCGATCGGCCGACGCGTGACCTCTCGTCGGGAAACCGACGGAAAGTCGCGCTGCTCCTCGCCTTCGCGCCGAGACCGGACCTGTTGATCCTCGATGAGCCGACGAGTGGGCTCGATCCGCTGATGCAGCACGAATTCCTGGCGATGGTCCGCGAGGCGCGCGATGCCGGCTCTACCGTCTTCCTCTCGTCGCACGTCCTGAGCGAGGTCCAGCGGGCGGCCGATCGCGTCGCGGTGCTCCGAGCCGGGCGCATCGTGATCCAGGGCACGGTCGACGAGCTCCGAGGTCGGGCGCGCCAGCGAATCGAGGTCTGGTTCGCGGACGATGTAGATCCCTCGGAGATTCGCGCGACCCCCGGCCTCGTCGATCCGGTCGTCGAAGGCAGGCGGCTGGCGGCGACCCTGTCGGGACCGGTCGATCCTGTCATCGCGGTCCTCGCCCGGCATTCCATCGCCAGCCTCGTGATGGAGGAGCCGAACCTCGAGGATGCGTTCCTTGATCTCTATGGGGAGCGATCGTGAGCGCGGCCTACGTCGAACTCGCGCTGGGCCCCCTCCGCCAGATGCGACGGTCGCTCCTGGGCTGGGGGATCGGGCTCGGGTCTCTTGTCGCGGTGACCGTCGCGTTCTGGCCGGCATTCCGGGGATCCTCGGGCATCAGCGAAGCGATCGACCAGCTGCCGGCGGGCGTCATCGACGCCTTCGGACTGGCTGGGTTCGGAACACCCGCCGGCTTCCTCCGCGGAAACCTATACGAGTTCATCGTGCCGCTCCTGCTGGCCATTGCGACGGTGGCCGCCGCGAACGGCTGTACCGCGGCGGAGGAGGACGCAGGGCGGATGGAGACGTACCTCAGCCAGCCCGTGACGCGCCGGTCCATCTTCATCGGTCGAACGATGGCGATGATCGTGTGGCTCGCGATCCTGACGTCATCAGTTCTGCTCGTCCAGCTCGTCAGCGACGCCGTGGTCGGGCTCCAGATCGACCCGACGCGGGTCGTCTCGACCGTGGTCCTGTGCGGGTTGCTCGCGCTCCTGTTCGGCGCCCTTGCGCTCGCAGTCGCGGGGTGGCTGGCGCGACCTTCCCTCGTGCTTGGGATCGGGGTTGCGGCGGCTGTCGGCGGCTACCTCATCGCCGCGCTGCTCCCGTTGAGCGATCCCCTCAAGCCATTCAGCGGCCTATCGCCCTGGAAATGGGCTCTTGGCGGCGACCCGCTCGTGAATGCAGCGGAGCCCTGGCGATACCTAGCTCTGATCGCACCTGTGTTCGTCCTGGTGGGGCTGGCGGTGGTGGGGTTCAACCGGCGGGATGTCCGGGCAGCCTGAGTCAAAGATGCGCGAGCCGCGATCCATGCTGCCCGTATCCTGAGACGGTGAGCCGTATCACCAAGGCCGACTTCGGAGTCGGCTCGTGGATCGAGCGTCGGGCTCGAGTCGCCCCGGATCGTCCGGCCCTGGTGAGCGGCGCCCGGACGGTCACGTACGCCGAATTGGCGAAGCGGATCCGGCGCGTCGCTAACGGCCTTCGCACGCTAGGAGTCGCTCGTGGTGACAGGGTCGCGTGGCTGGGACCGAACCACCCCGCCTTCCTGGAGTCGCTCTTCGCCGTGGGTCAGCTCGGAGCAGTGCTCGCGCCGGTCAACCACCGACTTGGGCGCGAGATGCGTTCATCGGTCCTGTCGCTGACCGAGCCCGTCGTCCTGATCCAACACGGGATCATGGAGCGGGCCGCAGCGACCTCCATTCGGCATCGGATCGCCGTCCGCGGCTCCAGCGATCCGTTACAGGACGGCGATGTCATTGACTACGAGGCTCTGCTGGCCTCGTCGACCGACGATCCGATCGACGGGTCCGTGGCCCTCGCTGACTTGCTGATGCTCCCGCACACCTCCGGCACCACCGGCAACCCGAAGGCCGTGATGCTGAGCCACGGCAATGTGTCGTGGAACGCGGTGAACCTCCTGAGTCGGGCCGACATCCGCAGCGACGACGTGACGATCGCGATCGCCCCCTTCTTCCGGGTGGGAGGCACGGGCGTCAACGTTCTGCCGGTCCTGTTCGCGGGCGGCACGGTGGTCGTACCCGACGACTCGACGCCCGACGTGGTCCTCCGCCTCATGGAGGAACACCGGGTCACAGTAGGCTTCGGCAATCCTGACCTGCTCGACGCGATCGCGCGCGCAGAGCGATGGCCGCTGGCCGACCTGTCCGGCATCCAATTCGTGCTCACCGGCGGGGCCCCGGTCCCCGAACGGCTCATTCGGACCTACCTCGATCGAGGCGTCACGCTGCTGCAGGGGTACGGGCTGTCCGAGGCCGCCCCGGTCGTGCTTCTGCTCGACCCGCAACAGGCGCTGACGAAGATCGGCTCGGCCGGCAAGCCGCCGATGTTCGTCGACGTCCGGATCAGCGATCCGTCCGGCACTGACGTCGTGCCGGGGCACACCGGCGAGCTGCTGGTTCGCGGCCCCAATGTCATGCTCGGGTACTGGCGGCGACCCGACGCAACCGAGGACGTCCTGATCGACGGCGGCTGGCTTCGAACCGGCGATGCGGCGCGTATGGACGGCGACGGTGACGTGTGGATCGTGGATCGCTTCGCCGACCGTTTCGTGTCGGGCGGCGAAACCATCTATCCGGGCGACGTCGAGCGGGCGCTCCTCGCCCACCCAGCGGTCGCCGATGCGGGAGTCGTCGGCGTCCCCGGGCCGCAGGGCGACGCCGTTGGCGCCGCTTTCGTCGTCCTCGCCGCGGGCCAGGTCGGATCGGAGGACGACCTGCTGTCCTTCTGCCGCGCCCGACTCGGCGCACGGCAGGTGCCCGGCTCGATCACCTTCGTCGAGGCTTTGCCACGCAACGCGGTGGGGAAGCTGGTGCGGCAGGTATTGGTCGAGTTGGCGTCAAGCGGGTCAGACACGGGCGACTGACTGCCCAGACCATCGGCTCATCCGGGTCGGTCGATGCGCTACACGAATGGCCGGGACGATGAACGTGCGAGGGCCGGTGTCGAGGTGGTCCTTGCATGGCGTCACGCCTACGAGCATACTGACTGACCGTCAGTCATGTTTGTCAGTGAGACCTATCCTCCGTGGCCATGATCGCTCAGGGGCATCGGACCGCTCGCAGGCGAACGCGCGACGTGCGTCGCCGCGAGTTGCTGGAAGCGGCGGTCCGCGTCTTCTCCGAGAAGGGGATCGCGTCGACGTCTGTCGATGACATCGTTCGCGCGGCGGGAGTGGCAAAGGGCACGTTCTACCTCTACTTCGCCACCAAGGACGACGCGATCGATGCGGTCGCGGAGTGGATGGTCGAGACCGTGGCCGACCGGATCCAGGCGATCGCGGCCGACGCCGACCGCTCGCCGGTGGAACGCCTCCTCGCCTTTGGCGCGAGCGTCCGCCAGGTCGGCGGTGAGCCGTATGAACGTGACCTGGTCGAGGTGGTCCACCGCCCGGAGAACCGCGTCCTCCATGACCGCATCGGCGAGCGGGCACTGAGCCGGCTTGCCCCGGTGGTCGCGGCGATCATCGCGTCCGGCATCGAGCGCGGACTCTTCAGGCAACAGGATCCCGAGCGCGCCGGCACGTGGGTGATGGCCTGCTTCGGGTCGCTCCATGACGTGGTCCCCGGCCCCGACGATCTTCCGGCGGCGATCGACGAACTCAACGCGTTCGTCCTCGGTGGGCTCGGCTATCGCGGCGAGGCCGGAGGATGACCGATCTCGCGGTCGAGACGACCGGCCTCACCAAGCGCTACCGGGGCGGCGCCCTCGCCGTCGACCGGATCGACCTGCGCGTCGCCCGGGGCGAGATCTACGCCTTCCTCGGCCTCAACGGCGCGGGCAAGTCGACCACGATCCGGATGCTGCTCGGCATGATCCGGCCGACGGCCGGCCACGCGGAACTCTTCGGCCAACGGGTCAATTCCGGGGCGACGAGCCTCTGGCGTCGGGTCGGCCATCTGGTGGAGAGCGCGACCGCCTATCCGGAACTCAGCGTCCGCGACAACCTCGACATCGCGCGCCGGCTGGCGTGGAATGACCGACCGTGGCGCCGTGGATGCGGTCATCGAGCGGCTGTCTCTCGGGCCATACGCGGATCAGCGGGCCGGCACCCTGTCGCTCGGCAACCTCCAGCGCCTTGCTCTCGCCAGGGCTCTGCTCCCCGCACCCGAGCTGCTCGTGCTCGACGAGCCGGCGAACGGACTCGACCCGGCAGGCGTCATCGAGATCCGGGAGTTGCTCCGATCGCTTGCCACCGAGCACGGCGTCACCGTGTTCATGTCGAGCCACATCCTTGGCGAGGTCGATCGGCTCGCCACGAGGATCGGGATCGTGCATCAAGGGCGCCTGGTGGAGGAACTCGACCGCGATGCGCTCGGACGCCACCGCGACCGGCGACTCGAGGTCGAGGCGAGGGATCTCGATCGCGCCGAGGCGGCGCTGCGGTCCGCCGGCCTCTCGCCCGCTCGGACCCGGCCGGACGTCCTCGAGCTGCGCGAGCCGCGAGCGCTGGACGCGCCCGACGAGGTCGCGGTCCTGCTCGTCGCAGCCGGGGCGCCACCGACCCGGCTCGTCGATCGCGCGCGAGTCGCTCGAGGACCACTTCATGCGCCTGACCGGCGCACGGCTCGACGAAGCACCGTGACGGGGCTCCGGGCGGCGGTTGCCACCGAGATGCTCAAGGCTCGCCATTCCCGCGTGCCATGGGGCGTGGCCGTCGGCTTCTCGATCGCGCCCCTGGTGATGGGCCTGTTCATGGTCATCCTCAAGGATCCCGAGCGGGCCCGGTCGCTCGGGCTGCTCGGTGCCAAGGCGCAGCTCACCGCCGGCACGGCCGACTGGCCGACGTTCCTGAACATGCTCGGACAGGCAGTCGCCATCGGTGGGGCGATCCTGTTCGCCTTCCTCACCGCGTGGGTCTTCGGGCGCGAGTTCGCCGACCGCACGGTTCGGGGTCTGCTCGCCAACCCGACACCGCGGCGCACGATCGTCGTCGCCAAGGCGTGCGTCGTGCGCGATCTGGGGCCTCGCGATCTCGGCGTGGGTCCTCGCCTTCGGGCTCGCGATCGGGGCCCTCGTCGGTCTGCCCGGCTGGTCCGAGTCCGACGCCGGCGCCACCGTGGCGGCCATCGCGCTCGCCGCCGTCTTGACCATCGCGCTCCAGACCGGCGCAGCGTTCTTCGCCGGGGTCGGACGCGGCTACATCGCGCCGCTGGCGTTCACGGTCGCGATGATCGTCGTCTCGCAGATCCTCACGGTGCTCGGCTGGGGTGCATGGTTCCCGTGGTCCGTCCCGGCGCTCATCGCCGGGGCGGGCGGGACGGCGGTCGAGCCGGTCACCCCGGGCGGGGTCGTGGTCGTCCTCGTTGTCGCGTACGGCGGGTCTCGTGGCGACGGTCGCATGGTGGGATCGCGCTGATCAGACCGGGTGAGAGCGCCGCACTGGCGCCGATGACCTCCCATACGATTGCCCGGTGATCGATAGCACCGCTCCGGGCGTGCTCGCGCTGTTCGTGGTGTTCCTCGTGGCACTGCCGCTGGTCGTCATCGTGGCCGGGCGCCTGCGCCTTCCTTACACGGTCGTGCTGGTCGTCGTGGGTCTCGTCGCGGCGGCACTGCCGATCCACGACAGCATCCAGGTCTCGCCCAGCCTTGCCGTGACACTGCTGTTGCCGGGTCTCGTGTTCGAGGCTGCATACCGGCTCGACGGTGATGAGCTGCGTCGGACCTTCGGGAGCGTGGCGCTCCTGGCCGTCCCCGGCGTGCTGATCACGGCAGCCGTGGTCGCCGTCGTCCTCAACGCGGCGACGGGCCTTCCGCTCAAGGAGGCGTTCGTCGTGGGTGCGATCGTCTCGGCAACGGACCCGGTCGCGGTCGTGAGTACGATGCGTCGCCTGTCCGCGCCCAAGCGCTTGATCACCTTGGTCGACGCCGAGAGCCTGTTCAATGACGGTACGGCCGCCCTGGTGTTCGTCGTCGCGCTCGCCGCGCTCGGGACCGAGCCGCCCAGCATCGCCGAGGACGTCGTCCAGTTCACGGTCGGACTGGTGGGCAGTGTGCTCATCGGCGCGGTCTCGGGGTTTCTCATCTCGCGTCTGCTGCGGGCCACGAACGACCACCTCATCGAGCTGACGCTGACCTTCCTGGCTGCGTACGGCACCTACCTCGCAGCCGACCTGTTCCACCAGTCGGGGATCATCGCCAGCGTCGTCGCCGGGATCGTCCTCGGCACGTTCGTGCGGCGGGAGGGCCTGAGCCGTCGGTCCGAGGAAGCGATCGACGTGGTGTGGGAGTTCGTGGCCTTCGTGCTCACCGGGGCCGCGTTCCTCCTGATCGGTCTGGCCATCCCGATGGACGCCCTTGCCTCGGCCGCCGTCCCGATCGCCTGGGGGGTCGCGGCCGTTCTCGTCGGTCGTGCGATCGTCGTCTACGGGCTGCTTGGCGGCGCGGCTCGCTTGGAGCAGCGCGCCAGGATCGGCCCCGCTCTGCCGCTGTCATGGCTGCATGTCATGAACTGGACCGGCCTCCGCGGCGCGGTGGCAACCGTCCTGGCGCTTTCGATCCCCGTTGACACGCCGGATCGCGGCCTCCTGCAGGGAACCGTATTCGGGATCGTGCTGTTCACCCTGGTCGTCCAGGGAACGACCGCCGAACGCGTCGTGCGCTGGGCAGGGGTAGATCGCTCGGAGCCCGAACCCGGCTGAGCCAGTCGCACGGTCGCCTGGACGACGCGTATGTGGCGGATTGATAGCCACCTGGCTCGCCCACACGAGGACCACAACAGGAAGGGGAGTGGAGCCGACACTCGGATTTGAACCGAGGACCTGCTGTTTACGAAACAGCTGCTCTACCGCTGAGCTATGTCGGCGCGAGCGCGAGTATAGGCGATGGCCGCTGACGGAGGCTCAAGGGGCTCCTGCGCACCCCGATACACGACGTCAGCTTCAGTGGCGGGAGCCCAGCAGGATCCCGTCGCGGCAAGAGACATTGCACGTGTGACACAAGCCTGATTGAGTCGGGCCGAATGGCCCCTGTCGCGTCGCGGCCGGGTCCGTAGTGTCGAGTCATGACCTCCCGCGCCGATCTCCTCGTTCTCGGGTCGCGGATCCCGGCTCCGAAGCTCGCTCGCTTCCTGCGCGTGGCGGGTCCGGCCTGGGTAGTCATGCTGGCGGACGTCGACGCTCCGAGCATCGTCACCGCCGGCCGTGCCGGGACCGACCTCGGATACGCCCTGGTGTTGCCGCTGCTGGCGTTCATCCCGGTGCTCTATCTCGTCCAGGAGATGACCGCTCGTCTCGGGATCGTCACCGGGCGCGGTCACGCCGAGCTGATCCGGGAGCGCTACGGCCGGCGGTGGGCATCGGTGGCGGTCTTCAGCATGGTCCTGATCGACCTCGTCGCCTACATCGGCGAGTTCGCCGGGATCTCGCTGGGGGCGACGATCGTCGGCATCTCCGTGCCGCTCGCGATCGCGGCCACGCTGATCGTCCATTCGATGGTCGTCCTGACCGGTAGCTACCGGACCTTCGAGCGGATCGCCATCGCCATGTCGCTCACCTTGTTCGCGTTCGTGATCCTCGCGATCGGCCAGCAGCCCGATCCCCGGGCGGTGGCGGCCGGCCTGTGGTCGGTCGGTCCCGGGTCTGGCTACCTCGGTCTCGTGGTCGCGCTCGTCGGTGCGAGCCTGATGCCGTGGATGCTCTTCTACCAGCAGGCGGCGACCGTCGAGAAGGGGCTCGGGCTGGGCGATCTCCCCGCGGCGCGTCGGGAGACCCTCGTGGGCGCCACGGTCAGCCAGCTCCTGATGGTCGCCATCGTCGTGGCGGCCGCCGGAGCGACGGCCGGTGTCGGTTCGACCATCGCCCCCGCGATCGCGACCGACCTGCCGGCCGGGCTCGCCCGCCTGGCGTCGGGGCCATCGGTCATCCTCGTCGCCGTCGGACTCATCGGGGCGGGGCTCCTCGCGCTCATCGTCATCTCCCTGTCGGCGGCCTGGGCCTGGGCCGCGCTCTTCGACTGGCCGCACAGCCTCGACCTCGCGGTCAAGCGGGCTCCGGGCTTCTATGGGATCTACCTGCTCGAGATCGTGCCGGCAGCGCTCGTGGTGCTCGTCGCGCCCAGCCTCGGTGCGCTCGTGCTCGGGGCGATGATCCTCAACGTCGTCGTCCTCATCGTCCCGCTGGCATTCCTCGTCCGGCTGTCGAGCGATCGCAGCCTCCTCGGCACGCTCGCGAACTCGCGTCGCCGGGCCGCGGTCCTGTGGACGGTGGCGGGCACGCTGCTCCTGTTCGGGCTCGCCGGCCTGCTGAGCGAGGTCCTTGGACTCGGCCGCTGACCACGTCTCGGGCGCGATCGTGAGGGGACGCGCCATCGATCGACTCCCCGACCGAGTCCCGCGGGACTAGACTCCCGACCGATGCGCGTCTGCCCGTCGTGTCGCACCGGCAACCCGGCCCGGGCCAAGTTCTGCCTCGAGTGCGGTCGGCGCCTGCCGGACGTTACGAGCGAGGCCACCGAGCCGCGCAACGCGCACGAGTCGCGGCGGGTCGTGACCGTCCTGTTCAGCGACATCGTCGGATCGACGGCGCTGGGCGAGGCGCTCGACCCGGAGACGCTGCGGCTCGTCATGACCAGCTACTTCTCGACGATGGAGGAGGTCCTCGAGCGGCACGGCGGGACGGTCGAGAAGTTCATCGGCGATGCGATCATGGCGGTCTTCGGGCTGCGAGCCATCCACGAGGACGACGCGCTCCGAGCGGTCCGGGCGGCGCTCGAGATGCGGGAGTCCCTGGCCGAGCTCAACGCCGACCTCCAGGCGACCCGCCAGGTGACGATCGCGACGCGGACGGGGGTCCACACCGGCGAGGTGGTCGCGGGCGACCCCACGGCGCGCCAGACGCTCGTGACCGGGGACGCCGTGAACACCGCCGCGCGCCTCGAGCAGGCGGCGGCCGCCGGGGAGATCCTCGTCGGCGACGCGACGTGGCGGCTCGTCCGGGGCCGCATCAGCGGCGAGCCGGTCGCGCCGATCGGCGCCAAGGGCAAGGCCGAGCCGGTCCCGGCAGTCCGCATCCTCTCGCTGCGGCCGGAGATGGATCGGACCGGACCGTCCGCTGGCCCGCTGGTCGGTCGCGACACGGAGCTCCACACGCTGCAGGGGGCGCTCGACAGAGTCGTCGCGGACCGCCGTGCGTTGCTCGTGAGCGTCGTCGGGCCCGCCGGCGTCGGCAAGAGCCGATTGATCGATGAGTTCCTGACCGGGGCATCGGAGCGGGCCAGGATCCTCCGCGGACATTGCCTGCCGTATGGCGAGGGGATCACCTACTGGCCCCTCCGCGAAGTCCTCGGCATGGCCGCCGGGATCGTCGACAGCGACCTCTCGGCGGAGGGCGTCCAAAAGCTCGTCGACCTGATGGGCGACGCCGAGGACGGGTCACTGGTCGCGGCTCGGCTCGCCAGCGCCATCGGACTCAGCTCCGACCCCGTCCGCCAGGAGGAGGTCTTCTGGGCCGTCCGTCGTGTCCTGGCCGAGCTTGCCTCCCGGGGGACCCTGATCGTCGTGATCGAGGACATCCAGTGGGCGGAGCCGACCTTCCTGGAACTCGTCGACCAGATCGTCGACCACGGCGAAGGCGTCCCGCTCCTGATCCTGTGCCCCGCCCGTCCCGGGTCGGCCGATGACGCTCCCGACCCGGGCCGACCGCGCGGTGCGGTGACCGTGCTCCTCGAGGGGTTGTCGGACGATGCCGCAGCGGCGTTGCTCGACTCCCTCCCCGGCGGGCCATCGATCCCGGTCGGGCTCCGCGAGCGCATCCTGGCGAGCGCGCAAGGCAACCCGCTGTTCATCCGGGAGATGGTCGGGATGCTCGTCGAGGACGGCCTGCTGGCGAGCGACGAGGGCACCGGAACGTCGACGATCGACGCCGATTCGGTCAGGATCCCGCCGACGATCCAGGCCCTGATGGCCGCCCGGATCGATGGCCTGCCGGTCGACGAGCGATCGCTCGCCCAGCGCGCGTCGGTCATCGGTCGGACGTTCGACGAGACGGCTGTCGTCGAGCTGACGCCCTCGACGGGCCGGTCGGGCGTCACGCGCTCCCTCCTGGCGTTGCTGCGTCGCGAGCTCGTCGCACCGGAGCCGTCCGATCTCACCGTCGCCGAGGCGTACACGTTCCGCCACGTCCTCATCCGCGATGCCGCCTACGACGCGCTTCGCAAGACGGACCGAGCGGAGCTTCACGCGCGTTTCGCGGACTGGCTCGAGCGAGCCGCTGGGGATCGCCTGATGGAGTTCGAGGAGATCCTCGGGTACCACCTTCGTGAGGCCTATCGCTATCGGGTCGAGCTGCGCGAGGCCGGTTCGCTCACCGAGCAGCTCGGGTCACGGGCGGCTGCCTACCTGCACGCCGCTGCACAGCGAGCTCGGGACCGCGGCGACTCCGCTGGCGCCGTTCGGCTCTATCAGGGTGCGGAGACGTTGCCCACGCGGGATCAGGTCGAGCTGGCGACCCTTCGTCTCCACTGCGGTCTCGCCCTGCTCGACGTGGGCCGGCTGGTCGAGGCTCGGCGCGTGACCGACGACGCCCTTCGGCTCGCGGTCGAGACCGGCGATCGACGCGTCGCGGCGCGGTCCCGCCTCCTTCGCCTGGATATCTCCCGAGCCGACGGTTCGCTGGTCAGCCAGGATCCCGCGGTCGACGCGGAGCTCGCTGCCGCCCTCACAGACGCCGAGGCGTCGGGCGACCCCGGCGCCCTTGCCGACGCTTGGGGTGCCAAGAGTGGACAGTCCTGGCTGGTGGGTCTCGACGCCTCCGAGAGCGAGTTGCACACGGCCCTCGGGTTCGCCCGCTCGGGCAACGACCAGCGGGTGGTGCTCGACCTCGAGCTGAACCTCCTCGTCCACACGTTCGCCGGACCCACGCCGGTGGACGAGGTCGTCGAGGCAGCCCGTGAGCTGGCAGCCCGGGCCGGTCCCTACTCGACCGTGCGCGCCGAGGCCGAGGAGGTCCTCGCCGTGTCCGAGGCGATGAGCGGGCGGTTCGAGGATGCGGTCCGCATCGCCGAGCACAGCCTGGCCATCTTGGACGAACTTGCCCAGGTCGCGGCGCTCGTGAACGGGCGGACCTACCTCGCCTGGGTCCATCGCCTCTCTGGCGACCTGCCGGCGGCCGAAGCCGTTCTCCGCCGGGGCCTCGCTGAGGCGGTCGCGGTGGGCGATCACAGTCTCGGGAGCTTCGTCTCATGCCGCCTGGCCGAGGTTCTTGTCAACCAGGACCGGTTCGACGAGGCAGAGGCTCCGCTGGCCGTCGCCGAACGTGATCCGATCCGTCCGACCGTGTCGCGCATCCTCGGCGCACGGGCGCGGATCCGGGCGCACCGTGGGGATGCCGGGGCCGAGCGCGACGTCAAGGCGCTCCTCGCGCTGGTCGCCGAGATGCCATGGCCGAACGTCCAGACCGAGGCCTACATCGATGCCGCCTGGGCGATGTCGTCGCTCGGAGCGCGCTCGGTCGCCGAGCGATACGCCCGGGAAGCGCTTCGGCTGTGTGAGGCGAAGGGGAACGTCGCCCTCACCGCGACGACGTCCGCGCTCGTGGATCGACTCGCATCCTGAGTCGGACCCCTCTGGTCGGCTGGGTGGCCGGTCAGCGGTCCTCCGGGACGCGCACGGACCAGCTCGATCCGGTCGGGTCGTCGCGGACCTCGATCCCCGCGTCGGTCAAGCGCTCCCGGACGAGGTCGGCGGTCGCCCAGTCGCGCGCGTCGCGAGCACGGGCGCGGATCTCGAGCAGGGTCTCCACGTACGGCGCCGCCGCGTCGCGCGGATCGCGGACCCCGTCGGCCGCAGCCTCGCCGAACCGGACGATCAATGACCGGAACGTGGACCATGCCGCGGCGAGGTCCGGGCTGTCGTCGCCCGCTCCCACCCGTCGTTCGATCGTCGCGTCGAGGGCCAGCAGGGCGGTCACCGCGGCCCGGACGTCCCGGTCGTTGAGGGCGGCGACGAAGGTTCCCTCGAGGCGGGCCACCTCGTCTCTGAGTGAACCGCCCATGCTCTCGGTCGAGGCCTCGCCGCCGGTCGGTGCGGCCGCGATCGTGGCTCGTTCCGCGTCGATCATCGGCGCGGTCCCGTGTGCCAGCGACTCGGCGGTCTCGGCCAGGGCGGCCAGGGTCGTCGCCGTTCCGTTCGGCAGGACGGCACTCCGACCCGCAACCCGGACGGTCACGCCGCCGAGACCGAAGACGCTCGCCGACCCGTCGTCGAGGTCGATGACGAGCGCCGTGTGGCTGTCGACGCCGAGGAGGAACGAATCCTCCGGCATCGAGCGCTCGAGGACGCGCAGCCGGCGCTCGCCGATGTAACAGAACCGGGTGTCGTGGTTGCCGCCCTCGGCGTTGTCGTAGTGGGGGACGATGGCCGCCCGCAACCCGGTCGCGGTCCCGAGCAGGTCGAGCCCGTCGAGCCAGCGTGGTTCCTCGCCCACCTTGTAGATCTCGTAGACCGGGATGGTCAGCAGCCCCGCCGTCAACGCGGCGGCGCTGGCCATGGTCACGACGCCGCCGTCGGCGAGCTTCGTCGCGAGCGCGCCGGGGATCGGACTGGCCGTCCAGTTGCGGAGCGCATAGCTCGGACTCCCGGGTCCGGCGAGCACGTAGCGGGCCTCGCCGACCCTCGCGAGCGCGGTCGCCAGGCCCACCGGATCCACGTCGGCCGACCGGAACGAGGCGACCGTCATGGGACGCCCGATGCTCTCCGCGAAGTACCCGACGATCCGCTCGCTGATGTCGTCGGCGTTCTCCTGGAAGCCGTACGGCGTGTCGATGACCGTGGCCGGCACCGCCCCGCCGCGCCCGAGTCGCTCGAACAGGGCTCGGTGCACCTTGGCCATGGTCGGCGCGGTCTCGCCCGAGCCCATGATCGTGAGGACCCGCGGCCCGCTCACGTGAAGAACCCGTCCCGGACGCATGCATCGAACACGTCAGCAAGTTCGTGTGGATGCTGAGCGTGGATGTCGTGATCGCCGACGAACCAGTGGACGCGACTCCGCTCGATGGCCCGCGCCGCGGCGGCGACCTCCTCGCGCTTCCGCGCGGTCCGATCGGTCTCGCCGGTGTCCGCCGGAACGAGGAGGACCGGCACCCGGACCGCCCTGAACCGCTCCGACGGATGGTCCTCCCACAGGCCGCGCAGCACCTCGATGTGACGGTCGTAGGTGAGCCACGGCGCGATCGTGCCGTCGGGTCGGACCTCGAAGTTCGCCAGCGCGCCCCGGATCCCCGACTCCGGCCAGTCGGGATGGCTCGAGCGGAGATAGCCCTCGACCTCGGTCAGCGGCCGGCCGACCAGCCGCGGCGGGGCGAGCGCCGTCCGGCACGCGTCCCAGTCCGGGAAGATCGTGCTCGGTTCGAGCCAACCGCCGTCGACGCAGACGATGCCGCGGCAGGCCTCGGGCCGGCGGACGGCCAGCTCGAGCACGACGTTGCCGCCCCACGATTGGCCGGCCACGATCGGTCGATCGAGCCGGAGGCGGTCGATGACCGCGGCCAGATCGTCGGCCACGCGCGGCACGTCATACCCGTGCTCCGGCTTCGACGACCGCCCGTGTCCACGCAGGTCGACCGTGACGACCGGGTAGGCCAGGCCCGCGAGTCGATCCGCCACGCCGTCCCAGAGTCGGGCGTTCGACGCGAGGCCATGGACGAGCACGAACGTCGGTCGATCTGCGGCCTCGGCGACGCCCGGCTCGGGACGACGGTCGGGCGTCGGGTCCCAGCGGTCGACGCTGAGCTCGACGTCGCCGTCGACCGGGATGCGCTCGGTCCTCATCGCCGGATGGTACGACCCCGTTCGCCGTCACCGGGCGTCGCAGACGGGACGACCGGCGGCGCTCGCTCCGGGAGAGAGCGAGGCCGCCGGCCGGGGGGATCCTCGACCGCGAGGGCGGTCGAGGCGCCTCGGGATCAGCTCACTGGCCGATGAACCAGTCCTCGATGTTCCACAGCTCGGTCGACGACGACGGGTTCCAGAGCAGGTTCTTGATCTTCGTGGCGTAGCCGCGCACCTCGCTCCGGTAGTAGAGCGCGATCTCCACGTTGTCCTTGATGTACTGCTCCTGGACCTTGTGGGCCGCCTGGACCTGGTCGGCCGGCTTGAGCGCCGCCTTGAGGACGTTGAGGGCGGCATCCATCTCGGGGTCGTCGAACCGGACCGTGTTGAACCCGTTGCCCTTGTTGGCATCGGTCGGGATCTGCTCCGAGTGGTAGGAGTAGTAGTAGTTGCCGAACAGGTCGAGGGTCAGCGAGTAGCCGAACTCGGCCGTGTCGTACGTGCCGTGGTAGGTGTTGCACTTCGTGTCGGCGGAGACGTCCGGCCAGTTCGCGAACAGGACGGTCGTCGAGTCGACGTAGTTGAGGTCGAGCTTGATCCCGATCTGCTGGAGGGACTTGGCCAGGAAGTCGCCGCCCAGCGTCCGGAACCCGGTGTTCGACGAGCAGTGCTCGAAGACGAGCGGGAGCTTCGACTTCGGGTCGATCCTGATCCCGTCGGGACCCTTGGTGTAGCCCGCCGCGTCGAGCGCGGCGTTCGCGGCGGCGACGTCGTATGTCGGGCAGGTCGCCTTGTCGTCGGGGAGCCGCCAGTAGTTGGTCGGGACGGCGTTGGTGCAGACCAGGTCGGTGCCGGCGGGCGCCCCGGGGAAGACCGTCTCGAACATCGCCTTCCGGTCGATCGCCTGGGCGATCGCCTGGCGGACCACGGGATCCTTGAGGGCCGGATGGCCGTGGCCCTGCCCCTGACCCATCTGGTTGAGGTCGAGGTGCTCGTACAGCCAGGCGGGCGCGAGCAGGGCTCGCCCGAACGAAGGATCCACGTCCTTGATCGCGTCGTAGTCGGTCTGGACGAGGTCGAGCGCGACGTCGACGTCACGGGTCAGGAACGCCGCGATGACGCCCTCCTTGTTGTCCGGGTAGTAGTGGAAGGTGACCTTGTCGAGATAGGCGGGATGGTCGCCGGCCTTCCAGTCGTCGTTGCGCACGAGGACGATCGTGTCGGACGTGGCGTTGTCGTACTTGAACGGCCCGTTCGTCGGCGACTTGGCCAGGTCGGGGGTGAGCGGATACGACTTCGCCGCCGCGTCCTTGATCGGGATCGTCTTCATCCAGTGCTCGGGCAGGAACGACGTGGCGAACAGGCCGTAGTAGCCCGCGTACGCCTCCTTGAAGTGGACGGTCGCCTTCAGGCCGTCGCTCGACACGTCCATCTTGTCGATGGAGTCCCAGCCGGCCGTCGTGACGCCGACCTGGGCCGGGTCGAGGACCCATTTCCAGGTGTACTCGAGGTCGTGGAGGGTGAGTGGGACGCCGTCACTCCAGAGCAGGCCCGGCTTCAGCTCCAGGTCCATCTCGAAGCCCTTGCCGTCCGAGTCGACCCGGATCGACTGGTCGCTGAACTTCGGCATCTTGGCCGCGAGGTCGGGCTTCCAGTGGCCGTCGGCGGTCACCGTGAACAGGCCGCGCATCGTCGCAGCCAGCACGTAGGAGTTCGCCAGCGAGGTCGAGATGACCGGGTTGAGCTGGTTCGCCGCCTGCCAGTCGGCCACGACGATGCTGCCCCCCGGCGTACCCGTCTCCGGCTGGTAGTCGTAGCCGAACAGGATCTGCTCGAAGTCGAGCGGCGTGGGCGAGGGTGCGACGGTGGGTGACGCGGAGCTCGCCTCGGCCTTCGGGCTCGGAGCCGTGGTCGGCGAGCTCGAGGTCGAGGCGGTCCCGCACGCGGTCACGACCAGCAGGGCCGCCGCGAGCACACCGACGATCTTTCTGTCCATCCGTATCGGGCCTCCGGAACCGTGGGTCGAGCACGGGCCGGGCGATGCGGAGGCCCGGTCCGTGCTCGGTTGGGAGTGATGGGGCCCGGCAACCACCGGCCTCGATCCTCGTCGCGGTCGATGGGCGTCGCAAGGGCCACCCGGTCGCGGGCCGATGAGACCACTCGGGCCGGTGGGGCCACTCGTCGGTCGGGCGATGGGGACACCCGATCGGGATGAACCCGGAGCGCGTCGGACCGACTATCCACAGTCGTGCCGATGTTCATCACCGTCCAGCTCGACCGCGACAGCGGCGTCCCGCTCTATCAGCAGGTCGAGGCGCAGATCCGGACTGCCATCCACACGGGACGGCTGCGACCGGGTGCCCGGATCCCCGGCATCCGGACGCTGGCCGAGGACCTCGGCGTGGCCCGGGTCACCGTGGCCGTCGCCTACGAGCAGCTGGCCGCCGAGGGGTACCTCGACGCCCGGGTCGGCTCGGGCACGCGGATCGCGACCGAGCTCCCGTCGCCGGTGGGGCCGTCCGTCCGCTCGCTTCCGGCGACCGTCCGCGACCGTCCCCGCGTCGTTCGCCTCGACCTTCGTCCCGATGCCCGCCCGGACGGCGGGGTCCCGGGCGGCTTCCCCGTCGCGGCCTGGGAAGCGCGCCTGCGAGCGGCGCGGCGCGAAGCCGCGGTCGGTCCGGTCGCCGGTCCAGCCGGCGCGGTCGAGCTACGCGCCGCCCTGAGCGCCTATCTCGACGCCGGGCGTGCGACGCGGACCGACCCCCGCCAGATCGTCGTCGGCCATGGTCCGCGCGTCCTCCTCGCCGCGTTGATCGCGGCCCTCGACGTCGAGGGTGGCCCGAGCCGGATCCCGGTCCTGGGGCTGCTCGAGCCGGTCGATCCCGCCCTCCGGACGATCGCGCGGCGGAACGGCGCCACGACGCTCGACGTCCCGATCGACCGGGCGGCGGTCCACGCGGCGGCCGGTGTCGTCCTCGTCGAGGACGACCGGGCGGCACTCCTCCGACTCGCCGGGTGGCAGCCGCCGTCGCTCCAGGGGAGCCTGGCGATCGGGCGGATCGCGCTCATCGGCGGGCTCGGCCAGCTGCTGGTCCCCGGGTCGTCCCTCGGCTGGATCGTGGTGCCGGGCGCGCTCGCGACCGCCGTCGCCGACGCCCTCGGCGACCTCGACGGGTTTCCACCCACGGTCGACCAACGGGCGATCGCCGGGTGGATCGCCGATGGCGGGCTGGATCGGAGGGTCCGCCGGCTGCGTCACCTCCTTCGATCCCGCCGGGCCGCCCTCGAGTCGGCGCTGACGGACATGCTCGGACCGGTCATCGAGGTCGAGCCCGCCGGACCCGAGCCGATCCTGAGAGTCCGGCTCGCGCTCGAACCCCGAGCCAGGTCGGGCCTGGCGCTCGCAGCCAGGGGAGCGGGGTTGCTGATCGAGCCACCCGATCCCGACGGACGGCTGGCGCTCGGCTACGCCGCGTTGGACGACGACGGACCGATCAAGGCGGCCTGGCGCCTCTCGCAGGCGGTCGACACCGTGGAGCCGCGGGCACGCCGCGCCGCGCCCGCCCCTGAGCGCGTGAGCCCTTCGATCCGGACCATCCCGACCCGTCCCGGGTCCGACGGCAGCGGGGACGGGTCGAACCGATCGATCGTGACTCCCGGCCCGGGTCGGCTCGACGCGCTCGGTCGGGCGCTGGTCGGCCGGCGCGGGCCCGCGGCGGAACCGTAGCCGGAACAATCCGGGCGGTCGGAGCGTCGCACGGCCATGGACGCCCGCCGCCTCACCCCCAGTCGCCCCACCGTGCTCGTCGCGGTGCTCCTGATCGTCCTCGCCGGATGCTCCGCCGGTTCCTCGGCTGGCTCCTCGGTGGGTCCGTCGGCGTCACCCTCCGCCGCGGCGTCCGCTACCGCGACGTCGACGGCCGCGGCGATCGGGAACGTCAGCGGGATCGCGACCGCCGGTCCGGTCTGTCCGGTCGCTCGGGCAGGTGATCCATCGTGCCTGTCGCGCCCGGTGGCGGGCGCCACCCTGGTCGTGACGACGGCCGGGGGCTCAGAGGTGGCACGAACGACGACGGGCGCCGACGGGCGGTTCACGATCGACCTGCCGTCCGGCGACTACGTCCTCGCGCCGCAGCCGTTCAAGGGCCTGATCGGGCCCGCCCGGCTCGTCCCGTTCTCGGTCGGATCGGACGGCACGAGCACGCCGTCCCCCATCCTCGTCGAGTACGACACCGGCATCCGGTAGCCTGTCGGCATGACCGATGCCGAGCGACTCCGGGTCGCCCTCGTCCAGCTCGACGCCGGCCCGGACGTCGAGACGAACATCGCGATCGCCGCGAGCCTGGCCGACGCGGCGGCAGCCGGCGGCGCCCGTCTGGTCGCCCTCCCCGAGTACCTCCAGTACCGCGGCCCGGACGACGGGTATCGGGCGTCGGCGCGGCCGATCCCCGGCCCGTGGACGGACCGGTTCGCCGCCGTCGCGACCCGGAACGACGCCTGGATCCTGGTCGGATCGGTGGCCGAGACCTCCGACGAGCCGGCTCGACCGTTCAACACGAGCGTGCTCATCGCGCCCGACGGCTCGATCGCCGCGACCTACCGCAAGATCCACCTGTTCGACGTGGCCGTGGAGGACGGGCCGGTCGACCGCGAGTCCGACCGGGTGAGCCCGGGCGACCGGGCCGTCGTCGCCGAGGTGGACGGCATCGGGATCGGGTTGTCGATCTGCTACGACCTTCGGTTCCCGGAGCTCTACCGTGCCCTAGCCCTGGCCGGTGCCGAGGTGCTGTGCGTCCCGGCGAACTTCACGGAACGGACGGGTCGCGACCACTGGGAGGTCCTGCTCCGAGCACGGGCGATCGAGAACGGCGCCTATGTGCTGGCTCCGGCGCAGGTCGGCGGACCCCCAGGCCAGCCGGCGTTCGGGCGATCGATGATCGTCGACCCGTGGGGGACGGTGGTCGCCCAGGCCCCGGATCGGGTGGGCATCGTGACCGCGGAACTGGACCTCGCCCGGGTCCGCTCGATCCGCCGCCAGATCCCGAGCCTCGCCGACCGTCGTCCCGACGCGACCGTGGTCGGCTGACCGAACGGCCGGGTGACGCCCGGAGGCACCACCCGGCCGCGGGTGGTCCCCGAGGACCCGGGGACGGATCGGGGGCTGGGGTCCCTCTCCGCCCCACGATGGTACGCCCGCCCGTCCAGCCGGCGACGCGTCGGCCGGCGCCTGTCTCGTCCTACTTGACGAGCCCGAGGTAGTAGAGCGAGTCGCCCTTCAACGGGGGGACGCTCGCGTCCGCCGGAACGGTAGGGAACGCGTAGCTGCCCACGAACGAGGCCCGGATGTCCCCGTCCTCGGGCTGGTCGAGCGCGCGCATCACGAATGCGTTGACGCCGATGATCCGGTACTTCGGCGGCGTCGACGCCGGGTCGTAGATCGGGATCAGGACGGTCGCCTGGCTCTTGACCCAATCCGCCATGCATCTGCGAAGCCGGCTGTCGTCCTCGGCGCCTGCCGGGGCGCGCACCGCGCTGAACGTGTCGTCGAGCGCGAAGCTCGGGTTGTCGGGGTCGCAGACGCTGCTCGACAGTCCCTTCTTCCCCCAAGTCACCCAGGCGTAGCCCCCGGGCGCGATCCTGTCTGGTGTGAAGTCGTAGACCTGCCCTTCGACGAAGGGGACGTTCGGCTGCCGAAGGGCGATCGGGAGCAGCTGGCCTGCGGGCGCGGTGCCCGGGTGGGCGGTCATCGCCGTGGCGGTGGTGTCGACCCGCCAGGCGTTCTGGCCGACGAGGCCGAGGAAGAAGGTCCGCGGCTGTCGGGTGACATCGACGCGCACGCCCATGACGTTGCCGGGCACGGACCCCGCCCCCACCGGTCCGAGATCACGTCCGCCCGAGCCGACGTAATGGGCGGTCCATGTGCACGGCGTTCCTCCGGTCGGCCGGCATCCATTCCCCTGGAGGCTGGCGGTGATCGTCCCGACCACGCTTGCGCCGGTCGACTCGCCCATCTGCACGTTGGCCACGACCTGGGTCGCCGCGAGTGCCGCCAGGTCAGCGTCATTCTGTCCGTCGCGTCGCTGGAAGAACGCCATCCCCCCGTCGACGACCAGGCCGACCGTGAGGGCGATGGCCACCAGGGCGACCGCGAAGATGACGACGATCTGGCCGGGCTCGCGCTTCGAGGTCCGAGCGGTCATTGGTTGACCGTCACTTCGCTCGATCCGGTGAGCGTGCTCTTGCCGAGGAACTGGCCGATGATCGGGGTCAGGACCTGGAACTTGGCGGTCACCACGACCTTCAGGAGGTCGTTCGTCCGGCAGCCTCCCGAGGCCGCGACCGGAGTCCCACCGGCGATCGGGGTGCGCAAGCACGAAGCCGTCACCGTCGCACCCGGGACCGCGGCGAGTCGGTGGAGCGCCTCCGCCTGGACGCAGGCCTCGCGCGTCCCGCCGCAGCTCTGCGACCACGCCGCCACGGAGCCGAACCGGGCCCCCTCGCGGGCCGCCTCGTTGAGGGCGTTCGCCGTGTAGACGAACCGGCCGATGTCGATCAGGCCGAACAGGAGCAGCAGGAAGATCGGGAACACCAGGGCGAATTCGACCAGGGACTGACCGCTGGCGCGCCGGACGCTGGGCCGCCGGGACACTTAGTGGTCGACCTTCTCGACGGTCGAGGGCGGCGCGCACTCATACGGGTCGCGCGGGCCCTGGGACTGGACCTCGCTCCCGCTCGAGCCGGTAGCGGGGGACAGCGGCACGGTGAACCCGGCCGCCGTCCAGACGGAGCGCGCCTCGGCCACCGTTCGCGGGTCGCCCGACGGATCCTCGACCAGGTTCGGAACCACCAGTGCTCGGCCCGCCGCAGCTTTGGATGCTGACGGTGGCCGTGTCGCGCTGCTCGGCGGTCTCCTTGCTGTCGGCCTTCAGGGTGTCGACGACCGTCCCCGTCCGACGGTACGTCTCGGGATAGAAGCACCAGTAGGTCGCGCCGGGGCCGAGGCTGGAGGGCGGTCTCGGGCAATCCGCGTCGAACGTCAATGGGCCGGTCGAGTCCTGGACCGTGAAGCCCGTCGCAGGGCTCCCGCCGGTGTTGGTGACGCGGAGGCGATACCACACGGTCGGGTCGACCTTGGGGCCCTGATGGACGGTCAGGCTCTGCTGCCAGTCGGTGTCCAGGCCGTGCCGGAACACCCGGACCTCCTTGTGGACCTCGAGCCGCGGCGGGCTGGCGAGGACGTCGATGATCGCGACGTCGACCACGGGAGCGAGACTGCCGGAGGTGACCGTGACGGTGTTCTGCAGGTTCTTCTGGGCCTTGGTCAGCGGCCCGATCGAGTACGGACAGACGTACGCCTTGCCGCCCGCCGGCATCGTCCCGGGGTTGCCGCATCCCGACCCGGAGGGCGGCCAGCCCTTCACGGCGTCGTCGACGATCGACCACGCCGGACAGGGACGTGGTTCCGGTGTTCCTGACCGTGATCCGGTACCTGACCGTGTCGGTCACGCGGAATTCGAGGTTCGACGGGGCACCGGTCTTCGGGTCGACGGTCGGCGTCCGGACCCACTCCTCAGCCTCGGGGTCCCAGACCTCCTTGGTCACGCTCAGCCCAGGGATCGGGTCGTAGTGCTGGTTCAGGACGGTCGAGTCGGACTCCGAATGGAGCACGAGGCGATGATCGAACAGGCTGCCGAGGATCGGCGTGATCAACCGGAAGTCGAACGAGACGCTCACGCGATACGTGTCGCCTTCCTGGCACGTGCTCAGCGTGCTCCGCTTCGTCGTCCCCGGACCACACGAGATCGTCGGGGTCAGCTCCTTCCCGGCCGAGTCCTTGAGGTGGTCCGCCTCGGTCCGCACGTGGAAGACGACATTCCTCGGGTCTCCGCACTCCACCGGCGTGCCGCATTGCGGGTAGGAGGCGCCGAACAGCGCGCCTTCCTTGCTGGCGTTCGTGATCGCGACGTAGGCGTAGAACAGGCGCCCGAGATCGACCGCGCCGGCGATCAGGAGGAGGAAGATCGGCAGGATCAGGGCGAGCTCGACGAGCGACTGGCCACGGGATCGACCGAACGGCGGACCGTGGCGGCGGAAGAGGCGCCACATCGACGATGACATCTCGCTAGCGATCGCGGTCGACCCGCCCGGCCGGAACGGTCCGAGTGGGGACGCCATGGTCGCGGATGCACCTTACACGGCACCTTGCCAGGGTCTGGTGGGGTTAGGTGCGGCCAGTACTTCCGTGTTCTGGCCGCCCCGACGTCGACCGGCGAAGGTGGGCTCCATGAACAAGCGCGTCGTCGCCGGCGTCCTGTGGCTCTTCGCCGGCTGGTACCTCGGCAACATCATCGCCTACCACCTCGGCCTGAGCGACCTGTTCGGACCGGTCCTCGGGATCGTCGCTGCGGTCATCGTCGCGGGGGACCCGTTCGGTCTCCTGTGGCGTCGCGCAGCGATGCGGTCGGCATCCGACGGGGACGCCACCCGGTCGACCGCCGCGAACTGACCCGGCTCAGACCTCGAGGGCTTGCTCGGCCGGCAGGACGACGGTGAACGCGGCTCCTCGATCCGCCTCGGGTGGCTCGAGGACCAGGTCGCCGTCCATCGATCGGGCGAGCTCGCGCGAGACGTACAGGCCGAGCCCGCTGCCGTCCTCGGCCGACTGATCGCCGACCCGGGCGAACCGGGCGAACAGTGCGTCGCGCTCGGCCTCCGGGATGCCCGGACCGTGGTCGGCGACGGTCAGACGCAGGCGATCGGCCGAGGCGTCGACGTCGATCGTCACGTCGACCGGTCCGCGACGTCCGTACTTGATCGCGTTGTCGAGCAACGCCCACAGGACCTGGTCGACCTGGTCGCCATCCGCGACGGCGAGCCAGCCTCCCGACCGGTCGTCGAGGCTGAACGGGACGGCCTCGGCTCCGAGCGCCTCCCACGCCCGTCGGATCCGGGGGGCCAGCCCGAACACGTCGGCCTCCGGGCGGAGGGTCCCGGCCTCCAGCCGGCTGACGGTCAGCAACTGGCGGACCATCCGGCTCAGCCGCTCCGCCTGCTCGGCGATGATCCCGAGGCGACGGTCCGGACGCTCCGCGTCGAGTCGCTCGGCGTAGGCGCGGATGCTGGTCAGCGGCGTCTGGAGGTTGTGGCTGACGCCGCGCAGGAAGTCGTCCTTGGCGGCATCGAGCTCGAGCAGCCGGGCGTTCTGGGCGCCGACCCGCTCGAACAGCTGGGCGTTCCGGACGGCGACGCCGATCTCGCTCGCGAACAGTTCGAGCAGGTCCTGGTCGGCGCGCTCCCAGGCTCGCGTCGCCGGCAGGTGGCCCATGAGCAGGCCGAGGCGATCCTCGCCCGCCCGCAACGAGGCTCGCACCGGTAACGCCTCGCCCGGCACCCGCTCCTCGGCGGGGACCGTCAGCGGGTCGACCAGGAGGATCCGAGCGTCGACCATCCCAAAGGCCGTTCGGGCGTCCTCCGCCGCACGCCCGATCAGCCAGGCCACGCCGTCGCGCGGCGACGCGGCCACGAGTGCGGCCAGGATCCGCCCGAGCTCTCGATTGCGCCGTTCGAGCTCCGCGGCAAGACGGTTGTGGGACTCCGCCAGGCGGGCGAGCTCGTCGTCGCCACTGACGGTGATCGGCGTGCTCAGGTCGCCGGTCGAGACCCGGTCGACGGCCGTGGCGATCGCCCGGAGCGGGGCGGTGAGGTCGGACGCCAGGGCGAACGCGACGAGCACCGCCAGGAGCGCGGCGATCGCGATCGTCAGGATCAGGACGCGCGGCAGCGTCTCGCCCGGGTCGGGCACGAAGCGTTCAGCCGCGACGACGACCAGGCCGAAGGAGGCGAGGGGGAGGACCGCCGCGGCCACCAGCGAGATCGTCAGGCGGCTCCGGAACGAGATCCCCGAGTCGACCCGCTCGGCGTCGGCGTCGCCGCTGAGGACCAGCGGCTCGGTCCCCTCCAGGTGGGCCGCGACCCCCGCTGACTGGCCGGCCTCGGTGTCCGCGACGGCGTCGGTGGAGTCGGCTTCGGTCGGCGACGGCTCATCCGGGCGCGTGTCCGCGACGGCCTCAGGAGAGTCGGCCTCGGTCGGGGGCGGGTCCCCCGGACGGGCGTCCGCGACGACCTCCGTGGATTCGGCGTCGGTCTGGGGTGGCGGTGCGTCCACGTGGCTCAGGGGACCGGGTCGACCGGGCGGTCCCGCGCCCATTCGGCGGCCTCGTCGGGCTGGTCGATGGAGACGAGCCGATAGCCCACCCCGCGGACCGTGAGCAGGTGAGCCGGGTGGTTCGGATCGGGCTCGAGCTTCGTCCGCAACCGACGCATCGTCACCCAGACGTAGGACGGATCCGCGTCCTCGGTCTCGGCCCAGCCGCGTGCCAGCAGCATCTCCGTGGTGACCACGTGGCCCAGGTTCGCGACGAGCGCGTAGAGCAGGCGCGACTCCGTCGGCGTCAGCTGGACCGCCTCGCCGGACACGATCGCCTGCCGCCGGTGGAGCTCGAGCACGACCTGCGGGCCGAGGACGAGGCTCCGTCGCGGGACCCGGTCCCCGAGCCGCCGGAGCACTCGATTCACGCGCGCCCGGAGCTCCGGGTAGTGGTACGGCTTGGTGATGTAGTCCTCGGCGATCTCATCGAGGACGTCGGCCTTGCTGTCCCCGGCGTCGATCGCCGACAGGACGATGATCGGAAGGTCGGCCCGCGCCTTGATCTCGCGTGCGAGGGACAGTCCGTCGAGGCGCGGCATCATCATGTCGATGATCAGCAGGTCGGGCCAGCCGGTGGCCAGTCGCCGGAGTGCCTCGCGTCCGTCGCGGGCGGTCGCGACGTCGAAGCCGTCGGCGGTCAGGCGCTCGCTGAGTACGACCAGCAGGTTCGGGTCGTCGTCGACGAGGAGGATGCGGGGCGAGATCGATCCATGTGGGCCGGTCGGATCGTTGCTCAGCATCGTTCGAGTATAGGCAGTGCGCTGGGGCGCCCCCGGACGGCGGTCAGGGAGCCTTCGGGTCGACGAACCGGCACCGGGCGCGGACGGGGCACCGGTCGCACTCCGGGTTCCTGGCGTGGCAGATCCGCCGGCCGTGGGTGATCAGGTTGACGTGCGCCTCGTACATCTGGTCCGGCTCGAGCAGCGCGAGGTAGATCTCGTGGGCGTCGTCGGCGCTCGCCTTGGGCCCGATCAGCCCGATCCGACGGCTCACCCGCTCCACGTGGCGATCGACCGGCATCAGCGGCGTCCCGAAGCAGAACAGGAGCAGGACCGACGCCGTCTTCCGGCCGATCCCGCCGATGCGGGTCAACCAGTCCCGCGCCTCGAGCGCCGGCATGTCGCCCAGGAACTCGAGAGAGTGGTCGCCGCGCTCCTCACGGATCGTGCGCAATGCGGCCTGGATCCGCGGCGTCTTCTGGACCGCGAGGCCGCCCGGCCGGATGACCTCGATCAGCTCCTCGACCGGGGCGGTCTCGACCGCGGCCCAGTCCGGAGCGGCCGAGTCCGACAGGCCGACCCCGCCCCAGCCGGCCGAGGCTCGATGCGTCTCGACCGCACCGCCGCCGGGGTAGGCGAGGCGGAGCGCCTCGAACGCGTGCTCGGCGTTCACATCGGCCGTGTTCTGGGTCAGGATCGTCAGCACGAGCTCGCTGGTCGGATCGAGGCGGCGCTCCCAGACCGGATGCCCGTACTCGGTTGCGAGACCATCCAACACGTACGGGACGAGCCCGGGCCGCGTGCGCTCCAGCCGGCGCGCCCAGGCCTTGAACGGATCCGGCGGGCGGCGCTTCTTCGGTCTCGCCTTGGGCCGGGCGAAGCGAGTCGCGGGTCGGGAACCGCCAGTGGCGACCGTCGAGCGGGGTGCGGCTCCGGCCGGCGATGCCTCCCCCCGCATCAGACAGGACCCGCGGCGGCCATCCCGAGCCGCTCACCGCAGGCAACGAGTGGCGCCGCCCCCGCAGCGATCGCCTCCGCGAGCGGGATCGGGTGCTGGTGGACCGAGACGACCTCGACGCCCAGCTCGGCCAGGGCGGCCACCCCGTCCGGCTCGACGCCGCCGCCGACCGCGATACAGCGGACCCCGGCTGCCTGGGCTCGCCGCGCCACGCCCAGGGCGGTCTTGCCGAAGGCCGTCTGGGCATCGATCCGGCCTTCGCCGGTGATCACGATGTCGGCCATCGCGAGCTTCGCGTCGAGTCCGGTCTCTTCGGCCACGAGATCGACTCCCGGAACGAGCTCGAGCGAGCGGAAGCGATCGCGCAGGCACAGCAGCCCGAAGCCGACCCCGCCGGCGGCACCCGATCCGGGCGTCTTCCGCTCGCGCCGGCCGGTCGCGGCCTCCAGCGCGTCGGCGTAGCGCTCGAGCGCGCCCTCGAGGCTCGCGCGGTCGACTTCGGTCGCTCCCTTCTGCGGACCGTAGACCGCCGTGGCACCGGTCGGTCCGAGCAGTGGATTCGTGACGTCGCAGGCGATCCGGAGATCGACCTCGGCCAGACGTGGATCGAGACCGTCGAGATCGATCCGGGCGATCGACTCGAACCGAGCGGGGACGCTCGCCGGTCGTGCCCCGGCGGTCGTCGTGCCGTCGGGCTGGAGCAGCCTGGCCCCGAGTGCCTCGAGAATGCCGCCGCCGCCGTCATTCGTGGCGCTCCCGCCGATGCCCAGCGTGACGCGGCGGATCCCCGCGTCGAGGGCGGCCCTGAGCAGCTGGCCCGTGCCGACCGTGGTGAGACGGAGCGGATGGCGATCCTCGGGCGCGACGAGCGACAGACCGGACGCCTGGGCGAGCTCGACGACGGCCCGCTCGCCGGTCGTCGCGCGCAACCACGCCGCGTCGATCTCGACGAACCCGGGATCGAGGACCCGGGCGATCCGGCGTTCCCATCCGCCGGCGGCGTCGATCGCGGCGAGCGTGCCCTCGCCACCATCCGCCAGCGGCGCGAGCAGGAGCTCGTCCATCGGGCGGATCCGCGCCCACCCCTCGGCCAGGGACCGCGCCACCTCGACCGACGACAGCGAACCCTTGAACGAATCGGGCGCGAACACGACGATGAGCGCCGGCGCGCCGCCCGCCGTACCGACGTTCGCCGCGTCGGGTGCCGGGTTCATCCCGACCCGTTGCGCCGCTCGACGTACTCGGGGATCCGGATCATCGGCGGCCGCTCGTGGTCGGCCAGCTCGATGACCTCGAGTCCGAGGCGGCCACGCCCCGACCGGGGCAGCTTCATCGTCGAGCCGAGCTCGGCGAACAGGCGCGCCTTGCGTCGTTCCTCGAGCCGCTTCATAACGGCCTGGAGGATGACGAACGACATCCGCGACAGGCCCTCGAGCTCCTGGTTGCGGTGGATCCGCCGCTCGAGGTCGACCTGCCCGAGGCCCTCGATGCCGACCCGTTCCGCGATGTCGATGAGGTGGCCGATCTCGACCGCATACCCGGTGAAGAACGGGATCGTCTCGAGCAGCGAGCGACGGCCGGCGTACTCCCCGGCCAGCGGCTGGATGAACCCCGACAGCTCCGGGTAGAACAGGTTGATCAGGGGGCGCGCGACAAGCTCCGTGACGCGCCCGCCACCGCCCTCCTTGAGGACCCCCTCCTCGACGATCGGGCGCTGGTAGTAGCCCTTGACGTACTGCAGCCGCGGCTCGGCGAGCAGCGGCCCGAGCGTTCCGTAGACCATCCGCGGGTGCCAGTTGCGGACGTCGGTATCGGCCCACACGATGATGTCCCCGGACGTCTCGTGGAGCGACTTCCAGAGCGCTTCGCCCTTGCCCTTGAATGACCCGTATCTCGGCAGCACCGCGGGGTGCTCGACGACGCGGGCGCCCTCGGCCTCGGCGATCTCGCGGGTCCGATCGGTCGATTCGGAGTCGATGACCAGGATCTCATCGAGCAATGGGACGCGGCCCATCATCTCGCGGATCGCCCGCCGGACGATCGGCCCGATCGTCTCCTCTTCGTTGAGCGTGGGCAGGATCAGGCTGACGGTGACCCCCTGGGCCTCCTTGAGGTTGGCCAGCCGCCGCAGGTCGGCGAACTCCGCGTGGTGGTAGTTGGATTCGCCGAACCAGCGCTCCACCCGGGCCGGGATCGCCCGGGCCTCTTCCGCGGCGCGGTCGGCGGCCGCCAGGGTCTCGGCTTTCTCGGCGAGCTGCTCGAACGTCACTCGATTGATCGACTCACGGGTCTTGACCACGACGACGGTCGGCTTGGCCCGGGCCGCGATCGCCTCGGGGATCGCGCCGAACAGCGTGGAATCGCCGCCGCCGGGGGTGGCCGAGGCGCCCATGACGACGAGGTCGGCCCGGTCGGCCTCCCGCAGGATCGCGTTCCGGACGTTGCTCGCCTCGCGCACGAGCGGCTCGGCCCGACCCTTGATGTGGGTCTTGATGAAGGCGGCCAGCGCACGCTCGGCCTGGGCGCGGACGGCCAGGGTGATACCCGGCGGGACGAGGTGCAGCACGACGACTTCGGCGCCGTTGGCTCGCCCGAGCGCGTCGGCGAAGGTGAGCGCGAGCTCGGCGTGCGGTCCGCCGCGGACCGGGACGAGGATCCGCTTGACCTCGGACGAGCCGCGCTGCTTGACGACGACGATGTCGCACGGGGACTCGCGGACGACGGCGTCGATCGTCGGGCTGACCACGCTCGGGCCGCCATCCGCCGATCGCGACCGACGTCGCCTGCCTGGCTCGCGGCCGGCGGTCGCCGCGACCGTTGCGGACGTCTGGAGCGACTGCTTCCCGCCCCAGCCGAAGATGATCAGGTCCGCCTCCTGCTCGGCCGCGGCCTCGACGATGCCTTCCGCGGCGCGGCGCCCGATCCGGACCAGCGGGTGGATCGCCGTGCCGGGCGGGGCGTAGTCGAGGACGCGCTGGAGGAGGCGTCGGGCGTGCCGCGCGCGGGTCGCGCCCTCCGACAGCGGCATCCCTTCGGGAACCTCGACGATCCCGAGGACGTCGAGCGCCCCGGAACGCTGGTCCAGGAGGCCGGCCCCGATCCGGATCAGCTCCTCCGCGGTCCCGGGGTTCGCCACGGGGATGAGGATCCGGGCCGGCAACGGTGCACGGCTCATCCGCCGGCCCGGTCCGCGACGGTGGCGTTCCAGCGGTCGACCAGGTACGGCTTGAGCAGTTCGTACTCCCGCGCCTGGCGCTCGACCCGTTCCTCGGCCTCGTCCGTCGTCACCTTGCGGTTCTCGATGACGAAGCTGCCCACCCGCCCGAAGTAGATCGGGACGAGCGCGGCGACGTTCCGCTCGATCTGCGCCGGCGCGAGCGCCGCGGTCACGATCAGGTCGTAGACGACCCGCGCCCACAGGTCGTCCGGGAAAGTGGAACGCCGCCAGGGCGTCGGCCATCCGCTCGGTCGACATCGAGGGTCCGGCGTCGGCCTCGCCGGCGCGCTCCGCCGCCTCGGCCAGGGCTCCGGCCTCCCCGGCGAGCTCCATCACGGTCGCGAGGGTGGGCGGGGTCAGCATCTCGGCCCAGGTGGCGGCGAGGGCCAGCGATCCCGTGTGGAACTCGGTCAGGAGGCGGATCGTGTTCACCTCGAGCGGCGGCGGATCCGAGTAGCGCTCGAACCCGTAGGCCGGCACATCGTGGGAGCCGTGGATCGGCAGCCAGCGATCGGCGTTGGCGACCGCCAGCCGCAGGATGGTGCCGACGACCTGGCGGAACATCGGGCCGAGGTCGGATCCCGGGTCCTTCGGGTCGTGGACCTTGGCACCGAGCCGCGCCTGGCAGACGGCGAACCCGCCGGTCAGGGCGGACGTCGTCATCCAGATGTCGATGCCGAACTTCGAGATGTCCGGACTCCAGTCGCCGAGCTCCAGGTAGTGGCGGACGAGATCCCCCGACACGCCGAAGTCGCCGCCGATCGGCTGGCGGATCCGGTGGCCGTAGAGCGCGCGGGTCAGCGGGTAGGTGACCGTGTTGGTGATCGTGCCGTCGTACTTGTACCGGCTGTAGAGCGGCGCGACGTAGTCGTAGCCGCCCTTGAGGATCGGCCCGGCCAGGAGCTCGATCCACTCGGGAACGATCGAGCGCAGGTCGGAGTCGACCACGACGAGCGCCTTCACCTCGAGCGCGGCCGCCATCTCGAAGATCGTCCGCAGCGCCGCCCCCTTGCCGCCGACGCCGTCCACCTCGGGGTAGGTCAGGGCGACCCGTTCGAGACGGTTGGTCGGCCGGACGAGGAGGATCCGCTCGACGTAATCCGGCGGCTCGGTCTCGGCCACGACGCGCTGGGTGCCGTCGGCGGAGCCGGCGTCCGCGTTGACGAGCACGGGGCGAAGGTCAGGGAAGTACTGGACCAGGCCGGCCTGTGCGGCGCGGACGACATGACCGATCGTCGCGGCGTTCCGGAAGCTGGGGATGCCGACCATGATGTCGGCACGGCCCAGCCGGTCGATCTGGTCGCGGATCGCCGGCGTCAGAACGGTCTCGGGCACCGCGCCACCGTACCACCGGGCGGACGGGCGCGTCCGTCTCGGAGCGCGTCGGTCAGCGCCGGGGGATCGCCACCGTCGCCCAGCCGGGGTTCTTCTCGCCGGGCAGGTAGCGGCCGTTCGCGGCCTTGTAGGCCATCGTCCGGAAGCCGATGCTCCGCCACGTCCCGACCCAGGCGTCGATCGGCAGCCGGACGAACGCGGTCCGCCGGACGAGGTCCGATTCGAGCAGCACGCCCTCGAGGATCCGCTTCCGCTCGAGCAGCGGCGCGTCGATGATCGGCTCATCGTCGACCGCGAGCAGGTCGACGGCGACGAACGCGAGCGGCCCTGCGGCCAGGGCCTGCTGTTGCGCGTCGGCGAGCTCCGCCCGCCGCCGCCGCCCGGCCGATCCGAGGAACATCTGCGCGGTCATGTCGCCGACCGACGGCGCATGCGGGCTCTCGAGACCGAGCCCCTCGATGGACCGGGTCGCCTGCGTGGTCAGGTAGCCGTCGATCACGAGGCTCGATGCCCGGGTGGCCGCGAGGAGCTCGGCGCTGATCCCGGCTTCATCCACGATCGGCGTGCCGTGCTCGTCGACGATCTCGACCTTCGGGTGGTCGCCCAGGGTCACCGCGACCAGGACGCGATCCCCTTCCCAGTGCGGCTCGATGATCGGGTCGACGACCTTCTTGGCGTTGCCGCCGCCGAACAGCTGGGGTCGCAAGGTCGCGACGTCGACGGTCGCCGATGGTGTTCGCATCGCTCGAAGCGTACACCGCAGGACCTATCATCCCGCGGTGACCTGCCTGGCCTCCGCGGCCCGTTGAACCCGGCGGCGCGCCTCGCGGCGCTCACCCCGAGCGGACGTGCCCGGGTGCCCGTGGCATGGTCCCTGTACGACCTCGCCAACACCGTCTTCAGCTACGCGATCGTGTCGACCGCGATCGGTCTGTGGCTGACCGACGACGCGCGCTACGGCCAGGGACCCGGCCAGCTCGTCCAGGGGATCGCGATCGCGGTGTCGGTCGGCTTCAACGCGCTCATCTCGCCGTTCCTGGGGGCGATCTCGGATCGCGGCGGGCGCCGCCTGCCGTTCCTGCTGTTCTTCACGGTCCTGGCCATCGTCCCGTCGGCGATCATCGGTCCGAGCCCCGCCTTGATCGGCGCCGTCCTGTTCACGGTCGCCAACTTCGCCTACCAGGCCGCCCTGATCTACTACGACGCGACGCTGGCGGAAGTGAGCTTCCCGGCGACCCGTGGACGGCTGTCGGGGATCGGCGTCGGGGTGGGCTACCTCGGAACGCTGGTCACCGCCGTGATCCTGCTCGGCCTCGGGATCACCGAGACACCGGACCCCATCTTCCTCATCTCAGGGATCCTCTTCGCGGTGTTCGCCATCCCGATCTTCCTGGTCGTCAAGGAGCCGCCGGCACCGGCCGGCCAGGAGCGGGTCAGCTGGGCCGACATCCGGGGGTCGTTCCGGCAGGTCGGGATCACCATCGGCCACGCCCGCCAGGTCCCCGGGCTGCTCCGGTTCCTGGTCGGCCGGCTGTTCTACTCGGACGCGGTCAACACCCTGATCGTCGTGATGAGCGTGGTCGCGGTCCGCGGGATGGGGCTCACCCAGGGCCAGTTCCTGTACGTCTCGCTCGTCCTCGTGGTCGTCGCGATCCTGGCGAGCTTCGGGTGGGGGCGGCTGGTCGACCGGTTCGGGCCGAAGAAGACGCTCGTGGCCGTCCTGGCCTCGTGGGTCGTCGGGCTGGTCCTCGGGGTCGTCGCGCTCGCGCTGCCCTCGACGGCGACGGGCATCGCGATCTTCATCGCCGCCGGCGCCATCGTCGGGTCCGGCCTCGGCGGCGTGCAGGTGGCGGACCGGGTGTTCATGATCCGGTTGTCGCCACCGGACCGGCTCGGCGAGTTCTTCGGCCTGTACGGGCTGGTGGGCAAGGGTTCGCAGGTGATCGGTCAGCTGCTCTACGGCCTGATCGTGTTCCTCCTGGTCGACACCCTGGGCAACGGCGCCTACCAGCTGGCGATCCTCAGCCTGCTCGTGACCATGGTCATCGGGCTGTGGCTGATCTGGCCGGTCAGCGATCGCTGGTCGGGCTCCGGCGAGCTCGATGCCGGGGAGCATCCCCACCCGATCGCGCCTCCGGAGCGGCTCACTCCCGCGAACGCCCCGATCGAGCCCCGCGTCTAGGTCGGCTGGGTCCGTCGCCAGGCCCAGGCGGATCCGATCATCTCGTCCAACGATCCGAGCCGAGGCGTCCAGCCGAGCACCTCGCGGGCGCGACCGTTGGCGGCCACGAGGGTCGGCGGATCGCCGGCCCGCCGCGGCCCGAGCTCGGCGTCGATCGATCGTCCGATCACGCGCTCGGCAGCGGCGACGACCTCGAGGACGCTGAAGCCGGTCTCACTCCCCAGGTTGAGCGCGACGGCGCGACCCCGCCGCCGATCGCCGGGCGTCGCCGGATCGTCGGTCCGGGGGTCGTCGTCGGCGGTCGCCTCGATCGCGGCGAGGTGGGCGTCGGCCAGGTCGCGGACGTGGATGTAGTCGCGGACGTTCGTCCCGTCGGGCGTCGGGTAGTCGGTCCCGAAGACCGTCACCGGGCGGCCGTGTTCGGCCGCGGCCAGGACGGTCGGGATGAGGTGGGTCTCCGGGTCGTGCCGCTCGCCATGGCGTACGGTGGCGCCGGCCACGTTGAAGTAGCGCAGCGCCACGCTGCGGAGGCCGTAGGCGGCGCCGTACCAGCGGAGTGCCCCCTCGAACGTCCGCTTCGTCTCCCCGTACGGATTGATCGGGGCCAGCGGGGCATCCTCGGCGATCGGCGTGGTCTCAGGGCTTCCGTAGACCGCGGCGGTCGACGAGAAGACGACCCGCCGGACCCCGACCGCTCGCGCCGCCTCGAGCAGCGCGATGCCGCCCGCGACGTTCTCGCGGTAGTACTTCGCGGGATCGACGATCGATTCCCCGACCAGGGAGCGGGCCGCGCAGTGGAGGATGACCTCGATCCGCTCACGGTCGAGCAGCGCCGCGGTCGCAGGACCGTCGGCGTACGACCCCTCGACCAGGGTCGAGTCGACGGCCGCGCGATGTCCGGTCGACAGGTCGTCGAGGACCACGACGTGATGACCGGCCTCGAGCAGACGCTCGACGCTGACCGACCCGACGTAGCCGGCTCCTCCGGTGACCAGGACCCTCACGATGCGGACCCTACTCCTCCTGGGCGAGCTGGGCCTGGGCGAGGAGCAGGAGGGTCGGCCGGTCGTTCAGGGTCGGGTCGTCGACGACCTCCTCGAGCAGCCGATCGAGCACGGCGCCGAGGCGGGGTCCCGGCACGGCGCCCAGCTCGGCGATCAGGTCGTCCCCGTCCACGGCCAGGTCCCGGCGATGGAGGGCGACCTCGGCCGCCAGCTGCTCCGCGACGCGCCGGCGGAGCTCGTCGATCCCACCCGCATCCGGCGGGAGACCGCTCCCGACGTTGTCGGCCTGGCGCAGCTCGAACAGCTCGTCGAGCGCCGCGGGACCGATCTTGGCGATGAAGCGTCGGACGGCAGGGTCCCCCCACGACGATTCGTACGCGAACATGTGCTGGCGGACGAGGTGGGTGACCCGTTCGGTCGGTGAGCGGGGGAAGCGCAATCGCTCGAGCAGGGCGGCCGCCAGCTCCGCGCCGACGGTGTCGTGGCCGATGAACCGCCCATCGGCGAACGTCGACGGCTTGCCGATGTCGTGGACCAGGGCCGCCAGCCGGACGACCGGACGGTCCCGCGGCGCCGCATCCACCGCCCGGAGCGTGTGGTCCCAGAGGTCCTCGCCGGGGATCTTGTTCTGGGCGATGCCGCGCTGGGCCGCGAGCTCGGGTGAGATCCCGGCAAGGAGCCCGGTGGCCTCGAGCGGCCGCAGGCCGACCGATGGGACCGCGGTCGCCAGGAGCTTCTCGAGCTCGGCGGCGATCCGCTCGCCGGACAGGTGGCGGACGAGCTCGGACCGGTCCCCGATCGCGGCCAGCGTGTCGGTCTCGATGGCGAATCCGAGGACCGCCGACAGCCGCATCGCGCGGATCATCCGGAGCGCGTCCTCGCCGAACCTGACGCTCGGGTCTCCGACGGCGCGCAGGATCCCCGCGTCGAGATCGGCTCGGCCGTCGAACGGATCGATCAACGCGACGGAGGATCCGGTCGCCGTCCTGCCCCAGGCCATCGCGTTGACGGTGAAGTCGCGTCGGGCGAGGTCCGTCTCGATCGCGTCGCCGAATTCGACCCGGTGGGGGCGACGGAAGTCCGCGTACTCGTGGTCGCGCCGGAAGGTCGTGATCTCGAACGTCTGGTCGCGATGGCGCACGGCGACCGTGCCGAAGGCGTTCTCGTAGACGGCCTCCGGGAACAGCTCGAGGATGCGCTCCGGTCGGGCGTCCGTCGCCAGATCCCAGTCGTGCGGCGCGAGCCCGAGCAGCACGTCACGGAGCGAGCCGCCGACCACGAACCCGGCGTGGCCGGCCGCCCGCAGCGTCTCGATGACGTCGACGACGTCGGCCGGGACCGCGTCGGCTAGTTGCGGCCGAGGAAGAGGTAGTCCCGCCATGCCTCGTTCCTGGCGTCGATGAGGTACGGCGTGAACAGGGAGTAGACGTCGCTGCGCGGTTCGAACGGGGGACGGACGAGCCGGATCCGGGCCTCCTCGAGCAACTTGCCGCCCTTGCGGTGGTTGCATGTCTTGCACGCGGCGACGAGGTTCTCCCAGGTGTGCCCGCCGCCGCGATGGCGCGGGACGATGTGGTCGAGGGTGAGGTCGTTCGACTGGCGTCCGCAGTACTGGCAGCGATGGTCGTCGCGAGCGAAGATCTCGCGGCGCGTGAGCTTGACCCGTGGCCGCGGCCGCCGGACCTGGTGCTGGATCCGGATCACCGACGGGGCGCGGAACTCCGTCCGCGGCGTCCGGATCATCTGGTGGTCGTATTCGACCACCTCCGCCTTCTCGCCGAACAGGAGACGGAAGGCGCGCGGCAGATCGCAGACGTTGAGCGGCTCGTAGTTCTGGTTCAGGACGAGAACGACACCGTCCATGGCCCCGCGAGGATAGCAGGAGCGCGGGACGCGCCCGTGCGAGGTCAGCCGAGTCCGGTCGCGCCGCCGCTGGCGGGATCCCACCCGCCGGCCTGGCCCACCTTGCTGGCCAGCGGGCGGCCCAGGGACGAAGACACGAACCGGGCCGCCTCGAGGACCCGATCGAGCTTGACCCCGTGCTGCCAGCCCTCCGCATCGAGGAGGTAGACCAGGTCCTCGGTCGCGAGGTTCCCGGCGGCACCCGGGGCGTAGGGGCAGCCGCCGGTCCCGCCGGTCGAGGCGTCGAAGCAGCGGATCCCGGCCGCCAGCGCGGCCGAGACGTTGGCCAGGGCGGTCCCGCGCGTGTCGTGGAAATGGAAGGCGAGTCGGTCCAGGTGCAACCCGGCCTCGACGGCGCGACCGGTCAGGTCGGCGACCTGGTCCGGGACGCCGACCCCGATCGTGTCGCCGAAGCAGACTTCGTCGGCGCCGAGGTCGAACAGCTCGACCGCCAGCTCGAGCGCGTGGGCTGGATCGACCCGGCCGGTGTACGGGCAGCCGAAGGCGGTCGAGACGTAGGCCCGGCGCCACCAACCGAGATCGCCCGCCCGTTCGAGCACCGGAGCGAACGCGTCGAGCGAGTCGGCGACGGTCATCCCGATGTTGTGCTCGGTGAAGGCATCGGTCGTCGGCGGTGAAGACGGCCAGCGCCTCGGCACCGGCGGCCTCGGCCCGGGCGAGTCCGCGCAGGTTCGGGACGAGGACCGGATAGCGGACGCCGGTGACGTCGGGCAGCGCCGGCAGGAGCTCGTCGGCGTCGGCCAGCTGCGGGATCGATCGCGGTGAGACGAAGCTGGTCGCCTCGATCTCGCGCAACCCGGCGGCCACGAGCAGCTCGACGAACCGGACCTTGGCCGCCGTCGGGACCTCGGCCGCCTCGTTCTGGAGCCCGTCGCGCGGCCCGACCTCGTAGATCCGGACGTGCCGGTCCATGTCGATCGCCGGGCCGTCGGTCATGGGATCCGCCTCAGGCCTGTCGGGTCCCGGCGCCCGCGGCGACCTCGATCTCGGCGATCCGGACCTCGATCGCGGCGATGTCCTCGCACGCCTGCCGATACGCCTCGCCGCCGAGCGGAGCGGCGGCGCGCCTGCGGCGAGCCTCGCGGTGGAGGACCAGCAATGCCTCGCGAGTGTCCGGCAGGGTGTCGGCCATGGATCCTCCTTCGTTCCCGGTGAGGGTAGCAAGCGACGGGCCGCCGGTCACTCCAGGACGATGAGGAGCTGGCCGCGGCGGACCTGGTCGGCCGGCCGGACGAGGACCTCGCGGACGACGCCGGGACGGGTCGCCGTCGACGACGTGCTCCATCTTCATCGCCTCGAGGGTCACCAGGGGATCGCCGACCCGGACGGCGTCGCCGGCACCGACGTGGACCGCCAGGACGGCGCCGGGCATCGGCGCCGGGACCTCCTCCGACCCGCCGTCGTGGCGATCGGCGGCCGTTCGCAGCGCGCGATCGACGTCGGGCGGCGGAGCGAGCTCGAAGGCGACGCTCCGCCCGTCGACATCCACGTGCGCGACGCCATCCGCCGCGAGGACGGCCCAGCGCGCGGTCGGCGTCGTCGGATCCGGCACGGTCACGGTCCGGCTCGCCCCGCCGTCCGCCGTGAGTCGGAGACGTGCGCGGTCCGTTCAGTCGCCAGCCGCCCGCCCAGGCGTCCGGGACGCGCGCCGGTGCGGAGCCGGGCTCGGGGACGGTCGTGCGTCCGTGGTCGTCGCGGCGAGCAGCCGTGCGGCGACCTCCCAGGCATCGTCGGGGGATCCTCGACCGCTCGCCGGCGTCCTCGCCGTCGGGCCCGGTGGGCGGCGGCCAGATCCGCTCGAGCGTGTCGATCCGCGCCTCGCCCTCGAGGACGACCGGCTGGCGGACGAGCCAGCGGAGGAACCGGAGATTGGTCGTCAGGCCCGAGCACGACCGTGTCGTCGAGCGCCGCCGACAATCGCTCCATCGCCGCCCGGCGATCCGCGCCCGCGGCGACGATCTTCGCGAGCATCGGATCGAACCGCTCGTCGATCACGCTGCCCGGTTCGATCCCGGTGTCGACTCGGACGCCGGCCGCCCGGGTCGACCGGCCAGCGGATCGCCTCGACCCGACCGGTCGCCGGCAGGAACCCGAGATCGGCATCCTCGGCGTAGAGCCGGACCTCGACGGCGTGGATCCCGCGCGCGAGGAGGTCGTCGACCTCGGCCTGGCCGAGGTCGAGCGGCAGCCCGCTCGCGATCCGGAGCTGGTCCGCGACGAGGTCGCGCCCGGTCGCCATCTCGGTGACCGGGTGCTCGACCTGGAGCCGCGTGTTCATCTCGAGGAAGTACCACCGGTCGTCGTCGACCAGGAACTCGCACGTGCCCGGCGCCGACATAGCCGACGGCGGCCGCCAGCGCGAGGGCGGCGTCGCCGAGGCTTCGCCGGAGGTCCGGCCCGACGGCCGGCGACGGGGTCTCCTCGAGGACCTTCTGGTGCCGCCGCTGGACCGAGCAGTCCCGCTCGCCCAGGTGGACGCCGTGCCCGTGGGCGTCGAACAGGACCTGCACCTCGACGTGCCGCGGGTCCGACGAGATACCGCTCGAGGATGAGCCGGTCGTCGCCGAACGCGGCGGCCGCCTCCCGACGCGCCGACGCGAGCGCCGCGGGCAGGTCGGCCGCATCGCCGGACGACGCGCATCCCCTTGCCGCCGCCGCCGGCCGCCGGCTTGACGATGAGCGGCAGGCCGATCGTCGAGGCGGCGGTCGCGAGCGCGACGTCCGACTGGTCGGGCTCGTCGTAGCCGGGAACGACCGGGATACCGAGGCTCGCCGCGAGGCGTCGCGCTGCCCCCTTGTCGCCCATCGCGCGGATGGCCGCCGCCGGCGGGCCGACCCAGATCAGGCCGGCCTCGGCGACGCGCTCGGCGAAGACGGGGTTCTCGCTCAGGAAGCCGAACCCGGGATGGACCGCGTCGGCGCCGGCTCCGAGGGCGGCACGGACCGCCGCGTCCGGATCGAGCAGGTCGATCGCCGGGCGTCCGCGCTCGCCCGGGACCACCGACCGCGGATGCCGAGGCGGTCGCAGGTCCGGCGGATGCGGGCGGCGATCTCTCCGCGGTTGGCGACGAACAGCGTGTCGATCGGTCGGTCCACGCCGAGCCGGCGCGACGGCCGGGGCCGCGGCCGTGCCGCGGTGAGTGCTCTGCCGACGATGAACGCGTCTAACGCGTCAGACGCGACACGCCATCGACCTCCGACGCGTCGCGCGGGGAGGACACCGGTGGCGATCCAGCGCTGGACGGTCCGGGTCGAGGTGCCGAGGCGCGCCGCGGCCTGGCTCGGACGGAGGTCGGCGTCGGTCATGGCGCGATTGTCGTGTTCGGCGCCCGAACCGGCAAGTCCGGATCCCGAGGCCGATGCGGCTCGGCGCATCGCTCTGGAGGTCAGTCGTGGGGTCCGGGACCCAGGCCGGTCGGCGCTTCTCGATGAACGCGCGGAAGCCCTCCTGCGCCTCGGCGGACTGGCGCTGCCGCGCGATCACCCGCGCGGTGTGCCACTTCGACGAGCCGTGGGGCAGGCCGCGCACCTCGCGGACGATCGCCTTCGCGGCACGGGCGGCCGTCGGTCCGGCGGCGAGGAGGTCGGCGATCGCGGCCATCGACCGCCGCGTCGAGCGCGCGCGTCGCCCTCGACCACCTCGTGGACGAGGCCGATCCGCTGGGCCCGCACCGCGTCGAACCGCCGACCGCCCGGGAACAGCGCCCGCGCGTTGCGTCTCGCCGATCTTGGCGATGACGAACGGCGCGATCACCGCCGGCAGGATGCCCAGCCGCGTCTCCGTGAACCCGAACCGGGTGCCCGCTCTCGGCGATGACGAGGTCGCTCACCGCGCACAGCCCCATCCCGCCGCCGAGCGCCGCGCCGTGGACGCGGGCGATCACCGGGACCGGGCAGCGTGTCGATCGTGTCGAACATCTCGGCCATCGCCATCGCGTCCTGCTCGTTGGCCTCGCGGTCGAGCGCCAGCGCGGCGCGCATCCAGGCGACGTCCGCGCCGGCACAGAACGACGGGCCGTCGCCGGCCAGGACGACGGCCCGCAGCGCACGTCGGCGATCCTCGCGCGCGAGCGCGCTGAAGGTCGCCCGCAGCTCGGCGATCAGCGTCGCGTCGAACGCGTTGTGGACGTCGGGCCGCGCGAGCGTCACCCGGGCGACGACGCCGCCGGGCCGGTCCGGTCGACGCGCAGCGCGTCGCTCACCCGCGCATCGTACGCGGTCGCCGGACCTCGAGTGCCGGGTCGGGGCCGTCCGCAGGCGGTCTGCCGTCTGGCGGCGTGCAACGTCGCGGTACGCTGCCGCGATGCTCCTCGGGATCGATCACGTCGTCATCGCGTGTCCGGACCCGGATGCCGCGGCCGGTCGAGCTCGAGCGCGTGGTCGGACTGCGCGCCGGCGGTGGCGGCCGCCACGAGGCGCTCGGGACGTTCAACCGGCTCGTCTGGCTCGGCGACTCGCTACCTCGAGCTGATCGGCGTGTTCGACCGCACGCTCGCCGAGCGATCCTGGGTCGGTGAACCCACCGTCGCGTGCGCTCGACGCGGGGTGGCGGGCTGGCCGACGTGGGCCGTGGCGACCGACGACCTCGACGCCGACGCCGCCCGCTCGAGGTCGACCGCACCGGGTCTGTCCGATGCGCTGCCGGCGAGCGGGTGCGGCCGGACGGGCGGGTCGTCCGCTGGAGGCTGGCCGCCCCGCTGGCGCTCGGTCCGGCCGAGCCGCCGTTCCTCATCGAGCACGACGCGACCGCCGCGGAATGGACGGCGGACGAGCGCGCGGCCCGGCGCTCGCGTCGCACCCGCTGGGTGGGCCCGTTCGGCTCGACATGCCTCGAGATCCCCGTCGGCGACCCGGCGTGCGGTCGGGCTCCGCGTCCTGCGGACGGTCGGGATCGGGCCGTTCCGGCCGTCGCTCGCGGGTCGTGGGGCGCACGATGACGCCGCGATCGGGACCCAGACGATCCGCTATCGCCGCGCCGCGGCTCCGGACGACGATCGCGCGACGGTCCATCTCGTCGTCGACGGCGGCGCGATCGAACCGCGCAGGATCGAGGCCATCGCCTGCAGGTTCGTCATCCGGAGCCGGTAGGCGCCGATCGGGATGCGCCCGTCACATCCGGAAGACGCCGAAGCGGGTCTCCGGGATCGGCGCGTGCAACGCCGCGTCGAGTCCCAGGGCCAGGACGCGTCGAGTGTCGAGGGGGTCGATGACCCCGTCGTCCCACAGGCGTGCCGTCGCGAAGTAGGGGCTCCCTTCGGCCTCGTAGCGGTCGAGGATCGGCCCCTCGAAGGCGTCTCGCTCAGCATCGTCGGTGAAGCCGCCGCGAACGGTCGACAGGACGCGGGCGGCCTGGCGCCCCGCCCATGACCGAGATCCGGGAGTTCGGGCCACGACCACAGGAAGCGCGGACCGTACGCCCGGCCGGCCATCGCGTAGTTGCCGGCCCCGAAGCTGCCGCCGACCACGACCGTGAACTTCGGGACCTCGGCGCAGGCGACGGCCATCACCATCTTGGCGCCGTCCTTGGCGATCCCGCCGGCTTCGTACTCGCGACCGACCATGAACCCGGTGATGTTCTGGAGGAAGACCAGTGGGATGCGGCGCTGGGCGCACAGCTCGACGAAGTGGGCGCCCTTGAGCGCCGACGCGGAGAACAGGATCCCGTCGTTGGCGACGATCCCGATCGGCCATCCGTCGAGGTGGGCGAAGCCGGTGACCAGCGTCTCGCCGTAGAGCGGCTTGAACTCGTGGAACCGGCTGCCGTCGATCAGGCGGGCGATGACCTCGCGGATCGCGAGGGGCCTCCGAAGGTCGCTCGGGACGGCGCCGTAGAGGTGGGCGCTGCCCGCGCCCGGGTCGCCCTCGGGTGCGACGGCAGGCGGGACGGGCTCCTGCCGGTCCCACGGCGGCTCGGGCGTCCGGCGGTTCAGGTTCGCGACGATCGACCGCCCGAGGGCCAACGCGTGCTCGTCGTCGAGGGCCTCGTGGTCCGCCACGCCGCTGACCCTCGTGTGGAGGTCGGCACCGCCCAGGTCCTCGGCCGTGACGTCCTCGCCGGTGGCCGCCTTCACCAGCGGCGGACCGCCGAGGAAGATCGTGCCCGTCCCGCGGACGATGACCGTCTCGTCGCTCATCGCCGGCACGTACGCGCCGCCGGCCGTCGACGAGCCCATGACGAGGGCGATCTGGGGGATCCCCGCCGCCGACAGGCGAGCCTGGTTGAAGAAGATCCGCCCGAAGTGGTCGCGGTCCGGGAAGACGTCGGCCTGGAGCGGGAGGTAGGCGCCGCCGCTGTCGACCAGGTAGACGCAGGGAAGGTGGTTCTCGAGGGCGATCTCCTGGGCCCGGAGGTGCTTCTTGACGGTGATCGGGAAGTAGGTCCCGCCCTTGACCGTGGCGTCGTTGGCGACGATGACGCAGGTCGTGCCCTCGACCCGGCCGATGCCGGTGACGATCCCGGCACCCGGCGCTTCGTCGTCGTACATCCCGCCGGCGGCGAGGGGGCTCAGCTCGAGGAAGGCGGTCCCCGGGTCGAGCAGGCGATCGATCCGCTCCCGGACGGGCAGCTTGCCGCGCTCCCGATGGCGGGCGATCGAGGCTTCGTCGCCCCCGGCCCCGCGACCCGCGACGGCCTCCTGGCGCGCCCGGAGCTCGGCCACCAGCGCCGTCATCGCCTCGACGTTCGCGCGAGCGTCGGCGCTCGCAGGGTCGAGCCGGCTGACGAGAACGGGCATGGCCCGATGATACGCGGCGACTCCGACCGCTCAGGTGCCGGACCCCATCGACCATGCGCCGCCCTCGGCGGCTCGCCAGCGCTATCGCAAGGCAGACCGCAGCGATCGCGACCGAGCCGCCGACCGGTGACGTCTGACCACCGTCGCAACCGGAACCGATCACCGTCACCTCGGACGGCCCGTTCGGCTCGTCGGGCGACAGCCGGACGATGAGGCCCACGCTCGAGTCGGCATATCAGTACCCAGCACTCCGGTCTTCGGTCGCCAGGAACGGCGCAGGCTCCGCCGCACGATCAGCAGCGCGGCGATCGCCGCGACCCACCGGGGTCGTGTCGGCCGAACGACCGTGGGCGCGGAGCGTACCTCCAACCCGGCGAAAGGAACAGGCAAGCCGGCACGAGCATCACGAACGTCACGCCGCTGAAGGCCATGACGGACAGCGGCACGCACGCGGTCTCCGCCGCCACAAGAACGGTCCGCGAACCAATCGCGGCGCCGACCATCCCAACGAGCCCGGGTCCCGCCAATGCCCGGCGGCATCACGATCACCGAGCCCGGCCGCGCCATCGGCTGACGCACGACGGCGGTCAACCCAAGAGCTGCCGCAAGCACCAGGCCGGCACCGAGCCAGCCGGACGGTCGATCGTCGGTAACTGGATATCCGTGGACCTCCCGCTGGACCCGGCGTCGACCCCGCGGCGAGACCCTCGCTCAGGACCTCGATCGCGTCGGCTGCGCTGTCCGTCTCCGGTCCACCCCCGACCGACGCCCGGACCGAGCCGCGCCCAGGCGGCGACGATGAGGACGGCGCCGATCCAGGCTGGATCCCGACAAACGCAAGTCCATACGAGCAGGGCCATCGAGCCCCAACCGGCCGCCACGGCGAGCGCGTAGCCGATCGCTCCGACTGTGTCCGTGAGGCCGACGACCGCCCCGTCGGTCGGGCCTCAGCGAGCGCCCCGACGCCCACCACGATCGCCACCGCAGCCGCGCCGAGGAGGACCGCCCGTACGGCGAACCGTGAGACGCTGCCGCTCCTGGCGTGCCGTCGAGGAGACGACCCACGGTCCCGATCGCCAGCCCTGGACGAAGCCGATCGGCCGCGCCCAAGCATCCACCGAAGGCGAGGACCGTTGCGACGCCCGTCGGGAAGTCTGCTTCGCCATCCGACCCGCGCGACATGACCTGCTGCCGCGACGAACGCCGCCAGGGCGAACCGAGCCGGGATCCCGAACCCCAGCGTCGCCCCGACCTTTCGCGCGCGATCCTGTCGCAGCCGTGACATCGGTCCGATCGGCCGATACCGACCGAATACCCAGGCCGGCATGCGCGGGCAGTTCGAGCCACGGTCAGGTGCTCGTGACGACCCGCAACTTGGTGCTACCATCATGTAGCAAGTAATAGCGCATTAACGTGCTACGGTCAAGGTGCAAGTTATGACAGTTCCGGCTCCGGATCGAGCAGCGGGCCACAGGCCCGCGCCTGGCGACCGAGCCGAGCGCATCCGGCTTCAGCTGGCGGACGCATGGGGCGAGATGGGCGCCTCATGGGGGGTCGCCCCGGCGATCGCCCGGGTCCATGCCTACCTGATGGCGTTCGGCGAGCCGCTCACCGAGCGCGAGGTCCGCGAAGCCCTCGGTCTGTCGCATCGGGCGGCCAGCCTGGCCCTCGAGTCGGCGGTCCGTTGGGGCGTCGTCGAGAAGGTCGCCCGAGCCGCGGCGGGTCGGGCGTCGTGGACCGGCTGGGACGGCGTACCTCGCGGTCGGCGACCACTTCGTGTGGTTCTCTCGGGTCATCGCCCAGCGGAAGGCGCTCGAGGGCGATCCGATCGTGGCCGTCCTGGAGAGGACCCTTCGCGACGCCGATGCCGCGTCCGCCGCCGACCCGAACGATCCTGAGCTGCGTCGACTGCGTGACCTGGCTCGAGACGTTCCTCGACTTCGTTCGGACGTTCGACCGCGCCGATCGGGCTTGTTCCGGCGGTCGAACCGGCTGAGCTCGAGCGGCTGCTCGGCCTCCTGGCCAGAGCTGCCGGACGAGACGCATCCTCCGCCTGGTCCGACTGCTCGCCGACCTGCCGGACGATGACGTCGCTGTCGCTTGTCGAACGGGATCAGCCGGCTCTCACCGGCCGCGCGCCCGTCGAGCCACGAAGCTCATGTCTGGCGTGGTCCGACCGTCGGGCCGAAGAGCTGCCGCAGGGTTGCGGCTCGCAGTCGGGAGCCGGCCCGCAAGCTCTCCCGACCCGTCGTTCCGCCGCCGGCCCGTGGCCGAGCACCCGCCCGGCCGCCCGCGGTCGGGGCCGCGTCGTCCCTGACCGGCGTCGCTGCAGGCCCAGCGTCGTACTCCGGTCGCCTGCGAGCGTCCGGCGCCCTGCGTCGGTGTCGGCCGGGCGGTCAACGTCTGCGCGTACGTCCCTCGGACCTGCAGGTGAGCCGCGCGCGCCGGACGGCGTGCGCCCGTCCGCCGCGTCGACCGCTCTGCATCGAGCTCGCACGAACGACTCGCGCGGAGCACGGCGCGTGGCTCGTGCGATAATCCAGCGGACGCGAGGCGATCCGAGCGGCTCGAACGGGCGACGACCCCGGGGCCGGCCGGCCGGCAGACCTCTGCGGCAGACCTGAGGATCCATCCGATCATGACTGTCGAGACCTCCACCTGGGTCACCAAGAAGGGCCTCGCCCAGATGCTCAAGGGCGGCGTCATCATGGACGTCGTCACGCCCGACCAGGCCAAGATCGCCGAGGACGCCGGTGCCGTCGCCGTGATGGCCCTCGAGCGCGTCCCGGCGACATCCGCGCCGCGGGCGGCGTCGCCCGGATGTCCGATCCGACGATGATCGACGCGGATCATGAAGGCGGTCTCCATCCCGGTCATGGCCAAGGCTCGGATCGGCCACTTCGTCGAGGCCCAGGTGCTCGAGGCGCTCGGAGTCGACTACATCGACGAGTCGGAAGTCCTCACGCCGGCCGACGAAGAGAACCACATCGACAAGCACGCCTTCAAGGTCCCGTTCGTGTGCGGCTCCCGGAACCTGGGTGAAGCGCTCCGACGGATCGGCGAAGGTGCCGCGATGATGCGGACGAAGGGCGAGGCGGGCACCGGCAACATCGTCGAGGCCGTCCGCCACATCCGGACCGTCAACGCCGAGATCCGCCGTCTCCAGGGCGATGCGCGAGGACGAGCTGTTCGTCGCCGCCAAGGAGCTCCAGGCGCCGCTCGACCTCGTCCGCGGCGTCGCCGCGAGGGCAAGCTCCCGGTGGTGAACTTCGTCGCCGGCGGGATCGCGACCCCGGCCGACGCCGCCCTCGCGATGCAGCTCGGCGCGGAAGGCGTGTTCGTCGGCTCCGGGATCTTCAAGAGCGAGGACCCGGCGCGGATGGCGAACGCGATCGTCCAGGCGACGACCCACTTCGACAACCCGAAGGTCATCGCCGAGGTCAGCACGGGCCTGGGCGCCGCGATGCGCGGGATCGCCCTCGAGCAGATCCCGGAAGGGGAGCGACTCGCCGTCCGGGGTTGGTAGATCGACCTCAGGCCGATGGCCTCGCGGGAGCTCGGCCTTGGACTTCGGAGAACACGTGCCGATCGACGTTGAGGGTTCCAGCATGACGCGGCCCACTGCACGACCGTGAAGATCGGTGTGCTCGCGGTCCAGGGCGCGTTCGCGGAGCATGTCCGCGTCCTGCGCGGGATCGGCGTCGACGCCGTCGAGGTTCGGCTGCCCGCGGACCTCGACGGGATCAGCGGCCTGATCCTGCCCGGCGGCGAGAGCACGACCATGCGCAAGCTCATCCACCGCTGGGGGCTCCATCGGCCGATCCTCGACCTGGCGGCCAGTGGCGCCCCGCTGTTCGGGACCTGCGCCGGGATGATCCTGCTCGCGCGCGAGATCGCCGGCGGCGAGGAGCCGGTCTTCCCGCTGCTCGACGTGACCGTCGAGCGCAACGCATTCGGGCGCCAGCTGGACTCGTTCGAGGCGGACCTGGCGGTCCCGATCCTCGGCGACGGCCCGGTCCACGGCGTGTTCATCCGCGCCCCGCTGGTCGAACGCGTCGGTCCGGATGTCGACATCCTGGCTCGGCTCGACGACGGTCGGATCGTGGCCGTCCGCGAGCGGAACGTCGCTGGCCACGGCATTCCACCCGGAGCTGGCCGGAGAGACGCGCTTCCATCGGCTCCTGGCGACGATGGCCGCCGAACACGACGATCCCGGCGAGGGGTCCGGTCGGCGGCCACCACCCGACCCGGCGCACCGCCAGACCCGCCTCGTGAGCGTCCGGTCGGGCAAGGTCAGGGTCGCTCGACTGACCGATCTGGCCGCCCTCGGCGAGCTGTCGCGCCTGTGCCAGCAGGAGACGGCCGATACCCGCTCGCTCGGCCTGCCGGTGAGCGGGCCGCGGATCGGCGTGTTCAGTCTGTTCCGCCTCCCGCTCGGAGCGTTCCGCCCGCACGACCTCCTGTACGTCTACGAGGAGGAGGACGGACTGTCCGGGCTGGTGCGGGTCGAACGCGAGACCCCGCGCGACGAGTGGACGATCGTCGAGCTCGACGCGATCGGCCTGGCCGAGGCCGGGGACATCCGGTTCCGGCTCGTCCAGCACATCCTCCGGGACGGCGCGAAGCGCGGCGCGATCCGGTTCCACGTCGCCTGCGCCGACGCGTCCGGCAACGTCGAGCTGTTCATGCAGGCCGGGTTCGCCAGGTACGGCGAGGAGCTGCTCCTCTATCGTCCGCCCGGCGCTCCGCTGCCCGAGCCGTGGACCGACGAGGACGCTGACGCGGCGCTCATCCGACCGGCTGCGCCCGTCGACGCGGTCGCCCTGGCGAAGCTCTACGCCGCCGTGACCCCCGGCCCGTCCAGCGCCTGGAGTCGTATCGGATCGGGGACTGGGAGCGGCAGGGGTCGAGCTGGCGGCTGCCCCGCTCGAGCCTCGCCCCGATCCTCCGCTTCGCCGACGTCGAGGCGTTCGTTCGCGAGGCTCCCGGCGGCGGCCACGACGGGACCCAGCTCGACGGGTTCCTCCAGGTCGGTGTCGCCAAGGAGGACCAGCCCCACTACCTCAAGATCCTGGCCCGACCGGATGCGGACACGAAGCCGCTGGTGGAGTACGGTCTCGGGGTGATCTCCGCTCGGACCCGGAACGGCGGCCGCAGCGACCATGGCGTGATCGCCCCCGTTCGCACCTACGAAGCCCCGATCGACCGTCGACTCGAGGAGGCCGGCTTCCGCGTCGAGTCGACCGTCACCCTGCTGATGAAAGAGACCGTCGTGCGGGTCGCCGAGCCCGCTCTCGTCCCAGCCATCCGATGATGGATCCATCCCGCTCGACAGGGAGGAACCGTTGAGTCCCAAGCGCATCGAACGAGAAGCGATGGACGACCTCGACCTGCTCCTGGCGGCGCTCCCGCCCGAGGTCGTCGCGGCCGTCCACGCTCTGCCCGCCAAGGAGTCGCTGATCGAGGTCGTGCTCGACCTGGGGCGCCGTCCGGAGGCCCGCTTCCCGGATAGCGAGGAGACGCTCCTCGAGCGGGAGATCGACGAGTCCGACATCGCCTACGTCGTCGAGAACATCGGCACGTTCGGCGACGACAACCGGGCCGGGATCGAGCGGACCCTCCATCGGATCAGCGCCATCCGCAACCGGAGCGGGAAGATCGTCGGTCTGACCTGCCGGATCGGCCGGGCCGTCTACGGGACGATCGAGATCATCGACGACTTCGTCGAGACCGGGAAGTCCATCCTGATCATGGGCCGGCCGGGGATCGGCAAGACCACCATGCTCCGGGAGGCCGCCCGCGTCCTCGCCGACGACATGGGCAAGCGCGTCGTCGTCGTCGACACGAGCAACGAGATCGCCGGCGACGGCGACATCCCTCACCCCGCGATCGGCAAGGCCCGCCGGATGCAGGTCCGGACACCCTCGCTCCAGCACGAGGTGATGATCGAGGCGGTCGAGAACCACATGCCGCAGGTCATCGTCATCGACGAGATCGGGACGGAGCTCGAGGCGGCGGCGGCCCGGACGATCGCCGAGCGCGGCGTCCAGCTGATCGGCACCGCCCACGGCAACAACCTCGACAACCTGATGCTCAACCCGACCCTGTCCGACCTCATCGGCGGGATCCAGAGCGTGACCCTCGGCGACGAGGAGGCTCGCCGCCGGCGGACCCAGAAGAGCGTCCTCGAGCGCAAGGCGCCGCCGACGTTCGACGTGATCATCGAGATCCAGGACCGCGAGCGGGTCATGGTCCATAGCGATGTCGCAGACACCGTCGACGCGATGCTGCGCGGCGATCCGGTCGCGCCCGAGCTGCGCTGGCGGGACGAGGAGGGCGTCCACCGCTCGCAGGCGAGACCGCGACCGTCGCCGCGCGAGCAGCTCGGCGCGGAGCGCTTCGCGGGCCTGGTCGGGACCGGCTCACCGTGGCGGATGGAGCCCGGCTGGCGCGGCGACGGGCCGTATCGCGGTGGCGGGTATCGCGACGCCGGCCCCGGGGGCGCAGGATCGCCGGCCGGCCCCGGGTACCGGGCGGGCTATCGACCCGGTGCGAGCGGCGGCTGGCGTCAGACGCGGGGAGGGTCCGCGCGGGAGACCGGCCCGCGCGGCCGGATAGTCGACCCCGGGGCCTCCGACGGAGCCCTGGGGACGCTGCCGGGTGAGCGATTCGCCGTCCCCCCGTCGGGGTCGGCCAGCCGGACCCGAGCGGTCCCTCGCGCGGCCGACCTGCCGTTCGTCGCCGGTGAGATCGCCGATCGCGGGCCACTCGAGCGGGGCGATCCACCGCCGGTCGAGCCGCGGGCGCGGGACGCCCGCGAATGGCAGCGCCAGCAGGCATGGCGCGAGCAGGCCGCCCGGGCGATCGTCGACCTGAAGGCGGACGAAGGCACGGGGCCGGTCAACGCGCTCGATCTCGAGGCGGAGCCGGCGGATGCCGAGGACGCAGCCGCCCTCGCGGAGGACGTTGAGGCGGGCGCAGAACTCGGCGACGACGGAGCCGTCCTCCGGGTCGAAGGCGCCGGCGCGCTGCCGACCCTTCGGGTCCTGCCCCACGGGGTCAGTCGGAAGCGGCTCGAGCAGGCGGTCCGCGAGCTCCAGCTGCCGGTGGTCGTCGCCCGCGATGTCGACGAGGCCGACGTGGTGATGACCCTCCGCAGCGAATACCGTCAGAAGACGCCGATGCTGCGCGAGGCCGAGGATCGGGCCATGCCCATCTACGTCCTCAAGAGCAACACGATCCCCCAGATGGAGGCCAGCCTGACCTCGATCTTCTCGCTCGAGGTGGATCCGCGTGAGGCCGCGCTCCGCGAGACCGAGGAAGCGATCGACCTCGTCATGCGCGCGTCGGAGGCCGTCGAGCTGAGCCCGCAGAATGCCTACGTCCGCAGGCTCCAGCACCAGATGGCCGAGCGGGCGAACCTCGTGTCGCGCTCGCGCGGTCGCGAGCCGTACCGTCGCGTGCGGCTGTACCCCGACCAGGCGCGGGCCAGCTGGCGCTGACCGTGGGAGCGGCCGATCCGCCCCGCCTGTCGATGCATGCCGTCGTGCTCGACTGCGCCGAGACCGAGTCGCTCGTCGCGTTCTGGTCGGCCGCCCTGGGATACGTGACCTGGTTCGAGCCGTTCGGCCAGTTCGCGGGGCTGACGCCGCCGCCCGACGATCCGCGGCGTGGCCTGGCCCTGATCTTCCAGCGCGTCCCTGAAGCGAAGGTCGTCAAGAACCGCGCGCACGTCGACTACGAGGCGCCAGACCGGGCCGCCGAGGTCGCCCGGCTCGTCGGGCTCGGCGCCACGATCGTCCGCGAGGTCGACGAGGGTCCGACGATGCGCTGGACCGTCATGGCCGATCCCGCCGGGAACGAGTTCTGCGTGACCCAGGCTTGACCGGCCGCCGGTGGCGTCAGTCGCGCCCCGCGAACTCGTGGCGGAGCGCCGACCGAGCGGCCCACACCCCGCACATGCCGTGGACCCCGCCGCCGGGCGGGGTCGACGACGAGCAAAGATAGATCCCGCGCGTCGGCGTCCCGTACGGGTCGAGCCGCGCGACCGGGCGGGTGAACAGCTGGCGAAGGTCCTCGATGCCGCCGTTGATATCGCCGCCGATGTAGTTCGGGTTGTACGCCTCGATGTCCCCCGGCAGACGGACCGAGCGGGCCAGGATGGTGTCGCGGAACCCCGGCGCGAAGCGCTCGATCTGGGCCTCGATCCGGTCGGTCATGTCGAAGGTCGAGCCGCTCGGGACGTGGCAGTACGCCCACCCGGTGTGACCGCCGTCGGGTGCCCGGGTCGGGTCGAATCGACTCGCCTGGACGACGAGCACGAACGGCCGCTCCGGATGCCGGCCACTGCCGACGTCGGCCTCGGCCGCCCGGATCTCCTCCATCGTCCCGCCGACGTGGACGGTCCCGGCGCGCTCGACACCCTCGGCCTGCCACGGGATGGGCGCGCTCAATGCCCAATCGACCTTGACGATGCCCGGGCCGTAGCGGAAGCCCTCGAGCCGGCGTCGATAGCGATCAGGGAGCCGATCGCCGGCGATCCGAGCCAGCGCCCTGGGCGTCGTGTCGAACAGCACGGCACGGGCCGGCGGGAGATCCGCCAGCGATCCGACGGGGTGGTCGGTCACGATCTCGCCGCCCAGCGACCGGAGCTCGGCGGCGAGCGCGTCCGCGAGGTGCTGCGTACCGCCGCGCACGATCGGCCAGCCGTAGGCGTGCGCGGTGACGGCCAGCGCGAGCCCGAACGACGCCGTCAGCGGACGCTCGAGACGGAGCATCGAGTGGGCACTCACGCCGGCCAGGAGGGCCTGCGCTTCGTCACCGCGGAAGCGGCCGTGCAGCAGTCCGATCGCGGAGCGGCGCGCGAGGAGGCCGAACCGTGCCGCGGCCAGCGGGTGACGCGGGACCCGGAAGATCGGCCCGAGGACGAGGTCCATGATCTTGGCGGCGTCGCGGACGAGCGGGCCCATCAGGCGGCGATAGGCCGCGCCGTCGGTCCCCAGCCCCGCCGCCGTGGTGGAGACCGAACGCTCGAGGATCGCGGCACGCCCCCCGTCGAGCGGATGCGCCAGGGGTGCCGGTGGGTCGATCAGGTCGAGTCCGAACCGCCCGAGGTCCAGGTCTCGGAAGAACGGCGACGCCACCGACGTCCCCTGGACGGTCGAGCAGACGTCGTGGACGAACCCCGGAAGCGTCAGCTCGGCGCTGCGCATCCCTCCGCCGACCGTCGGGTGCCCCTCGTAGACGACGACCGAGCGACCCGCACGAGCCAGGGTGATCGCCGCCGCCAGCCCGTTCGGGCCGGACCCGACGACGATCGCGTCGGGCGCCTCAGATGTCATGCGCCCATGGTGACCGGCCGTGGGCGATCACGCCTCGCCGCTGCGATGGAACCAGTGGCGCGGGTGCGTGACGGTCCACACGGCCGAGCGGACCGCGGCGTTGTGGCGGACGTTGCCGGCATTCTTCCACTGACGCTTGCGGTCGACGCAGGTCTGGTCGAGGGTGGCCGCCGCGTCGACCCCGAATCGCGCCGCGAGGTTGTGCAGGGTCGCCGACCAGAACATGTTCTCGCGGCGATGGCCGTACACCCCCATCGAGACTTCGTAGAACGGGTCGTTAGTGCGCAGCAGGGTCTCGATCTGGACGACCGTCGTCGACTCGTCGCGGTAGGAGCTGAAGGTGATCCAGGCGGCGAACATGTGGCCTTCGGGGGTCATGAACGTGAACGACTCGTCGTCGGCGTAGATGACCATGACCCCGGTCGACAGCGTCTGGTGGCCGGGCGCGGCGAGGTTGAGGAGGGCGACCTCGCCCGGGGCGATCCCGGTGATCGGGCCGTAGAAGCTGTTGCCTTTCGGCCAGAACGAACCGAACTCCTCCTTCCAGATCGCTGATCACCTGCTCGGGCGTCACCTCCGCTCCGTCGAGCCGGACCCGGTAGCGCTTCTGCCACAGCTGACCGAAGCCCTGGACCGGCCCGACCAGCCGACGGCCCTCGACGTTGAGGTTCATCGCGCTCGACGGGACGGCGCCGAGCGCCAGGCGGTCGACCGGCTTCGACCAGTTGTCCTCGCTCGAGCGCGGGCGCGGCTCCGCGTCGCTCGTCGTGACCTGGGCCCCGTCGTCGGATGGATCCTCAGGCTCGTGGGTCGCGACGGTCTGGGTCTCGATGTCGGTCATCGTGGGTCCTTCGTCCTTCAGGCTCCGGCTCAGGCGCCGGCGGCGGACAGCGCGGCCGCCTCGCTGTCGTAGATCCCGATCGCCTCGTCGAGGCGGGTCAGGGACAGGATCTGGCGATAGTGGTCGTTGAGACCGACCGCCATCAGCGTCTGGCCCTGGCGCTGGATCGGACCAGCAACGTCACGAGCAGGCCGATCCCACCGCTGTTCATGTAGTCGAGGCCGGCGAAGTCGAGGACGACGGCCTTCGCACCGTCGTCGCTCGCTCGCGTGTAGGCCTCGGCGAGCAGCGGCTCGCTGGCCGCGGTGATGTCGCCATGGACCTCGATCACGGCCGCGGCCGGCGAGAGTCGCCGGACCTCGACGGACGTCGTCCCGGTGGTCATGCCTGTCCTCCTGTGGCTGTCAACGTCCCGACGTCGCCCGCAGTCGCGGCGTCGTCGAAGATGCGCATGTAGTCGGACAACCGGGTGATCTGGAAGATCTCGACGTAGTGCGGGCTCAGTCCGCACGCGCGGACCTCACGCCGGTCCCGACGGGCGTCGGCCAGCAGCCGCACGATGAGCGCGATGCCGGTGCTGTTGATGTACTCGGTGTCGCTGAAGTCGAGCAGGATCGTGCTCGCCCCGTTCGCCCCGACGGCCGCATAGGCGGCGCCAAGGTCGTCTTCGGCCGCGACGTTGATGTCGCCGTGGAGGACGATCGTGGCCAGGTCGGCGGTCGAGCGGACCTCAGCCCTGAACGGACTGGCTGTCATCGTCGACTCCTTTCAGATGGAGGGTCAGCGACACGGTCTGGCCGGTGCCGTGGGTGGTCACCTCCATGGCATCCACCATGTGCTTGATCAGGAAGAGTCCCCAGCCGCGCGGCTTCTGCTCGCCGGCCAGCTTCTTGTCGATGTCGGGCTCCTCGGCCTCGCCCATCGGGCCGCCGAGCCCCCGGTCGGAGATCCGGACGACGAGGTCGTCGTCGACGACGACCGCCTCGATCTCGACGGGGATGGCGGGGTCGTTCTGGCTGCCGTACTCGATGGCGTTCATCGCCGCCTCGCTGACCGCCGTCTTGAGACGCTCGAAGCGGGCCGGCTCGAGGCCGAGCGGCTCGACGGCCTCGGCCACCCGGTCCATCGCCAGGCGTTCGTTGCCGGCGCGCTCCGGGCAGGGAGACCTGCAGCAGGACCCGTTCGGCGGCGTGCTCCGGATCGTGATCGGCCAGGGCGATCGGCCCGGCCGCCGGTCCGCTGGAGGGCGACGAGGGTGATGTCGTCCTCCTGGTCCCAGCCCCGACCGACGAACCCGTGGAGCTCGTCGAGCAGGTGGTCGATCAGGTCGCTGCCCGGCCGTTCGATCGCCATCAGCGCCTTGAGGCGCGGGAAGCCGAACATGTCGCCGGCCGGGATCGTGCGCCTCGACGAGCCCGTCGCTGTAGAGCAGGACGCTCTGGCCGGGGGCGAGGACGGCCTCGTGCTCCGGGTAGTCCATCCCGGGCAGGAGCCCGAGGGGCATCCCGGTCGCCCGCAGCTCGATGACCTCGTCCGCGGTGCGCACGTAGGGCAGGTTGTGGCCGGCGTTGGCGTAGACCACCCGGCCGGTCTCCGGCTCGAGGATCATGTACAGGCAGGTCACGAACATCCGCGCCGGCATCTCCGGCAGGAGGATCTCGTTCGCCCGCTCGAGGACCTTGGCCGGCGACAGGAGTCGCGGCGCCTCGCCGCGCAGCACGGACTGGGTCCGGGCCATGATCAGCGCGGCCGGGACGCCCTTGTCGGTGACGTCGCCGACGACGATCCCGATCCGCCCGTCGGGCAGCGCGATGAAGTCGTAGAAGTCGCCGCCGACCGCCCGCGCCGGCCCGTAGTAGGCGGCCACCTGCCAGTCGTGGAGCTGGGGCAGCTCGCGCGGCAGGAACTGCTGCTGGATCAGCGTCGCGACCCGCATCTCCTGCTCGAGCCGCTCCCGGGCCTGGATCTCGACCGCCTGCTCGCGGACGAGCTGGGCGACCCGGATGGCCGGCGCCGCCTGGGCGGCGAGCGTCGACAGGAGCTTCCGGTCGTCGGTGCTGTAGTCCTGGTCCGAGAGTCGGGGCCCGAGGTACAGCGCCCCGATCAGCTCGCCCTGGGTGACCAGCGGGACGATGACCTTGACCCCGCCGGCCCGCAGCTCGGCGAGCGCGGCGGAATCGAGCTCGAGGCGCTCGGCGTCGACGACGCCGGGTGCCGCCTGGAGGTAGGCGAACAGCGGGTCGGTCGGCGCGATCTCGACCGCCGGGCCGGTGCGCGGTCTGGCTGGCGGCCGGGACCGGCGGCGACCGTCGGCTCGGCGTCGGGTTCGACGGCCTTCGCACCCCGGCCGACCGTCCGGCGGATCGATTCGATGAATGTCATGACCGCGTTCTACGCCTCCACCGTCCAGAATCCGTTACGAACCGAGTCGACCGACGATCTTCGTCACGCTCCGGGGTCGCCGGGCCGCATCCACAACGAGATCGACACGGGCGCGACCGTCTGCTCGACCACGCCCTGGACATCCCGTCGCAGGCTCTCGAGATCGACGTCGTCGCGGAGTCGCACGGAGAACGCCGCGACCGTTCGTTCCGCGTCATAGCGGGCGCGGTTGAAGCGCCGATCGACCCGCGACTGGACCCGTCGACGGAGCGGCTGGAAGAGGGCTGCGACGACGAGCGTCGACGCTGCGACCGCGACCGCATTCCCACGGAGCATCGGCGACAGGATCGTCTGGAAGAGCAGGATCCCGGCCACGAACACGAGGGCCAGCACCGCCGTGACGGCCGCATACGACAGGCTTCGGCTGATGATCCGATCGATGTCGTACAGGCGGTAGCGGAGGACCGCGACCCCGGTCGCGACCGGGAGGAGGGCCACGCCCAGGATCAACGCGTACCAGGCGGCCTCGATCTGCGTGCTGAACGCGACCACGATGGCCGCGACCAGGAACAGGACGGCGCACAGGAACCACTTCAGCTGCTGGCGCTCGACAGCCCGGGACCGGCGGAAGCGCACGACGACCGAGGCGAGCGAGAGGATCCCGAGGATGGCGATGAGGGCCAGGCTCGCGCTGCCGTTGAAGGCGGCCAGGGCATCGCCGATCGGCCCGGCCAGGCCGACCGGATTGGGCAGCATGCCGTTGTAGGCGTGGCCCGTCGCCACGGCCGAGGCGACGCAGTCGGCGACGATCGTGGCCGCTCCCACCCAGGCGACGGGTCGCCAGCGGGGTCCGGGCAGGTGTCCGTCGGGGAAGAGCAGCGGGACCCAGATCACCATCAGGCCGATCGCCAGCACCCAGGACCAGGAGCTCAGCCAGTCGGCGAGGACGACGCCCGGCAGGCTCAACCCGGTGTAGACCGCGCGCCCGACATATTCGGTCGTGAAGATCCCCACGATGATCCCCGCGCCGCTGACCAGGAACATCCAGCCGATCGGATTCCTCGGGCGGAGGATCGCCAGGATGGCGCCGACCGTCGGCAGGGCGAAGAAGGCGGAGCCCACGGCGACGAACGAGACGATGTCGGGTCGATTCGGCAGGTCCGAGCTGCCGGGCAGGATCAGCGAGGCGAGGGTGAACGCGATCATCGCCAGCGACGCGACGAGGAGCCCGATCGCGATCCACGCGGATGGTCGCCTCGACCACCGCTCTGGCGGCTTCGGTCGTTCCGCGGTCATTCGCCTCCCCCCTTCGCATGGAGCCACAGGCCGAGGCTCGCCGGCGCCAGCGTCCGGCGCACGACCGCGGCCAGGTCGGCGTCGAGGGCCGCCAGGTCGACCTCGTCGCGCAGCCGAGACGCGAACGCCTCCGACGTCCGCTCCGCGTCGTAACGTGCCCGGTTGAACCGGCGATCCACGACCGACTGGACCCGTCGGCGGAGTGGCTGGAAGAGCGCCGCGACGATCAGGGTGGAGACGGCCACGGCGATCGGGTTCTCCCCGAACTGGGGGGCGAGGATCGCACCGAACAGCAGGACCGCGCCGACGAAGACGACGGCGAGGATCCCGGTCACGACGAGGTAGCTGATCGTCCGGCTGATGATCCGGTCGATGTCGTACAGGCGGTAGCGCAGGATCGCGATGCCGATGGCGATCGGCACGGTGGTCATCCCGACCAGACCGACGATCCAGCCGAGCTCGGCGACCGGTCCGTCGGGGACCAGCACGGCAAGCCCGAAGCACACGCCGGTCAGACCCACGGCCGCGGCGAACCACTTGACCTGCTGACGCTCGACCGAGGAACCCCGCCGATACCGGAGAACCGCGGCCGCGATCGCCAGCGGGAACGCCACCGCGACCATCAGCACGTTGGCCGCGTTGAGGATCGGGACGAGCTGCTCGAACCCGGGGATCCCGACCGGGTTGTCGACTCCGTGAGCGTTCGACAACGGGCCCGGCGAGAACATGCTCGGCAGTGCCGACACCACGATGGCGACGGCCGAGAAGGCGACGACCCACCGCCAGCGAGGCGACAGGAGGTGGCCGTCCGGGAACAGCAGCGGCACGAACACCAGGACCATCCCGATCGTCGGAACGAACAGGTAGGACCCGAGCCACGCGACCGGCACCGCCCACGCCGGAGCCACCGGGTCGTTCAGGGCGTGGTACGCGGCGAAGTCGCTGGTCATCGACACGGCCAGGAGCGTCGCGGCCACCCACAGGATCCAGCCGACCGGATTGTGCCGGCGGCGGGTGACGATCAGCGCCCCGACCAGCCCGAACGACGACATCATCACGAGGAACAGGAGGAACGCGCTCGGTGGCATGTCCGGCGTGAGCGGCGCCCCGACGTAGCGTCCGAGCGCCACCGTGAGGTCGACCGCGACCACGAGCCAGATCAGGATGGCGCGCCACCCCGTCATCCGCTCCCCGCTCGGTCCCGGCGGAGGCCGCTGCGCTCATTCGCTCGGCTCGCCGCTGTCTCGCAACCAGAGCGCCGAGCTGCTCGGCCGGAGGCTGGTCGCGACCGACGTCATGAGGTCGGACCGGACGGCCGCCAGGTCGACCTGGTCGCGCAGCCGCTCCGAGAAGGCCGAGGTGGTCCGCTCGGCGTCGTAGCGGGCGCGATGGAAGCGCCGATCGACCAGGACCTGGACCCGGCGGCGGAGCGGCTGGAAGAGCGCCGCGACGACGAGGGTCGAGGCGGCGACCGCGAGCGTGTTGCTCCGGGTCACGGGCGACAGGATCGCCTGGAAGGCCAGGATCGCCCCGACGAACGTGGCGATCAGGACGCCGGACACCACGGCGTAGGCGATCGTCCGGCTGATGATCCGGTCGATGTCGTACAGCCGGTAGCGCAGGATCGCGAGGCCGGCCGTGACGGGCAGGCTCAACAGCCCGAGGACGACCAGGACCTCGAGGACCTTCACGATCGCCGGTGGGGTCGTCGCGAGGAACGCCGCGTAGTACAGGACGTCGAGCGCACCGGCCACGGCGACGGCGAACGCGAACCACTTGATCTGGAGGCGTGCCTCGCCGGTCGACGTCATGAACCGCCGGATCATCGATGCGAGCGCGAGGAGGATCGCCAGCCCGAAGCCGATGAACGCCGGCGCGATCACGGGGATGAAGTCGCTGGTCGTCATCGTCGTCGATCCGAGCGGGTTGTCGAGATAGGTCGCCTGGTCGATCGGCCCGGGAGCGATCGACACGATGGCCGCCGATGCCGCCAGGCTCAATGCACCCAGCCAGGCGACCGGGCGCCAGCGGCGGGACAGGAGCCGTCCCGTCGGGAACAGGAGCGGAAGGTAGATCAGCGCAAGGCCGGACGGGATGACCCAGATCCAGGTCAGGATCCACCCGATCTGGCTCGCATACGGCAGCCGGCCGGGTGTCGCCAGGATGCCCGTGATCGTGTATTCGACGACGAACGCCTGGATCGCGAACAGGATCCCGATCGCGCAGAACAGCCACCCGATCGAGTTGTCGGGACGGCGGCGGGCGACGACCGCGCCGACCGACCCGAACGTCGCCCCGACGAGGATGGAGGCACCGCGGAACCCCCACGACGGAGGGACGACGACCCACAGCGTCGACACGACCATCGTCACCGCCGCGAGGCACAGACCCATCGTGGCGAGCCAGATCGCGGTCGCGATCGTCGTGGTTCGTCGCTGCGTCATCGGCACGTCGGGCGCGGGCCTCCTCGGGCGGGTATCGCCGCAGTCTGGCTGCGCTGCGTCCGGACAACGTTACGAGATGGGTGATGGCCGCAGTACCGTATCGCCATGCCTCCCACGCTTCGGATCCGCCTCCTGGGGCCGGTGCGGATCGATGTCGACGACGTCCCGCTGGCGGTGGACACGCGGAAGGCGGTCGCGCTGCTGGCGTACCTCGCCGTGACCGGGCGCCCGGCCAGCCGCGAGTCGCTCGCGGCGCTGCTCTGGCCCGAGTCCGGCGTCGATGAGGCCCGCGGGGCGCTGCGTCGGACGCTGTCGGTCCTCAACGGCGGGCTGGGCGGCGTGGGGCTCGAGATCGATCGGACCGCGGTCGCACTCGACCCGAAGGCGCTCGACGTCGACCTCTCGTCGTTCCGGCAGGCCCTTGCCGAGGTCCGTACCCATGGGGACCCGGCGGACGCTCCCTGCCCTCGCTGCCTGGCCCTGCTCGATGGTGCGGCGGCACTCGATCGGGGCGAGTTCATGGCGGGGTTCACGTTGCGCGACAGCGAGACCTTCGACGAGTGGCAGCTCGGCGAGTCCGAGTCGTATCGGCGCGAGCTGATGGGTGCGCTCGAGCGGCTCGCTCGCGGTCGGTCCGGCGCCGGCGCCCCCTCGGCGGCGATCGTCGCCACTCGGCGCTGGCTCGAGCTCGACCCCCTCCACGAACCCGCCCACCGCCTCCTGATGACCGAGCTCGCCCGTGCCGGCGAGCCGGCCGCGGCGCTGCAGCAATACCGTGACTGCGTCCGGATCCTGGACCGGGAGCTCGGTGTCGGGCCGCTCGCCGAGACGACGGCCGTGGCCGAGGCGATCCGCTCCGGCGGGTTCGCGGTCGCGGCGCCGAGCCTCGTCGACCGCCCGACGTCGAGCCGGACGCCGCCCGGCACCGGGGATCGCCCGCGACCCCGTGCGCCCGATCGGGCGTCATCGACTCCGTTGATCGGCCGCGACGACGCGCTGGCCGCACTCCAGACGGGATACGACGGGATCGGCCCCGACGGTCGCCTCCTCGTCATCGAAGGCGAGCCGGGGATCGGCAAGACACGCCTCGGCGATGCGCTGGCGTCGGCCGTCCGCCCGCGGGGCGCGGTCGTCCTCGAGGGTCGGGCCTACCCGGGCGAACAGACCATCGCCCTGGCCCCGATCGCCGAACTGATCAGGGCCGGGCTGGCGATGGCCGCCGGAGCGGATCGGCTGGCGAGGGTCCGCCCGGAGTCGCTGGCCGAGGTCGCTCGACTCCTCCCGTTGCCCGATGTCGTCGTGGACCCGTCGGTCGCGACGCTGCTCGACCCGAACGGCCAGGTGCGCCTGTTCGAGGCGTTGATCGAGGTGCTGGTCGCCCTCACTGACGGGCCGCAGCCGGGCTTGATCTGGATCGACGACCTGGGCTGGGCGGACGCATCGACGATCGAGCTCGTCGCCTACCTCGGCCGTCGGCTCGGCGGCCGCCCCGTGGGGATCCTCGCCACCTGGCGGACCGAGGAGATGCGTTCGGTCGAGCGCCACCGGATCGTCGACATCCCCGAGCTGGACGGCCGGCTCGTCGGCGTCCAGCTCGACCGGTTCCGCCGGGCCGACGTCGCTGCGCTGGCGGGGACGACGCTCGGCCCCGGGGTCGACCCGGACCTGGTCGACCGCCTGTTCGAGCGCTCCGAGGGGTTGCCGCTCTACGTGGTCGCGGCCCTTGCGGCCCCGGTCCCGTCGGATGAGCGGATCCCAAGCGGCGTCCTCGCCCTCCTCACGGCCCGGATCGAGGCCACCGGACAGGTCGCCGGGCAGGTCCTTGCCGCGGCGGCGGCGATCGGTCGGTCGTTCGACCTGGAGACGGTCAGGTCGGCCAGCGGGCGGACGGACGAGGAGACGGTGGATGGCCTCGATGAGCTCATGGCGCGCGGGCTGATCCGGGAGGTCGACGCCGATCAGGCCTCCGATGTCCGATACGACTTCACCCACGGTCGGCTGCGCGACGTCGCCTACGACCGGCTGAGCCTCGCCCGCCGCCGGCTGCTCCATGCTCGGGTCGCGGAGGCGCTCACCCAGCGGGGGACCGGCGCCGGAACCGGGGTCGACCGCTGGGCGCTCATCGCGAACCACGAGACCCTGGCCGGACGCACTGGTCTGGCAGCCGACGCCCACCGGCGGGCCGGCGACCAGGCCCGGTCGATCTTCGCGAACGCCGAGGCGCGCCAGCATCTCGAGGCGGCGCTGGCGCTCGGCCACCCCGCGGTCGCCGAGATCCACGAAGCCCTCGGCGACGTGCTGACCCTGCTCGGCGACTACGACGGCGCGCTCGCCCACCTGGAGACCGCCGTGGCGCTCGCCGGGCCGGAGCGCGAGGCCGCGATCGACCAGCGTCTCGGCCTCGTCCTGGCCCGTCGCGGCGACTGGCCGCGCGCCGAGAGCCATCTCCTGGCGGCCCTGGGCGCCGTCGGGCCGGACGGGGATCCCGTCGTCCGCTCACGCATCCTGGCCGACCGGAGCGCGGTCGCCCAGCGGCGCGGCGACCTCGACGGGGCCGAGAGCTTCGCGGAGGAGGCGCGATCGATCGCACTGGCTGCGGACGACGGGGCCGGTGAGGCGCAGGCGGAGGACCGGCTCGGGATCGTGGCCCGGTCCCGTGGCGATCTCGGCGGAGCCCGGCTCCACCTCGAGCGTGCCATCGCGGCGATCGACCGGGTCGAGGCCGCGCCGGGACCCGAGGGCCCCGTCGACCCGGGCCTCCGGGTGGCGGCCCTCAACACGCTCGCGCTCATCTCGGCCGACGAGGGCGACCGCGAGCGTGCCCTGGCCTTGACCCGCGAAGCACTCGCCCGATGTGAGCTCCAGGGCGACCGCCATCGTCAGGCCGCCCTCGAGAACAACCTGGCCGACCTGCTCCAGGCCACCGGCCGGGGCGACGAGGCGATGGCGCATCTCAAGCGCGCGGTCGCATTGTTCGCCGAGGTCGGCGGCCGCCCGGGCGAGCTCGAGCCGGAGATCTGGAAGCTCGTCGAGTGGTGATGGATCCCGCACCCGAGGGTGGGTCGCGCGTCAATCCCCGTCGGCGGTCGGATCGAGCAGGGTCGGATCGGTGAAGCCGTCGCGGTGGCGCAGTCGCGAGCCGCAGCCCCGGTAGCACCAGATGGTCGTCGACTCGTTGAGCGAGCGACAGTCGAGACAGACCCACGACGGCCCGGGCGGTTCGCGCGGGTCGACCATCCGCCCGAGTCGAGCGCCGATCCTGGGGAGCACGCCCAGCACGTCGTCGGCGACCGATTCGAGGAACCACAGGCCGAGGATCGCGAGCCCGGCACCGATGAGCGTCACGACGAGGGCGAGCCCGATGTCGATGTTGCCGAGGTACGAACCGACGTCCTGGATCACCCCTATACGATGACGCGAATCGCCGGATTCCGCTAGAGGTTTTGGCCCGCGCGACGGCGAGACCGGATCGTCACTCGGTCGTCGCCAGCTCCCCCCGGTCGAAGTAGATCCGCTCGCCGCCGAACAGCCCCGCGGCGGGGTCCCACGGGAAGTGGATGAGGATCCGGAGACGCAGCGGCAGACCGCTCGGCGGGCTGCCCGCCCACGGTCCGAGATTGGTGCCCGTCAGCGTGGCGACCTCGAACACGCCCTGTGGCCCGATGACGATATCGGTCAGCGCGAAGGCGTTGTCGGGGAAGGCCGCGAAGAGCTCCGTGTAGAACATCCGGGCGCCCGCATGGCCTTCCCATCGCTGCCCCGTGGGGAGGAGCTCATAGACGCAGTCGGGTGCGAGCGTGGCGATCAGCGCGTCGATGTCGCGGGCGTCCTCGGCGATCGAGTGGCGGACCCACAGCCGCTTGATCCGGCGCAGCGTCGGGACGTCGAACGGCCAGGCCAGTCGGCGCCGGATCGACGGTTGATCGGGCATCCGGCGGCTAGTGCTCGGTTCCCCCGGTGAACGTCCACGAGGCGATCCGGACGGCGGGCGTCACCACGCCGCCGAGGAAGCCGCGAAGGCAGCGTCGTTCGCTGCCGACGGCCTCGACCCCGGCGAGGGCCTCGAGGTAGCTCTGGGTATAGCGCAGGTTCTTGACCGGGCCGACGATCCTGCCGCCCTCGACCAGGAAGGTGCCGTCGCGGGTCATGCCGGTCACGATCGCCAGCTTCGGGTGGACCGGATTGGTGTAGTGGAAGCGCGTCACGAGGAGGCCTCGGTCGAGACCGCCGATCAGCTCGTCGCGCGACGTCGTGCCGGCCCCGAGGAGCATGTTCAGCGGGAACGGCCCGTAGGGGTTCGGCGCGGGAAGGCCGTGGCCCGTCGACCGGACGCCGGCGCGGGCCGCCGTCTGCGAGTCATAGACGACGTCGCGGCAGACGCCGTGCTCGATGAGCGTGACCCGCCGCTTGGCGACGCCCTCGTAGTCGAACGCCATCGGTAGCCCGCTCGGGTCCGCGCCATCGTCCCAGACGTCGACGAGGTCGCTCCCGACGCGGCGGCCCGGCTCGGCGAACGAGCGACCTTCCTGGACGGCCAGCGCGCTGAAGCCGAGGTAGCCGAGCATGTCGAGCAGGTCGACGACGGCGTACTCCTCGAGGACGACCGGGTACTCGCCCGGCTCGATCGCGACCGCGTTCGCCGTCGCTCGGGCTTTGCCGGCAGCCTCGCGACCGAGGCCCGCCGCGTCGATCGTCGTCGCGTCGACCGCCGCTGCCTCGGCGTAGCCGGTCCCGCCGTCCGGCCCCATCGACACGGTGATCAGCTGGGACGTCGTCCGTTCGCCCGCCGCCCGGATCCCGAGCGAGTTGGCGATGGCGATCGCCTCGGTCGTCGTGGCGAAGGAGCCGTACGCCGTGACGCCGACCTCGTCGGCCGCGGCGATCACCGCCCGGGCCCCCTCGGCGCGCAGCTCGGGCGTCGCCTCCGCGGTCCCCGACGCGAACGCGGCCGGCAGGTCCCGGATCGGCTCGCCCGGCTCAGGAAGCGACTGGAACTCGTCGTTCTCCTCGACGTTCCGGGCGATCCTGCCGGCGGTCTCGGCCACGGCCCGAAGCCCGTTCGCATCGAGCCTGCCGGTCGAGGCCACTCCGACCCGGCGGCCGACGACATAGCGCAGGTTGAGCTGGACGTTGGTCTCGGAGACGTTCTGGTGGATCTCGCTGTTCGCGAACCGGGTCAGGGCCGCGTCGTCGGCGGTGATCAGCGCCTCGGCCTGCCCGGCACCGTCGGCCACGGCCAGCCGGATGGCCTCCTGGGCGACCTCGAGCCAGGACGTCGCGTCGCGCCGGTCGGTCACCGACGACCTACCACTTGCCGACGCCGATCTGGACGTTCCGGAAGCGGGCGCCGCTGACCGCGTGTCCGACGTGACCGCCCTGGCCGGGCTCGCCCTTGCCGCAGTTCGGCGTGCCGAGCATCTTGTAGCTCCGCTCGTCGCCCACGGCGTCGCACGAACGCCAGAACTCGTAGGTGATCCCGGTATAGGTCGGGTTCTTGTACAGCCGTCCGAGCTTGCCGCCCTTGATCTCGCGGGCGACCTCCGTGGCGAACTGGAAGTTCAGCCGTCGGTCGTCGATCGACCAGCTCCGGTTCGAGCTCAGGTACAGCCCGTCATCGGTGTCCGCGACGATCTCGTCGAGGCTCATCCCCGGTTTGGGCAGGAGGTTGACGTTGGTCATCCGGATGAGCGGGATCCGGTTCCAGCCGTCGGCGCGCATCGCACCCCCGGACTGCCGGCCGATCCGCGGCGCGGTCTCGCGGCTTGACAGGTAGCCGACGAAGATCCCCTCCTTGACCAGCGGCACCGCCTGGGCTGCCACGCCCTCGTCGTCCCAGCCGAAGGTGCCCATCCCGTGGGGAGCGGTCGCGTCGGCGACGATATCGATCAGGTCGGAGCCGTAGCGGAACCCGGAGTCGAGCTTGTCCGTGGTCAGGAAGCTGGTCCCGGCGTACGACGCCTCCGTCCCGAAGACGCGGTCGAGCTCCGTCGGGTGGCCGCAGCTCTCGTGGACCTGGAGGTAGAGCTGCGACGGATCGAGGACGACGGTGGATCGGCCGCTCGGGCACTGGGGTGCCGTCAACAGCTCGACCGCCTCCTCGGCCAGGCCCTCGGCCGCGCCGGCCAGGTCGAGGCCGCGGATGACCTCGTAGCCGCCGGCGCTCCAGCCACCGCCCGCATCCGGATAGCTCCGGCGCTGGTGCTCGTCGCCGGCGATCGCGTTGGCCTCGACGGCGGCACCAACATGGGTGATCGTCTGCTCGGTATAGCTCCCGTCCGACGAGGCGAACGTCTTCCACTCGCGCTGGGCGCCGTAGGCGGACTCGGTGTAGCCGATCCCCCGGACCGAGGCGGCGGCGCGGTCGGCGGCGAGCAGGTCCGCGATCTTCGTCTCGAGCGGGACCGCGAACGGGTCCTCGACGAGGGGTGTCTCGTAGGATCCGCTGGCCGGCGGCCGGTCGTCGAGCTGGACCCGACGGCGCAGGGCCGTCGCGCTGGCGCGGGCGATCCGGACCGCCTCAGCCGCGACCCGGTCCACTTCGGCGGTCTCGAGCCGATACGAGCTGGCGAACCCCCACGCACCGTCGACCAGGACGCGGATCCCGAAGCCCTCGGTCTCGCCGCTGGCCACGCCCTCCACCCGACCCGTCTTGATCGCGATCGATTCCTCGAGCCGCCGGACGACCCGGACGTCGGCATAGCTCGCGCCTCGGATTGAGGCCGTCGACAGCGCTCGATCGGTCAGGTCGCGCATGGGGCGTGAGCGTAGCGCACGCGACCGCCCGACGTCCGCCCGGTCAGAGGCTCGGCGCGACGCCCACCGCCTGGGTCGTCAGGTAGATCCCCAGCGACAGGACCAGCACCCCGGCCATGATCGGTGCGTAGACGGCCACCCGACCGAGGCTCGACGAGGCGGGCAGCGTGTCCATCCGGCCGCGGGCGAAGACGAGCCCGAGACCGACGCCGCCGAGCACGACCGCCATGCCGAGGCCGAACGCGACCACGAGGACCAGGCCGTAGACGGCCCGGCCGGTCGCGATGGTCGCGAGGAGGATGATCAGGGCATTGGTCGACGGGATGATCCCGCCCGCCAACCCCAGCACGAACAGGCTCCGCCAGCTGACGCTCGACCCGACGGGCGGCAGATGGCTGTGCGCGACCCCACCGTGGCTGTGCATCCCGTCGACCGTCGTCGGCGCGACGGAGGCGGCATGGTCGTGATCGTGACCGTGGTCGTGGTCGTGGTCGTGCCCGGGATCGTCGATCCCGGAACGGGTCACGACCCGCTCCCGGTGCGCCCGGACCTGGCTGATCAGCAGCCAGCCGCCGATCCCGATGACCAGGAGCCCGGACGCGATCGGGGCGAGCCGATTGAACGCCTCCGGCGAGAAGACGTCTCGCAGCGCGATGACGACCGCCGCGAGGACGAGGATGCCGAGCGTGTGGGACACCGTCACGCTCAGCCCGAGCGCCACCGCGTGGACGGCGGTCCCCCGGGTCCCGACGAGGTAGGCGCCCATCAGGGTCTTGCCGTGACCGGGCGTGAGTGCGTGGCCGGCACCGAGGGCCATCGCAGCCAGCAGGGAGCCGAGCAGGACGAACGGGGTCAGGTCGCGGGTCTGGAGCAGCCCCGAGACCTCCGCGCCGACGCCGCCGGGGACCGCGCCCGCACCCTCGACGGTCGGGGCCTGGATCCCGGCGCCGGCGCCCGGGGTCGATGCCGGGAGCGCGGCCCCGGGGGCACCGGCTCCGGTCGGCATCGGCCCGCCGCCCGCCACCGACCCACCCGTGCCCGAGGCGACGGTGGCGATCGGGTAGAGCGCCGGCGCGCCGGGAAGCGGTGTCGCATCGGGAACGACGAGCGGTGCGAGGGTCGGGCCACCGGGCGACGCCGTGAACGAGGCCGAGCGCACGTCGAGCGGCTGGGTGAGGAGATCCTTCGGATATGCGGTCAGCCGCGCCGACCGCGAGCTCGTCGGGAGGTCGCCCGCGTCGACCGTCACGCCGCTCCCGGTGGCGACGATCTCGCGCCAGCCGAGCCGTTCGCCGTGGGAGGTATCCCGGAAGGTCACCTGCGTCGCAGCCGCCAGGCCGTGCGGCAGGGTCGCCGTGTAGGTGCAGGCGAGCCGCATGGTCTCGAGTCCGGCCGCTCCAGGCGGGAAGCTGAGTCCGGCGGCCACGGGCGTCAACGGCTGCACCGCCCCGTCGACCGTCAGGGTCAGGGACTCGGCGAGGATCGGACAGGCCGTCGACCGCTCGGCCTCGATCTCGTCGTCGGAGACCGAGCCGTCCCCGTCGGTGTCGATCCGGAGCTTCTCCTGGAAGGTCGGGATCTCCGCCTGATCGATGACGACGTCGAGGATCACCCGGGTCGGCTCGACGCGGATCCCGGCGTAGTGGTTGATCGTGAAGTTGCCGAGCGGATGGGCCAGCGCGAGCGCCGGAAGGAGGAGAGCGAGCGCGATCCCCGCCCCGACCGCGCCGAACCGGCCGCGACGTCGGCGTCGAGCGGGCACGGTCGCTTGGGCTTGGGTCATCGGCGGCATCCTATCGCTCCTACGCGGACCGACCCGGGCCGGATGACTCCGCGGGGTACACTCGCGGCCGTGAAGGATGGAACGACGGCCCCCGGCCGCGGCTGGTTCATCACCATCGAGGGGCCGGACGGGGCCGGCAAGACGCTCGTCGCCGGGATCCTGGCCGATGAGCTCCTGGCCCGAGGGTTCGACGTCGTGCAGACTCGTGAGCCGGGCGGAACGGCGGTGGGCGAGGCGGTCCGCCACATCGTCCTCGACCATGCACCGGGCGACCTCCCGCACGATCCCCGCACCGACGCCCTGCTCTTCGGCGCCAGTCGGGCCCAGCTGGTGGCCGAGGTGATCCGTCCGGCGCTCGATCGCGGCGCGCTGGTCATCGGTGTCCGGCACGCGGACTCGAGCCTGGCCTATCAAGGCTACGGCGGCGGCCTTCCGCAAGCCGCCCTGCGCGAGCTCCAGGACTTCGCCACGGGCGGTCTCCGCCCGGATCTGACTTTGCTCCTCGACCTGCCCGTCGAGACCGGCCTGGCCCGCAAGCAGGTCGACGAGCAGACCCGGTTCGAGGCGACCTTCGACCTCGCCTTCCATCGCCGGGTCCGCGACGGATACCTCGCCCTCGCGGCCCACCAACCGGAGCGGTTCCGGTTGATCGATGCGACGGCGCCGGTGGATGCGGTCGTCGAGACCGCGCTCGGCGCCATCCTGGCGCGCATCGGCACCGCCACTGAACCAAGCCGGCCCATCCTGCGCATCCACCCGTGAATGCACGGTCGGGTCCCGTCCCCGGCCGTGTGGCGAGCGCCGATGACGACGCGGATCGCCTTGTCCTCGAGCATGTCGCGGCGGGCGACCATGGAGAGATCGAGATCCTGTACGACCGCTATGGGGCCATGGCCTTCGCTCTAGCTTCCCGGATCACGGGCGATGCCGCTCTGGCGGAGGATGTCGTCCAGGACGCGTTCATCGGGGCCTGGCGCAACGCGGCACGCTACGAACAGGGACGCGGAAGCGTCAAGACCTGGCTCCTGTCGATCGTCCACCACCGCGCGATCGACGCGATCCGGCGACGGCGCCCGACGGCCGAGCTCCCGGAACCGGACGGTGGACCGACGCCTGAGCCCCTCACCTTGCCCGACCTCTGGCCCGAAGTCGCCGGCCGACTCGATCGGGACACGGTCGTCGCTGCGCTGTCGACCCTCAGCGACGTCCAGCGAGAAGCCCTCGAGCTCGGGTACTTCGGTGGGCTCACCCAGCAGGAGATCGCCGACCGGACCGGGACGCCGTTGGGAACGGTCAAGAGCCGGATGCGACTGGGGCTGCTGTCGTTGCGCGGCGTCCTGGTCGGGGACGGTCCGACCGCCGATGAAGGGACGGGCGGGCGATGACCGACCGACCGGCCTCGATGCCTCTGTCCTGTGACGAGGTCCGCGAGCTGGCCGCGGGGTTCGTGCTCGGGGCGCTCGACCCGGCCGAGATGACGGCCGTGCGCCAACACCTGGCCGGCTGCCCGGAAGCCCACGCGGAGTTCGCGGAGCTCGGCGGCGCGGTCCCGTACCTCGCCGACTCGCTCGAGCCGATGCCGCCGCCGGCCGCGCTTCGCGGTCGCATGCTGGCGGCCGTCGCTGCGGAGGCCGCCACCCATCCGGCGGCTGCGTCGGGCCCGCCGGCCATCGTCTCGATCGACGCCGAGCGGACGCGGCGGCGCTCGCCGCTCGTCTGGGTGGCGTCGATCGCCGCCGTCCTCCTCATCGTGGGGCTGGCCGCCTGGAACGTGTCGCTCCGCCGCGACCTCGACGGCGCGCAGGCGTACGGGGCGGCGGTCGATCGCGTCCTCGCGCTGGCCGGGACGGCCGGGGGTCAGGCCGCGATCCTCGCTCCGGCGAAGCCCGGCGGTCCATCGGGGATCGCCGCGGTGGGGGCGGACGGGACGGTCCGGATCGCGATGCGCGGGTTGGCGCCGACGGCCGGCAGCGAGGTCTATGAGGCCTGGGTCATCGAGGCGGACAAGACGCCGGTCGCCATCGGTTCGTTCGTGCCGGACGCCGCGGGCTTCGGGACGCTGGCCGCCGAGCGTGCCCCGACCGGCCCGGGCGTGACGATCGCCCTCACGCGCGAGCCGACGTCCGGTCGGACGACGCCCACGCCGCCCGTCCTGTCGAGCGGTGTCGCGTCCGGCCCGACCTAGCCTCTGCGGCGGACCGGCGGGACGACCCGCGGTTCGCGATCAGCCCTCGGCGGCGGCGAGCGGCGGAGCAGCGAGGCCGCCCCGCCCGGCGGCCCGGGCCGCTGCGAGCGCGGCATCCGCGGCCGCCCTCAGGTCTTCGGCCGTCCCACCGTCGATCGGGAACCGCGCCACGCCGGCGGAGACGGTGATGTTCCGGCCCGACGTCCCCGCCGGGAGGGCCGCGATCCCGTCGAGGACGCGCTGGGCCACGGTCATCCCGGCCGAGCCGGGTGCCACGAGGACGAATTCGTCGCCGCCGACGCGTGCGACCGTGTCGACAAGCCGGACCGACTCCGCGAGCACGGCGGCGACCGATCGCAGGACGTCGTCGCCGGCCCCGTGGCCGGACGCCTCGTTGGTCGCACCGAGATCGTCGACATCGAAGACCGCCAGCGAGACCTCGCCCCCCTGGCGTCCGGCACGGGCGAGCTCCAGCTCGAGGATGCGCCCGAACGTCCGCTCGTTGGCGAGCCCGGTGAGCGGGTCGGTGTGGGCCACCCGCTCGAACCACTCCGACCGTTCGACCAGGAGCGACGAGACACGGGCTCGATCCACGGCCACCGCGATGAGGTCGGCGAACGCCGGCACGATCGTCCGTTCCTCGTCGGTCGGCGCGGCGACCGCAGGGCGAGCCAGCGACAGGACGCCGACGAGCTGGTCGATGCCGCCCCGGGTCACGACGAGCGGGACATCGACGGTCCCTTCGCCCATCCGCGGGGTCCGGTCGGCCGCGGTCAGGGCGACGGAGCCGTCCGGCTTCGCGACCTCAGCCTCGAACGCCGTCCGCGTCGCATCGTCCCCGCCGACCGTCACGGCGACCTGGAGGTCGGCCCGGTCGGGGTCCTGGAGCGTGACCGCCGCGAACGACGTGTCCAGGGCGCCCGCCAGGATCGCGAGCAGGCGGGCGACGCCGGCATCGAGATCGTCGGTCGCGGCGAGGGCGGCCGCGCCCTGGGTGAGCAGATCCGTGGAGACGTCCATCGCGCGGGTGTCCTCCGGGGTGGAGCGGTGAGGACCGCATGCTACGCCACCCGTGCCCCGGTGCGAGGCCGACGGCGCACCCTATACTCCGCCCGATGAAGCTCGTCGTCGCCATCGTCCACAACGAGGATGCCGGCGCCCTCGTCGATGCCCTCCTGGAGGGCGAGCACCGAGCGACGCGGCTTCACTCGTCCGGGGGCTTCCTCAAGCAGTCGAACGCCACGATCCTCGTCGGCGTCGAGGACGACAAGGTCGAGCAGATCCTCGAGATCGTCCGGACCAACTGCACGGCCCGGACGCAGATCGTCAACCCGATGCCGCCGATCATGGAGCCCGGCGAGTTCTTCATGCCCTATCCGCTCGAGGTCGAAGTCGGCGGGGCGACGGTCTTCGTCCTGCCGGTCGAACGACTCGAGCGGCTCTAGCTGCGCGACGTGGACCGGCTCGCCGCTGTGGGAACGGGGGCTCCGCACCCCGCGGCCGTGTCGTCGACGATCGCCGCCGCGCCGCGGCGGGCAGGGGAGGCAGTCTGACGATGTACCGCCCCGATCTCGTCGACGTTTGGGTCTTCCGAACGCCTGTGCCCGGCGGGCTCGAGATCCTCTTGATGCGTCGGTCGCCCGGCCGGATCCTGGCCGGCCTGTGGCAGGGGGTGTCCGGGTCGCTCGAGGCCGGCGAACGAGTCACGGCGGGCGCGCTCCGCGAGCTTGGCGAGGAGACGGGCTTCGCCGGTCCGGCCATCGAGGCGTACTACGACCTGGACCTCGTCAACCAGTTCCATTGGTCACCGGCGGACGCGATCGTCAGTGCGGCGGTGTTCGCGGTCCGGGTGGCTCCCGACGCCGAGCCGGTCCTGTCGATGGAGCACGATGCCTACCGATGGCTTGCCCCGCGTGACGCGCACGCGATGGTCGTCTGGCCGGGATACCGCGACGCGCTGACGATCGTCGAGCGCGACCTCCTCGACCAGGATCGCGAACCGTGGTTCCGGCTCGATCATGACGGCGCGCGCGTGCGCGGCTGAACCGCCGACGCTCGCCCGACACCGGCCGCCGGGCTCCCGGATGGTAGACTGGCGCGCAACCTGCCCCGGCCCGCGGATGGCGGCCCGCGCACCATCGGAGGCCAGATTGCTCGACCGGACCGACGCACCCACGACGACCCCGACGGCACCGCTGTCCGATGCCGCGCAGCGGCGCGTCTTCCACTCGAAGGTCGACACGATCCGACCGACCTACGGGTTCGAGGACGTCAGCCTGGCGCCCGGGACCAGCACGGTCGAGCCGAACGACGTCGACGTCGCTCAGACGTTCTGCGGCCTCGACCTCGCGATCCCGATCCTCGCCTCGGCCATGGATGCGGTGGTCGACGCCCGGTTCGCCGGCGCGCTCGGGCGCCTCGGCGGTCTCGCGGTGCTCAATCTCGAGGGGGTCCAGGCCCGGTTCGACGACCCCGATGCCGTCCTCGAGCGGATCGCCCTGGCGCCCGATCCGGAGGTGCAGGGCCTCCTCGCGGAGGTCTACGCCGAGCCGATCCGCGAAGAGCTCATCGCGCAGCGGATCGAGGAGATCCACGCGGCCGGGTCGAAGGTCGCCGTCGCCGCCACGCCGGGGGCCGCCCGTCGGTTCGGGCCGTTCTGCGCCGAGCACGGGGCGGACCTGTTCCTCGTCCAGAGCCAGGTCTCGAGCGCCCGCCATCTCGCGACCGGCTACGACCCGCTGTCGCTCGACGATTTCACCCGGTTCATGCCGATCCCCGTCGCGGTCGGCAACACCACGAATGCCGAGGCCGCCTTCGCGCTCATGGAGCAGGGCGCCGCGGCGGTCTTCGTCGGCGTCGGCCCCGGCGCCGCGTGCACCACCCGCGAGGTCCTCGGGATCGGCGTTCCCCAGGTGACCGCGATCAGCGACGTCGCCGCGGCCCGCGACGCCTACCTCGCCGAGACCGGTCGCTACGTCCCCGTCGTCGCCGACGGCGGGATGCGGCGGGGCGGCGAGCTCGCGAAGGCGATCGCCGCCGGCGCCGATGCCCTGATGATCGGATCACCGCTGGCCCGGGCCGCGGAAGCGCCCGGTCGGGGCACGAACTGGGGCATGGCCGCTCCGTCCCCGACGCTACCGCGAGGGACCCGGATCAAGGTCGGGACCGTCGGCTCGCTCGAGCGGATCCTGTTCGGCCCGGCCCACGTCACCGACGGCTCCGAGAACCTCGTCGGGGCGTTGCGCCAGTCGATGGCCGCGCTCGGTGCCCGGACGATCCGCGAGATGCAGTCGGTCGAGATGGTCTACGCGCCGTCGGTCCAGACCGAGGGCAAGTCCTGGCAGAGGGCCCGCTGACCACGGACGACGAGACACTGTTCGCGTCCGTCGGCGGGCTGCCCTTCTTCGAGGCACTCGTCGCGGGGTTCTACGATCGGGTCGCCGCCGACCCCGTCCTCCGACCGCTGTATCCCGAGACGGACCAGGCCCTGCCCCTTGCCCGCCACCGCCTGACCCTGTTCCTGGCCCAGTACTGGGGTGGACCGACGACCTACGACGAGGAGCGCGGCCATCCCCGCCTGCGCATGCGGCATGCCCCGTTCGCCATCGGACCGGCGGAGCGGGACGCCTGGCTCGGGCACATGCGACATTCGCTCGCGGCACTGGACCCCGCGCCGCCGATCTCGGCGAAGCTCGACGCCTACTTCGAGATGGCCGCTGAGGCGATGCGCAACCGGGACTGACCGTCCCGGAGTCCGCGTTTGCCCCTTGCCGGATCGCCACCGATCGGTAGTCTGGCGCGTATGCCGATCCGTCGACCGATCCTCGGGACCCCGAGACGCGCCTGCTGGGCGTTGCTGGCAGCGACGCTGGTGGCGGCCTGCGGCTCGACGGCGCCGGGGTTCACCCATGTCCCGGGCCAGCTGCCGGCTGCTTCCGGGTCGCCGGTCGCCGCCCCTTCGACCGCGGCCTCGGCGGGCGGCTCGCCCTCGGCCGTCGCCTCGCCCTCGGCCGTCGCCTCGCCCTCGGCCGAGGCCCCGGCCGGATCGAGTTCGCCCGGCGCCCCGACGCCAGCGACCAGCCCGGCCGCATCGGGCGCCCCGGGCCCATCCTCGTCACCCACGACCGGTGGCGGCACGACCCCGTACACCTTCGTCAAGCAGGAAGCGTGCCCGAAGAGCAAGTTCGAGTGCATCACCCTGGCCGTCCCGCGCGACCACGCCGATCCGACCGGTCCGACCTGGGATATCACCTATGCGATCCACCGGGCGACCGGGACCAAGCTCGGGACCTTCGTGACGATCACCGGCGGTCCCGGCTACAGCGGGCTGGCCGCCGCAGATCCCTACACCGACGCCTTCGATCCCAAGCTCGCGGAGCACTACGACCTGGTGTTCATGGACCAGCGCGGCGTCGGGCAGTCCCACCCGATCCAGTGCCCGTATGCGACCGGGGTCTACTACTCGAGCACGGCCGACCCGGGCGATCCGGCCCAGGAAGACGCCGCGGCCGCAGCCGCCAAGAAGTACGTCGCGGACTGCATGACCGAGTCGAAGGCCGACGTCGCCGATCTCCCGTACTACGCGACGGCGAATGACGTCGAGGACCTCGAGGCGTTCCGCGACTACCTCGGCGTCGACCAGATGATGCTGTACGGCGAGAGCTACGGCACCCAGTACGTGCAGACCTATGCCGCGGCGCATCCGGACCGCGTCAAGGCGCTGTTCATCGACGGTCCGGTCGACCTCGTCCCGGACGCGATCGCCTACTACAAGGAAGGCGCCCGGGCGTTCGACGACGTCCTGTTCGAGGCTCTGACGGCGTGCAAGGCCGACGCGTCCTGCCGCGCAGGCTTCGTCGGCGGCGACCCGCTGGCCACCTACGACGCCCTCGCGGCCAGGCTCAAGACCGGGCCGATCGAGTTCCGCTTCCCGACCGCGAAGGGCACCTTCGAGACCCGCCCCCTGACCCAGACCGACCTGACCAACCTCGCCGCGGGCTACGCCTACGGTCCGGACGACCGTTCCCAGTTCCTGCGTGACCTGGCCGCCGCCTCGCACGGCGACTACGTCCCGATGGCCCGTGCCGCGTACGACAGCATCGTGCTCGACCCGGAGACGCTCCAGGCGATCCCCGACCCGACCTACAGCGACGCGATGTACTACGCGACCGAATGCCAGGACTACGCGTTCTACCTCGACGGCGGCACACCCGACGCCCGGGCAGCGGCCTGGATGGCCGAGGGCGCGAAGGCCGGGATCAACGACCTTCGGCTCGGTTCGACGTTCTATGGGGACATGCCGTGCGTCTTCTGGCCGGCGCAGCCGAAGACCGATCCGCGACCGAAGGCGATCGTCGACCCGCCCTATCCGACGTTCATCCTGACCGCCACGGCGGACGTCGCCACCCCGATCTCCAACGCGATGCGCCTGTACGGCCGGCTCCCGAACGCCTACCTGTTCGAGGCGCTCGGCGGCGATCACGTGATCTTCGGGCGGGGCGACGCCTGCCCGGACAAGCCGATCACCGACTACCTGGTGTCGGGCACGCTGCCGGCGACGCGGGTGACCACCTGCCCCAACGACGTCATCGACCCGTACGTGCCGAACGCCAAGCCGCGCGCCGCCGACTATCGCGATGCCCTGGCGCTGATGACCGCGATGGAGTCCCAGATCACCAATACGGACGACTACACCTATCGGGTCGACGAGGATCCGATCACGATGGGTTGCAACCTCGGCGGCACGCTGACCTACACGCCGGTCTCGGGCGGGACGGCGTTGAAGCTCGACCGATGCGTCTTCACCCGGGGCGCACCGATGACCGGATCGGGCAAGATCGACGACGACGCGGGGACCTTCCGCCTGGCGGTCCACCTCGGTGGCGGCAACCGGCTGAGCTACTTCGACGACGCCGACGGCGTGCGGTCGGTCCGCGGCACCTACCGCGGCGAGCGGGTGAACCTCAAGCGCTGACCGTGGTTGCTCCGACGCACCGCTTTCGGTCTCCGCCGCCGTCCCATCTCTCGTGCTCGGTCCCCATCCCGCGCTAGAGTGCGTGCCATCGACCCCTCGGAGGGACCATGACCGCGAGCACGCCTGACACCGGATCCGATCGCACCCCATCCCGTCGCGCCCTGGACATCGTCCGGATCGGGGTCGTCCTCGGAGCGTGCCTCGCGCTCGCGCTCAGCGCCGTGGTCGTGCTGGGGGCCTCACCCGCTCCGACCGGGCCGGGCACGGACTCCACGGCCAGCGCCGCCCCAGGCAAGGCCGACCATCGATCCGGCTTCCCCCGGGCGCTGCTCGGCCTTCGGGACTTCCTCGGCGGCGCAGGCGGCCTGGGGCTGGGCGGCCCGCGCGGCGGGTTCGGTGCGACGGTCGGCCGGTCGATCGCGATCGACTCGATCGACGGATCGAAGATCGGGCTGAAGACCGATGACGGCTGGACCCGGACGATCACCGTCGGCGCCGACACGAAGATCGACAAGGACGGCAAGCCTGCGACGGTCGCAGACCTGAAGGTCGGCGACCGGGTGATCCTGCGCCAGCAGCGCAACGCCGACGGGACCTACACCGTGACCGGGCTGAGCGTCTACCTGCCCGTCGTGGCCGGGACGGTCAGCGCCATCGACGGGAACGACGTCACGGTCAAGGTTCGCGGCGGGACGACCAAGACCGTGACCCTGACCGGGTCGACGACCTTCAAGGTCGGGCCGACCGACGGCAAGAAGTCGGACCTGAAGGTCGACTCGGTCGTCGTCGTCTCCGGGACCGAGGGTCCGGGCGACGCGTTCACCGCCTCGACCGTGCGCATCCAGGTCCGGCTCGACCGGGTCGGCGGCGAGGTCCTGTCCAAGACGAAGGACTCGATCACCGTCAAGCAGCGCGACGGCTCGAAGGCCACGATCCAGATCGGCGCGGACACCAAGTTCTTCGTTCGCGGCGCCACGACGCCCGGCCTGGACGACGTCGACGTCGGGATGCAGCTGTCGGCCGTCGGGACCAAGAACGCCGACGGGTCGTTCGACGCCGCCTGGATCCTCGCCGGGAAGCCGCGGACGGACGCCAAGCCGAAGCCGGCGGCCACCCCGAGCGGGACGGACACCCCGGGCTGACCCTCGGTCGCCGGCAGCGAACGGCGACGCAACCCACGCCAGCGACGCCTCCGACGGTGAGCGCACCGCGCGGCACCACCATCGGCGTCTCCCCGGCGTCGCGGCTCCCGATGCGCCGCCTCGACCTCTCCGCCCGGGTAGACTGGAGGCCACCAGGCGGCTGAGCGGAGGGTGGCGATTGAGCGACGTGGAGACGCCCGAGGACGCTCCGCCGGTCCGGGACCGCGGCAAGACCGTCCACGGTGAGGTCGCCAATGCGGGGCATCGTGTCCTCGCTCCCGACGATGCGGAGGTCGAGGCCTACCTCGAGACCGCGCTCAAGGCTCCCGGACCCGACCGATCGCCGGGGGATCGCCCGGGTGGGGGCAGTCCGCACGGAGCCTCCGCCGGCGAACCGGCCACCGTCGTCGTCCTCGATTTCGGCAGCCAGTTCGCCCAGTTGATCGCCCGCCGCGTCCGCGAACTGAACGTCTATTCGGAGCTCCTGCCGCACGACACGCCGCTCGCCGAGCTCGAACGGCGCAACGCCCGCGCGATCATCCTGTCCGGCGGCCCGATGTCGGTCTATGACACCGACGCCCCCAAGCCCGACCCCGCCATCTGGAGCGGGCGGATCCCCGTCCTGGGGATCTGTTACGGGGCCCAGATGATGGCCCTCGAGCTCGGCGGTGACGTGCTCCCGGTGGCGAAGCGCGAATACGGCCCCGCGACGGTCACGATCACCGCCGACGACCGGCTGTTCACCGGGATCGACCGCGATCAGCCGGTCTGGATGAGTCACGGCGATTCGATCACCCGACTGCCCCAGGGGTTCCACTCCACCGCCCAGACCGACTCGACCCCGTTCGCCGGCCTGGTCGACCCGAGTCGCAACCTGTACGGGATCCAGTTCCACCCGGAGGTCGTCCACACCCCACGCGGCCGCGATGTCCTGCGCAACTTCGTCCTCGGCATCGCAGGCATCGAGCCGACCTGGACCGCCGCCAACTTCATCGACTCGACGGTGGCCGAGATCCGCACCCGGGTGGACGCTCACGCTCGCGAGGTCGGCTCGGACGGGCTGGTCATCTGCGCGCTCAGCGGCGGGGTCGACTCGGCGGTCGCGGCGGCGCTCGTCCACCGGGCCGTCGGTGACCGACTGACCTGCATCTACGTCGACCACGGCCTGATGCGGAAGAAGGAATCCGAGCTGCTCCGGGCGACCTTCGAGCTCAATCTCGGGATGCGCCTGGTGATGGTGGACGCGCGCGACCGCTTCCTGGCCCGTCTCGCCGGCGTGATCGATCCGGAGCAGAAGCGGAAGATCATCGGCGACGAGTTCATCCGGGTGTTCGAGGAGGAGGCGACCAAGCTCGGCCGGATCGACTTCCTGACCCAGGGGACCCTCTACCCGGACGTCATCGAGAGCGCCACGTCCGAGACGAAGGCCGCCCAGAAGATCAAGACCCATCACAACGTCGGCGGGCTGCCGGCGGACCTCCGGTTCAAGCTGATCGAGCCGCTGCGCTACCTGTTCAAGGACGAGGTCCGGACGGTCGGGGCCGAGCTCGGCCTGCCCGAGGCCATGGTCCAGCGCCAGCCGTTCCCCGGTCCCGGGCTGGCGATCCGGATCATCGGCGAGGTCACCGCCGAGCGGCTCGACACGCTTCGGGACGCGGACTGGATCGTCATCGACGAGATCAAGGCCGCCGGGCTGTACCGGAGCGTCTGGCAGTCGTTCGCCATCCTGACGCCGGTCCGTTCGGTCGGGGTCATGGGCGACGGTCGGACGTACGCGAACGTCGTCGCCATCCGAGCGGTCACCAGCGACGACGGGATGACCGCGGACTGGGCCAAGCTGCCCTATGACGTCCTCGGCAAGATCTCGTCCCGGATCGTCAACGAGGTCCCGGGCGTCAACCGCGTCGTGTACGACATCAGCTCGAAACCTCCCGCCACGATCGAGTGGGAGTAGGACATTCGGGGGATCAACCCCCTCGACGGACGCGCTAGCATTCCGGCCATGGCCGAACCGACCGAAGACGCGCCTGCGCTCGCTCCGTCCCTGTCGCGCTGCCCGTGGTGCTCCGCTGAGCTGCCGGATCCGACGGCCAAGACGTGCCCGTCGTGCCAGGCCAACCTCGTCGGCGACGTCGACAAGCAGCTTCCCGGCCTGACCGCCGTGGACCTCGAGAAGCTCGCCTTCCGACGCGGGGCGCCCCAGAAGAAGAGCCGGATCATGTCGTGGATCAGCGGCGACCTCGACTACGAGGACGCGACCGAGCCGATCGCCCCGCCCGGCTCGCTCGACCTGCCGCCGATCGAGGTGCGGCGCGAGATGCTCCGCCTCGAGCGGGCCGCCCTGATCGCGGACCTGGCCGCCGAGGCCGGATCGATCACCGCGGACATGGTCCTGGCGCCGGACGCCGATCCCGCAGCGGCGGCAGCCGCGATCCAGGCGCATCTCGACGACGCTGCTGCGGCCGAGGCGATGGAGACCGCGGTCCCCGAGAAGGATGCAGCGCTGTCAGCCGCGTCGGCCGGCCAGTCGGGGGCTTCCGAGGACGCCGCCGACCCGGCGGCGAGCTCCGACCCGAGCCTGCCCGGGGCCTGACCCGGCTCCCGACTCGCGAGTCCACCGTCGCGGTCCGCACGGCCCGACTATCCTCGCCGCATGCCGACCCGCCTCAGCCCGCCCGGTCCGTCGTTCATCCGCGAGCACGACGTCACCATCGGCGACCGCCACCTCCGGGCGGGGATGAGCCGACCGTCGACCCTCGACGACGGGTGGTGGCTGTCGATCCTGTGGGTCGCCGACGACGACGGCGTCGTCAGCTTCCGCGACGTCGCCCCGGTCGCCGGTCCGCCGCCCGACCCGCCGCTCGCGCGCCTCGGACCCGCGCTGACCGGAGCCCTGTCGGGGCTCATCCTCGAGGCCGACGGACGCCTGTCGATCCGGCTCGCCCAGGTGGCCCAGCCGGACGACCCGATCCAGCCCTGGCGCTCGCCCGTCGCGGTCCGAGCGGCGTTCCAGTGGGAGCCGATGCGAGCCGCGGCGATGCGCCCCAACGAGCTCGCCGAGACCGTCCTGGCCGGCTTCCGACGGGCGATCGAGGGCCTCGCCAGACCCTGAGCGACGCTCGAGGGCCCTTCGCCGCGCCGCAGGGTAGACTCCGGGCGACGTGAAGAACCTCTGGGACGAGTTCATGGAGGAGATCCGCCGTCGGCAGGAGGCGCTCTCCGCCGGCCAGGATCCAGCCACCCGACCGGCTGCCGCCGACCGTCCCGATCCGACCGACGACGATCGAGCCTCTCGCGATCCCGAGGCGGACGACGACGATCGGGACGACCGGGACGCCGACGATCGAGACGGACCGGACCACGAGTCCGACCGACCCCACGTCGTCCCGGGCGCGGGCGGACCGGGCGGTCCGCGCCGACCGCGGCCCGTGCGGGTCGGTGGCCCCGACGACGGAGCCCCTCGACGACGCGACCGTGCCCGCGGCATCGTGATCGCGGTGGTGTTCCTGGCGATCTTCGCGGTCGTCACCCTCGCCGGCGTGGTCCTCGACCTGGTCACCGATGCGATCTGGTACCGCAGCGTCGGCTTCGATTCGGTCTTCTACACCCGGCTCGGGACGCAGGTCGTCCTGTTCATCGGGGTCCTCATCGTCGTCGGGGCCTTCTTCGGGTTCAACATCTGGCTGGCCGGGCGCCTGGCGCCGCCGCCCGACCCGGAGCGGATGGGCGCGATCGGCGAGTTCGCTGCCCGTCTCGGCGAGGCGTTCGGGGTCGAGGACGGCCGAGGCGGCCGAGGCGGCACGCGCGCCACGTTCGCCGGAGCCGGCTTCGGACAGGGACCGGTCCGGACGATCACGTTCGACGCGGACGAGATGCCGGACCTCGTGCCGATCATCCGCTGGGTGCTCATCGGCGTCGCGGTGATCATCGCCCTGGCCACCGCCGCGTCGGCCGCCGGTCAGTGGGAGACCGTCCAGCTCTGGCGCAACCAGGTGCCGTTCTCGCCGGCCGGGGTGCCGCCCGTCACGGACCCGATCTTCGGCCGCGACGTGAGCTTCTACCTGTTCGAGCTGCCGTTCCTGCACGCGGTCCAAACCGCGCTCAACAGCCTGTTGATCGCGGCCCTCGTCCTGACCTTCGCGCGCTATCTGCTGGCGGGCATCCGTGGCGGCCTCGTGTTCACGACCTCGATGCGGGTGCACCTGGCGGTGCTCGGCGGGCTCTACCTCCTGTCGGTCGCCTGGGGCTATCAGCTCGACAAGCTGGAGCTCGTCTACAGCACCCAGGGCGGCACCTTCGTCGGCGTGAGCTTCACCGACCAGAACGCCCGGTTCCTGGCCTACGACGTGCTGACCGCGGTCTCGGCGTTCGCCGCCGCGTTCCTGGTCATCGGGGCGTTCACCCACGCGATGTGGCCGCTGGCGGCCGTCGTCCTGCTGTGGTTCAGCGCGTCGATCGTCCTCGGTTCGGTCTACCCCAGCCTCATCCAGCGCCTCGAGGTGGAGCCCGACCAGCTCAACAAGGAGACGCCGTACATCTCGAACAACATCAATATGACCCGGACGTCGTTCGACATCGCGAGATGGGAGCGCCGCGACTACGGCGGGGAGGCCCCGCTGACCCAGGCGGACGTCGTCAAGGAGGCGTCGACCTTCCAGAACGCCCGGCTGTGGGACTACCGTCCGCTGCGGGATTCGCTCGACCAGCTCCAGACCGTCCGCCAGTACTACATCTTCACCGACGTCGACACGGACCGCTACGAGATCAACGGCAGCAAGCGCCAGGTGATGCTGTCCGGTCGTGAGCTCGCACCCGAACGGAACCCCCAGGGCGGGACCTGGGTCAACCAGCGGATCACCTACACCCACGGCATCGGGGTGGCCATGGTCCCGGTCAACGAGGCGACCGAGGGCGGCCAGCCGTCGCTGATCATCCGCGACCTGCCGTCGACGTCGCTGGCCGGTGCGCCGACAGTCACCCAGCCGCGGATCTACTTCGGCGAGCGACCGAGCGACTGGATCATCACCGGCGCTCGCCAGAGCGAGTTCGACTACCCGGTCGGAGTCAGTGCCGCGAACGGTCAGGTCGAGCCTGGCCAGACGACGCGCTGGACTGGCACCAGCGGCGTCAAGCTCGACACGACGCTGTCCCGGCTCCTGTTCGCCCTGCGCTTCCGGGACCTCAACCTGCTGATCAGCGACCAGGTCACCGCCGACAGCCAGCTGCTGTTCCATCGCTCGATCGCCGATCGCCTGCCGCGGATCGCGCCGTTCCTGACGTACGACAAGGACCCGTACATGGTCGTCACCGCGGACGGGCGGCTGGTCTACATCCAGGACGCCTACACGGTCAGCGACAAGTTCCCGAACGCCCAGTGGCTCGACACCAGCGTGCTGCCGGCCGGGAGCAACCTCGCTGAGAACACGTTCAACTACGTGCGCAACAGCGTCAAGATCGTGATGGACGCGTACACCGGCCAGATGACCTTCTACGTCTCGGACCCGAACGACCCGATCGTCCGGACCTACGAGAAGATCTTCCCATCCCTGTTCACCTCGCTCGACAAGATGCCGGCCGACCTGAAGGCTCACCTGCGCGTCCCCGAGGAGATGTTCAACTCTCAGACGAGGACGTACGCGCGCTATCACATCACCGATCCGGCGGCCTTCTACAACAACGAGGACCTGTGGACCGTGCCGCCGGATCCGGGCGGGACGCAGAGCCTGCCGAACGAGGCGTACTACGTCGTCATGCGGATGCCCGGCGAGCCCGATCCCGAGTTCCTGCTGCTCCAGCCGATGGTCCCGAGCACACGCCCGAACATGATCTCGTGGATCGCGGCGCGGATGGACGAGCAGAACTATGGGACCGTCCGGGTCTATCGCTTCCCGCAGTCGACGTCGGTCCTCGGTCCGACCCAGATCGAGGCCAAGATCGACGCCGATCCGTTGATCGCCGCCCAGACGACGCTGTGGGATCAGGCCGGCAGCAAGGTCATCCGCGGCAACCTGATCGTCGTCCCGATCCAGGATGCGTTGATCTACCTCCAGCCGGTCTACCTCCAGTCCGCCAACAGCGCCTTCCCCGAGTTCCAGCGGATCATCCTTGCCACGCCGCGCCAGATCGTCTGGGGGAAGACCCTGACCGAGGCGCTCGGATTGCTCCTCGCGAACCAGCCGGCGACGAACCCCAGCCCCGGTCCGTCGTCCAGCCCGAACCCGACCGCTACCCCGGCCCCCGGCACGAGTCCGGCCCCGACGGCGACGCCGGGACCGGGCGCCTCACCGCCGTCGGGCGATGTCGCCGCGCTGGTCGCCTACGCCAACGATCATTTCGAGCTGGCCCAGGCGGCCCTGCGAGCCGGGGACTTCGCCACCTACGGCGCCGAGATGGCCAAGGTCCAGGACGCCCTCCGTCAGCTCGACGCACTGGTCAAGATCAGCCCCGCGCCGTGACCCGGGGCTTGTGACCGGGGGTCTGCTCGGTCGTGCCGGTAGCCGCGTCGCCGGCGACCCGCGGTTGTGGGCGATCGCTCTGGCGGGGTTCCTCGCCAGCGGCGGGATCGTGATCCTCGCCCTTCCGATCGTCGTCCTCCCGAGCGTGGTCGGGGTGAGCACGTTCATCGGCCCGAACGCGGTCACGGCGGCCGGCCCTTCGCCCCGGTTCGTCAGCCTGGTCGCCACCACGGTCGTCGTCCTGGTTGTCTGGATCCTCGTCGGGACGGTCATCTCGGTGGCGGCCGAACGCGCGCTCGTCCGGGCGGTGGTCGCCCCTCGGTCCGATGGACGTCGCGACCCCGGTCTTGCCGCGCTGAGCGCGATCCGGCTGATCAGCCTGGTCCCGTTCGGGCTGGCCGTCGCGCTCGGGGCGACCCGCCTTGGCCAGGTGGGCTATGAGGAGCTCATCCTGCCGTCCGACTCGAACGCGCCGTTCGTGATCCGGGTCCTCCAGTCGGCCCCGGAGGTCGTCGCGCTGCTCGTGCTCGGCTGGCTCATCAGCGAGCTCCTCGGTTCGGTCGGCATCCGCCGCGCGATGGACCGGGACCGGAGCACCGTCGGAGCGGTGACGGGCGCCCTGGGCTGGACCGCGCGGCATCCCATCCGGGCCCTCGAGGTGCTCGGCGCGACGGTCCTCGCCGGCGCCCTGGTCATCGCTCCTGCATCGGTCGCAGCGGTCGTCGCCTGGTCCGCGGCACGATCGGCCCTGCTGGGCGATGCGTCGCCGCTCGTGACCGCGCTGGCGGTGGCCCTGTTCGTCGCGGTCTGGGGTGGCGCGCTCGCGCTCACCGGCCTCGTCGCGGCCTGGCGCAGTGCCGCCTGGAGTCTGGCCGTCATGGGGGACCATCGGGTGGGTGGTCTGGTCCCCGGGTCGGGTGGCACCCTGTAGACCGCGCCGCGCCGCTGGATCGGTGCGCATGTCCGCGGGAGGAACTGGATGACGGCAACGTCGGTCGTCTGCCCCGAATGCGGGAGCCCGGTCGCGCCCGGCCGGCTGTCCTGCCAGTCGTGTGGGACGTTGCTGGCGTCCGTCGTCGGTTCGTCCCGCCGCTACGCGAGTGCGTCGGTCGTGGACCCGATGCTCCCGGACGTCGACGAGGATCGCCCGATCGCGTCCGCCCGCCGCGTGGACCCGGACGTCGACGCTCTCCCGACGCCGACGCCGACGCCGACGCCGACGCCGACGCCGACCCCGACCCCGATCGTCGTCGAGCCCGACCCGCCCATCGCCGCGATGCCTCCCACCCAGCCGGCCAAGCGGGCGCCGCGCCGGCTTTCCCGGCCGAAGCCGGCGGCCGAGCCCGGCACCGCACCGACCGACGTCGACGCCCAGACCTCGATCTTCGGACCGGTCCCGAATGTCGCGCCCCCGATCCTCCACGGCTGGTCCGATCCCGCCGCCGGTCGGCCTGCCACGGCGACGAGCTCGGCGGCCGGCCCGGCCACCGCGACGGTCCCGGCCCCCGGAACGGCGGCGGTCGCCACGGCTGCGGTCCCCACGGGGACGCGCCCCCCGAAGACGCAGCGCCCACCCCACCCCACCGCTGCTGCGGGCAACGGCACCCGCCCGGCGCCGATCGAGACCCCGCCCGCGGCGTCGGCCAACGGGACGGGCCTCAGCGGGGCATCGGTCGCCGGTGCCTACCTCGCCCCGTCGGCGACGTATGCGGCCGCGGTGCCGGGACGCCCCCCGTCGACCCTCGCGCGGACGGCACGGCCCGGAACCATGGCACCGGCGATCGCACCGACCTGGCCCGATCCGTACCGGGCGACCGTCCCGGCCGCGAGCGCCAACGGCGGCTATCCCGCCAACGGAGGCTCGATCGTCGCGGCTGGACCGGTCGCCGACCAAGCTGCCGCGGCGTCCCGTCGGATGTCCGATTGGCTGGTCATCGGCGGATCGATCCTGGCGATCGTCAGCTTCGTCCTGCCGTGGGCGACCGACGGCGTCATCGGGTCGCGCGGCGTCGGCTACACCGCGGAGTGGGGTCTGGCCAACCTCGGTCACGTCCTGCTCGTCGCGGTCGCGATCGCCCTCCTGGTCATGCACCTGGTCGAGAACCGCGTCCCGGGCTGGATCCGGTCCGGAGTCCTCCCGATCGCCGTCGGCGGGCTGCTTGCCGGACTGGCCTTCGCCTATTACGCGCGACCCTTCGGCGGTGGCACCGGCGTCGCCGTCCTCCTGGCCGGAGCGGTCCTCCTCCTCGTCGGCGGAGTCGCCGCCAGCCGGCCCGAACGCAACGAACCGAGCGGCCCGACCGTCTAGCGGTCGCGTTCGCCCCTGCTACACTGCGCCCGACGCACCGGCCGTGCCCGCCGGGACGACGCTATCGGACATCGCCCCGCGGGAGGCTAGCACCAGCCGATGGAACAGATCCTCGCGCCGATCGGAACGGCGATCGGAGGCTTCTTCGGCAATCCGATCGTCCAGTTCGGGCTGAAGGCGTCCGCGGTCTACGTCGTCGGGCTCTGGCTCGCCTCGGCGTACTGGGCGTTCCGCGACCTCCAGGGCCGCACCGATAACCCCGTCGCGCCCTATCTCGCGGCCAGCCTCGTCATCCTGTTCACCCCCGTCTTCTTCGTGCTGGCGGTGATCATCTACCGGATCGTCCGGCCGCACGAGCGGATCGGCGACGTCAACGAGCGCGCCCTCGCCGAGGAGGCGCTCCTCAACGAGGTCGAGTCGGTCCCGCACTGCCCGGGCTGCCATCGCCGGATCAACGATGAGTGGCTGCTCTGCCCGTCCTGCCGGACGAGGCTCAACCGGGTCTGCCCGAACTGCAGCCGGCTCGTCGGGCTGGAGTGGTCCCTGTGCGCATGGTGCGGCAAGGACTTCGAGCGTCGCGAGGTCGCCGCGGCCTTCAACGCGCCTCGGCCGGCCGTCGTCGTCCAGCGGTCGGAATCGCCTGCGCTGTGGGGTCCGCAAGCCGCACCGCTCCCAGTCGCCGCACCCGCCGCCGCCCCTGCCGTCGTTCCCGGTCCGACCCCGGCAGCATCCGGTCAGCCGACACAAGCCAGGGCCACGTCGACTCGGAAGCCGATCAGGGGCACGTCCCGCAAGTCGCCCGGCCCCGTCCCGGAGCGTTGACCGGCCCGGTCGGCGGACCGGCCGGTGACGACCCGGCCGCCGACCCGACCGGCGACCTCTCCGTATCGCCGGACCCTGTCCCGTCCGAAGGGTCGGCCGCACCGGCGCCGCCCTCCGCGTCGCGACCGGGTCTCCAGACGTTCTCGCTCGACGGACGCCGTGCGCCCGGCCTGTACCTCGCCGGCTGGCTCGCCACAGCGATGGGCGGCCCGCTCCTCGGCGTGGCGATCGTGTCCGGTTCGGGCGGGCTCGGCGGGCTGGTCCTCGCCGTCGTCGGAGCGCTGCTGCTCGGCCTCGGACTGACGGCCGCGGCCGGCGCCCAGGCCATCGAGCGCCGCGACCGGACCGACCTGGCGTACCGCGGCCCATCCCCGTTCCTCGTCTTCGGTGCCAGCGTCCCGCTGACGCTCCTGGTCGAGCTGCCCTTCCAGTTGGCCGGGCTCGACCTCCGCACCCCGGTCGGGACGCTCATCGGGGTCACCCTGATCGGCGCGATCTGGATCGGACTGCTCGGGATGACGGTCGTCGGGACCGGCGTCCTGGGCTGGAGCGAGATCGCGACCGGGATCGTCGCGACACCGTCGGTCCGGGTCGCCGGGGACCTGCTGATCGGCGCCGCGGCCGCCATCCCCGTCATCCTGGCGACCTCGATCGTCGCCGCGATCCTCGTGTCGATCACGGGGGTCACGCCTGAAGGCCCGATCGCCCCTCCGACCGATGCGCCGGCGCTGATCCTGGGCCTGCTCGCCGCCGCGGTCGTGGCTCCGATCAGCGAGGAGCTGTTCTACCGCGGCTTCGCCACGACCGCCTGGATGCGTTCGTTCGGGGCTCGCCGGGCGATCGTCGAGGGTGGTCTGTTCTTCGCCTTCGTCCACGTCCTGACCCTCAGCGGCAGTGACTTCGACCATGCCGGGCGCGCGGCGCTGGTGGCGTTCGGGTCGCGGATCCCGATCGCCTTCGCGCTGGGCTGGATCTTCGTCTCCCGCCGGTCGCTGGCCGCCTCGATCGGACTCCACGCCACGTTCAACGGCCTGCTCGTGATCCTGGCCGCTCTGGCCGTGAGCGCCGGCCCGACCTGACATCGAACGGCCGAGTCGTCCACAAAGCGCCGGTGCATCGCCCGATGAGGGACCGGTGAGGCCCCGCCCGTAGGCTGCGCGACGTCCTCGGGCCTGGGCGGCGGGGGAGATCGGCGGGCTCCCGTCGGCCGGGTCCGGGGACACCATGGTGGCGAGCGGCGATGGAGGCCAGGATGCGGGCGATCCGTGAGATCCCGGAAGCCGAGCGCCCCCGTGAACGGCTGGCCCAGCGGGGACCCGGCGGGCTCACGGCAGCCGAGCTCATCGGTCTGATCTGGGGCTCCGGCTCACGAGGCGTCAGTGCCGTGGACCTGGCCGAGGAGGCCCTCGCCCGGCACGACGGTCTGACCGGGCTCGCCCGTGCCAGCGACCTCGAGCTCGAGGCGATCCCCGGCGTCGGGGCCGCCAAGGCGGCCCAGCTGGCAGCCGCCTTCGAGCTCGGGCGACGGCTGCTCGCTGACTGGCCGGCCGGGCGCTGGACCATCCGGTCGCCGGTCGACGTGGCCGACCGGCTGATCCTCCAGATGGGCAGGCTCGAGCGGGAGGAGCTCCGGGTCGTCCTGCTCAACACGAAGAACGTCGTCCTCCGGGTCGCGACGGTCTATCAGGGCAACGTGTCCTCGAGCCTGGTCCGGGTGGGCGAGCTGTTCCGCGACGCCGTCCGGCTCAGCGCCAGCGGGGTCATCCTCGTCCACAACCACCCGAGCGGCGACCCGACCCCCAGCCCGGACGACGTCCACCTGACCGCGGAGACGCTCGCTGCGGGGCGGCTGCTCGACATCGACGTGCTCGATCACCTGGTCATCGGCCACGACGCCTATGTCTCGCTGCGGGACCGCGGCGTCGCGTTCGATCGTCCCGGGTCGCGCGGCTGACGGCCAGCGGAGCCCCGATCCAGGGCGCTATCGTGGCGCGGTCGGCTCGGCCTGGGCAGTGAGGGGATCGCGTGGTCACGACCATGGACATCGTCATCGGGACGTTCATCGTCGGCGGGGCGTTCACCGGCTGGAGACGCGGGCTCGTCTTCCAGCTGATCGGGCTGTTGATGCTGATCGTGGCGTTCGTCGCCGGCGCCTATCTGCGGGTACCGATCGGCGCGCTCATCGATCGGGTCTGGACGACGCTCCCGCCGGCCTACGCCGAGATGCTCGGGTACGCGGTCGCCTTCGTCGTCGTGTTCATCGCCGGCAATATCGTCATCGGCCGTCTGTATGGGACGGTCCAGCTCGCCGGCGTCTCGGAGATGGCCGACCAGGTGCTCGGAGCGATCCTCGGCGGGGTCGTCGGCGCGCTGCTGGTGTCGGCCGGGATCGCGATCCTCGACACCTTCTACGGGCAACCGAACCAGCTCGGCCGGACAGCGGCCGGGATCTTCCTGCTGAAGTACTTCCACGACGGGCTGGCGAACTCGTGGCTGGCCGACGTCCTGCGCGCGACGACGGTCCCGATCATGCTCACCATCCTCGGCCCGATCATCCCGAGCGACATCAAGGTCCCTGGCATCGACTAGGCGTGGACCGCCCTGCCGGGGCCCGCGGCGGCGCCGGGTATACTGCACGGGCTTCCCCTCGGATCACGCCCGCGACCCGCCCCAGCGACCGGCGGAGGTCGTGCCGTGTCACCACGAAGGACCAACCCCGCAGATGCTCGATCGGATCCTCGGCTACTTCTCCCGTGACATCGGGATCGACCTCGGGACCGCCAACACCCTGGTCCATGTCCGGAACCGCGGGATCGTCATGAGCGAGCCGAGCGTCGTCGCGATCGAGGCCAAGACGAAGAAGGTCCTGGCGATCGGCGCCGAGGCCAAGCGGATGGTCGGCCGCACGCCCGCCAACATCATCGCCGTCCGGCCGCTCCGCGACGGCGTCATCAGCGACTTCGACGTGACCGAACAGATGCTCAAGTACTTCGTCAATCGGGTCCACGACCGGGTCGGGCTCATCCCGCGGCCGCGGATGCTCCTGGGGATCCCGTCGGGCGTGACCGAGGTCGAGAAACGAGCGGTCCGCGACGCGGCCCTCAACGCCGGGGCCCGCTGGGCTCGCCTGATCGAGGAGCCGATGGCGGCCGCGATCGGCGCCGGCCTGCCGGTCAGCGAGCCGTCGGGCAGTCTCATCGTCGACATCGGCGGCGGGACGACCGAGGTCGCGGTCATCAGCCTCGGCGGGATCGTGGTGGCCCGCAGCATCCGGATCGGCGGCGACGAGATGGACCAGGACATCGTCCTGTTCGCCCGACGCGAGTACAACCTGTTCCTCGGCGAGCGGACCGCAGAGGACATCAAGATCGCGATCGCCTCCGCCTATCCCGGGGAGTGGGACGCCCAGCGGGTCACCCTCCGGGGCCGCGACCTGCTGACCGGGCTGCCGCGCAGCGTCGAGGTCGGGGCCGACCAGATCCGCGAAGCGATCGAACCGTCGGTCCAGCAGATCGTCGATACGATCAAGGACACCATCGAGGAGACCCCGCCCGAGCTGGTGGCCGACATCATGGACCAGGGCATCGTCCTGGCCGGCGGCGGCGCGCTCCTGGCGGGCCTCGACCAACGCATCGCCGAGGCGACCCAGATGCCGGTCCACATCGCCGACGATCCGCTGACCTGTGTGGCGCGTGGGACCGGGATCGTCCTCGAGCAGCTGACCAACCCGGCGATGCAGCGGGTCCTCGTCGCGGATACGTACGCCCGCGCCCCGCGCTGATCGGTTGTCGACGTGACTTCGCTGTCGGGAGATCGGCTGCTTCGACGCCGGGCGGCGCTGTTCGTGGTCCTGGTCGGCCTCAGCCTCGGCTTGATGATCGTCTCGTCGAGCGGACCGGCGCTCGAGGTCCAGAACGGCGTCCGCTTCGCCTTCCGGCCGATCCAGGCGGGACTCGACTCGGTCGCCCGCGGCGCGTCGGATCTGGTCCAGACCGTCACCGAGATCCAGACGCTCCATCGGACCAACGACCAGCTCGCCCGCGACAACGCCCGCCTCTCCGCCGAGAACGCCAGGACCAAGGAGCTCGAGCGCCAGAACGCCATCCTGACCCAGCTGCTCGACGTCAAGGGCTCGCTGAAGTTCTCCACGGTGACGGGCTCGGTCATCGGCCGCGAGACCTCCCAGTTCCGTCGCGTCGTCACGATCGACGTCGGGTCGGACTCGGGCGTTCGCGAGGGGGACGTCGTGGTCGGCGCCGGTGGGGCGCTGGTCGGCCGGATCACCGGGGTGACCGGGAACTCCGCCTCGGTCCTCCTGATCAACGACACCGGCTCGACGGTGATCGGCCAGCTCGGGACCAACCAGGCGACCGGTTCGGTCATCGGGCAGCTGGGCGGCGTCCTGATCATGGACAACATCGACACGACGGAACGGCTCCAGATCGGGGACACCGTGGTCACGGCGGGGATCGACCTCGGCGACGGGGTCCGGTCGCCGTTCCCCAAGGGCCTGCTGATCGGTTCGCTGGTCGATGTCGAGCACGATGCGAACGCGGTCACCCAGACGGCGTTCATCCAGCCGGCCGCGGACCTCGACCGGCTCGAGTACGTGCTCGTGATCACCGACTACAAGGGCGGCCTGCCGCCGGTCGACCAGTCGCCGGCCCCGTGCGCCTCGGGCGGTGCGGGGTCCGACGGATCCGGGCCGTGCGCGAGCGCGACACCCGGACCGTAGGCCCGGGCGCGGCCGTCGTGCGCTGGTACGCTACCGCCCGATGAAGGGCATCGTCCTGGCCGGCGGCACGGCCACCCGGCTGTACCCGCTGACGATCGTCACCAACAAGCATCTCCTGCCGATCTACGACCGGCCGATGATCTACTACCCGATCGAGACGCTGGCGGGGATGGGGATCCGCGAGGTGATGGTCATCGTCGGCGGCAAGTCCGTCGGCGACGTCGTCGAGCTGCTCGCCGACGGCGCCCATTTCGGCCTGGATCTGACCTACCGCTACCAGCGCGGCGCGCTGGGCATCGCCCACGCCATCGGGTTGGCCCGCGACTTCGTCGGTGACGAGGCCTTCTGCTGCGTCCTCGGCGACAACATCCTCCGCGGACCCGCCCTCGAACCGGTCGCGCGCGAGTTCGAGGCGGGGCCGTGGGGCGCCGGCACGCTCCTCTACCGGGTCCCGGATCCCGAGCGGTTCGGCGTCGCCGAGCTCGACGCGGCGGGTCGGGTCGTCGGCTTCGAGGAGAAGCCAACCAAGCCGAAGAGCGACCTCATCCCGATCGGGGTCTACTTCCTGCGCCCGGACGCATTCGACGTGATCGAGCACCTGGCGCCGTCGGGACGGGGAGAGTTCGAGATCACCGACGTGCTGAACCACTACGTCGCCGACGGCCGTCTCCATGCCCCGGTGTACGACGGCCAGTGGGCCGACGCGGGCACCGTGGCCTCGCTCCTCCGGGCGGCCGAGCTGGCCGCCTCGGACGACGCCGAGGGTCGCCTCGCGCCGCCGACCCAGCGGCCCGACCGGTGAGCGATCCGCCCTGGGCCCGGGCCGGTGCACGGCTCCTCGTCACGGGCGGCGCCGGGTTCATCGGGTCGTGCTTCGTGCGCGAGGTCCTCGCCCGGCGGGACGGGACCCGGATCGCCGTCCTCGACAAGCTCACCTACGCCGGCAACCGGACGAACCTGGGCCCGGCCGTCGACGATCCCGAGCAGGCGGCCCGGCTGACGTTCGTGGAGGGCGACATCGCCGACGCGGACACGGTCCGGCCGCTCGTCGCCGCCGCGGACGCGGTCCTGAACTTCGCGGCCGAGTCGCATGTCGATCGGTCGATCCTCGATCCAGAGGCGTTCCTGCGGACCGGCGTCATCGGCGTCCACGTCCTGCTCGAGGCGGTCCTCCGGGAGCAGCGGGCCGGCCGCTCGATCCGCTACCTCCAGGTCTCGACCGACGAGGTCTACGGCTCGGTCGCGACGGGCAGCTCGGTCGAGACCGACGCGCTCGCGCCACGCTCGCCGTACGCCGCGGCGAAAGCGGCCGGCGAGCTCCTCGTCCGCTCATACGTCGTGACCCACGGGGTCGACGCCGTCGTCACCCGTGGGTCGAACACCTACGGCCCGTATCACCACCCCGAGAAGCTGATCCCGCTGTTCGTGACCAACGCGATCGACGACCTGCCGCTGCCGATGTACGGCGACGGGATGCAGGTCCGCGACTGGCTCTATGTCGGCGATCACGCGGCCGGCGTCGAGCACGTCCTCCGCCACGGCGTGAGCGGCGAGACCTACAACCTGGCGGGCGCGACCGAGCTGCCCAATCGAGCGGTGATCCGGCGGATCCTCGAGCTGCTGGGCAAGCCGTGGTCGCTGGTCCGGACCGTCGAGGACCGCCCCGGCCACGACCGCCGCTACGCGATGGACGGATCCAAGGCGGCCGCGCTCGGGTGGCGGCCGCGGACGTCGTTCGACGACGGCCTGGCCGCGACCGTCGCCTGGTTCGTCGCCAACGAGGCGTGGTGGCGGCCGATCAAGGCGGGAGAGTGGGACGCCTACTACGCCCGCCAGTACGGCCAGCGGTTGGCCGGGTCCGCCGCGGCCGATGCACGCGACCCGTCGGCGGGTGGTCCGGCGGCGGCACTCGGGTCCGCGACCGAGGCGGACTGAGGTGCGGGTCGCCGTGACGGGCGCGGGCGGTCGCCTCGGGCGGGCTCTTGTCGGAGCGCTGGCCGAGGCGCCCTTCACCGGCCTGGCGGGACCGATCGCCTGGACGCGTCCCGACTACGATCTCGACGACGTCGAGGCCGCATCCCGGCTCGTCCGTCGAGATCGGCCCGAGGTCGTCGTCCACTGCGCGGCCTGGACCGATGTCGACGGGGCGACCCGGGACGACGCCCTGGCCGATCGACGGAACACCGCCGCCACGCGGGAGCTGGCTTCCGCCTGCGCCGAGTCGGGCGTCGACCTCATCTACGTCTCCACGAACGAGGTCTTCGACGGCGTTCGGACGGATGGGCTGGGCTACCGGCCGAGCGACCCGACGGATCCGATCAACGCCTACGGTCGGAGCAAGCTCGGCGGGGAGGCCGCCGTGCGGGCGAGCTCCGCCCACAGCCGGGCGCTGACGGCCATCGTCCGGACCGCCTGGCTGTACGGCCCGCCGGGCGCTGACTTCCCGACGAAGATCCTCGCCGCCGCACTGCGAGCCAGGGCGGCCGGCGAACCCCTGCGGGTCGTCGGCGACGAGTTCGGGTCGCCGACATCCGCCGCGGACGTGGCCGAGGCCATCACCGAGCTGATCGGCTCGGGCGAGATCGACGGGACCCTCCACTACGTCAACCTCGGGGCGGTGTCCCGGGCAGACTGGGCGCGCGAGGTCCTTCGTCTGGCCGGGGTCGAGGTGGACGTCGACGAGGTCCCGGCCGCGACCTGGGTGCGCCCGTCGACGCCACCCCGCTGGGGCGTCCTCGACGCGAGCCCGTTGCCGTCGGGTGAGCCGATGCGTCCGTGGACCGAGGCGTTGGCCGACTACGCACCGGCCCTCCGGCGGGTGGCGTCGACCACCGGCGCCGAGACATCGGCCGGAGGTCGGGCGTGAGCGACCTCGACCGACCCCCATCGACGTTGTCCGGCGTCCGCTACGGCGGGTTGACCCGTCACGCCGACGAGCGCGGGTCGTTCCGGGAGCTGTGGCGGGCCAGCGCCTATCCGCCCGACGGGCTGCCCGCCGATCTCGCGGGCGTAGCGGGCGGCCGGTTCGTCCAGGCCAACCTGTCGACCTCCTCGGCCGGTGTCCTCCGCGGGCTCCACTACCATCGGCGTCAGCTGGATCGCTGGATCGTGGCGAGCGGTCGCGCGCTGGTCGCACTCGTGGATGTCCGGCCGGTCGTCGACGGCATCGGCCCCGCCCTCGTCGAGACACGTGAGCTTCGCGCCGACGACACCGTCGAGATCCCGGCCGGCGTCGCCCACGGGTTCCTCGCGCTCGAGGCGCTCGAGCTGATCTACCTCGTGACCGGTGAGTTCGATGCGAGTGACGAGCTCGGCTTCGCCTGGGACGATCCAGCGGTGGGCGTGCCCTGGCCGACGCCCGTCCCGGGGTCGAACGACGGCCGTCCGATCCTGTCCGAGCGCGACCGGTCGAACCCGTCGCTCGCGGAGCTGGTGGCCGGCCTCCGCGGGTAGGCCGTCGGACGCCCACGCTGCGATCCCCGCCCGCCCGGATGCGGCCCGGCCGATGGTGGGGCGTCGGCGCACCACCCCGCGGGTCCCGTGACCGCACCGCTCCGCTCATGCCCGCACCCCGGCGACGGCGTTCGGACCATGGACCCCCGGACGAAGTTGTCATTGAGCGGGCGCGACACCCCCGGGAGGCTGGCTCCGTACTCATCCGGCTCGTCGGGGTCGTACGGTCCGCGCTCATCGCGAGGCTGACGGGCGCGGCGACCGCCACTCGACGTGGAGACGCCTCCGGTGCGAAGGATCGCGGCCACGGCCGCCAGCGGCCTGATCGTCATGGCCGTCTTCGCCCTGTCCGCCGCCGGCGCCGCCAGCGCGGCGACGCCGCAGCCCAAGGTCGTGATCATCGTCGGACCGGTCGCCGGCTCGACCGCCTACTACAAGTCCGACGGGGATGCGGCGTACGCCGAGGCGCGCAAGTACACCTCGAACGTCGTCAAGGTCTACACCCCGAACGCGACCTGGGCGGCGGCCAAGAAGGCACTTCAGGGCGCCTCGGTCGTCATCTACATGGGCCACGGCAACGGGTTCCCGAGCCCGTACCGGACGAGTCCCTGGCCCTATTCGCAGAACGGCCTCGGCCTCAACCCGAAGGCCGGCGTCAACGACAGCACGACCCAGTACTGGGGCGAGTACTACCTGGCCAAGGAGGTCAAGCTCGCGCCGAACGCCATCGTCCTGCTCAGCCACCTCTGCTACGCGTCGGGCAACTCGGAGTCGGGCAAGCCGAAACCGACGTCGGCGCAGGCGAAGCAACGGGTCGACAACATGGCGGCCGGCTGGCTCAAGGCCGGCGCCCGGGCCGTCGTCGCCGAGGGCCACTTCGGGCCCGCCTTCTATGTCCGCCAGCTGTTCACGACCCACAAGACGGTCGACCAGCTCTTCCACGACTCGCCGACCTTCAACGACAACGCGTTCACCTTCGGATCGAGCCGGACCCCCGGCGCGACCGTCGAGATGGACCCCGACGGGACGCCCGGCGGCTACTGGCGCGCGGTCACCGGATGGCTGGGCACGACGACCGACGACATCACCGGTGCCGCGTACGCCGACACCGGGACGGACCCGGCCGACTTCCAGGTTCCCGGCGCCGCATCGGTCGTGGTGGACGCTGCGAACGTCTACCAGGACGACACGCTCACGCCACCCGGCGACAGCGGTCCGCTGGCGACCCTCGCCCGGGACACCCGACTCCGACTGTTGACGCGGGCCGCCGCGACGACCACGGCCGGCACGCCGATCTTCGAGGTCGCGACCCTCGATGGGGCGACGACCGGCTGGATGTCCGGATCGGACCTCGTCCCGCGCGACAGTGCCGGCCCGGTCGTCTGGACCACCGATGACGGGGACGGCGCGTTCTCACCGAACGGCGACGGCAGCGGCGACACCTATCGGCTGACCGGCCGGATCTCCGAGGTCGCGGATTGGACCGCGACCTTCGAGACCGCCGACGGCGAGGTCGTCGGCACGAAGACCGGCTCGGGCGACGCGTTCAGCGCGACGTGGTCCGGGCTCGTCGCCGGGACGCCGGTCCCCGACGGCACCTATCGCTGGCGGATGACGGTCAGCGACGGCTGGGGCAATCCCGAGGGCACCAGGACGGGAACGTTCGTCGCCGACACCGTGGCCCCGACCCTGGACGACCCGGTCGTCGCGGCCGCCGGAGCGACCGACCTCCCGACCTTCAGCCCGAACGGGGACGGCGCCGCCGACACGATCGGGTTCGGCTACTCCACCAGCGAGGCAGGCTACATCGACATGACCGTCAAGGACGGGACCGGCGCCGTGGTCCGGGCGGACTCCACCCGGGTCGCGTCGGGTCCGGGCAAGGTGAGCTGGGACGGCCTGGACGACGCCGGACACGTGGCCAGGAACGGCGTCTACACCGTGACCCTGGCTCCGCGCGACTACGCCGGGAACATCGGGCTCGGCCGCGACACTGCGGTCGGCGTCTACAAGACGCTCAGCCACGTCGTGAGCGCCAAGACCGTGTTCTTCCCGCAGGACCTCGACAAGTACGCCAGGACGATCCGCTTCTCATACGACTTGTCGGTCTCGGCCGTCGTCAACGGAGTGATCGAGAACGAGAACGGCGATGTCGTCCGAACCTTCAGTGACGGCGTCTCGACCGGGCCTGGGACCCATGTCTTCGACTGGGACGGCCGGCTGGACGACGGCACCATGGCTCCCCGTGGGACCTACGTCGCGGCGATCCGCGCGACCGACGGCGAGCTCTCCACGACCGGGTACGCGTCGGTCGTGGCCGACGGCTTCCGGGTCACCGTGAACGACTCGACGCCGGCCCGAGGCCAGACCGTGACCGTCTACGTCACGACCCCGGAGCTGCTCAGGGCGTCGCCCCGGGTCAAGGTCAGCCAGTCAGGGACGAGCGCCTTCAGCCTGACGATGACCCGGATGAGCTCGACCACCTACAAGCTCAAGGTGAGGCTCAAGTCGACCGGCACCGCCGGAACGGTCCGGTTCTCGGTCAGCGGGACCGACGGGGCCGGGAAGGTCAATCGCGCCGCGCGGGCGTTCGCGCTGCACTGACCGCGGCGCGATCGCGCCGACCGCACAGCACCGCACCGGATCCCACCGTACGCCCCCGGACCGGGACCATCGGGCGGTATCCCGCGACGGGTCCCGGCGCGTAGGGTCGTCCTCCGACTGCAAGCCGTGAGGATCTCGTGACCGACGACCGCCCCCGGCCGCCCTCCCGTCGACGCGCCCGCCGCGACCGTGTCCGCGCGCTCGCGGTCGTCGTCTTCGTGGTCGTCCTCGTGGCCGGGACGGGCAGCTCGGCGGTCATGGCGGTCCGTGCGAACGGCGCTCAGGGTCCAACGGTCGCGCGTCTCGCCGACGCGCCGGTCACCGTCCCGGGCCCGGTCGGGTCACCGTTCGGCGATCCCGCCCCGATCCCGACCGCCGACGCGCCGGACGCCGCCGCGACCGACGCCGACGCTCCGCCCGACGGCGACCGGGAGCCGTCCATCATCGCGGTCGACGCCGCGGCCCATGCGAACGACCGGATCGTGTTCGCCCCGGGCGGCGTCGTCGACGTCCCGTTCACGCCGCGCGCCGATGACGGCTGGTCGGTCGGCGGTGTCGCCCCCCGCCGACTGCCGGCCGGCGCAGCCTCGGGACGCGCCCTGGCGGCCAGCCGCCAGGGCACCGTCTGGGCGCCCGCTTCGAGGGCCCCGGAGGCCGTCGCCGGCCGGACCCCATCCGGATCCGGTCCGGGTCCCGTCGACGTCCCCTCGGCGGCACCGGCGATCGCCGCCGTCCCGGCCTCGTTCGAGGTGGCCACGAAGGGGCCGCTCGACCCGCCGGCCGCGACCGACCTTCGACGCCAGGTCTTCGGGTTCCTCCCGTACTGGGAGCTCGGCGACGGATCGACGCGGCTGGACTACCGGCTCCTCTCGACGATCGCCTACTTCGGGGTCGGGGCCGACGCGGACGGCGACCTGATCAAGCGGAACGGCAACGGATCGATCTCGACCGGCTGGTCGGGCTGGACCAGTGCCCGCCTGACCTCGATCATCCGGGCGGCCCACCAGCGGCATACGCGGGTGGTCCTGACGGTCCAGTCGTTCGCCTGGACGACCAACCAGGCGGCCACCCAGTCCGCCCTGCTGGGCAGTGCCGCGGCGCGGCTCCGGCTCGCCCGGCAGATCGCGGCGGCCGTTCGCGACCGTGGGGCCGACGGCGTCAACCTCGACTTCGAACCGCTGGTGTCGGGGCGCTCCGCTGAGTTCACCGCGCTCGTCCGGACGATCCGGAGCGAGCTGGACAAGGTGGCCCGGGGCTATCAGCTGACCTTCGACACGACGGGCTGGATCGGCAACTACCCGATCGAGGACGCCACCGCGCCCGGCGGCGCCGATGCGATCTTCATCATGGGCTACGACTACCGCAACGCCGGATCGGCGTCGGCGGGCTCGATCGCACCGCTCGCCGGCCCGACCTACGACCTGCTCGACACCGTCCAGGCGTTCACCGACCGCGTCCCCGCGAGCCGGCTCATCCTGGGCATCCCGTACTACGGTCGGGCCTGGTCCACGACCACCGACCAGCCTCGGGCGAAGACCCGGACGGGTGCCAAGTACGGCTGGTCGACGTCGGTCACCTATGACAACGCCGTCGCCCTGGCCAAGGCCCACGGTCGACGCTACGACACCCGGGAATCCTCGGCCTGGTTCGCCTACAAGCGACGGAACTGCACCGCGGCCTACGGCTGCGTGGCGACTTGGCGCGAGGTCTACTACGACGACGCCCGGAGCCTCCGGGCCAAGTACGACCTGATCAATCGGTACGGACTCCGCGGGGCGGGGATCTGGGCGCTCGGCTACGACGGGACCCGGCCCGAGCTGTACAGCGTGATCGTGGCCAAGTTCCTCCACGACACGACCCCGCCGGAGACCGGCATCGACGTCCTCGATGCCCGCCAGGGTGACGAGGGCTTCCTGGTCACGTGGACCGCGCTCGACATGAACCCCATCCGGAACTACGACGTCCAGGTCTCCGTGGACGGCGGGCCCTGGAAGGCATGGCTCGGCCGGACGCACGCCACCGCGGCGATCTGGTCGGGTCGCGACGGACACGCCTACGCCTTCCGGGCACGAGCCACCGATGCCAAGGGGAACCGCGGGCGCTGGAACGTCGGCAACCTGCCGATCGGGCGCCCGACCCTGCGCGCCGGCGGGTTCGCCGTGGTCAAGGCGGCCAGCCTGACGACCCGCACCCGCCCGGACACCTCGGGCCCGGCCGTCTCCACGCTCAAGGCGGGCGCGGTCGTGGCTCTGACCCGCGGCCCGGTCCAGGCCGACGGCTACAGCTGGTACCAGGTCGCCGGTCCGCTCAGCACGTGGGCCGCCACCGAGCCGGTCCGGACGGGGAACTGGGTCGCCGCGGCCAGCGGCTCGATCGCCTACCTCGCCCCGCGGACCCCGCCGAACACGACGATCGTCGACGCCGGGTTGAGTCGCCTGTCGTTCGGAGCGAGCGGCGCGACCTCGGTCGGCTCGTCGCCGGCGGCCCTGGCCGCCCGGGCATTCTCCCCGAACGGCGACGGCTCTGAGGACGGCCTGCTGTTGCGCTGGACGAACGGCATCGGGCTCGACTCCCTCACGCTCAAGGTCCTTCGCGCCAACGGGACGACGGTCGGCACACGGGCCGTGCCCGATGTCGGGGTCGGGAGTCAGGCCTGGGCCTGGGACGGGACGGTCGGAGGTCGGACCCTCGGCGACGGGCGCTACGTCCTGCAGCTCATCGGCCGGGCCGGCGCGCGGACCTACACGGCGCCCTCGGTCCGTCCGATGACCCCGGCCGAGGTGGCGGCATACGCGGTCACGATCGACACCGTCGGTCCGCGTTTGACGGCCGCCTCCATCGCCGGCCGCCTGATCTCCCCGCCGCGGGACGGCCGGCACGATTCGGTCGGCCTCGCCGCGAGCTCGACCGGAGCCAGTCGCTGGCGCCTGACCGCCGCGCGTCTGGGCGGTCCGGCGGCCGGCACCGTCGTCCGGACGATCAACGGTCCGGGAGGAAAGCCGCGGACCGCGTGGGACGGCCGGACCGACGCTGGGGTGCCGGCTCCGGACGGGTCGTATCGGCTGACCCTCGCCGTCCTCGACCCGGCCGGGAACGGTGCCGCGCGCTCCTGGTCGGTGGTCGTCGACGGGACGGCGCCGACGATCGCCGTGGCAGCCACCCCGGCGGCGTTCTCGCCCGACGGCGATGGGACGGCGGACGCGACCATCGTCCATTGGACGAACGCCGAACGCGGCATCACGTCGATCCGGATCACCCACGGGACGAAGGTCGTGCGCGTCGTCGCACTGCGCGGCGCGCGCGGCGGCGGATCCCTCCGCTGGACCGGTCGATCGACGGCTGGGGCGCGTCTGCCCGACGGGACCTACCTCGCCCGGATCACCGTCCAGGATGCGGCCGGGAACCGCCGTACGACGGCGACGACCGTTCGGATCGACCGCACGGCCGGCTGGCTGCGTTGGGCTCCGACCGCGTTCTACCCGCAGGACCTCGACGCCCTGGCCAGGACGGCACGGGCCACCTACCGGCTCGGTCGGGCCGCCACGACCGACCTCCGGATCGTGACCGGCGATGGGACCGTGGTCCGGACCGTCTGGACCCGGCGCAAGCAGCCTGCGGGCCGGGTCGGCTGGACGTGGGATGGCCGGGGAGGAACCGGGGCGATGGTGGCACCCGGCACCTACACGCTCGCTCTCACTGCGACGAGCGGTGGTGGCACGACCGTGCTCCGCCGCCAGATCGTCGTCGACGCCTACGCCGTCGCGTTGTCGTCGACCCGGCTCAAGGCCGGTCGGACGCTGACCGTCCGGTTCAGCTCGGTCGAAGCGCTCCGGTCGAGGCCGGTCGTCACCTTCGACCAGGTCGGACGTCCGCCGAAACGGATGTTCGCCCGGCTGGTGGCGCCCGGGCAGTACGTCGCGACGTTCGTGGTCGCGCCCGGCGGGAGCGGTCCGGCGACGGTCCGGATCAGCGCGACCGACAGCGGCGGACGCCGGAACGTGACGGTCCGGACGGTGTCCGTGGTCTAGGCGGCATCGCCCGGATCGAGGTCGGGAGCGTGGCCCGGGTCCGCTTCCCGTCCCGTACACTGGGCGCGATGACCGTCGAGTCGAACGACCCAGTCACGCCCGAGGTGATCGTGACGATCTCCCCCATGCCCGGCCCCGATGCGGGCCCGCCGGTCGGAACGGGGGCGTGGGTGGTCCTGCCGACGTACAACGAGGCGGAGAACCTGCGGCCGATCTCCGCGGCGATCCTCGATCGACTCCCCGGGGCGACCCTGCTGGTCGTCGACGACGGATCCCCCGACGGGACGGGCACGATGGCCGACGACCTCGCCGCGACCGATCCGCGGGTCCGCGTCCGCCATCGGACCTCCAAGCAGGGTCTCGGCCGGGCGTATCTCGACGGGTTCGGGGTCGCCATCGCCGGCGGTGCCTCGATCGTCATCCAGATGGATGCGGACTTCAGCCACGATCCGGGCGTCCTTCCCGGGCTCATCGCGCCGATCGTCGACGACCGCGCGGACCTGGTGATCGGGTCGCGCTACGTGGCCGGCGGCGGGGTGCGCGACTGGGGCGTCGTCCGGCGGGTCATCTCGCGCGGCGGCAGCCTGTTCGCCAAGATCGTCCTCGGGCTGAAGCCGCACGACCTGACCGGCGGGTTCAAGGCCTGGCGGGCGACGACGCTCGGGACGATCCCGTTCGACGGTGTCCATGCCGGCGGCTACGTGTTCCAGATCGAGATGACCTACCGGGCCAGTCGACTGGGAGCACGGGTCGACGAGGTCCCGATCGTCTTCCAGGATCGCCGGGCCGGCCAGTCGAAGATGTCGCGCCGGATCATCGTCGAGGCGCTGATCGTGGTCCTCACCCTGCGCTGGGACGAGCTCCGCGGCCGCGGTCCGGCCAAGCCTCGCGCCTGACCGCCCGCCCACCGGACGGCGGCCGTCAGACGGCGGCCCGGTGCCCCTCGCCGACGCCCGACGGTGACGGCGACGCGCCGGGCGACGGGGATGCCGTCGGAGCGGGCGGCGGCGCGCCCGGCGTGATCCTGACCCTCGTCCCGGTGGGCATCACGTTGATGAACGTCTGACCGGCAGTCAGGGTCACCTCGGCACCCGCCGCGTTGTAGAACTTCGTCGGCGCCGTAAGCGACTTCTTCCGCCACGTGCCCTTGATCGTCTTGCCGTTGGTCGAGATCCAGGCCGGTCCGCTGCCGACCACCTTGGCCTCGAGGCGGTGCTTCTTGGGATGGCCGTCGTTGAGCGGCCCGAAGCTCATCAGCATGATGATCACGTTCTTGGGGGCGACCCGCTTCTTGGTCGAGGCGTCCTTCTGCTTGCCCTCGACGCTGACCGACCGCGGGTAGGTGTTGGTCGCCCGGTCGTAGTCGTAGCGGATGATGCTCGTCGGATAGGCGAACGTGATCTTGCCGCCGACCGGTCGCGCTTCGAGCGGGGCGTCCGGGGCGAACTGCCAGACGGGTCCCGCGGTGATCGGCTTGGCACCGAGTCGCTTGGCCAGCGATGTCAGCTGCCCGCCCGTCGTGTACAGGTTGTGCGGCGGGAACCGGCTGGAGATCCGGCGGAACGCCCCGGCCCAGCGGAACTCGTCCGCGTTGTAGACGAGCTTGCCATTGCCGTTGGCGGCCAGGGTCTGGAGGGCCTGGGGCGAGCCGCCGGCATGGGCGTAGACCGCCTTCCACTCGGCGGCCCAGGCGATGTAGTAGTAACGCGAGCTGCGGACCGGGCCGACGTCGCCGGGCTGGTTCTCGCCGAAGACCATCATGTAGCGGGGGATGCCGCCTTCGGCCGGGGCCTGCCAGACCACCGACGCCGCGCTGAACCCGGACTGGGGTCGAGCCGCCCCCAGGTCGTCGACCATCACCGCGATGGGATGCCGTCGGGCCTGGGCCGGCGTGACCGGCAGGCCGGTCAGGGGAGCCGGGACGGTGACCGGGGTCGGTTCGGGGGTCGGCGTCGGTTCGGGGGTGGGACTGACGTCGGGGGAGGAGCTCGGGACCTCGCTCGGGAGCGACGGGCTGGCGCTCGGGGCGGTCGAGACCTGGGCGATCGGGGTCACGCTCGGGTTCGTGCTGCCGCACGCACCGGCGAGCAGGCCGATCGTCAGCGCGAGGCTGATCGCGCGACGCGGATGGGGAACGAGGACGGACATCTGGACCCTTTCGGCGGACGGCGCGGTGCGTCCGTCGCCGGGCAGGATATACCGAGTCTGCCGAAGACCCCGTCGGCGGCCCGGTCTCGAGGGCCCGCGCGCGGGCGGAGGCGTCGTCCGCGCGGTAGTCTGACCCTGAGAAGACCCATCCGGAGCCGACCGATGACCCACGTTCCCGACCCGACCCCCGCCCCGGTCCCTGACGGGACCGAGGCCCCGCGCCCGGCGCGCGTCGACGTCCAGCGCGGCGCTCTCGGCGCCGTCCAGACCGACGACCTGTCGGTGTCGTTCGGTGCGATCGGCGCCGCCCAGGCCCAGCGAGCATCCGTCGAGCTCGGTGCGGTCGGCGCCCTCGCCGCGAACGAGGCGACGCTGACCATGGCCTCCGCCGGCCTGGTGGCGGCCCAGCGGGCGCGCATCTCGCAGGCGCTCATCCGGTCGGTCGTCGCCCAGGAGGTCCATTTCGAGCGTGGCTCGGGCGCCGCGCTGGTCATCGCCGCACGGACCGACGGCGAGGCGACCGTCCTGCTCGACTGGCGCGGCGGGCTCGCGATGGGGACCGTTCTCGGCCTCCTGTGGCTCGTGGTTCGGCGGCTCCGCTGACCCGTCCGAGGCTATACTCGAGGTTCGGTCGGCGGTGACCTCGAGGCTGGTTCCCGCTGCCGACCCAGGCACCACCGGAGGCTCCGTGATCGATCCGTCGGCACGCGGCGCGAGCGTGCAGATGATCCCGGCGGTGCGACCCGATGTCGGGCGGGAGGAGTCGGAGGCCGTCGCCGAGGCGCTCCTGTCGCGGTCGACGGTCCCCGGTCGGCGGGTCGCCGAGATCGAAGCGCGCTGGGCCGAGTTCGTCGGGGTCCGTCACGCGGTCGCGGTCGTCAACGGCACGGTCGCCAGGATGTGCATCCTGGCCGGCCTCGGGATCGGCCCCGGTGACGAGGTCATCACGGTCAGCCACACGGTCAATGCCACCGTCAGCTCGATCCTGTTCACCGGCGCAAGCCCCGTCTTCATCGACATCGAGCCCGACACGTACCTGATCGACGCGGCCCGGATCGAGGCGGCGATCACGCCCCGGACCCGGGCGATCTACCCCGTCCACCTGCACGGTCTGGTCGCCGACATGGACATGATCACGGCCATCGCCGACCGCCATGGGCTGGCCGTCGTCGAGGATGGCGGCGGCGCCCACGGGGCGACGTTCCGGGGTCGGCGCGCCGGTTCGTGGGGGCACGGGGCCTTCGGGCTCTACGGCGCCGGCGAGGGCGGCCTGGTCAGCACCGACGACGATCGGCTGGCCGACTGGATCCGTCGCTATCGCGACCACGGTCGGCGCGGACGGCAAGCGGAGATCCTCGGCTTCGACTTCCACCTGTCCGAGGTCGCCGCCGCGATCGGCCTGGTCGGTCTCGACCGGATCGAACCCGGGATCCTCGCCCGGCGGGCGATCGCCGCCCGCTACGGCGCTGCGTTCGCCGCGTTGCCGATCCGTCGGCCCCTCGTGCCGGTCGGCCGACGCCACGTGTTCCATCGGTACACGATCGGCCTGGGGCCGGCTCGCGACGACGTGGCCGCGGACCTCGCCGATCACGGGGTCGAGGTCGCGATCGAATACCCGGTCCCGATCCATCGCCAGCCCTACGTCCTCGAGCGGGGCATCCATGCCGAGCTGCCGATCACCGACGCGGCCGCCGACGGCTCGCTCGGCCTGCCGATGTACGCCGGCCTGACGATCGACGATCAGCAGCGGGTGATCGCCGCGGTCCAGGGGGCGGTGGGTCGCCACGTGCGCGAGCCGGTCCGTGTGCCGGCCCGATCCCCGGCCCGATCGACGCACGCCCCGCGATGACCGGTCCCGGGCCGGTCCCGGGCCGGCTTCGGGTGGCCATCGTCGCGGCGAACACATTCGAGCACGAGTCCCGCCTGCTCAAGACGGCGTCGACCCTGGCCGATGACGGGCATGCCGTCACGGTGGTCGCCTTCGCCGGCCCCGGACTTCCCGAGGCGGCGACGCTCGGCGAGCGCGTCGAGCTGCGCCGGGTGACGCTCGACCGACGGATCGGGAGCGGCCTCGAGCCGCTGCCGGGCCCGGTCCGTTCCACGATCCTCCGGGCGACCGGGCTCGCACCCGACGCCGAGACGCTGCCGGTCGGCCCCGCGCGCGGCGTGGACCGGCTCCGGGCGCCGCTCCGCCGCGGCCTCGAGATCCTCGCGACCGTGCGGCGGGGTCGCGAGTGGTCGGCGGCGGTCGGCGCGGCGGCGCCGGACGCACAGGTGGTCCACGCCAAGGCGTTGATCGCGTTGCCGGTCGCCCGCGATGCGGCCCGGCGGACCGCCGGGCCGGAGGGCCGGTTCGTCTACGACGTCGCCGATCTGCACACCGAGTCCGCCCGGCTGGTGAAGCTGCCCGAGGTGCTCCGGGCGCTCATCCGTCGGCGCGAGCGGAGCCTGGTCCGGCAGGCGGCCGGCGTCCTCGCCGCCACGCCATCGATGGCACGCGAGGTCGCTCAGCGGTTCGGCGTGCCCGAGCCGGTGGTCCTGCTCAACTGTCCGCCCGCGTGGCATCCCGAGACGCGCGGACCGGTCCCGTCGGATCGACTCCGCGTGGCGGTCGGCGCCGCGCTCGGCCCAGGGACGGCCAGCCGGCCGCTCGTGCTGTACCAGGGCGCGTTCCGGGTCGACCAGGGCATCGAGGAGCTCGTCGCGGCGCTGGACGATCCGGCGCTCGTCGAGATCGGAGCGGTCGGGGTCTTCCTCGGCTTCGGCCAGCTGCAGTCATGGCTGGCGGGCGAAGCGGTGACCCGACCCGACCGGATGGTCGTCCTGCCCGCCGTTCCGGAGGCCGAGCTGCTGGACTGGACAGCGGGTGCGGACGTCTCGTTCGTCGGGGCGCCGCCGCGGACGCTCAACCAGCGCCTGACCCTCCCGAACAAGCTCTTCCAATCGCTGATGGCGGGCGTCCCGATCGTCGTCGGCGAGGGCACCGAGCACTGCCGGCTGACGCGCGCCGAGGGCGTGGGCCGCTGCTGCGACGTCGACTCGCCGCCTGCGATCGCACTGGCCGTCAACGGGCTCCTGACGCTCCCCGCCGCCGAGCGAGATGCCCTGCGCCTGCGCTGCCGGACCGTCGCCCTCGAGCGCTACAGCTGGGAGACGGCGCGCGAGGGCCTCGTCGGCCTCTACCGGCGCCTGTCGACGGTCGCCGCGGGGCCGGCGCCGTGAGCGCGAATGAAGGTCCGGGCCCGGCGCGCAGGCTCGTCCTGCTCCTCAACAACCCGTTCGTGTCGGACTCGCGCTCGTGGAAGATCGCGCGTAGCCTGGGGGCGGCGGGCTGGTCCGTGACGGTGGTCGCGCGGACGGCCGACGGCCTGCCCGACCGGGAGGAGCGCGACGGGTTCCTGCTCGTCCGGGTCGCCCAGCCGCGCCCGCTGCCATGGCTGCCGAGCCCGCGCCTGCCCGAGGCCGATCGAGGTGGCGCGCCCTCGGCCGTCGCGGCTCCCTCGGCCCCGGTGGCGCCCCGTCGGTCGCGCCTCAGGGCGACGGTCACGACAGTGGTCGGTCGGCCGATCCAGGCGGTGCGCTACCTCCTGCTGGCGCGTCAGTGGGCGGACCGGATCGCCGTCGTCGCGCCGGGGGCCGATGTCTGGCAGGCCGAAGGCCTGATCACCCTGCCGGTCGCGCTGGCCCTGCGCAAGCGCAGCGGCGGTCGCGTCGTCTACGACGTGCGCGACCTCCAGGTCGAGAGCTCGCGGTTCGCGCGGCTGCCCGGGCCGTGGCGCCGGCTGCTCGCCCGCCGGGAGCGGCGCTGGGCGCGATCGGCCGACGCCGTGCTGACCGCCAACCAGGCGTATGCCGACGTCATCGTCCGCACGCTCGGGGTGCGACCCGCGGTCGTGGTCAACGGACCGGTCGGCGTCGGTGCCGAGGCACGGGTCCCCTCCATGCCCCAGCCGGAGCCGGTCCGGGAACGCCTCGGGCTCGCGCCGTCGACGCGGATCGTCCTGTGCCTCGGCAACGTCGCCCCGGGCCGCGGCGTCGAGCAGCTCTGCCGGGCGATCGCCGACGTCCCCGACGCCGCGCTGCTGATCGTCGGGCCGGGCGATGCCTTCCGCGACCGGCTCGTCGCCGATGCCGCGACCCTGCCGGCAAGGGACCGGATCCACTTCCTGCCGGGCGTCCCGCCGGAGGACATCGCCGCCTGGACGGCCGCCGCCGACGTCGCCGCGATCGCGATCCAGCCGACGACGCTCAACCACCGCCTGACGACACCGACCCGGCTGTTCGATGCGCTGGGCGCCGGCCTCCCGGTGGTCGCGTCGGACCTCCCTGGGATCGCCTCGATCGTGCGTCCGGCGGGCTGCGGCATCCTGGTCGATCCGACCGACCCGGGCGCGATCGCCGGCGCGCTGCGGGAGGTCCTCGACGGGCCGCCGGAGCGGCGGCTGGCGTTCCGCGAGGCGTCGCTCGCGGCGGCCGAACGGTATGCCTGGGAGCGCCAGGTGGAGACGCTCGTCGAGGTCTACCGACGGATCGGGGTCGGGCCCGGAGGCTGAGCCGGCGCGATCATCGGCGTGCCAGCCTCCGCCCGATGCGCCGAGCGGATCGACGCCCCTCGCCCGAGAGATCGTCGAGTCGATCGAGGCCGTGGGCCAGGCTGAACTTCACGAACCGCCCGACATCCCGATCGCGCGCGGCGGTCCTGGCCCGCCGCCAAGCCTCGGATCTGGCCCTCGACCGGATCGGCGTGTCCTCGACGTAGAACGCGTCGAGGATCTCGGCGAGGAGGCGGAGCTTCAACGGAGCGGCCAGTGTCGACGCCCGCACGGCGTCGGACAGCGATTCCTGGAGATGGGTCGAAGGCGAGCTCGCGACGTCGAGCTCGTCGCGGATGCCGCCCTGGCGACTCGCCCGAACCGCTTCGGTGCGACCCGGGAATCGCCGGTACCAGAACAACACCTCGGGCACGCGCAGGATCGGGCCGGCCAGGGCCAGTTCGAGGGTCAGGACGACGTCCGGGCCGTAGACGTCCTGGAACAGCCGGGTCCCTTCGAGGGCCTCGCGCCGCGCGACCCCGTAGATCTGGTACCAGCCCCCTCGTCGAAGGAGGCGCCTGACGCGCTCGACGGTCGATGCGGACGAGAGGTCGGGGTTGTCGTAGCGGGAGTAGTCGGCATCGATGGCCGCCCCGTCCGGGTCGATGAAGCGAAGTCCAGAGGTCGCCATCACGGCCCGGGGATCGTCTTCGAGCGCGGCGAGGCAGCGGCCGACATACGAGGCGTCCCAGCGGTCGTCGTCGGCGGCCCACATGAACGAGGGCCCATCGGTCAGCTCGAATGCCCGGTTGAAGTTCTGCGCCGCGCTCAGCGGCAGCTCGACCCGTTCGTGGCGGACACGGCCGTCCCGGCGCACGATCTCGCGGACGATGTCCGGGGTCCGGTCCGTCGACGCGTTGTCGGCCACGACGATGTCGCACTCGCGATGGTCCTGACCGAGCAGCGAGGTCAGCGCCTCCGCGATATAGCGCTCGCCGTTCCGGGTCGGCAGTCCGATGCTGACGTGGCGTCGACCGAGCGGGGTCATCTCGGGCCGTGACGCCGGGTCACGAGGTCCCGGCCGCGGACGGATGCGGAACGAGCCAGCCGGCCTGAACGAAGCGTTCCTGGACCGGCGCCGCCTCGCGGAGGGTCGCCATCCAGGCTGACGGCACCGGATACTCCGAGAACCGCATGGTCACGCCGTCGTCGGGGTTGCGCCAGGTCGCCCACTGCTTCAGGTAGACGCGACCGCCGGCGGCGACCCGATCCATGAATCCGAGATACCCCTGGACCTGGCCGGGGGTCATCTCCTGGAGGGAGGAGATGGATACCGCCAGATCGACGGACCCGCCGGCCACCTCGTCGACCCGGTCCGGTGTCAGGAATCGGAGTCGGTCGGACGGGAACAGCCGGCTCAGGTACCAGCGCGAGATGCTGAGCGCCGGCTCGATATCGACGATCGTGTACGTCGAGCTCGGATAGACCGACAGCAGGACGTACGCGGTCCGCCCGTATCCTGCGCCGACCTCGAGGATCGACTGCGGCGACCGTCCCTCGAGGATGCGCCGCATCGCGGCGACCTCCAGAGCGGAGTTGGCGAGGTCCTGCGAGATCAACCGACCTCGGTACGAGACCGGCAGTGGGTCGCCTTCCAACGGCTCCGCCAGGCGAAGGACGTCGCGGTCGCCATGGATCAGCGCGTACTCCCACAGCAATCTGACCGCCGCCGTGTACAGCCAGCGGTCGGCGATCGACCAGTCCAGCGGAGCCCACGAGCGACCGCGGATCGCGAACGGCGTGAACGCCGATCGGAGCCACGCGGTCACCGGGGTGCGACGCAGGAGATGGCGCATCTGCTCGCTGCCGAGGATCGATCGCAGGTGCCAGCTCCAGGTGAAGTAGCGGAGTGCCTGGCGTCGCTTGAGGGCGTCGTAGCCGTGCTCGGTCACGTCCTGCGCGTGCCGTCCTCCGAGGGCGGCCCAGAACTTCGACGGTCGTGCGAGGTCGCTCTTCGGGTTCTGGTCGAGGTCTGTCATCGATCGCCTTCCCCACGCGAGCCCGACGTCGATCCGGGCGCCGCCCTCGGGGAAGCGCCGGCCGCTGGGGCATAATCGGAGCGTGAAGGTTGTCATCCTAGCCGGCGGTCTCGGGTCACGGCTCGCCGAGGAGACCGAGGTTCGGCCGAAGCCGATGGTCGAGATCGGGGACCGTCCGATCCTGTGGCACATCATGAAGCACTACGCCCAGGCCGGCTTCACCGAGTTCGTCGTGGCCCTCGGGTACAAGGGCGACGACATCAAGCGCTTCTTCGTCGACACGCTCGCGTTGAGCGGCAGCCTGACCGTCAGGACGGGGGTCGGGACCGTCGATCGACATGACCGGGACAAGGATGCGTGGACCGTCCACCTGGTCGACACCGGCGCGGACACCGGTACCGGCGGTCGTGTCGCCAGACTGGCGCCGTGGCTCGGCGACGAGGCGTTCATGCTCACCTACGGCGACGGGGTCGCGGACGTCGACCTCCAGGCGCTCCTCGCGTTCCACCGCGCGTCCGGCCGACTGGCGACCGTGACCGCCGTCCGGCCGCCGGCTCGGTTCGGCGGGCTGTCGTTCGGTGAGGATCGAACCGTCACGTTCACCGAGAAGCCCCAGATCGGCGAGGGCTGGATCAACGGCGGGTTCATGGTCCTCGAGCCCGAGGTCGTCGGTTCGATCCCGACCGACTCGACCAGCCTCGAAGCCGACGTCCTCGAAGGGCTCTCTCAGCGCGGACAGCTGATGGGCTTCGCCCACGAAGGGTTCTGGCAGCCGATGGACACCCTCCGTGACGTCCGCTACCTCCGGTCGCTCTGGGCGGCCCGGACGGCGCCGTGGGTGACCTGGGATTGAGTGCCGAGCGCGACGATGGCTGGGCCGGTCGCCGCGTCCTGGTGACGGGGGCGGCGGGGCTCCTCGGTCGGGCGGTCACCAGCGAGCTGGCCGGATCCGGGTCGACGGTGCTCGGTCTCGATATCGCCTGGCCGGACGACGACGCGGACGCCGTCCCCGGGCTGGTCCGCGTGCTGGGCGACGTTCGCGACCGGACGACGGTCGATCGGATCCTCCGCGCCGAGGCCGTGGACTCGGTGATCCACCTCGCCGCGCAGACCCTGGTCGGTCCCGCGCTCCGGGATCCGGTCGACACGTTCAGCCACAACATCGAGGGGACCTGGACGATCCTCGAGGCGTGCCGCGCTCAGCCGCGCGTCGCCCGGATCGTCGTCGCCTCCTCGGACAAGGCCTATGGCGACGCCGCGGGCCGCCCGTACGTGGAGACGATGGCCCTCCGCCCCGGTCACCCGTATGACACGTCGAAGGCCGCCGCGGACCTGCTCGCCCAGACGTACGCCCAGGCCTACGGCTCGCCCGTCGCCGTGACTCGTTGCGCGAACCTGTATGGCGGGGGCGACCTGAACTGGAGCCGCATCGTGCCGGGCACGATCAGATCGATCGTGCGCGGGGAGCGGCCGGTCATCCGGTCCGACGGGACGTTCCTCCGCGACTACCTGTTCGTCCGCGATGCGGCCAGCGGGACCCTCGCCCTGGCCGACCAGGTCGGGCGGCGGCCCGAGCTGCGCGGTCGGCCGTTCAACTTCGCGGCGGGTCAGCGGCTGACGGTGCTCGAGATGGTCGACCGGATCGTCGACCTGATGGACTCCAAGCTCGCACCCCGCATCCTTGCCGAGCCCCTTCACGAGATCCCCGTCCAGCGGGTGTCGGCGGCACGGTCGCGGCGCGAGCTCGGGTGGCGCCCTCGTTCGACGCTCGCATCGGGACTCCGCGAGACGATCGCCTGGTATCGGACCTACCTTGCGGCGTCGCCGCAGTGACCGCGGCGTGCGGGAGCTGCGGTGCCGGACTCGTCCCGGTCCTGTCCCTCGGTGACCAGCCGCTGGCCAACGCGCTCCTGACCCGTGAGACGCTCGACGATCCCGAGCCGCGCTTCCCGTTGACGCTGGCGATCTGCCCGGCCTGTGGCCTGGTCCAGATCACCGAGCCGGTGCCGCCCGAGCAGATGTTCCGCGAGTATGCCTACTTCTCGTCGGTGTCCGAGGCGTTCGTCGAGCACGCCAGGCTCAGCGCGAACCGGATGATCTCCACCCGCCAGCTGACCCGCGACAGCCTCGTCGTCGAGATCGCCAGCAACGACGGTTACCTGCTCCAGCATTACGCGGCCGTCGGGATCCCGGTCCTGGGCATCGATCCGGCCCGGAACGTCGCCTCCGCCGCCATGGCCCGCGGGGTGCCCACGGTCGCCGAGTTCTTCGACCCGGAGCTCGCTCGGAAGCTGGTCGACTCGGGGCAGTCGGCCGACGTCGTCCATGCCAACAACGTCATCGCTCACGTGCCGGATCTCGATGGGTTCGTGGCCGGGATCGGACTGATCCTCAAGCCGGACGGCGTCGCCGTGATCGAGACCCCCTACGTCAGGGACCTGGTCGAGCGGCTCGAATTCGACACGATCTACCACGAGCATCGCTACTACCACTCGCTGAGCGCGCTCGAACGGATCTTCGACCGCGCCGGCCTGGCCGTCGTGGGTGTCGAGCGGTTACCCGTTCACGGGGGCTCGCTTCGGATCTTCGTCCGCCACTCCGGCGCCTCCGGGTCGGTCGGCGCCGACGGATCGTCCGAGGCCGTCGCGGCACTCCTGGAGGAGGAGCGTGTCCTCGGCCTGACCACGCCCGCCTACTTCCTCGAATTCGCGACTCGCGTGGAGACCCTGGGACGGAAGTTGCTCGCCCTCATCGGCGAGCTCCGGACCGAGGGCCGGACGGTCGCCGCCTACGGAGCCGCGGCCAAGGGAACGGTCCTGCTCAACGCCTTCGGGATCGGGACCGAGACGATCGACTTCGTCGCGGATCGGAGCCCGTACAAGGAGGGCCGCTTCATGCCCGGCGTGCACATCCCGATCGTGCCCGCGGAGCGGCTCGTCGGAGCCATGCCGGACGTCTGCCTGTTGCTCGCCTGGAACTTCGCCGACGAGATCCTTGCGCAACAGACCGAGTACCGTGAGCGCGGCGGGCGGTTCCTCATCCCGATCCCGGACCCGCAGCTGGTGTGACGATGATCGATGGAGTGCGCATCGTGCCCCGCGCCCGGATCCCGGACGAACGCGGCACGGTCATGCACATGCTCAAGGCCACGGATCCCGAGTTCCTTGGATTCGGCGAGATCTACTTCTCGACCGTGTATCCGGGTGTCGTCAAGGGCTGGCACAAGCATGCCGAGATGACCCTCAACTACGTCTGCGTGCACGGCCGCATCAAGCTGGTCCTGTACGACGATCGCGACGGGTCCCCATCGCGGGGCGAGGTCATGGAGCGGTTCCTGGGTCCCGACGACTACAGTCTCGTCCAGGTCCCGCCGGGGGTCTGGAACGGGTTCAAGGGGATGGGGCCGGGGGCGGCCATCGTCGCCAACTGCTCGACCCATCCGCACGACCCGGCGCGGTCGATCCGGCTCGATCCGTTCGATAACGACATCCCGTACGACTGGGACATCCGGCAGCACTGATGAAGGTCCTCGTGACCGGGGCCGCCGGGTTCATCGGCGCGCACGTCGTTCGCGAGCTGCTCTCACGGGGAGACCACCCCGTCGCCCTCGTTCGGCCCGGGTCGGTGGCCGCGCGCCTCGACGACCTCGGGAGCCGGGTCGACCGCGTCGAGGCGGATCTGGCGGACCGGTCGCGCCTGATGGCGCTGCTCGGCGAGATCCGGCCCGACGCCGTCATCCACCTCGCCTGGTACGCCGAGCCGGGCCGCTATCGTGATGCGCTGGCCGAGAACCTCGCGTCGCTGGAGGCCTCGGTCGGGCTCCTCCTGGCCGCGGCCGAAGGCGGATGCCCGCGGGTCGTGCTCGGCGGGACCTGCCTCGAGAACGCCGCCGAACCCCGACCCCGGATCTACGAGGCGGCCAAGGGGGCGCTCCACCGGTTGTCGGAGGGCGTCTCGTCGTCGGGCGTGTCGGTCGCCTGCGGGCACGTGTTCTATCTCTACGGGCCCGGTGAGGACCGGCGTCGGGTGATCCCGGCGGTGATCCGCGCGCTCGTCGCCGGGGAGGAGATCGCGACGACCGACGGCCAGCGACCGCGGGACTACCTGTACGTCGCCGATGTGGCCGCCGCGTTCTGTACCCTTGCCGGGACCACCCTGACCGGTGGGGTCGACATCTGCTCGGGTTCACCGGTGACCCTGGCGGACGTCTTCCGGACGATCGCCGACCGCACCGGTCGACCCGATCTGCTTCGCCTCGGCGCCCTCGGCCCGATCGGGGACGACGGCTATGCCCATCCGGGCGATCCGCGGCCGCTGCTCGGTCTGGGCTGGCGACCGACGCGCGATCTCCCAGCCGGCATCGATGAGACGATCGCCTGGTGGCGCAGTCGCTTGGAGGACCGATCGTGACGGACAGCGGAACGCAGCCGGACCGGGTCATCACGATCCGGACCGAGGACGGTCCCCGCGAGGTCGACATCTACACGCCGGAGGGGTTCGCGGTGGTCGCGGACCTGTTCACCCGGTCCGGCTGGCAGCGCAAGCTGTCCTACGAGGTCACCTGGCTGGGCATCCCGATCATCCAGCTTCCCGAGGACATCGTGATGGTCCAGGAGCTGGTCTGGAAGCTGCGCCCCGATGTCGTCATCGAGAGCGGGGTCGCCCACGGCGGCGCCCTGATCCTCTACGCCTCGATCCTCGAGCTGCTCGGGCGCGGCCGCGTGATCGGGGTGGACATCGAGATCCGCAAGTACAACCGGCTGGCCATCGAGAGCCACCCGATGGCCCGCCGGATCAGCCTGATCGAGGGCAGCTCGACCGATCCGACGACCGTCGCCTCCGTCCGCGACCTGATCGCTCCGGGCCAGACGACCATGGTCATGCTCGATTCGAATCACACCCGGGCCCACGTCCTGCGCGAGCTCGAGCTGTACGGCCCGATGGTGACGCCGGGCAGCTACATGATCGTCTTCGACGAGGTCATGCCGATGGTCGCGGACGCACCCAACGGCCAGCCGACCTGGCATGACGACAACCCGCTCGAGGCGGTCCGGGAATACCTGGCGGCGCACCCCGAGTTCGAGATCGACCGCTCGTACGAGCGGCTTACCACGACCTATTGCCGAAGCGGGTTCCTGCGCCGGCTCGAGGACTGACGGACCGGTCGGCCGGCCCGGCTCGGGACGTCCTCAGCCGTTGGCGGCACTGCGGTCGGGCACGACCGCGAAGCGCTGAGCGTCCTCCTCGGCGAGGAGCCTGCGCTGGGCGACCCGTTCGCGATAGAGATCGACGATCGCCTCCGGCTCGCCTTCCTCGATGATCCCGCCACGCTCGAGCAGGATCGCCCGGTTGCAGAACTCGCTCACGAAGGTCAGGTCGTGGGTGACCAGGACGATCGCCTTGGCCTTCCCGACGAGCTCGCGGACGCGGGCCTGGCTGCGCGCCCGGAACGTCTGGTCGCCGGTCCCGAGGACCTCGTCGAGCAGGAGGATGTCCGGCGTGACCGCGGTGGCGATCGAGAAGCCGAGTCGCGCCTTCATCCCGGCCGAGTAGGTCTTGACCGGGGCATCGATGAACTTGCCGATGTCCGCGAACTCGATGATCGACGGGGTCAGCTGGTCCATCTGGCCCTGGTCGATCCCGAGGAACGCGCCGACCAGGTCGATGTTGTCCCGTCCGGTCAGCTCGACCTCGAAGCCTGCCCCGAGGGTGAGCAGGGTCGACACCCGGCCGTGGCTGAGGACCGCGCCCTCGGACGGCTGGAGGATGCCGGCCAGGGCGAGCAGGAGCGTGCTCTTGCCGGCGCCGTTCGGGCCGATGACCGCCAGCGACTCGCCCTGGTCGAGCGTGAACGACAGGTGGCGCAGGGCCCAGAAGTGGTTCTCGCCGCCGTGGCTCCGGCGGAGCATCCCGCCGAGCGAGCCCTTGAGCGTCGTCCGCTTGGTGAGTCGCAGGTCGTAGCGGATGCCGAGGTCGACCACCTCGACCGCCCGTTCCTCGACCGTCGCGAGGCCCGTCGGCCGCATCGGATCCATGACCGGATCGACGGTGGTCACAGGATCCTCGCGAACGCCGGCTCGGCGCGCTTGAAGAAGTAGATCGCCACGAGCACCAGCAGTGCGGACAGCACCAGGACGATGCCCAGGCCGAACCAGTTCGGCGGCCCCATGCCCCAGGTGACCGAGCGATACGAGTCGAGCAGGACGGCCATCGGGTTGAGCGAGAAGAGCGTGTACAAGGACGGATGCGACTTCGCGAGGTCGTCGAGGGAGTACAGCGCCGGCGACAGGTAGAACCACAGCCGCAGGAGGTGATGCATGACGTTCTGGATGTCGCGGAAGAAGGCATTCGCGGCGGCGAACAGGATCCCGAGCGCCAGGGTGAACACGAACTGGACGAAGGCGATGATCGGGATGGTCAGGACCCACAGGCTCAGGCGTGGCAGGAAGAACAGGTAGACGATGCCCAGCGCGATCAGCCCGAAAGCGAAGCTGACCGTGCCGGCAACGACCGCCGATGCGGGCAGGACGAGCTTGGGGAACTGGATCTGGCGGATGAGCTGCTGGCGCCCGGTCACCGACAGGGCCGCCTCGTTGAGCGTCGCGCTGAACCACTTCCAGGCCAGGATCGGAGCGAACACGAACAGCGGGTAGTCCGGCGTCTTGCGCTGGAAGATGACCGTCACCACGAAGGCGTAGACGATCATCTGGAGGAGCGGGTCGAGGACCCACCAGATCTGGCCGAAGGCGGTATCGGCGTGCGTCCGCTTGAGCTCCGCCCCGACGAGGTAGCGGGTCAGCCGTCGCCGGGCGATGATCTCGCCGATGCCCGACCGGACCAGCGCCACCATGCCAGCTCGCTGCGCGCGGGGGCGCGTGGAGGCGATCGCCTCGTTGGTTGAAACGGTCATGAGCCGCCGTAGGGTAGCACGGGGTCGCCGTAGACGCGGCTGAGCAGTTCGCGCGCGAAGCGCTCGCCGAGCACATCCGGATCGTGCTCGGCGGCGACGGCCAGCGCGGCCTTACGGGCGGTCTCGCGCGCCGATGGTTCGAGCAGCTCGTCGCCGGCGCGCAGGGCCGCGACCAAGGAGTCCGGATCGCCCGGGACGAACGTGCGCCCGAACGCGGGCGCGATCTCCTCACCGATCCCACCCGCCGACGGAACGATGACCGGCAGACCGAAGGTGAGGGCCAGGAACAGCACGCTCGAGTTCAGCACGTCCTCGTAGGGCAGGACGGCTAGATCCGTCGCTCGGAGGAACAGCTGCATCTCGTCGTCGGGGAAGTTCCGGGCATGGATGGTGACCCGCGGGTGCGTCCCGGCTCGCTCGAGGAAGGCAGCCGTCGCCGGTGCCTGATCCGGCGGACCGGCGATGAGCAGCCGGCGTGGTCGAGGGTCGGCCTCGATCAGCCGGTCGAACGCGTCGAGCAGCGCGGTCAGGCCCTTGTACGGCTTGATCCGGCCGACGAGCCCGTAGACGACATCGTCCGGATCGATCCCCAGGCGGTGGCGGGCCTCGTCGGCCGAGTAGATGTCGGCGTACGCGCCCCGATAGCTCGGCAGCGGGACGTGGACGACGCGCTCCGGTGGGATCGTGAACCAGTCGGCGGTCGCATCGATCGTGCCGGCTGCGAGGATGTGGATCGCCGCCGCCCGGTCGACGACCGCCTGCTGGAGCTCGGCCTCGAGGGAGTGGAACCGAACGTCATGCGGGAGCACGTTATGGACGGTCCACACCAGTCGCCCGCCGGCGTCGAGGAAGCGGTCGAGTCGGGCGAGGAACGCTGCGATGGCGACCCGGCCGGCTGCCTCATCGGCGGCCCGGGCCAGGACGGCGTGGGTCCAGTGGAGGTGGAGGATCGTGCGGATGCCGAGACCCGGCAGCGGCAGCAGCTCATCGAGCTCGTCCCACCGTCGCATCGGGACGGGGCCGATCCCGTTCTCCCAGGCCCGGCGGTAGGTCAGCGCCTGGAACGGGTTGGTGGAGGTCGGGTGGACGGCCAGGACCGTCGGCGGCTCGTGGCCGAGCGCATCGAGACGGCGCGCGGCAGCGAGCGCTTCGAGCAGGACCCGGCCGGACGTTCGCGCGCTCATCGCGCCGGCTGCGCGTCGCCGGACGGTCGTCCGCCGATGACCGTCGCGTAGACCGCGCGTCGTGCGGCGCCGACTTCCTCGCGCGACGCGCTGTCGTCGACGATCGCGATCCGCTCGGCGGCGACCCCTCGCTCGATGAGGTCTCGTCGCGCATCGTCGTTCGGGGCGATCACCGCGTCGGCGACGGCCAGACAGCGATCCTCCGTCGCTCGGGCGCGGATGGCCTGCTCGGAACCGGGTGGCACCGACGGATCCGCGACCGGGGCGTCGATCACGAGCGGGATGCCCAGGTGACCGCGGAGTGCGACGCCGACGAGCATCGTGGCGAAGCCGCGACCGCCCGCTCCCGCGACCACGACCGCCGGTCGAGCGCTCCGTCCGACCCGAGCGGCCAGCCACGCGGTCTCGATCAGCGCGAGGTCGGGCGGTCCGTCCGGCGACCAGGCGGGCCCGAGCTCGAGCCGGTGGACCGCGGTTCCCTCGACGGTCGGCGCCGACCCGACCGGACCCTTCCCGACCGGACCGCTCGATCCCGCCTCGACCGGGCCGACGGCCAGGGGATCCAGGCCGGCCGCTCGCTCCGCGACGATCCGGTCCGCGGTCGGCGACCCGCTCGATCCAGCCGGATCGGCCGGCGGGCCGGCGACGAGATGCATCACGACGCCCGGATGCGGCGACTCGATCGGGCGCCGTGGGCCGGCGATGCGGGGCGACCAGCGCGGATCGGTCTCGAACAGGCGACCGACCGCGACCCGCTCGTCTCGTGCGAGCTCGGGCGTGTCGAGGACCGACCGCATCGTCCGGATCGTCGCCAGCACCGATGTCGGCTCTCCGCGCCGCTCGAGGACGATCCGCCGGATGGTCAGCGCCGCCATGCTGTCGGGCCGGTCGTCGAGGATCGCGCTCGACTGCGACCAGGCCGCGTCGAGGTCGCCTCGAGCCAGCGCCCGCTCCGCGCGCAGGAGCGTCGCGGGATCGATCGGCGGGTCGCCAGGGCGGGCCGCCGTCGCTCGGTGCCCGGTGACGAGGCCGCGGGCGTCGTGGAACATCGACAGCGCCGCGTCACCCCGATCGCCCGGGAGACGCCGGGTGTAGCCCCGGACGAGGAAGCGCACGGTCTTCCACGGACCGGCCGGCGGGGATCCGTCAGGACCCTCCGGGGTCTGGTTTCGACTCATGGCGGCGGGCATCGTACCACCGGCCGATCAGGCTCCATCGAGCAGCCGCCGGTAGAGCTCGAAGAGCGTCTCCGCTTCGTGCGCCCAGTCGTAGCGCGCGCCGGCGGCGCGGCAGCGTTCGAGGAGTCGTTCCCGCTCGATCGGCGGGAGGTCGAGGATGGTCCGGATCCCGTCCGCGATGGCGGCGGGGTCGGTCGGATCGACCAGCTCGCCACAACCGGTCTCCCTGACGACCGAGGCCATCCCCGGCAGGTCCGACGCGACCACCGGTACCCCAGCGGCGATCGCCTCCCACAGCTTGTTCGGGGTCGTGTAGCGGTGGTTGAGGGACGTCGGCTGGATCGCCATCAGCATGACGTCCGCCGAGGCCGTCCAGTCGAGCAGCTCCGCGGGCGGTACCGGGTCGACGACCCGTACCCGCTCGGCGTAGCGGGGCGACCGAGCCAGGCGCACGAGCGCGTCCTGCTGCGACCCGAACCCCATCAGGACGAGGACGGCGTCGTCGACCGACAGGATGGCCTCCATCCCCTGCTCGATCCCGCGCTCGCTCATCAGGCCACCCTGGTAGAGGACGATCGCGGTCGAGGCCGGCAGACCCAGCCGATCCCGGATGCGGTCGGGGGTCGGTGTCGGCCGGACGTAGCGGGCCGGCGTGTTGCGCACGATCGTCGGGCGGGGGATCCCGAACTGCTCGGCCAGGATCGAGGCGTAGGCGTCGTTGACGGTCAGGACGGCGTCGACCCGCCGCGCCCAGCGTCGCTCGAGCCTCGCAAGCAGCGAACGGCCCAGCGGGGCCATGGTCTCGAGCCCTCGTGCGTGGACGTACACGTCCCGACTGTCATAGACGGTCCGACCGCCGTGCCGGCGCGTCAGCCGATCGAGGGCGGGGAGCGAAGCGGCCCACATCCCATGCCACAGGTCGGCGGGCTCGACGAGGTCATCGAGGGCGACCGCCCAGCCGATCGGCCGGAGCGGGAACATGACCAGTCGCCGTCGCCAGTGTCCGATCGAATTCGAGACGATCCGTGCTCGACGGAGCGGCCAGCCGAAGATCGTCCCGCGGACGGACGACGGGAGCCGATCGACCCAGCGCCGGCGCGATCCCTTCGATGCCCCTGCCTTCGCCGCGACCCCGGTCGGTCCGGCCGGCCCGGTGGCCGGGTGCCTCCGTGTGGGGGCCAGGGCGTCACCGCCGGCAGCGGGCAGGTTCGAGCCGGTCGTCGGGCCGCCCGAGCCCGCCCGTCGCTCGGCCTGCCGCCGGAGGGCCGCCAGGCGTCGCCGGCCCCGCCCGCGCAGGCCCGGGACGGCCAGCTCCCAGACGGCCGGGACGCGGACGATCGGGTAGCCGCGTCCGTCGGACCGGAGGGCAAGGCCGGGCTCCCAGCGCGCGTAGACCACGACGTCGAACCCGCGCTCGACGGCGGACTCGGCCATCCGTTGGGTCCGCGAGTCGAACTCCGCCGTCGAGTACGACAGGTAGGCGATCCGCCGGCGTGGCGCGGCGGGGGTGCCCGCCGTCATGCGACGCCCAGGCGCTCGTACAGGGCGCGGTAGCGCGAGCCGTTCATGTGCCACGTCCGATGCTCGGTGACCCAGATCCGTGCGGCCCGCCCCAGGCGCGCCCGTTCCGCCGGGTCGTCCAGGAGCGGCTCGACCACGTCGGCCAGGGCGACGGCGTCCTCAGGGGTGAACGACCGGCCGGTCTCGCCGTCCACGACGATCTCCAGCAGCGCTCCGACCCCGCTCACGACGAGGGCCCGCTCCATCGCCATCGCCTCGTACGGCTTGAGCGGGGTGACCAGCTGCGAGACCCGGTCGTTCGTTCGAGGGACGACGAAGACGTCGATGAGCCGGTAGTAGTCGAGGATCCGGTCGTGCGGGACGCGGCCGGTGAAGATGACGGTCCCATCGTCCACCCCCGCGGCTCGGGCCACGATCTGGAGCGCGGCCCGCTCCTCGCCGTCGCCGACCAGCAGGCAGCGGAGCCGACGCCCGCGTCGGCGAAGCTCGGCCGTCGCCTCGATGAGGTAGCGGATCCCCTCATAGCCGGTGAAGCTCGAGATGTAGCCGATGACCGGCTCGTCACCGATGCCCAGGCTGGCGGCGAGGGCCGGATCGCGCACGCCCGGCAGGAACCGGTCGACGTCGACGGCGTTGGGCACGACGACGACGCACTCCGGATCGGTCCCGCCGCGAGCGAGGATGTCCTGTCGCATCGTCTCCGACAGGGTCACGACCGCATCCGCCTCCCGCATGCAGGCCGTCTCGACCTCCCGTGACGCCCGGTACCGGTCGCTGTCGGCGACGTCGGCGGATGCCCGGGAGCGCCAGGTCTCCTCGAGGAAGCCACGCACCTCGTAGACGACGGGGATCCCGTACCGATCGCGCAGGGCGAGGGCGACCTGGGCATTGACGTGGTTCGATGCCGGCTGCAGGACGGCCGGGCGCAGCCCCTCGACGAGGACCTTGGCCGCCTTCGCGTTCGCCTCGATCAACCGGTCGATCGGCGTGGCCGGATCGAGGTCCGGCAGGATCCGGTGATAGGTCACTCCATCCACGACGGACGTCGCCGGCGCCCGGCGGACCCCTTCGTTGCCGGGGAAGCCGGCCCGCGTCGCCATCCGTGGGTCCAGCCCGGCCTCGATCTGGCAGCGGGCCACGTTCTGCGCCCGGACCGTGTAGCCGGCCTCACGGTACGGCAGCGAATTGGTCAGGAGATGGAGGATCCGGCCGGGCGTCCCGGGTCGCCGGTCCGAGTCGCTCCCGAGGCGTGGGCGCCAACCGGGCGTGAGCACCGTCAGCTCGGCCTGGGCCCGGTCCCGAACGGCCGCCGCGGTCCGGTCGCTCGGCCGCAGCTCCGCGGCTCGCCCGGCACCCTCGGCTGCCGCCGTGTAGCGGCCGAGCTTCAGGTCGACCTCGGCCCGCAGGACGAGCTCGGCGGCTCGATCCGAGGTCGCTGGCAGGCCGTCGAGGATCCGGGCGGCGGCCCCGGTCGCGCCGATCTCGAGGCATGCGCGGGCGAGCCGGGTGACAGCGGTCCGGCCGGTGCCGCGAGTGAGACCCACGGCCTCGGCGTAGGCGGCGGCCTCCGCCATCGAACCGGTCCAGCGGAGCCCGAGGGTCCGGAGCGGTGCGCCCACCGCGCTCGCGGCCGAGCCCCGCAGGAATGGACGGGACACCGTCAGGAACACCCGCCCGACGGTCGTCCGTCGAGGAGTGCCGAGGCCGTCCGTGAGCCGGACGACGAGGCGCATCTTGTGGGCGCGCAACACGTCCAGCGCCGAGCGCGGATCGGTCAGGGCGTGACGCAGTGCTGCGGTCGGGCCGGTCGGTCGACTCAACGGACGGCGTCGAGCCCGCCCGGATTCGGGGATACTGCGCCGAGGGCCGCGGCGCAGGCGGCGACCGCGCGGCTCATCGGAAAGGGGATCATGGCGGAGACCGTAGCACACGTCGTCGGGGCCAGGCCCAACTTCATGAAGGCCGCTCCGGTCATCCGCGGTCTGGCCGCGCGATCCGTCCCGCAGGTCGTCATCCACACCGGGCAGCACTACGACGACAGGATGTCCGACGTGTTCTTCCGGGACCTCGGCCTGCCCGAACCGGACCTCAATCTCGGGGTCGGGTCGGGGACCCACGCCGGCCAGACGGCCGCCCTGATGGTCGCGCTGGAGACGGCGTTCGCCGAGCTCGATCCGGCGCTCGTGGTGGTCTACGGCGACATCAATTCGACCCTCGCCGCCGCGGTCGTCGCGGCCAAGCTCGGCCGGCCGATCGCCCACGTCGAGGCCGGTCTCCGCAGCTTCGACCGGACGATGCCGGAGGAGATCAACCGCGTCGTCACGGACGTCCTGGCGGACCTCCTGTTCACGACCAGCCCGGAGGCGGAGGCGAACCTCGCCCGGGAAGGGGTCGACCCGAGTCGGATCCACTTCGTGGGCAACCCGATGATCGACACCCTGCTGGCCAACCTCGACCGGTTCGACGTCGCCGCGGCGCGCTCCAGGCTCGGCCTCGAGGGTCGATACGGCGTGGCCACGCTCCACCGGCCGGCGAATGTGGACGATCCCGCGACGGCGGGGCGGGTCGTCGCGGCGGTGCGCGGCGTCGCCGAGCTGGTCGAGCTCGTCATCCCGCTCCACCCGCGCGGCCGTGCGACGCTGGAGGCCGCCGGGCTCGGGGACGACCCGCGGATCCACGTCGTCGACCCGCTGGGGTACGTCGAGTTCATGTCGCTCGTCCGCGGGGCGGCCGTGGTCGTGACCGACTCGGGCGGGATCCAGGAGGAGACGACGATCCTCGGCGTTCCGTGCCTCACCCTGCGACCGAACACCGAACGACCGATCACGATCAGCCATGGGACGAATCGCCTGGTCGAACCGGACGGTGTCGTGGCGGCCACACGTGCCGTCCTGGACGGGTCCGTCCCGATCCCTTCGGAGGCGCCACCGCTGTGGGACGGGGCTGCCGGCCCGCGGATCGCCGCGATCGTCGAGCGCTGGCTGGCCGCCCCGGCCGCGGTCCGCTAGGCCGAGACCGGGTATCCTCTCGCGGTGCGCTGCGCCCCGCCTGCCCTGTCCGCGGCGCCGGGCGCGCGACCCCGGCATCGCCGGTGACCGGACTTGGAGGACCCATGACTGAAGACCGTCGCCTGGCCGTGATCGGCCTGGGCTACGTCGGGCTGCCGCTGGCGATCTCGTTCGTCGAAGCCGGGCTCGAGGTCGAGGGCGTCGACGCCCACTCCGGCCGGGTCGCCGAGCTGAGCGCCGGCCGCTCGCCGATCGACGACATCCCGGACTCGCGGCTGACCGGCGCGATCGCCGCCGGGATGCGCGTCGTCGGGACCGATGCCGCCCACCTCGCCGACGCCGACGTCATCTTCGTCTGCGTCCCGACCCCGATCGACCAGGCCAAGGACCCGGACCTCGGGCCGGTCCTGTCGGCCGCCGAGCTGATCCGCCGCCACCTGCGCAAGGGCCAGCTCGTGATCCTCCAGTCCACGACGTTCCCGGGCACGACCACCGGCCCGTTCCGGAAGGTCCTCGAGCAGAGCGGCTTCATCGCCGGCCGCGACTTCGACCTGGCCTTCGCCCCGGAGCGGGTCAACCCCGGCGACCCGGCCAGTGCCGCCAAGGACGTGCCGCGGCTGGTCGGTGCCACCACGCCCGAGGCGACGATCCGCGCGGCGACCCTCCTGCGCCGGATCAACAACTCGGTCATCGAGCTGTCGTCCCCCGACGCGGCGGAGCTGGCCAAGCTGCTGGAGAACATCTTCCGCAACGTCAACATCGCCCTGGTCAACCAGCTCGCGCTGCTGTGCGAGCGGATGGGCCTCGACGTCTGGGAGGTCATCGGGGCCGCGGCGACCAAGCCGTTCGGGTTCATGCGGTTCACCCCGGGTCCGGGTGTCGGCGGCCACTGCATCCCGGTCGACCCGTACTACCTCGCCTGGCGAGCGCGCGAGTTCGACTTCGTCGACCGCTTCGTGGAGCTCGCCGGCGACATCAACTACGCGATGCCGCGCCACGTGGTGGACCTGGTCGCCGAAGGCCTGAACGATCGCGGCAAGGCGCTCAAGGGCGCTCGCGTCGGCGTCCTCGGCGTGGCCTTCAAGCCCGACGTGCGCGACGCCCGGAACGCTCCCGCGGCCGCCATCCTGGCCGGTCTCGCCGCCCGCGGCGCGGACGTCAGCTATCACGACCCGCACGTGCCCCGCTTCCGGGACACCGACGGGGCGGCGCGCGACTCGGTCGAGATCGAGGGGCTCCTGCGCCGGAGCGACGCCGTCGTCGTGGTCACGCCGCACAAGGCGATCGACTGGGAGCACGTGTACGCCACGGCCGAGCTGGTCATCGACACCGTCGACAGCTCGCACGGCCGGACGACGACCGAACGCCAGGTCCTCCGGCTGGGCGCCGGCTGGACGGTCAGGGCGTGAGCGCTGCCGAAGGGGTCGCGACGACCACCGGGCGACCGGACCCCGCCGCGATGAGCCCCGCGGATGCGTCGTTCGAACGGCGCGTCAGCCTGTTCATCCTGGCCGCCACGCCGATCCTGTTCCTGGTGTTCCTCGCCCTGACCCCGCCGGTGAACCCGACGTTCGACGACGCGAAGTACATCGCGGTGGGCCGGAACTTCCTCAGCGGTAACGGTCCGATCACCGACTTCGGGGTCGTCTTCCTCAAGCATTCGCCGCTGTGGCCGATGATCATCGCGATGCCCGAGAAGCTGGCCGGCATCCACCCGGTCGCGACGGGTCACCTGATCAACGCCCTGAGCGGTGCGCTGACCATCGTCATGGTCGGCTTCCTCGGCTGGCGGGTCCGCCCCGCCGTCGGCGCGATCTCGGCGGTCCTGTTCGCCGCCCTGCCGTACGTCTTCGACATCGCCCGAACGGCCGGCATCGATCTGCCCTCGATCATGCTGACGCTGCTCTACGTGATCGTCGGGTTCAGCGTCGTGCGGACGGGATCCCTGTGGCGTGCGGTCGTCCTGGGCGCGATCTTCGCCGCAGCCTTCCTGATCAAGGAGACGATCCTGCCGTTCGCGATCGTCCCGTTCATCCTCGGCGCGATGTGGGGGGTGCGCTGGACGAACATCGTGCGGACCGCGGCCGTGGCGTTGGCGACCGCGGCGGTCGGGATGTCGTGGTGGTTCGTGATGTTCGCTGGCTACACCCACCTGGTATACCGGGCCGACTTCCCCGACTGGACGCTGCTCCCGAGCGCCGTCGCCGTCGTCGTCTTCCTGGTCATCGGCCTCGGCGCCGAGCGGATCGCGACCGGGATCGACCGTCGCGGCTGGAACGTGGCCGCCGCGCGCCGGATCCCCGCCCGTCTCCAGGATCGGACCGTCCTCGGCTGGCTCGCCGTCCTCGCCTGGTTCGTGATCCTGACGATCTTCTTCGGACGGACGCCGAAGCTGCTCGGCGCCTCGCTGTTCGACCCCAACCAGATCGCCTACATGATCGTCCACTCGCTGGGTTCGGTCCGCCTGGCGTTCGCCTACGGGCTGGGCACGTTCCTCGTCGTGGCGGAGCTGATCCGCGATCGCAAGCGGGTCGCCCAGGCGAGCACGGACGCGCTCGTGACGATGATCTGCGGCATCCCGCTGGTGCTCCTGGTGATCGGCGTCGGCGAGACGCCGCGCCACTACATCCAGGAGCTTGCCCTGGTCATCCTGACGGGCACGATCGGCTGGTATCACGGGCTGCTCCGCCTGCGCGAGCGTGACCGGCTGACGGCGGTCCTGTTCGCCGGACTGGCCGCGCTGGCCGTCGTCATCCTTGCCCTGTCGACGCTCCAGCGGATCACCCCGAAGGTGATCTTCGGCGGGATCGTGGCGGTCGCCGTCATCGTCGTGGCGGCCGTCATCGTCGTGCGCTGGCTCCGTGGCCGCCACCGCCTGGGCGCCGTCGGGGCCGTCCTCGCGATGGCCGTCTTCGTGCTCGCGATGGGCACCGTCGGCGTCCGGGCGGTTCGGATCCCCGGGATCACCAGCGCCAACGAGATGAAGGCGAGCGCCGAGACGATCGCCTGGATCGAGGCCAACGTCCCGAAGGGCGGGACCGTCGCCTTCGGTCCGTACCTCAGCATGGAGACGTCGATCGATCTCCCGTCCGACTACAAGGCGATCCAGGTCCGGCATTACCTGGCGGTCGACGATCCCAAGGCGCCCCTCGGGTTGCGCAGCGCCGGCGGCACCGCGACGGACTACGTCGCGGTCGACGAGGCTCCGATCAAGGCCAACCAGTTCAACGTCTACTCGTCGAGCCAGATGACCCAGCTGCTCAAGGACGGCAAGGCGCTCTACTACGTCTACCCGATCACCCGTGCCCGATCGTCGAAGATGGTCCTCAACGTGCTCACCGCCGGAGAACGGCTTCACCGAGGTCGACACGCGGAGCTATGCGGGCCCGAGCGACACGATCGACGTCCACACCTACAAGGTCGACCTGGACAAGCTGAACATCCCGGCCGACAAGATGTTCATCGCGGCCGATGCGCTCGACCGCCTCGTCAAGAACCTCGAGACCAACCCGACGGCGGCGGCGACCGCGGCCGGCAACCTGCTCGACAACATCGTCCCGCCGGCGGACGGATCCGAGAACGCGCTCCTCGACCGCCTCAAGAAGCTCGCGGGTCGCTGACCCGGTGACGGCGCCGGCGGCGCATGCGGCCCGGGTCCGCCCGGTGTGCATGATCGTCCACTCGTACTACGAGGAAGATCCGCGGGTCCGCCGCGAGGCCGAGGCGCTCGTGGCGCGCGGGCGCCCGGTGGACGTCATCTCGCTCCGCCAGCCGGACGACGCACGCGACGGGATCCTCAACGGGGTCCACGTCACTCGCCTCGGCGTCCAGCGCCACCAGGGCGCTGGACTGTGGGTCTATCTCCGCGAGTACCTGAGTTTCCTCGTCCGCGCGGGCTGGGCGGCGACGAAGGCGCAGCGGCGGCGGCGATACGCCGTCGTCCAGGTCCACAGCCTGCCCGATTTCCTCGTGTTCGCGACGCTCCCGCTCAAGCTGGTCGGGGTGAAGGTGATCCTCGACCTGCACGAGGCGATGCCCGAGTTCTTCAAGACCCGCTTCCCGAACGTCCGCAGCCCGCTCGTCGGGCGCGCGCTGCTGCTCCAGGAACGCCTGTCGATCGCATTCGCCGACCGGGTCCTGTCGGTCAACGAGCTGATGGCGGACCGGCTGGTCGGCCTGGGCGTCGACCCGGACAAGCTCACGATCGTGCCGAACTCCCCGAACCTGGACCTGTTCGATCCGTCCGCCCATCCGCACCGGACGTTCCGCCAGGACGGTCCGCTCCGGATCGTCTACACCGGTGCGCTCACGCCGACCTACGAGCTCGATGTCGCGATGGAGGCGGTCGGGCGGCTGGCGACGACGCGACCCGACCTCGACATCCGGCTCGAGCTGTACGGTCGCGGCGACAGCGAGGACGGGCTCCGGGCGCAGGCCACGGAGCTGGGGATCGCCGGGCGGGTCACGTTCCATGGACGGATCCCGATCGAGGACGTGCCCGCGGCCGTCGCCGCCGCCGACATCGGGATCGCCCCGACGCGGCTCGACGAGTTCACCGCCGTGAGTCTGTCGACCAAGGTCTTCGAATACGGGGCGATGGGCAAGTCGGTCGTGGCCTCGCGCCTGCCGCTGGTCGAGCGGACCTTCGCCGCCGACGCCGTGCTGACCTATCCCTCGGGTGACGCGCCGGCGCTGGCCGCGGCGATCGCCCGGCTCGCCGACGAGCCGCTCGAGCGCGAAGCCCGGATCGCCAAGACGGCGGCCCGCGTCCGCGAGCTCGGCTGGGCCGCCGAGGCCGACCGGTACGCGGAGTTGATCGACCGGTTGGCCGGCGACCGGCGGATATACTCGCCCGGATGACGACCCCAACCGCGCTGATCACCGGGATCACCGGTCAGGACGGGTCCTACCTCGCCGAGCTGCTGCTCGAGCGCGGCTACCGGGTCGTCGGGATGACCCGACGGTCGAGCACCGACGGCAACGAGCGCATCGCCCACCTGGTCGACCGGATCGAGCTCGTCCAGGGCGACCTGCTCGATCAGGCGTCGATCGTGTCGGCGCTGTCCGACGTCCGGCCGACCGAGATCTACAACCTGGCGGCCCAGAGCTTCGTCCCGACGTCGTGGAACCAGCCGGTCCTGACCGGCGAGTTCACCGGGCTCGGCGTGACCCGGATGCTCGAGGCGATCCGGCAGATCCATCCGACCGCCCGGTTCTACCAGGCGTCGTCGAGCGAGATGTTCGGCAAGGTCCGCGAGGAACCGCAGACCGAGTCGACCCCGTTCCACCCGCGCAGCCCGTACGGCGTGGCCAAGGCCTACGGTCACTTCCTGACGGTCAACTACCGCGAGTCGTACGGGATGTACGCGGTCTCGGGCATCCTGTTCAACCACGAGTCGCCCCGGCGCGGGCTCGAATTCGTGTCGCGCAAGGTGACCGACGGCGCGGCCCGGATCGCCCTCGGCCTCGCGACGACCCTGCCGATCGGTAATCTCGATGCCCAACGGGACTGGGGCTTCGCCGGCGACTACGTCCTGGCGATGTGGCAGATGCTCCAGCAGCCGGAGCCGGGCGACTTCGTGGTGGCGACCGGGATCTCGCACTCGGTCCGCGACCTGTGCCGGATCGCGTTCGAACGCGTCGGCCTCGACTACGAACGGCACGTGGTCGTGGATCCGTCGCTCTATCGGCCCGCCGAGGTCGACCATCTGCGTGGCGACGCGAGTCGCGCCCGGTCGATCCTCGGCTGGGAGCCGACGACGCCCTTCGAGGAGATGATCCGCGCCATGGTCGATGCCGACATGGCCCGTCACTCGGCTCGGCTTCACGGTGCCGCGGAGGCAGCTCGTCCGGTCCGGCCATGAGGGTCCTCGTCACCGGCGCGAACGGGTTCGTCGGGTCCTGGCTGCTCCGAGAGCTCCTCAGCGCGGGCCACGACGCCGTCGGCGCCCCGTCGAGCGCGGATCTCGACATCACCGACGGGCCGGCCGTCGCACGCCTGGTCCGTGACGTGCGGCCCGACGCCGTCGCGCACCTCGCGGCGGTGTCGTACGGACCCGAGGCGCGGGCGGACCCGGCTCGCGCGATGGCGGTCAACGAGGGCGGGACACGCGCCGTGATGGACGCGATCGGGGCCGAGCGCCCCGGGGTCCCGGTCCTGGTCACCAGCTCCTCCGAGGTCTACGGCGCGCCGGACGCCGAGGACCTTCCCCTGACCGAGGCCTCACCGCTTCGGGCGGTCCTGCCCTACGGGCGGTCGAAGATGGCGCAGGAACGCGTCGCCCTCGAGCTCGGGGCCGTGTCCGCGATCCCGGTCGTCGTCACCCGCGCCTTCAATCACACCGGGCCCGGTCAACGTCCCGTGTTCGTCGCACCGGCCCTGGCTCAGCGCGCGCTGGCCCTGCGAGGGACGGACGCGACGTCGATCCGGGTCGGCAATGTGGACGTGCGCCGCGACTTCCTCGACGTGCGCGACGTCGTCCGAGCCTATCGCGGGCTCCTCGAGGGAGCAGCGGCCGGGTCCGTCCCACCCGGCACGGTCGTCAACGTGGCCAGCGGCCGGAGCGTCTCGATCCGCGAGATCCTCGTCGAGATCTGCCGGATCGCCGGGGTCACGGCGACGCCCGTGACCGACGCCTCGCTGGTCAGGACGGACGATCCAGCCGAGATGGTGGGCGATGCCGCCGCGCTCCGCGCGCTCACCGGCTGGAGCCCCAGGATCGATCTGCGAACGACCCTGGCGGACCTCGTCGTCTCGCTCGAGTCTCGCGCGGGGCGAGTCTGACCGGCCGCATGGTCGACCCGGTCGACCCGGTCGAGGATCACGGTGCAGCCGGCCCGCCCGTCTGACTCCGAGGCATCGACCGACGTCGGTGTACGATACCGACCCCATCCCTCCCGCCATGTCGGGATCCACCTGCAGGAAGCCACGTCCGAATGAGCACTCGCACCCGACCGGTCACCAAGCGACCCTCGCGCACAGGGCGCGACTCCCATGACCGGAAGAGCCTGTACATCAATCTCGCCTTCGGGCTCGTCTTCTTCATCGGGGTGATCGCGCTGATCGGCGCGGTCGCCTCGACGTATGCGGGCCAGCACTTCGCCGAGGTCGCCAAGGTCAACGGCCAGACCATCGACCAGGACACCTTCACGGCCGCCTCCCAGGTCGATTCGTTCCGGCTCAACCAGGCCGAGGCGCAGGTCCGCGACCAGCTCCAGCTCGGCCGGATCACCCAGAGCGAAGCCGACTCCCGGGTGGCGGCCTTCGAGCAGGGTCGGCAGAGCCTGTCGACGTCCACCCTCGAACGGCTCATCGACGAGGCGCTCCAGGGGCAGCTCGCCGCAGCCAAGGGCATCACCGTCGACGACAAGCAGATCGACCAGCGACTGGTCGACGAAGGGACCACGCTCGAGCAGCGTCACGTCGGGGTCATCACGGTCGACCCCGAGGTCAGCACCGGGGCGACCGGTCCGACCGACGCGCAGAAGGCGGCGGCGCAGGCCAAGGCCGCCGACATCCTGGCCAAGGTGAAGGCCGGGCAGTCGTTCGAGGACGCCGCGAAGGCCGGCTCGTCGGACGGATACGCCGCCGGTGGCGGCGATGTCGGCTGGATCGGCAAGGCCTCCACCTCGCTGGAGCCCGCCCTGACGACGGCCCTGTTCGGGCTGGCGCAGCCCGGTCTGACCGACGTCGTCGCCGGGGCCGACGGCGCCTACCGGATCGGACGCGTCGTCGAGATCGCGCCCCAGACGGTCGATGCGTCGTGGGTCGACAAGATCAAGGATGCCGGCGTCCCGATGGGCGCCTATCGGGACGCGGTCCGGGCCGACCTCATCCGCGACGCCCTGACGACCAAGATCGTCGCCGACAACACGACCGTGCCGACGATCCAGCGCAAGGTCAACGAGATCTTCGTGTCCAGCGCGAACTACACGGGTCCGGGCGACGAGGTCAAGGTCCGCCACATCCTGTACACCCCGGGTGACACGGACCCAGGCACCGGCAGCCCGCTCCCGACCGACGATGCCGCCTGGGCGGCCGCCCAGGCCAAGGCCCAGGCGACCTACGACAAGCTCAAGGCGCTCGAGGGTCAGCCGGACCAGCTCCTCACGGAGTTCGAGTCGATCGCCAAGACCGACAGCAAGGACACGACGTCGGGCGCCGCCGGCGGCGAGCTGGACTGGTTCACCCAGAGCTCGCTCGACCCGGGGTTCGGCGACGCGATCTTCAAGACGGGCCTCAAGCAGGGCGACCTGATCGGGCCGGTCAAGAGCCAGTACGGCTGGCACGTCATCCTGTTCGAGGATCGGCGCCAGCCTCCGGAGAGTCGGATCAACGGGCTGCAGGTGCTGGCCAACGCCCCCGGGGCCGACTTCGCGAAACTGGCCAAGGAGAACTCCGACAGCGCCGATGCCGCGACCGGCGGGGACCTCGGCTGGGTCGCTCGCTACCAGCTCGACGCCGCGCGCGAGAAGGCGATCTTCGATGCGACGGTCGGGAAGGTCAGCGACGTGCTGAAGACGGACAGCGGCTACTACCTGTTCCTCGTGAACCAGGAGGCCACCCGCCTGCCCGATGGCGCGCAGCTCGAGACGCTCAAGGGCAGCGCGTTCACCAACTGGTATGCCGCCGAGAAGGCCAAGGCGACGATCACGCCGGACCTCTCGACGACGACCCAGTAGCCGGACCGTGCTCGACGCGCTGCTCGCCGAAGCGCGCCTTCGCTGGGGCCTGGAACCCGAGGCCGGGCTCCAGGTCGCCGCGGCCGAGCACCTCGTCGGCACGCCGATCGAGGCGTCGAGACCGCTCCTGATCGTGCCGCTGGCGGTCCTGACCGGCCGGGGCGGCGGGGGCGTCGGGGGGGTGGGGGATGCCGCCGTCGGGGTCATCGAGCCCGTCTCGACGGTCGCGCCGCTGCCGGGCCGGGCCGGCCCGCGCGGCTCGGATCCGCTGACCGTGCTCCGGCGGCTCTATCCGGCGGACCACCCGGTCGGACGGTCCCGGGTCGCCGACGGGACGACGGTCGGTGACCTCAGCGTGGAGGACCTCGGCGGGCCGATCTACCTCGGCCCGGTCCGTCCCGAGCTCGCCGCCGCCGGGCCGTGGGCGATGCCCTGGATCTCGGACCGACTGCGCCAGCCCGACGGCTGCCCGTGGGATCGCGAGCAGACCCATGAGTCGCTGCGCAAGCACCTGCTCGAGGAGGCCTACGAGGTCTACGACGCGCTCGGTTCGGGCGCCTCCCTCGACCTCGCCGATGAGCTCGGGGATCTCCTCCTTCAGGTCGTGCTCCACGCCCAGCTCGCGGCCGAGGCCGGCGTGTTCGACCTGGCCGACGTCCAGGCCGCCATCGCCACGAAGATCGTCCGCCGTCATCCGCACGTGTTCGGCGACGCCGAGGCTCGGACGGCGGCCGACGTCACCCGCCAATGGGAGACGATCAAGGCAGGTGAACGTGCCGACGCGGCGGAGCGTGCCGACGCCGCGGAACGTGCCGACGCCCAGGGCGGTGCCGACGCCGATGGGACGAGCGACGCAGCCGTCGGGTCGACCGCGCCGCGCGGGGCGCTCGAGGGGATCAGCCGCTCGATGCCGGCGCTCGCCGCGAGCCAGGAGATGCAGGAGCGGGCCGCCGCGCTCGGCTACGACTGGCCGACGATCGACGGCATCGTCGCCAAGGTCCACGAGGAGCTGGCCGAGCTGATGGCTGCCGAGACGGACCCGGAGCGATCCGAGGAGGTCGGCGATCTCCTGCTCGTCCTGGTCAACCTGGCCCGTCGCCATGGCGTCGAGGCCGAGGCCGCCCTGCGCTCGGCCAACGACAAGTTCCGGCGTCGGTTCGGCTCGGTCGAGCGGGCCGCGGCGGCCCGCGGCGTCGCCCTGCGCGACCTCGACTTCGCCCAGCTCGACGAGCTGTGGGATGCTGCCAAGGTCGAGGAACGGGCCGCCCGGGTCAGTGCGGCCGCCACGGAGGGATCCCCGCGATGACCATCGGTACCCCGCCCACGGTCCGCGCCGACGGCCGGCGTCCGGACGAGCTGCGTCCGATCACGCTGACGCTCGGCGTCCAGAAATGGGCCGAGGGCTCGTGTCGGATCCGCGTCGGCGACACCGAGGTCCTGTGCGCCGCGACGATCGAGGACCGCGTCCCGCCGCACCTCCGCGGGAAGGGCACGGGCTGGGTCACCGCCGAGTACTCGATGCTGCCGCGGGCCACGGCGGAGCGCAGCCAGCGCGAGTCGGCCAGGGGTCGGATCGGCGGCCGGACGCACGAGATCCAGCGCCTGGTCGGGCGCTCGCTCCGCGGCGTGGTCGACCTGGCGAAGCTCGGCGAGCGGACCGTCACGATCGACTGCGACGTCCTCCAGGCCGACGGCGGGACGCGGACGGCGTCGATCACCGGCGGATACGTCGCGCTCGCGGCGGCGCTCATCACCTACGGGATGGAGCGGACGCTGGTCAATCGAGTCGCCGCCGTCAGCGTCGGGATCGTCGACGGGGTCCCGTACCTCGACCTCGACTACCCCGAGGATTCGCACGCGGACGTCGACTTCAACGTCGTCGGCACCGACGCCGGCGAGTACGTCGAGGTCCAGGGGACCGCCGAGGGCCGCGCCTTCGACCGCGCCGCGATGAACGGCCTGCTCGACCTCGCCCAGGCCGGGCTGGACCAGCTGTTCGCGGCGCAGACCGCGGCGATCGCCACCGTCAAGCGGTGAGCCCCGGCGGCGCTGGGAACGGCGGCGACGCCGGAAGCGGGCACGGCCGCCCCACTGGTCCGGTCCGCGGGCGCCGTTCGGAGCCTCCGCCGCGGATCGTCGTGGCGACCCGCTCTGTCCACAAGCTCCGCGAGCTCCGCGAGCTCCTCCACCCGGCCGTCGCCGAGCTCATCTCGCTCGACGATGCCGGCGTCTCCCCCGACGTCGATCCGGTCGAGGACGGGACCACCTTCGCCGCCAACGCGCGGATCAAGGCCCGCGCCTATGCACGGCTGACCGGACTGCCCACCCTGGCCGACGACTCGGGGATCGAGGTCGACGCGCTGAGCAGCGGCCCCGGCGTCTATACCCGCCGATACGCCGGGCCCGACGCGACCGACGCGCAGAACAACGCCAAGCTGCTGGCGGCCCTGCGGGACCTGCCGCCGGAGCGCCGGGGAGCGCGCTATGTCTGCGTCCTGGTGCTCGCGGATATGGCGGACCGTCGAGCGGCGGGCCGTGGCCTCGTCCCGATCGTCGCGGAGACTCGCGGCACCTGCCGGGGACGCATCGCGACCGCGCCGCGCGGCACCGGCGGCTTCGGCTACGACCCGATCTTCGAGCCGCGGTCCGAGCCGCCCGGCGGTCGGACGCTCGGCCTATGGACGGCCGAGGAGAAGCACCGCATCTCGCATCGCGCGCGGGCCGCCCGCCGGATGGCCGCCCGGCTCGCGGCGCTCGGGTACTGAGCCGGGACGGAGATTCGCCCCCCGGAGCCGCCGCCCCGCCCGGGCCCGGCCCGCCAGCCCGGACCGCGCCCCGCCGAGGCCCGCCCCGCCCCCGGACCCGGCCCGCCAGCCCGGACCGCGCCGCGCCAGCCCGGACCGCGCCCCGCCCGAGGCCCGGCCCGCCCGAGGCCCGGCCCGCCAGCCCGGACCGCCCCCGCCCGGGGACCAGATCGATAACACGGGCATTGCTAGAAGACACCTAGAGCACGCGATCCCGGTCGTTGCGGGCCTTCCAGACACCTGGATAGCACGGGCATTCATAAGACGTGCCCTGACCAGGTCCTCGTGTCCTGGATCGGGGCCGACGAGCGCCCCCGGGCCGTATCTCAGCATCGCCCGTTCTAATGACCGGGCTAGGGCTCCTGGGCGTAGGCCCGCGGGCACGGCCATCGCCTCGCGGGCCTCAGGCTCCGCCGACAGAGGCGGGTCGAGTAGCAGCGGGCCTCAGGCTCCGCTGACAGAAGCGGGTCGAGCAGCGGGCCTCAGGACTCGGACCTGCCGGCCACTGGAGGCCGGCGAGCAGCGGGGCCAAGGGCCCAGCGGCCGACGCGCGTCCCCCGGGGGCCTCAGGGTCCGCCGGAAGGACTCGCGCCGGGACTGGTGCTCGCTCCGGCGCTCGTGCCGGGAGCGGGGCTCGGCAGGGGAGTCGCCTTCGGATCCCAGGCAGCCGGCGGCGTCCCCGGGGCCGAGAACAGCCCGGTGGCCATCGCCAGGATCGCGGCGACGTCCGGCAGCTGGACCGCGCCGTACTTGCTCTGCCCGGGCTTGGCCGGGTGGACGAGCGGGAATCGGACGACGACCCGCACGATCTTCTTCGCCGGGATCTCACCGGCGAGGACGGCCAGATCCGGCAGGCGTTCGGGGGGCAGGTCGGTCGACACGGTGTCGCCGATCGCGTCGAGCAGGCTCGGGAGGCTGAACAGCGCCCCGCCCTTGACGACCTTCGAGCGCAGGGCGAGGAGGATCTCCTGCTGGCGGGCCTGGCGGGTGAAGTCGGTCTGACCGACCGACCGGCGGATCCGGGCGTAGGCCAGTGCGTCCTTGCCGTCGAAATGGTGCGGCCCGACGTCGACCTGCCAGCCCTTGTTCCCGGTCACGCCGTAGCCGCGGTACTTGGGGTCGTCGAGCGCCTGCTTGACGTTGACGTCGACCCCACCGACCGCGTCGACCATCTTGATGAACCCACCGAGATCGACCGTCGCGTAGTAGTGGATCGGGATCCCGAGGAGCGTTCCGACGGCGTTCTCGAGGGTCCGCATCCCGCCCGCCGGGAACTCGTCCTTGTGGGTGGTCGCGTAGCTCAGCAGGCTGTTGAGCTTCGGTGCGAAGGTCCGACCGTCGCCGAGCGGGACATTGACGAGGTCCCGCGGCAGCGACGCCATGCTGACGGTCTTGCCGACGGGATCGAGCGACACCACGATCAGCGAGTCGGTCAGGGCGTGATCGCGACCGGCGCCGGCATCGATGCCGACGAGCAGGACGTTCATCCGCGCATCGGTCCCCGGCACCGGACCTCGCGCAGCGGACCGCTCACCCAGGACCGCCCCGTCGAAGACATCGGCGAAGGTCGAGCCGGCCAGCCCGCCGACGTACTGCGCGCCGGCGTGCGGGAGGATCGTGACGACCACGATCACGGCCAGCCCGGCCAGCCCGAGCCCTCCCGGCCGGAGCTCGAAGCGCGAGTCGAGGAATGCCTGGATGAGGGCCACCAGCCGCCACACGAGCACGGCGGCGTTGAGCAGCAGGAGGGCTCCGAGGGTGCCAGGGACGATCGCGCTGGCAAGCAACCGCGGGACCGGGGATCGCCATCACCGCGAGGATCGCCAGCAGCGTGACGATCGCGAACGGGAGGAATAGGACGAGCGCGAGTCGCTGGCGACGGTTGTATGCCTGGCCGAGTCCGGGGATCAGCGCGGACAGCGCGGCCGCGAGGATGCGGCGTCGGTCGGTCGGCCTGGTATCGGGCCGAAGCTTCGTGGCCTGGCGCAGGTCCTCGTCTCCGATGCGTCTGTGGGCGGCCCGCCGGCTGCGATCTCCAGTCTAGACCGCCGGACGTGGCGACGCCGGGCGGCCCCCTGTTGCCTGCCAGTCACCGCCCGGCGTCCAACCTCCGACGTCCCGTCCGGGAGGATTGTTGCGTCGCCTCCCGCACCTCGAGCCGGTACGATGGCCCCCGAACGACAAGGAGGGTGACGATGACGCAGCTCGTGGTCCTGGGGTTCGACACGGCCGACGAGGCTCTCGACGTCCTGCGCTCGCTGCGCAAGCTCGAGGCCGAGGGTCAGATCAAGTTCGAGGACACCGCGGTCGTGTCTCGGGACGTCGATGGCAAGGCGCACGTCAAGAACGAGCTGAGCGGGACCACCGAGACCGGAGCGGTCGTCGGCGGGATCATCGGCGTCTTCGTCGGCGCGCTCGTCCTGCCGCTCGCCGGGCTCGCCATCGGCGCGGCGGTCGGGGCCGGGATCGCGGCGTCGCTCGGGACCGGGGTCAGCCACCAGTTCGTCGACGACGTGAAGGCTCAGCTCACCCCCGGGAAGTCGGCGCTGTTCCTGGTCATCAAGGACGCCAACATCGAGCCGGCCCTGGCGGTCCTCCGATCACACCACGGCAACGTCATCCAGACGACGCTCGACGACGAGATGGAGACGCAGCTGCGCGAGGCGCTCGGAGGCAGCTGACCGTCAATCCCCGCCGCGCGCCCGGGCAAGCGCTCGGCGCGCCTGGTCCAGGTGGACGCGGTCGTGGCCGGCCGCCATCCGGAACGTGAGGTCGTAGCTCTCCTCGCCGCGCTCGCGGTGCCGTCCGAACCGGACACGATCGTCCGCGGGCGTCCGCGCCCATAGCTCGAGGTTTGATCGCCGGAGGGCCTCGAACAGCAGGAGGAGGGTCTCGGGATCCTCGCCCGCGTGGACTCGGGCGACCCACAGGTCCTGGTCGTAGCCGACGATGTCCGGGACCTCCTCGGCCAGGATCCACCGATAGCGGGTGGACACGACCAGCTCCCCGTCCACCAGGTGGTCGATGCATTCGAGGACCGACCACTCGGTCGGGTCTGGTCGGACCCGGAGATGCCGACCGGCCTCGGTGACCAGGGCCCGGAACGCAGCCGGCGTGGTCGCCTGCGCCGCCGCGGGATCGTCGTCGCCGAGGGCGGCCAGCAGGAGCCGCTGGTAGGCGGACGGGCTCGCGATCGGGTCGGGGTCCAGGCTCATGTCGCTCCTCATGTGGCTCGCTGCCCGAGCGTACGGCATCGGAGGCTTGGCAGGCTCGAGGGTCAACCCGTCGCGTCGCGGGTCTCGCCCGCTGGCGGATCGACCGAAGGTCGGATCCCGGTGATCGACCCGGTCATCGCCCGGGGATCGCGGGTGGGCCAGCGACCCGCATCGACCTGGGCGAGGAACCCGCCGACGAGCCGGTTGAACCCGTCCGGATCCTCGAGGTTGATCGTGTGCCCGCAGTTCGCCATGACGGCCAGGCCGGCGGTAGGGATCGTCTCCTTCATCAGGAGCGCCGGTCGCAGGCAGGGCCAGTCCTCATCGCCGACCAACAGGAGCGTCGGCATCCCGAGCGAGCCCATCTCGGCGGTCAGGTCGTACAGCGACGGCCGATCCCGCTGGACGCCCAGCTGGGTGTTGCGCGAACCGAGGGCGGAGTGCTCGGCGAGCATCCTGCGGAACTCGTCAAAGCCGCGGGGATCCTTGTTCTGGAACTGGACGCGCGTCGGTCCCACGGCATAGCGGGCCGCGAACGTCTCCATCCCGTCCTCGTCGATCAGTCGGGCGATCGTCTCCGCTTCCGCCCGGAATCGCGGGCGCTGGTCGGGTTCCGCTCCATACCCGCAGCCGGCGATCGTCAGGGACCGCGCTCGATCCGGATGTCGCAGTCCGAAGTGCAGGGTGGCGAACCCACCCATCGACAGGCCGACGACGTGGGCCCGCTCGATCCCGAGATGGTCCAGGACGGCGGCGATGTCGTCGGCCGCGCGATGCTGCGAGTACGCGGTCACGTCGGGGGGCACGTCGGACGGAGGGAAGCCGCGCGCGTCGAACGTGATGACGCGGTACCGCTGACCGAAGTGTCGGACCTGCGGCTCCCAGCTCCGGTGGTCGCCCGCGAATTCGTGGACGAAGATGAGCGGCGTCCCGGAGCCGGTCTCCTCGACGTAGAGCGCGACCCCGTCGTCGGTCATGGCGTGCGGCATCGTGGTCCTCCGTGAGGCCGGGCGGGTCCGTTCGCGTCGAGCAGAGCCTACGACGACTGACGACAGCCGCTGGCGATCAAGGGGAGAATCGACGACGGGTGCCCAGCGGCACCCGTCGTTCGTTCTGCGTGCCGGTGTTCCCGGCTCCCGTCATGCCCGAGTCGTGAACCAGACCGAGGGAGCTCCCTGCACGCCGGCGTCGTGCATGGCGGAACGCAGTTCGGTGCTCCCCCCGAACGCCTGCGCGGCCTCGAGCGTCGCGAACTCGTGGCGCACGGTGATGTCGTTCGGGTCGTCGATGGCCTGATACACGGCCTGATCCTGGACCCCGAGCGCCTGCTGGGTCGGCGCGAACCCGTCGTAGACCTGGCGCCACTGCGCGTAGTCGGCGACCTGATGCCGAACGAAGAGCGTGGTCATCGCGATGCCTCCTGCTGGTCCGACCCTGGCTGTCGTCACGCCAACGGGTTCCCACAGATGCTGACACGACACTAGATGTCTTGTCAATAAGTGATATTGCAGATGTTGCTAAGTCACCAGAACTTGAGGTAAGGTGCCCAGGTGAGCAAGGACGAGGATCCGAGCCGGCCCACCGCGCTGTGGAACGATGCCTGGCGCGGCGTGCTCTTCGCGACGTCGCGGACGCTCCAGGTCGCCGAGCCTGATCTCATCGAGCGCGCCGGCTTCCCGCTGACCTGGCTCGACATCTTGGCGCAGCTCTACGACGCCGCGGACAACGGCCTGCGGATGCAGGAGCTCGAGGGGCGATCGCTGTTCACCAGGAGCGGTCTGACCCGCCTGGTCGATCGCATCGAGGCCGCCGGGCTGGTCCGCCGCGAGCCCGTCCCGGGCGATCGACGCGGCGTTCGGGTCGTCCTGACGCCAGAGGGTCGTCGCCGCCACGACGCGGCATTCGCCGACCACCTCAAGGTCATCGAGCGGGAATTCGGTCGTCGACTGACGCCGGCCCAGCAACGGGCGGTGGCCGATGCCCTCGCCACGTTCTGGCACGACGACGAGCCAGCCGGCGGCTGATCTCCCTCGACAGCTACGCCCCCGATGGTGACAAGCGTTCCACGTACGGCGCCCGCCATTCCGGGGCTTCGAACGGCGCGGCGTACCACGTCGTCGACTTGGCGACTCTTCCATCGCGGAGTTCGATGATGGCGATCATCTGCCACGTCTCGCCGTTCGGGTACCGGACACTCCCGACGTAGGTGTAGACGTCGCCCGACCCCTCGATGCGCAGGGCTGCGAACGTCGGCGTCATCACCCATCGATCTTCCGACCCGACGAGCCGTGCACTGCTTGGATCGATGGTTCCGACCCCGCCTGGGTAGTTGCGCGCGATGGCGAGCTGGTTCGCCTTGCCCCGAATGCGTTCCCCCGACTGGGGCATCTCCTCGACGAAGTCGTCGGCCAGGAGCGCCTCCAGCGCGTCGAAGTCCTTGTCCTGCAGGGCGCGCGCGAAGCGCTCGACGACGGATCGACCGCTGGGCTCAGTCATCCTCTCCTCCATGGGCCGCCGCTGTCACCCAGCGAGTCGTCGCCAGTCTATCGTTGGCGACCGCGTGGGTCGAGCGACTGAGCTGACCCGATCGATGGAGTCGCGATGAAACAGCATGTCGTCGAAGCCGGCCACGGGCCCGACTACGAGTGGTCCCAGGACCACATCTCGGTGAAGACGCCCATGGAGTTGACGGACGGCCGGGTCTCGGTCGTCGAGGACACCCTGAAGCCAGGCTTCCACCTCCCGGCACACCGGCATCGCTCCATGGTGGAGATCTTCTACATCCTCGACGGCGAGGTCACGCTCGCGTTCGAAGACGAGACCGTGACCGCGACGCGCGGGACCACCGTGACGGTGCCGCCGAACCTCAGGCACGAGGTGACCTGCCCGGGTGGTGCCCGCCTCGTGACGGTCTTCACACCCGGGGGGTTCGACCGCTACCTGGCCGAGCTCGCCACCCTCACGCCGGTGCAGCTCGATGATGCCGACGTCCTCCGCGAGCTGGGCGAGCGCTATGACATCTGGCAGGAGTAGTCACGGGACCGTGGGCTCGAGCCGTGTAGGCTTGGTTCACCACCGCAGTGCGCTCGGGTCATTTGAGAGCCGTGAGCACGGAGCCATCGGGGCGTAGCGAAGCTTGGCATCGCGCGTGCTTTGGGAGCCGCCGGGCCGAAAGCGGTGAAGCCGTCGGGGTCGTGAGCACGAGCAGCCAAGCGGAGAAGGCGCCGATTATCCTGCGATTGATGCTCCCCGGTGACCGAGGCACCCGGTCTCGTCCCCGACCTTGACCTCGCACCGGATCCGCCCAGCTCGCCCTGAGCCAGTCCTACGATCGCCAGGGCAACGTCACCAGCGATGCCCGGACGTTCTCGTGCGCCACCGCCGATGCCTGCACCAACAGCCAGAGCTTCGGCTATGACCGGCTCCGCCGCCTGACGTCTTCGGCGCTCAACGGGGTCGCCCGCTCGTACGCCTACGACGCCTCCTCGAACCGGACGTCGGTCAGCGAAGGCGCGACGACCACGACCTACCAGTACGACCGGACCGATGTCCAGACCCAGAAGACGGTCGGCTCGACGGTCACGACGTTCGGCTACGACGCCTACGGCAACCTGACGAGCTCGGCGGTCACGGCCCCGACCCAGACCGCCTACGGCTACGACCTCGCCGATCGGCTCCTGACGATCGACCCGCCCGGCGGGTCGAACACGACGACCTACACGATCGATGCCCTGGGCCGCCATGCCAGCCGTAGTCTCAACGGAGCCAGCCCCGACAGCCTCGTCTACGCCGGCAGCGGTGAGGCCGTCGTGCGGATCGATGGACCATCGGTCGACATCGACACGGCACTCGATGCGTCGGGGAGCCGACTGGCGACCGCATCGGCGGGACCATGGGCTGGACCGCGCCCGACCTCCACGGCAGCGTCGCCGCGGTCCTCGCCGGTTCGGGCGCCTCGATCAGCGACGCCTTCCGCTACGACGGCTACGGCGAGACGATCGCCAGCCTGACCTCGAGCCTGCCCTCACCGTGGCGCTACCAGGGCCGGCTGCTGCTCAACAGTGCCAGCCAGACCGACCTGTACGACTTCGTGGCCCGGGCCTACGACCCGGCACTCGGCGCGTTCACCGGTCTCGACACGACGGCCGGTAGCGCCCAGGACCCGATCACCCTCAACCGCTACCTGTATGCCGGGGCCGACCCGGCGACGCTGATCGATCCGGATGGACATGACGGCTGGGATCCCTTCGGCTTCGTCAGCCAGACGGCCCAGAACGTCGGTGCCTTCGCCCAGGGCGTCGGCGAAGGGGTCGCGGACGCCGCGGTCGGGACCGTGACCGGGACCGTCTCGCTGGCTCGATCGACGGTGGCGGCGGGCGGTTGTGCGCTGAACAACAGCTGCCGGAACTCGGCGGTGGCGTCGCTCGAGCACGCCGCGCGTGACTTCGCCGGAGATCCGGTCGGCCACGTCCAGGCGGCTGCCGCAGTAGCTGGAACCATCGCCGGCGCGGCGGTCGACCACGTCGCGACCGCGGTGCGGACAGGGAACTTCCGCGAGCTCGGCAAGATCACCGGCGCGATCGCCGTCAGCTTCGTGCCCATCGGTGGCGTTCTCGCCAAGGGCGCTCAACTCGCCCGAGCCGCGGGAGACATCGGGGCGCTCGGTCGGATCGGAGAGGGCATTGGAGCAGCCACCGCCGCGGGACGCGTCGCCGTCGCCGACGGGATTGGGGAGATAGGACGTGTCACCGTTGTGCGGGTCATCGATCATGGTGAGAGAGTCCGGGACCTTGCTCATGAGGCCCTCGAGCGACAGTACGCTACGAACGCCGAACACGCAGTTGTTTCCCTCATCGGAGGCGGCCGTAGACTGATCTCGGGGGGATCCGGAGGGATTTCCCTGGAGGGCTTGCCAGTCAGACGGGTGCTGTTCCATACACATCACCCGCTTCTCGCAGACCTCGCGCCTTCTATCGAGGATCGACGAATGCTCCTCCAGCTGAAGCAGACGAAATCGTGGATTGCAGGCCGCGGTGGAAACCTGCAGATCTTCAGAGGGAACTGAGGGGTGTCTATTCGCCAAGCTCCCCCGCTGTCTTTGGGAGATCCGCGCCACGAAGCCCTTGCCATGAAGGCGCTTGGCCTAGAACGTCTCTCCGCAGGAGAACACACACCTCGCGATGATCGGAATTGGCGCATCCGCGATGAAGCTGGCGAGCTGGTTGGGCAGGTGGTGGTCGATCGCCTTGTGTGCGTCGGGCTGTCCACAGGAGTGCGCCCGCCGGTGTCGGTCATCGTGATTCAGGGCCCGGCCGGCGACTGGGCAACGACGGTCAAGAGCGACATCGGCGGCGCCATGACGGCGGCACCGACGTATCGACTGCCGCCGGGGACCGTTGCGGACCTTCTGGGCCACTGGCCTCCGCCAGGCTCGTGGCAGCCCTCACCAGCTCCGAGCATTTCGATCGACGGTGCATCTATGAGCGTCGGTGTCGACGACGGATACGCAGAGTCAATGATCCATGTTTGGGCGCAGTCTCCACGGGCGCTGTCTGAATTCGCAGCGTCGGTTCTGAAGTTCCTAAGGGTCGCGACTGCAGCTGACGGCTCGATGGTTACCGTCGATGGACTTGCGGATATCCTCAACGCCACCGAGACCACCGTCCAAGGGACTGATGGATCACTTGGTTAAGTCCACGCGACAAGGGCTCTTGGTCGTGCCCGTCCCAACGGCAGGCGTTCCGGCGGCTTCTGAACCGTACTGACTTCGATGGAGACTCCAGCACTCGGAGGACCATGGAGTCATGCCAGAACCACAGCAGCCTTCCCGCCAGGTCCAACGGTGGTATCCGGCCGAGATGCGCGAGCGCGCCGTCCGGCTCGTCTTCGAGACCGCAGCCGAACTGGGTGAATGGCACGGCGCCGTGGGCAAGGTCTCCAAGCAACTGGGGATCGGTCCCGAATCACTCCGTCATTGGGTCCGCCAGGCCGAGATCGATCGCGGTCAACGACCGGGTCTGACCAGCGCCGAGCAGGAAAGGATCAAGGTCCTCGAGCGGGAGAACCGGGAGCTCCGCCGGGCCAACGAGATCTTCACGGCACCTGCGCCCAACCGCCTGTGGGTGGCCGATCTGACCTATGTCTGGACCCCTTCGTGGTCGACGTCTTCAGCCGCTCGATCGTGGGCTGGCGGGTGATGGCCAGTCTGCGTGCCGAGCTCGCCCTCGATGCCCTCGAGATGGCCATCTGGAGTCGCCGCTCGGCCGATCTCGGAGGTCTCGTCCACCACTCCGATCGAGGTGTCCAGTACCTCTCCATCCGCTACACCAAACGACTGGCCGAAGCCGAGGCGGTCAGCTCGGTCGGGTCACGCGGAGACAGCTACGACAACGCCCTGGCCGAGACGGTCAATGGGCTGTACAAGGCCGAGTTGATCAACCGCCACGGGCTCTGGCGATCGGTCGACGAGGTCGAACTGGCGACCGTCCAGTGGGTCCACTTCCGGAACACCCGCCGCCTGCATGGTGCCTGCGGCGACATCCCGCCGGCCGAGTTCGAGGCAGCCTACCCATCAGCGCCAGGCGACCATCGTGGCCGCCTGAATCCAATCAATTCGGTCTCCACGAAACCCAGTACGGTTCAAGTTCAGTCGGGCGTTCGTCGTCGAGACCGGCCCATTCGATCAGACCGACTTTCTCCTCAACGTTCTCGAGTCTCCAGGCATCGGTACCAACGCGGCCATTGCCCCTGGCTACACCTGGGCCATCGCCTGCGCCGCCGCTAGATTCGAGTGCTGCGCACTGCGCTTCTGGGTGGACCACGAGGCCAGCGTCGACTTCTTCGGAACCGCGAGGGACCTCGCCAGACTCAACGATGCAGCGTTGCAATCGACATGACCAGCGATCGGCTGCCGACGGCGCCCTTGCCGATTCCCCCGATCATCTACGGCCGAAACTCACTCTGACGGCGACCGGCCTCAACGCGGCTGCTGGAGCGATGCCCAGACGTTCTCGTGCGACCTTGAGGTGATCCGCGAATGCCGCGTGGTGGCGACGTCGACCCTCGGGCGTCAGGACCAGCCGAACCCCGCGTCGATCGCCGGAGACGGCCTCGCGGCGGACGAGTCCGGCGGCCTCGATCCGATCGACGAGGGCGGTGCTCAGAGTACGCACCACAGAACCCAGGCGCGGTCCACCGCATCGGCTTGGCTTGAGTGGGCGGGATTGGTCGTTTGTTACTCCTGTCTGCGCGGCCCGGTTTCGCGAATCTGGGGAGGCCCCCGCGAGGATGCAACAGCCCGATTCCGAGAGCATTGCCCACCGCCGGCGTGGGCCCAGGGGTGGACAAATGCCAGTGGGATGCCCTATCCCGTGACCCCGAAGATCGGCGAGGATTGAGGTGACTTCGAGAGCGGCTCCCCAATGCCATCAAGAGATAGGGCAATCTCGGCGATGTTTGGAGACCAGAGCACGACCTCTACCGACTGACTATCATGGATAATGACGCCGCTCGTGCAATCGTCCGACACAAGGAGAGCGTCCTCGATTTGGCGCCCATTCGATGGGCTGAGCAGTGCCGGGATGACGGTGGCAGCGTCCGAGGCGGAGAGGCGCAGAGCACCGGTGTAGTCAGCAGGTGCAAGGTATAACGCCATCGGCACCCGGGGCTCACGAATTCCGGCCGCGAAGCGCTCGAGGACGTTGGCCACCGTCATGCGACCAACCCGACGCCACCACGATTGCTTCGGCCACTCGTCGACCAGGCGCCCGGCGACCGGAGCGAGACTCCGTAGCCTCTCCATCGAAACCTCCGGCTCCTCGAACGCGATCGACTCCGGCAGTAGCTCAAGCACTCTGGCCACGTCCGTGGCCACGTTCGTCCGCAACGCCCGGCCCAACGTCTTGCGCCTAAGTTCCTGCGCTTGTTGCTCGAGCGGACCGCTACTTCTCACTCAGTAGAACCTCCCGACTGGCACCCGGGACTTCCAGCGATCGACCAGGCGATCGTGGCCAGAGTACAGAGGTCTCGGGGGATTGCCTTCGGTCCAACGCAGTCGACCCGTGAATGGATCGGTCTTGCCTGCGCCAGCCTCCCAATGGATGCCGTGACCACCAACCCGAGGATCTATTTGACGCCCGACAACCATCGGCCGGGTACCGCCGCCTGGCTTAGGAACGTCGTAGACGTACGCGGGGCCCTCAGACGTCCGGATCTGAATAGCTGGTTGCTGACTTGTGGGGATACCCTGCTCTCTCATCGCCTGCCTTCGGGCTCCGCGATCGGTCAGACCGATCCCGCAGCCGGCATTGTGGACGAGCCAGCCGCCCTTGCCCACGAAGAAGGTGTGGTCGACGGCGACGGTCAGGTTGTACATCAGCTTGTGGACCGGCTCAAAGCGGACGCTGTCGACCCGTCCTGAGCCCCCGACCGCATTCGGCACGTGGTCGCCGGACTGGAGATCCTTGGCAAGCACCCACCCGTGTTCCACGGTGTAGAACGGATGCTCTGGGGTGGTCTCGATGGCCTCGCCGTCGATGACCACCGTGCCGGTCAGCGGGTCGTCGTTGATATGCACGGCAGTGATTTCACGGGCTGATATCGCTCCCGAATCTGGGTTCTCCGCCAGAACCGTGTCGCCGACTGCAGAGACTCGCGATTGGAGTCCGACCGCTCGGTGTCGCGACGACGGTGGCGGGCGCGAAACTGTTCTTGCAAACATCGGCGAGATCGCCGATGTCATGGCCGAGTCGACTGCCCAGACTGCCCGCCTCGCCCTCGAGGCGACTCAGTCCAGCCAGCTCTCCGATCCGACCGAGCGCCCCGATGTCTCCCGCGGCTCGGGCGAGTTGAGCGCCCTTGGCGAGAACGCCACCGATGGGCACGAAGCTGACGGCGATCGCGCCGGTGATCTTGCCGAGCTCGCGGAAGTTCCCTGTCCGCACCGCGGTCGCGACGTGGTCGACCGCCGCGCCGGCGATGGTTCCAGCTACTGCGGCAGCCGCCTGGAC
>CAWAHN010000013.1:0-87835 GCA_963781845.1 uncultured Chloroflexia bacterium | reverse complement strand
GCGCCTCGCCGGACGCGACGCTGCCCACCCGGCCGCTCGCGACCCTGCGCGCCCGGTCGTCTCGTTCAGCCCCCTTCGACCTGTCACGATACCGTCGTGGACCGGCTCGTCGAATCCGTCCCGAACTACAGCGAGGGCCGCCGCCCGGAGGTCGTCGACCGGCTCGCGGCGGCGGTCTCCGGGACACCCGGCGTCCACCTCCTCGACCGGACCAGCGACGCCAGCCACAACCGCACCGTGCTGACGATGGCCGGGGACGCCGATGCCGTCCTGACCGCGCTCGAGGCGACCGTCGCCGTCGCGGTCGACGCGATCGACATGGAGCAGCAGACCGGAGAACACCCACGGATCGGGGCGGTCGACGTCGTCCCGTTCGTCCCGCTCGGCGACACGTCGATGGACGACTGCGTCGCGCTCGCGCGGACCTTCGGCGCCCGCGTCGCCGAGCGGTTCGCCATCCCGGTCTACCTCTACGCCCGCGCCGCGACGCGTCCCGACAGGGAGAAGCTCGCCGACGTCCGGCGCGGCCAGTACGAGGGCCTCAAGGCCGCGATCGGCGTCGATCCGGATCGGCGCCCGGACTTCGGACCGGCCCGGACGCACGAGCGCGCGGGCGCGATGGCCGTCGGCGCGCGACCGTTCCTGATCGCCTACAACATCAACCTGGCGTCGACCGACCTCGAGCTGGCCAAGCGGATCGCCCGGACGGTCCGGGAATCCGGCGGCGGCCTGCCCCGCGTCCAGGCCAACGGGTTCCGGCTCGACGACCCCGACTGCGCCCAGGTCTCGATGAACCTGCTCGACTTCTCGGTCACGCCGATCTGGCGGGTCTGGGACGCCGTCGAGGCCGAGGCCCGGCTGGCCGGCGTCGAGCTCGCCGAATCGGAGCTGATCGGTCTCGCTCCCACCGCGGCCTTCCTCGACGTCGCCGATCACGTCGGAGCGTCGCCCGAGGCCTCGACCGAGGATCGCCTGGCTGCCGCGGCGGCGTTCCTACGTCTCCGGGACTTCTCGCCGATGCAGGCGCTCGAGCTCCGGCTCGCGGCGGCTCAGGCGCGGGCCGCCGGGCCGTGAGCCTGCGCCTGATCGAGGGCGGTCTGACCGAGGGCTCGTCCACGGGCCTGCTCATCGTCGGTGCGAGCGCGATCGTGACGATGGCCGGCGGCCTTCGCCGGGGCGAGACCCAGGCCCAGACCGCGACCCTGGTCGGTCGACCGGACGGAGGTCCCGATTCGCCGGACGGTCCGGTCGTCGCGACCTGGGGCGACCGGATCGTCGCGACGGGTCCGCGGGCGGAGGTCGAAGCGGGTCTCGAGGCGGCCGGCCTGCCCCTGTCGCGGTTCAGCCACGTCGATGCCGCTGGCGGGGTTGTCACCCCCGGTCTCGTCGACCCGCATACCCACCTGCTGTTCGCAGGGACGCGCGAGGGTGAGCTCCAGCTCCGCCAGCGCGGCGCCGGGTATCTCGAGATCCTGGCGGCCGGCGGCGGGATCCTGTCGACCGTCGCGGCGACCCGGGCCGCGTCCGCCGACGACCTGCTGGCGCACGGGCGTCGTTGGCTGGACGAGATGCTCTCGCACGGGGTCACCACGATCGAGGCGAAGTCCGGCTACGGGCTGGATCTGCGGACCGAGCTGCGGTTGCTCGAGGTGGCCCACCGGCTCGGGCAGGAGGGCCCGGTCGACGTCCTGCCGACGTGGCTGGGAGCGCATGCCGTCCCGACCGAGTTCAAGGACCGGCACGATCCGGCCGAAGCCTACGTTCGGCACCTCATCGACGAGCAGCTCCCCGGTGTCGCCGCGCAGGGGCGGGCACGGTTCGCCGACGTGTTCTGCGAGCGTGGCGTGTTCACCGCCGACCAGAGCCGGCGCGTCCTCGAGGCGGCGACGGCCTTCGGGATGCAGGCTCGCCTCCACGCCGATGAGCTGGCGCCGTCCGGGGGCGCCGAGCTGGCGGCGGAGCTGGGCGCCCTGTCGGCCGATCACCTCGCCGCACCGTCGGCCGCCGGGATCGATGCCCTGGCCGAGGCCGCCGAGTCCGGGCGGCCGGTCGTCGCCGTCGTCCTGCCCGCCACGACCTGGTTCCTGATGAAGCCCGCCGGTGCGCCCGCCCGGACGTTCATCGAGCGGGGCATCCCGGTGGCGGTCGGGACCGACTTCAACCCGGGCACGTCGCCCACGGCCAGTCTCCCGCTGGCGATGACGGTCGCCTGCCTGTCGCTGCGGATGACCCCGGCCGAGGCCCTCACCGCGACGACGATCAACGCGGCTCATGCGCTCGGGATCGGCGACGTCGTCGGGTCGATCGAGCCGGACAAGCAAGCGGACCTGGTGATCTGGCGGGTGACCGACCCGGATCAGATCCCGTACTGGCCGGCCGCCGACCTGGTCCGGGTCGTGATCAAGCGCGGCCGGCCCCTGCTGTTGCGGGACTGACCCCGGGATCAGACCTTGCCGCGGGCCTCGAGCAGGATCGTGGTCGTATCCGCGGGCAGCTGCGACATCGAGATGCTCAGGCGGGCCGTCGGCGCCGGCGGGGTCGTTCCCATCTCGTGCAGGAACCGGCCCATCGCGTCCGAGCAGTCGGCTTCGTCCTCGCAGACGGGCATCGGGACGACGATCCGCGGATCGAGCTGGGCGATGAGCTCGGCGGCCTTCGTCGCGGACAGCGCACCACCGATCGGGACGCAGGCGATATCGACCGGACCGATGTCCCCGAGCTTCTCCTCGGTCAGCAGGTGCCCGATGTCGCCGAGGTGGATCGTGTGCATCTGATCGAGCTCGACCACGAACGCGGTCTGGCGGCCGCGACTCGCTCCCCGGTCGTCGTCGCGATACGTCCGCACGCCGGTCAGCAGGACGTGGCGGACCTCGTACTCGCCGGGTCCGTCGAGGACGAACGCGTCCTCCAGGCTGGTCGGCACGACGCTCCCGCCGTCGCGCGACCGACGTCCCTTCGCCTTCGGCAATGGGCTGTCGTCGGGATGGCTGTAGGTGACGATCTCGCCGCTGATCCCGCGACCGGTCGGGCCGACGATCGACTGGTACGGATCCGCCACGACGACCGCGTCCCTGCCCTTGAGGCGGATGCAGGTCCGCCCGTACCAGCTCAGTTCCATGTGGGCCGATTCTGACACAGCCGCCTCACCGCCGCGTCACCCCGGAAACGGGAAGACCGGAGGCGCCTGCCCAATCGGCGCCTCCGGTCGGAGGGAGGGAGTGGAACCAACCTTCGTCGGCTCCAAGGAAGACACTACGCGGACCCTGATTCAGGAGCGAGAGGGCAGAGGGTTAAGAAAGGAACATCCGCTCGGGAGGGACCTTCGGGCGTGCTCGCCGGACCTTCTGGCCGACCGACGGTCCGGGGCACACGTGGGAGAATCCGGCGATGCACCACTCTCACGCCCGTGCCCCGCGGTTCCTCGTGGCGACGGCCGCGATCGTCCTCCTCGCCGCCTGCGGCTCGTCGACCAGTAGCGGCACGCCGAGCACGACCGGCGGCCCCATCGCAACGACGTCGTCCTCGGCCCCGACCGCGTCGGTCGCGCCGACCACCGCCGTCGCGTCGCCGACCGAGGATCCCGCGACCGTCTACGCCCGGATCGAGTCCCAGGTCCAGGCCGATCCGCGGGCTGACCGCGAAGAAGCCGGTCGACCCCAAGCTCCTCGACGAGGACCAGCTCAAGAAGAACATCACCGCCAGCTTCGAGAAGGACAACCCCCCGGACGTGATCGAGGCCAACGAGCGGCTGTATCGACTGCTCGGGCTCATCCCGGCCGGGACGTCGCTCAAGGACCTCTACCTGAAGCTGCTCAGCAGCCAGGTCGCCGGCTACTACGACTCGGACACCAAGGAGCTGTACGTGGTCTCGAAGTCCGGGGCCATCGGGCCGACCGAGAAGGTCACCTTCGCCCACGAGTTCGACCACGCGCTCCAGGACCAGAACTTCGGTCTGTCCAAGCTCCAGCTCGATTCGATCGGGGAGGGGGATCGGAGCCTCGCCCGGCTGTCGATCCCCGAGGGCGACTCGACCGAGCTGATGACCGAGTGGGCGTCCACCAACCTGACCCCGGCCGAGCTCATGCAGATGATCGGCGAGTCGACCGATCCGGAGCAGGCCAAGATCCTGGCCGAGATGCCCGACATCCTGAAGGACAGCCTCCTGTTCCCCTACACCAGCGGGCTCGACCTGGTCCGTTCGATCCGGATGGCCGGCGGCTGGCCCGCCGTGGCCTCGCTGTACGCCGATCCGCCCGCCTCGACCGAGCAGGTCCTCCACCCCGAGAAGTACACCTCGCACGAGGCCCCGGTGGCGGTCACCTTCCCGAAGGACCTGGCCAAGCGACTCGGCGCCGGCTGGAAGGTCGACTACCAGGACACCCTCGGCGAGTTCCAGCTCGCCGAGTGGCTCCGGTCGGCCGGCAAGGTCCCGGCCGCGACGGCGTCGGCCGCGGCCGCGGGCTGGGGCGGCGACCGGGTCGCGCTGGTCGGCAACGGCGACCGGAGCGGCGTCGTCATCGACACCCGCTGGGACAGCCCGGCAGAGGCATCGGAGTTCGCCGCGGCGGCCCAGACCGCGCTCGACACCCTCGGCGGGTCGCACGCGATGATCGCGATCGACGGCACGGACCGGGTGACCATCTTCGTCGCGACGGACGACGGCACGATCACCGCCCTCGGGAGTGCCCTCGGCCTGGCCGGCTGACCGGTCCCGGCTACATCTGCTCCGGGGCCGAGATCCCGAGCAGACCGAGGGCATTGGCCAGGGTCGTCTTCGTCGCGGCCACGAGCGCGAGCCGAGCGGTCGAGCGCGTCGGGTCGGCCGGGTCGACCACCTTGGCGTCGCGGTAGAACGCATGGAACGTCGACGCCAGCTCGGTCGCGTAGGCGGTCACGCCCTGGGCCTCCTCGGCGGCCGCGGCGTCCTCGACCACCTCCGGAAGGCGGACGATCTCGCGGACGAGGTCAGCCTCCGGGCCGCCCTCGAGGTCCGTCGGAGCGAGCGCGCCGACCGGGACCAGCCCGACCTCGGCGGCTCGGCGCAGGATCGAGGCGATCCGGGCGTGAGCGTACTGGACGTAGTAGACCGGGTTCTCGTTCGACTGCTTCTTGGCCAGCTCGATGTCGAAATCGATCGCCGAGCTCGGGCCGCGCGAGGCGAAGAACCAGCGGGCGGCATCGACGCCGATCTCGGCCAGGAGCTCGTCGAGGGTGATGAACGTGCCCGCCCGCTTGCTCATCGCCACCTCCTGGCCGTCGCGGACGAAGCGGACCCAGGCCACCAGGAGCATCCGGACGGCGGCCTTGTCGTAGCCCATCGCCTCCGCGGCGTTGCGGACCCGGGCGACCGTCCCGTGATGATCCTGGCCCCAGATGTAGATGAGCTCGTCGAAGCCGCGGCTGAACTTCTCGGTCACGTAGCCGATGTCCGACGCGAAGTAGGTCGGCTCGCCGTTCGACCGGATGATCACCCGATCCTTGTCGTCGCCGAACGACGTGGACCGGAACCAGGTCGCCCCCTCGGCTTCGTAGACCTGGCCGGCGGCGCGCAGCCGCTCGACCGCCCGCTCGACCCAGCCCTCGTCGTGGAGCGAGCGCTCGGTCGTCCACCGATCGAAGCGGACCCCGAGACGCTCGAGCGACGCCTCGATCCCGGCCCGGACACGCTCCGACGCCCAGCGACCGACGATCCCCGCGGCGTCGGCGCCCGGAGCCTCCGCCTCGGTCCAGAGGTCGGCGGGGACCGCCTCGGCGAGCTCGGCCACGTAGTCGCCGTGATAGCCGTCGTCCGGGACGGGCTCGCCGCGACGGGTCGCGATGACCGACGCCCCGAGCTTCCAGACCTGGGTCCCCGAGTCGTTGAAGTAGTACTCGCGGACGACCCGTTGCCCGCCCGCCTCGAGCACCCGGCAGAGCAGGTCGCCGACGAACGCCCCGCGCGCGTTCCCGAGCGTCAACGGGCCGGTCGGGTTGGCCGACACGAACTCGACGTTGACGCTGCGCGGCGCGGTCGATGGGACGTGTCCCCACGCCGTGGGGTCGGCGAGGATCCGGCCGACCGCGTCGGCCAGGGCCCGATCCGCGTACCGGACGTTGATGAACCCGGGCGGCGCGACGTCGACCGTCCCGACCGGTGTCGTGCCCGGGGTCGTGGCTGCCTCGGCCGCCAGCCCGTCGGCGAGGATCCGGGCGATCTCCAGCGGGGGACGGCGATACGGCTTCGCCAGGCGCATCGCCAGGTTGGTCGCGGCGTCGCCGTGGTCCGGGTTGGCCGGTCGCTCGACCCGGACGTCGGGCGCATCCGCCGGATCCAGGGCGGGCAGCGCACCCGAGGCGATGGCAGCGGCCCACGCACGCGCCACGGCCAGGCGAAGGTGGCCGCGCAGCGTCGGGTCGGGGGTCGGGTCGGGGGTCGGTGGCACGCCGCCAATCGTAGCCGCTCGGCGATCGTCGCCGGTCGACGGTTCAGATCGAGAACCGGTCCCCCGGATCGACGACGACGGCGTCGACGCCCGCCAGCTCGCGGACCGCGCTGGCCGCCGCGTCCCGGTCGTGGCCCATCAGGACGTGCGTGAGCAGCACCCGGCCGGCCCCGGTCGACGCCGCCAGCCGCCCGACGTCGTAGGCGTTGAGGTGCTCCGAGCCCGGTGCGACGTGGTCGATCCCGTACGAGGCCTCGCTGAGGAGCGTGTCACCCGGACGGATCAGGGGGCGGAGCGTCTCGGCGTCGCCACAGTCGCCCGAGTAGACGAGACCCGGTCCGTCACCGGCGGTGACGCGGAAGCCGTAGCTCTCCTCGGTGTGTCGGACGAGGCGGGCCTCGAGGTCGAACGCGCCCATCCGGACATGGTCCCGGTCGGCGAGCCCGTCGACGTCGAGCGAGGCGGCGCTGAACCCGGGCTGATCGTGGAGCGCGTCGAGCCGCGCCTCGAGCGCGCTCGGGCCGACGACGCGGACCCGTCGCGATGGGTCGAAGTCCCAGCGCAGGTAGTGCCGGAGCGAGACGAGGTCGATGAAATGGTCGGGGTGGAGGTGGCTGACGGCGATGCCTCGGAGGGTGCTCGGCTCGATCGCCCCGGCCAGGTTGGTGAAGGCGCCCTGGCCCAGATCGAGGACGATGGCGTCGGTCCCATGGCGCAGCAGGTAGGCGGCTCCGACCGCCCCGGGCCGGGACGTGTACGCCGGGCCGGCACCGAGCACGGTGAGCTCGATCATCGGTCGACGAAACGGCGCATGCCGCCAGCCTACGCGAGCGCGAACCGCTCCGGCAACGGGATCGCGAGCGGCGCGCCACCGCGCCGGAAGGCCAGCTCCGAGAACTCCGCGCGGGCGAGGATCCGGTAGCCCTCGTCGAGACCCCAGGCCAGCCAATCGGACCGGTGGGCATCCGAGCCGGCGGTCACCCGGACCCCGCCGAGCTCGCGGAACCGTTCCACGACCGCGGGCGGCGGGTAGGTCTCCCCGACCGAGTGGCGCAGGCCGCTGGTGTTGATCTCGAGCGCGGTCCCGCTGTCGACGATCGCCCGCAGGGCGTCTTCGTAGATCTCCGGCCGGGCGGCCAGCTGGGCGGGCGTCACGTACGGCTGGAGGTAGCGCTTGACCACGTCGAAGTGGCCGATCGTGTCGAACAACCCGGTCCGGGCCGCGGCCGCGACCTGCTCGAAGTACGGTCCGACGATCTCGTCGAGGCCGCGCCCGTCGATCCAGCGCGCGATCGTGCTCCGCACGTAGGGGGAGCCCGGCCAGTCATGGACCGAGCCGATCGTGAAGTCGTAGCGATGCCGGGCAAGGTGGTCGCGCAGGTCGGCGTCCCACGAGGTGTTGTAGGTGAGCTCGGCGCCGAACCGGATCGCCAGGCCGCGGTCGGCCCAGCGCTCGGCGGCCTGGCGGACCGACCGCTCCCGCTCCTCGAAGCTGGTGTACTCGAAGGCCGGGTCGCGCGGGTCGAAGTCGACGTGGTCGGTGATGGCCAGCTCGGCGATCCCGAGCTCCACCGCCAGCGCCGCATAGACGTCGATCGGGACCAGGCTGTCGGGCGACAGGTCCGTGTGGACGTGGGCGTCGAGCGGGAGGTCCCGAGCCTGGTCGAGGGTCGCGGTCACCCCGCGAGCAGGCCCAGCTCGTGCCCCACCCGATCGAAGGCGTCGAGAGCCCGATCGAGCTGCTGGTCCGTGTGCGCCGCGGTCACGATCGTGCGGATCCTCGCCTTGTCGAGGGCCACCGTCGGGTAGACGATCGGCTGGGCGAACACCCCCTCGGCGAACAGGCGGTCGCTGAAGGCCGCGGCCGTCGCGGAGTCGCCCATCATCACCGGCGTGATCGGCGTCTCCGAGGCGCCGGTGTCGAACCCGAGCCGGGCCAGCTCCGACTTGAACCGGCGGGTGTTCTTCCACAGCCGCTCGATGAGGTGCGGCTCGTCCTCGAGCACGTGGATCGCCTCGAGACAGGCGGCCACGACCGCCGGCGGGTGCGAGGTGGAGAACAGGAACGGTCGGGCTCGCTGGGTCAACAGGTCGTGCAGGTCCTGCGACCCGGCGACGTACCCCCCGAGCACGCCGACGGCCTTGCTCAGCGTGCCGACCTGGATCGCGACCCGTCCGTGCAGCCCGAAGTGGTCGACGCTCCCGCGGCCGTTCCGCCCGAGCACGCCCGACGCGTGGGCGTCGTCGACCATGACGGCGGCGCCGTGGGCTTCGGCCGCCTCGACGATCCCGGGCAATGGTGCGATGTCGCCGTCCATCGAGAAGACGCCGTCGGTGACCACGAGGATCAGCCGGTACGGTTCACCGCTGTCGGGTCGGCCGCGCTCCTCGGCCTCGGCCAGGATCTCGCGCAGCGCGGCGACGTCGGCGTGGGGGTAGATCTTGCGCGGCGCCTTCGACAGCCGCATCCCGTCGATGATCGAGGCGTGGTTGAGGGCGTCGGACACGATCAGGTCCAGCTCGCCGGTGACCGCGGCCAGGACCCCGGTGTTCGCGGCGAAGCCCGACTGGAACGTGAGGGTCGCCTCGACCCCCTTGAAGCGGGCCAGCTCCGCCTCGAGCTCCTGGTGGAGGCTCATCGTCCCGGCGATCGTCCGGACCGCACCGGAGCCGGCCCCGTAGCGCTCGACGGCCCGGAGCGCCGCCTGTCGCAGGCGTGGGTGGTGGGTGAGTCCCAGGTAGTCGTTCGAGGACAAGCTGATCACCCGGTGCTCGTCGACCGACGCGATCGGGCCCTGGGCCGAGCTCATGACCCGGAGCGGGCGGTAGAGATGCCGCGCCCGGAGGTCGGCGAGCTCGTCGGCCAGGAAGGCGAGAGGGTCGGGTCGTTCGGTCATGGCGTCCAGTCCATGATGACCTTGCCGGAGTCGCCCGACCGGGCGGCGGCGAACGCCGACTCGTGGTCGCGGAACCCGAACCGGTGGGTGATCGCCGGGCGGATGTCGAGGCCCGACTGGAGCATGACCGTCATCTTGTACCAGGTCTCGTACATCTCGCGACCGTAGATCCCTCGCAGGGTCAGCATCTTGAACACGATCTCGTTGACGTCGATCGAGATCTCGCCGGTCGGGATGCCGAGGATCGCGACGCCGCCGCCATGTGCCATCGCCGCGATCGCCGCCCGGAGGGCGGTCGCATTGCCGGACATCTCGAGCGCGACGTCGAAGCCCTCGACCATCCCGAGCTCCGCCGCGACATCCTCCAGCCGGCGCTCGCGGGGGTCGATCGCCACGGTCGCGCCCATCTTCATGGCCAGGTCCCGCCGGTAGGCGTTCGGCTCCGACACGACGACCAACCGGGCGCCGGCGTGGCGGACGATCGCCGTCGCCATCAGGCCGATCGGCCCGGCCCCGCTGACGAGGACGTCCTCGCCGAGGATCGGGAAGGCCAGCGCCGTATGGACGGCATTGCCGAACGGATCGAAGATCGCGGCGATCTCCGGGTCGACGCCCGGCCAGTGGTGCCAGATGTTCGTCATCGGCAGGGCGACGTACTCGGCGAACGCTCCGTCCCGACCGACGCCGAGCCCGATCGCCTTGGCGCACAGCTGGCGGCGGCCGGCGAGGCAGTGGCGGCAGCGGCCGCAGACGACGTGACCCTCGCCGCTGACCAGGTCGCCGGGGTGGAAGTCGGTCACGTTCGAGCCGACCTCGACGATCTCGCCGACGAACTCGTGGCCGACGATCAGCGGCGGGACGATCGTCCGCTCCGCCCAGGGGTCCCACGACTCGATGTGGAGATCGGTCCCGCAGATCCCCGTCCGCTGGACCCGGATCAGGACGTCGTTGATCCCGATCGCCGGGCGGGGGACCTCGCGCAGCTCGAGGCCGGGACCCGGCCCGGGTTTGACCAGGGCGAGCATCGTCGCCTCCGTCAATCGATCTCCGAGGCGTCGACGATCGGGTTCTCGACCGAGCCGATCCCGTCGATCTCGACCCGCATCCGGTCCCCGGGCTCGAGGAAGATCGGCGGCTCCCGGAACACGCCGACGCCGGACGGCGTGCCGGTCGTGATGATGTCACCCGGCTCCAGCGTGATCGACCGGGTGATGAACTCGATCAGCGTCGGGATATCGAACACCAGGTCGTCCGTGTTGGCGTCCTGCCAGGGGACCGGCGTTCCGGCGTCGTCGCCGGCGCCCGGGATCCACCACGAGCGGACCTGGACGGCCGGCGCCGCGGGCAGCTCGTCGGCCGTCACGAACGTGGGACCGAGCGGATAGAACGTATCGGAGCCCTTCGCCCGGAGCCATTGGCCGTCGCCGTGCTCGCCATCGCGGAGCGCCTGCCTGGTGCCCTGCCAGTCCCGGGCGGACACGTCGTTGCCGACGACGTAGCCCGCGACGTACGACGCGGCATCGGCGGCCGCGACGCGCCTGGCGGTGGCCCCGATGACCACGCCCAGCTCGGCCTCGAAGTCGAGGGCGTGGCAGCCCGGCGGCCGGACGACGGGTTCCCCGTCGGCCACGACCGCGTTGCTGAACTTCGAGAAGAGCAAGGGTCGGTCGGGCGGCTCGATCCCCTGCTCGGCGGCGTGCTCGCGGTAGTTCAGCCCGATGCACACGATCTTGCCGGGGTACGGCAGGGCCGGTGCCGGGCGACGCTTGCCAAGGGCGCGCGGCTTGACGCCGCGGTCGAGACAGCGCGCCGCCGCCCGGGCCAGGCGTCGCCACCAGCGCGGATCGGCGAACCCGAGGACGACGCCGAGATCGAGGTTCGTCCAGACCCACGCGCCGACGAGGCCGCCCTCACGTTCGAGCTGGCCGCCGGTCAGCAACCCACCGTCGACCAGGACGCCCCAGCGATCGAGTCCCGCTCGAGTCCGGTAGGCGTACAGGCGCATCGCTGGATCCTCAGGAGGGGCTGGGAGACGCGGCCGCCGGGCTATCGGATGGCACGGTGCCGTCCGACGGGGCCGGGCCGGCGGAGGTCGCTGGCGTGCTCGGACCGGCGCTGCTGGCCGGCGTGCTCGGGTTGGCGCTGGTGGCCGGGGTCTCGGGCGTCGCCGTCGGCCTGGCGCACTGCGGCTCCGGGTTGTGCAGCTCGGCCTGGGTCGCGAAGTAGTCCAGGATCTGGGCCGGGTCGAGCTTGTCCTGGAACAGGACCCTGCCCCACAGCAGGGCGGCGATCGGTGCCTTCATGTCGTCGAACCGGGCGATCACCGGTCCGATCGTCCCCTTCGGGATGCCGCACAACGGACTGTTCGGGAAGGTCTGGTACAGGCTCTGGAGCGCCTTCTGCGTCGCATCGTCACAGGCGCCCATGTTGCAGTTGTAGAGGATGACCAGACCGCCGTGCTCCAGGTTGTGGATCCAGCCCTCGGGCAGCGTGGCGTCATCCGGTCCGTAGTAGCGGGCGATGATCGGACCGTCGAGGCCCGCGTAGTGATTGCCCGATGCCGGCGGGCAGGCGACGTAGCGCTGCGCCTCCGGCGCGAGGATGTGGTTCCGGCCCATGTCCGTCTGGACCTGGCCGAGCGGGGCGGGCGAGCCGTTCGGAAGCGGCGTGCCCGCCGGCGCGGGGATCGTCTCCGACGAGCAGGCGTAGGCCTTGCTGTTGGCCTGGACGTAGACGAACCCGCCGACGAACACGACCGCGACGATCGCGGCCAGCCCGAGAAGGGCGCCGCGGTAGCGCTCGATGAACGGCTTCCGTCGGGTCGTGACCGTCCGGGTCCGGGCACGCGCCCGCTCACGTTCGCGCCGACCACGCCGGGTCTCGCCCGACGGGCCGTGCGACGGGGTGCCGGGTTCGCTCGTCACCCGGCTGGATTCGTTGCTCACTGATCGCCTCGTGGGAGGCGTCCGATCGGTCGACCGGACGCGGATGCTGGTCCGAAGAGGGCGGGCCTGGCCCGCCACCGGCAGAGGGTACCCTTCCCGGCCGTTCCGTGCGGGCGCGTGGCAGAATCGACGCCCGATGACCGATCCAGCGACGCCCGAGCCGAAACCGAGGATGCCGAGCGGCGTCCGGATCTTCCTCGTCTACGCGGGCGGCATCCTCGCGGCGATCGGGCTGTCCCTGCGCTTCGTGATCGACATGGCCATCTCGGCTCCGGTCAGCCTGGTCGGCGTCGTGGTGATGGTCCTGCTCGCCTACACGATCTTCACCATCACCGTCGTCCTGCAGCGCAAGACCGTCGCTCGCGGCCTCGCACTCGGGCTCGCGAGCCTGACCATCCCGGCCATCCCCCTTGGGTTCTTCAGCTTCACCGTGGCGAGCACCGGACTCGCGGTGGCCCTGTTCGCGGGCGCTCTCGCCATCCTCCTGTTCCGGGGATTGCTCCGACCCGAGGTCCGGACCTACTTCGACCAGCCTTGATCCTGCCTCCGTCGGCCCACGGACCGGGTGATATCCTCCCCGTCTTGATGTCCGACCTCCCGTTCATTCCCGCCGACCCGGGCCTCAGAGAACGCCTGGCCGCCTGTCTCGACGTCGAAGGCAAGATCCCGCGCACGCTCGATGCGCTCGGACCCGTCGCCGGGCGAGACGTCGTCCTCGTCGACGATCCGGGCGGTCGGTCGGCCCAGCTCCAGGCGCTCGGGGCTCGTGTGCGGTCGGTGCCTCGGCCGACGGGCGAGGCCGCGCTCGATGCCGCCGACGGCTCGGCCGACGTGGTCCTCGGCTGTTGGACGGTCTTCCGCGCGCCGAGCCCCGACGAGATCGCGGAGGCGGATCGCGTCCTGCGCCCCGAGGGTCGGCTCCTCGTCGTCCAGGATTACGGGCGAGACGACGTGTCGCGTCTTCGAGGTGACCTCCCCGAATACGGCTCCTGGAGCCGACGCGACGGGCCCTACCTGACGAACGGCTTCCGAGTCCGGGTCGTCCACTGCTTCTGGACGTTCGACTCCGTCGAGGAGGCGTCCGGGTTCCTGGCCGACGCGTTCGGCGAGGCGGGTCGCGAGTTCGCGTCGACGCTCAAGCGGCCCCGCCTGAGCTACAACGTGGCCGTCTACCACCGGGCGCGCGGCGGCGTGAAGGCCGCGAGCTGACCGGCGCGACCGAGGCAGCGGCATGACCACCCCGCCGACCCCGCCACCTGGCGCGCCGTCGTGGGAACCGTCGGAGCTGCCCGAGCCTGCGGAGGTGCCGGAGCCGCCTGCCCGTCGGCGTCGCGGGCGCCTCCTCACGCCCGTCCGGGTCACCCTGGGGATCGCGCTCCTCGTCTCGGCCGGTGTCGTCGGGTACGGCCTCCTCGTCCGCGACGCCACCCAGATGCCGGTCCTGACCGCCGGGACGTTCATCATCGGGATCGTCTTCGCCCTGCTCGCGCTCGCCGGCGCGTGGGCGGCGTACCGCCGGGCGCAGGAAGGGTCGGGCGGCCGGGCGCTGGTCTACGCGGTGCTCGGCGGAGTGGCGGCGCTGCTGGCCGCTGGCGCCATCGCGGGCGCCATCATCCTGACCCTCACTCTGGACACCTGAGGCCGATCCCGGCTGACCCTCTGCTAGACTCGGCGGCGCTCGCCCCCATCGTCTAGAGGCCTAGGACGCCACCCTTTCAAGGTGGAGATCAGGGGTTCGAATCCCCTTGGGGGCACCACCGGCTGCCTCGACAGGCAAGCTCGGTCGAGCAGGTTCCCGGGCGATGACACGGCAGGAGCGGCGATCAGGTGGCAACGTTCGGCGTCGGCGTCGTCGGTATCGGCGACATCAGCGACGTCTACATCACGAATCTCAAGCGGTACGCCGATATCGTCGAGGTGGTCGGATGTGCCGGCCGCGATCCCGCCAAGGCGCGGACCAAAGCGACGCAGCACGGCCTGTCGCGCGCCTATGCCTCGCCTGGCGAGCTGTTCGCGGATCCGGAGGTCGATATCGTCCTCGACCTCACGATCCCGTCGGCCCACGCGGCGCTCAACCTCGCGGCACTCCGGGCCGGCAAGCACGTGTACTCGGAGAAGCCGCTTGCCGTCACGTTCGCCGAGAGCCTCGAGATCATGTCGCTTGCCGCGACAAAGGGCGTCCGGGTGGGCTGCGCCCCGGACACGTTCCTCGGTGGGCGGCTCCAAACCTGCCGGGCGTTGATCGACGACGGACGTCTTGGGGACATCGTCGCGGCGAGCGCGTTCGTGGTCAGCCACGGGCACGAGTGGCATCACCCGAACCCGGCGTTCTTCTACCAGCCCGGCGGCGGGCCGATCCTCGATATCGGCCCGTACTACGTCACCGCGCTCCTGGCGCTCCTGGGGCCGGTCGACTCGGTCGGTGCGATGGCCAGCCGAACCTTCCCGGAGCGTGTGATCCAAAGCGAGCCGCGACGCGGGGAGACGATCCCCGTCGACGTGGACACGCACGTGACCGGCTGTCTGCGGTTCGCGTCCGGTGCGCTCGCGACGATCATCGCCAGCTTCGATGTCTGGGACTCCGACCTGCCCCGCCTCGAGATCTATGGAACCCTGGGCACGATCTCGATCAACGACCCGGACCCCCTCGACGGCCCGAACCTGTTCGGCGGCAGCGTCCTGTTCCGGGACGCCGAGCACGCTCGTTGGCGGGGCATGCCGCGTCCACAGGCCTTGCCTGATTGGACCGAGGTCGACGTCGTCCACCCGTTCACGTCGACCTCCCATGCCGACAACAGCCGGGGCATCGGGCTCGTCGACATGGCGTACGCGATCCGCGACGGGCGGCCCGCCAGAGCGAGTGGCGAGATGGCGCTGCACTCGATGGAGGTCATGGAATCGATCCTGCTCTCCGCGCAAGAGCAACGGTTCATCCCGATGACCACGACCTTCGAGCGACCGGCGCCGCTGTCGATCGACTGGCCCGCCGGCGAGCGTCGCTAAGAGCACACGGGCGGCGTCCGAACCGACGCGGTCCTCTCCGTCGCGCGTGCCGCCGAGTTCCGCCCGCTCCTATCGTCGTAGGCGCGATCGTCGAAACCGGACCTCCTGCCGGCGACGTATCGGGGGGTACATTCCTCGATAGAGAAGGGCCCCAGTCAGATGCGCACCAGAACCATTTCACTCGCGGCGACGCTGTTCGCCGCCATCGTCGTCGCCGGATGCTCCAGCGCTGGGACCACGACTGCACCCACCCAGGCTCCGGCCACCCAGGCGCCCGCCTCATCTGCCGCGGGCGGGGCGACCGTGTTGGCGAAGGCCGTCGGGTCCGCCGGGACCGTCCTCGTGGCGGGAACGAACGGGATGACCGTCTACACGTTCTCCAAGGACACCAAGGACAGCGGCACGAGTGCCTGCACCGGCGGCTGCCTCACCACGTGGCCGGCCCTGACCGTCGCTGCGGGCGCCACGCCGACGATGGGCGATGGCGTCGCCGGCAAGCTCGGGACGATCACCCGGACCGATGATGGGACCCTCCAGGTCACCTACGACGGCCTTCCCCTCTACTTCTTTTCGGGTGACGCCGCACCGGGCGACGCCAAGGGCGTCTACACCAACTGGTCCGCCGTCCAGCCCTGATCCCGAGTGTCCGGGTCGACCCCGGACACCGACGGTATCGCCAAGCTCCGGCCGCACTCCTCGGCGGCCGGAGCTTCGCGTTCACCAGGGCCGTGGCAGAATTGGAGCTCGCGGTTCCGCCGGACGGCGGCCGAACGCGGGGAGACATGAATGGCCAAGCCCCCGAGCGTGGACGCCTACCTGGCGGGACTGCCGGACGACCGCCGTGCCGCGGTCGAGGAACTCCGACGGACGATCCGGGCCGCCGCCCCGCAGGCGACCGAGGCGATCGCCTACGACATGCCCGCGTTCCGGCTGGACGGTCGCTTCCTGGTGTCCTATGCGGCCTACAAGAACCACTACAGCCTGTTCCCGGCGAGCGCCGCGGTCGTCGACGCGCTCGGGGACGAGATCCAGCCGTATGTCGCCGGCAAGGGGACGATCCGCTTCGCGGCGGGCAAGCCGATCCCGTCCGCGCTCGTGACCAGGGTGGTCCAGGTCCGCGTCGCCGAGAGCGCGAAGCGGCTGGACGCCGACGGGGAGTGATGTCCGACCCGGCCCGCGACATCCTCGTCGTCGGTGCGGCCGCGGTCGCCCGAGGCGACGGGCTCGGATCGAGCCTGCGCCTCCTTCTCGACACGATCGCGAGTTCGTTGGACGTCGGCTCGGCGGCGGTCGTCGCCGTGGATCCGGCGAACGGCCGGCTCGAGATCGCGGCCTCGTACGGGCTCGGCGACGACGCGGCCGCCGGGCTGGCGAACGCCGTGAACCACCCGGAGCATCCGATCGCCCGGACGGTCGCCGCGCCCGTGGCGTCGTTCAACGTCCCGCCGACGGCGCCCGGCGGGCCGGCCCTGAGGAGTCACCTGCCGTTGGTCGTCAGGCGGGGTGATGCTGACCGCGTGCTCGGCGTGCTCGCGCTCGCGCACGACCGCCGGTTCGAACCTGACGAGTGGCCGTTGCTGCGGGCCGGCACGGATCTTGCCGCAGCGGCGATCGAGCGCCACCGCAGGGACTGATCGAGGCAGACGGCCCCGACTACATCGTCATCTGGCTGAGGAGCTGGAAGTAGTTGCCGTCCGGGTCGGAGAACGTGGCGATCCATGCGTCGGGCGCCTCGCCCGGCTGGTAAGGCTCTCGAACGACCGTCGCGCCGGCGGCCTTGAGTCGCTCGAAGTCGGCCTTCACGTCCTCGCTCTCGATGTTCCACAGGATCCGTCCGGGCTCGGCGTTGCTGCCCTTGACCTGGTCGTGCGGGCCGACACTGACGAACCCCGTTCCGATCTGCCATCCGGAGAAGCCGCCCTCGGCCCAGCCGGGCTCGCCGAACAGGCGGGTGTAGTAGGTCGCCAGGCGCTGCGGATCCTCGGACCCGATCAGGATGCTGTTCAGGTTCATGTCGCCTCCTTGGACGATGATTCAGTGCCGGTGGCCGACGATCCGGAAGACGTAGTCGCGGATCGCATCGTCGGCGGCTTCGTAGCTCCGATATGCGTCGTCGACGGCGTGACCGAGCGTGGCGCTGGCGGTATCCGCGACGGACCTCGTCTTCGCCTCGCTCAGTCCGGTCAATGCCGTGGTCAGCTTGCGGATCAGGCGGTCCAGCTCTTGTTCTGCCATTCGGGCTCCTTGGGTGTCGGACAAGAGTAGCCCCTCGCCATCGGCCGAACGAGCCGGCACGCGGGGACTGCCGGATCGGGGGCTGGCCGGATCGAGGGCGACGTGGGAGCATCCGCTCTACCAGTCACCAGCCGGAGGATCGACGGTGGACAAGAAGGCGAAGACCCCGAAGAAGCCGAAGCAGCCGAAGACGAAGGGCGCCGGGACCTCGAAGACGACGTAGCCGGGCGGCTCATCGGAGCCGCCGATCACCCACCTACGGGCGCAGAGCGTAGACGGCACCTCGCTTCAGCTCGAGATCCTCGAGCTCGGTCGTGGTGCGGACCTCGTACGACGCGAGCTCGACGAGCTCGTCGGTCGGCAGGTAGCGCCGCCCGGGATCGCCGACGAGGACGTCGATCCCGCGCTCCCTGGCGCGGACCAGCCACGGCAGGACCCGCTCGGCCAGGGTGCCTTCGTACCAGCAATCGCCGGCCAGGACGATGTCGACATCCGGTGGCTCGTCGTCCAGGACGTCCCGCCGCACGGTCCCGACGCGCCGGCCGTTGGCGCGCGCGTTGAGCGTGATCGCCGCCACGGCGAAGGGATCGATGTCGGCCCCGGTGGCCTCGAACGCGCCCGCATGCATCGACGCGATCGCGTCCAGACCGGATCCGGACGCGAGATCGAACACGCGTCGACCGGCCACGGCCTCGGGGTGGTCGCGGAGATAGCGCCCGATCGCGAGCCCACCGCCCCAGGCGAACGCCCAGTACGGGACCGGCGTGTCGAGGTCGTCCTTCTCCACCTGGACGGCGCGCCAGAGCGGCAACGCCTCGTCGGCCAGGTGGAGGCGGATCTCCTCCAGGCCGGGGACCGGGCGGAGGCGGGTGTGGCGGAGGATGAAGGCACGGGGGGAGGCGGCCATCGGCGCACTCTAGCGGTCCGGTCCCTCCCCGGGCGCACCTGCTACGATCGGGTCGATGGAGATCATGGGCGTCCAGATCCGGACGATCGTCAAGGACAACGTCGCCACCCGCTGCGACGGGTGCCTCGAGATCATCACTGGCACCCCCTGGCGGATCAACCTCCTCGACATCGTGTCGCCCGAGGCAGCGGCGTCGTGGACCGATCGTCCGGCGGTCAATCCCGGTCCGTTCCAGTTCCACCCGGACCCGAGTCACGTCCGACGCTGGATGGCGGACAAGGGGTACCTGTTCTGTCGCCGGGGTGAGGTCCGCGAGCTGATGCGGCCGGTCGCGATCCCGGGCGACGAGCCCCGCTGGGGCCTGTGCGACGGTCTCCACCGCGACGCTCACGAGTTCATCCCCGCCTGACGGCGTCCCCAACGAGAGCCCGCGATCGATGAGCCTGACCATCCTGCTCCCGGCGCTCACCTCGCTCTTCGCCCTCGTGTTCAGCGTGCTCCTGTTCGACCAATGGCGGGAACGACGGCGGGCGTATCAGCTCATCTGGGCGATCGGGATGCTGTTCTTCGGGGTCGCCTCGGGCTGTGAGTTCGTCGCGGCGTCGAGTCACTGGAGCGAGCCGCTCTACCGGATCTGGTACCTGACCGGGGCCGTCTGGACGGCCGGCTGGCTCGGCCTCGGCACGGCGTTCCTGCTCGGCCGGACGCGCTTCGGATACACGTTCGCGTTCTGCCTGTTCCTGGCCGGCCTGTTCACCCTGCTGACCCAGCGCCGCTACGACTACCCGGGGGCCGGGACGTCCCCGATCCTGTATCTCATCGCGGCGATCGTCCTGGCCATCGCGATCGGGGTCGAGACGTACTTCGCGAACGACCGATGGCCCTATCTGGCGGCCGTCGCGGTGGTCGGCGCGACGCTCCTGAGCCTGGTCCTGATGCTGACCGCCACGCTGGCGCCCCCCGGCTACGCCCTGGACCCGGCGACGAACGTCCCGGTCGGGGACCTCTTCCCGGGGACCCTCCGCCTGCTCACCCCGTTCATGAACATCACCGGCGGCCTCGTCCTCATCCTCGGCGCCGTGTTCTCGACGTACGTGTTCATGCCCAAGCGGCGCGTGCTCGACTACTCGCTCGACCCGGAGCAGACCGGCGACCAGTTCCTGTTCAACCTGCTGATCGCGCCGTTCGCCATCGTGGTCAACTTCGTCGCCTCGATCCCGTTGGCGTTCCACGCCTTCCGGACCGGCCGGATCAACAGCCGCGTCCCGGCCACGATCCTCATCGCGATCGGCGGGATCCTCGCCAGCGGCGGCGACGCGCTCAACCGGTTCGGCATCACCGAGTACTTCCAGGTCGGCAAGTTCCTGGCGGTCCTCTTCCTGCTGGCCGGGTTCCTCGTGTCGACCGAGGTGTTCCGCGAGATCCGCATCCCGTTCACGGCGATCACCCTGCGCTCCGCCCGGCCCGACCAGGCCACCGACACCGCCGGGGACTGACCGGTCGAACGGCGGCACTCCAGCCTCGGAAGCCTGTCGGTCGTCGTCGCGGCGTGCCTGTTCGGCATGCTCGGCCCGGTGTCCAGGCTCGCCGAGCAGAACGCCGGGCTGACGACGGTCGGGTTCGTCTCCTGGCGGGCGCTGTTCGGGGCGCTGGTGGTCGCCGGGTTCATCGGGTTGCGCGTCGCGCGAGGCCGGCGGGTCGTCGGGTGGGGTGTGCTGTCGCCGCGGGGGCGAGCCTCGCTCGCGGTCGTCACCCTGGCGGGGGTCGCCCTGAACCTCGCGATCTTCACGGCCTTCCAGCGCGTGACGATCGCGCTGGCGCTGCTCGTCTTTTACACCTACCCGGCGCTCGTGACGGTGGTCGTCGTGGCCGTCGAGCGCCGACGACCCGATCGGGTCCAGCTGGCGGCGCTCGCCATGGCGACGGTCGGGATGGCGATCGTCGTGGTCGGCGGGATCGACCCGACGACCGGATTGACCTTCGACGTCGGTGGACTCCTGCTGGCCTTCGTCGCGGCCGCGATGCAGGTCGTGTTCGTCCTGGTCAGCCGTCGCGGCTACTCGGCCCTGCCGACCGACGAGGCGTCGTTCGTCGTCCTCGCCGGCGGCTTCCTCGGGTTCCTGGCGTTCGCCCTGGCGACGAGCCAGGCGGACGCGCTGACCCAGCCGTTCGGCGACCCGTCCGGCTGGTCGTACCTCGTCATCGCCGGCGTCTTCGGTGCGGGCATCCCGACCACCCTGTACCTCGTCGGGATCCGCTGGATCGGCGGCATCCGCACGGGCATCCTGGCCCTCATCGAACCGGTCGTGGGAGCCGTCCTGGCGGCCGTCTTGCTGGCCGAATCGCTGCGGCCGGTCCAGCTCGTCGGCGGGGCGTTCGTGCTCATCGCGGCCCTCCAGCTCCAGCGCGAACGAGCGAGCCCGGCCGACGGGACCGTGGACGCGGAGGCAATCGCGAACGAGCCGGGCGACGCGTCAGCGACGGGGTCGGCGACCATCGTCTGACCACGCGAGGGCCTGCGACCGACCGGCCGGCCGAGGGTCCCGCGGTATACTCCGCGGGTCCACGAGCGCCGCCCCCGAGGTTCGATGCGAGTCCGCAAAGCCGTCTTCCCAGCCGCCGGATGGGGCACCCGGTTCCTCCCGGCGACGAAGGCTCAGCCCAAGGAGATGCTCCCGCTCGTCGACAAGCCGGTCATCCAGTACGCCGTCGAAGAGGCGGTCGCGGCCGGCATCGAGCAGGTCATCATCGTCACCTCCAGCCAGAAGCGGGCGATCGAGGACCACTTCGACCTGTCGTTCGAGCTCGAGCACCTGCTCGAGGAGCGCGGCGACGTCGAGATGCTTCGACGGATCCGCCATATCAGCGACCTCGCCCAGATCGCCTACGTCCGCCAGAAGGAGCAGCTCGGCCTGGGGCACGCGGTCCTGATGGCCAAGGAGCTGATCGGCCACGAGCCGTTCGCGGTCATCCTGTCCGACGACGTCCTGGTCTCCGAGCGGCCCGCGATCGGCCAGCTGATCCACGCCTACGACCAGGTCCACGCCTCGGTCATCGCGGTCACCCAGGTCCCCCACGAGGACACCGGCCGGTACGGCGTGATCGATCCCGAGCCGGCAGGCGACGAGCTCGACCACGGCCGCCTCCACCGGGTCAAGGGCGTCGTCGAGAAGCCGGACCCGTCCGTCGCGCCGTCCGACCTGGCGATCATCGGTCGCTACATCCTGACCCCGAAGATCTTCGACAAGCTGGAACAGACCCAGCGCGGCGCCGGCGGCGAGATCCAGCTGACCGACGCGATCGAGGCGTTGATGGAGGAGCAGGCGGTCTACGGCTACGAATTCGAGGGCAAGCGATACGACGCCGGGACCACGATGGGCTGGCTCAAGGCCTCGGTCGAGCTGGCCCTCGAGCGACCCGACCTGGCGGCCGAATTCCGCGACTACCTGGCCCACCTGGAGCTCTGACCGAGGCGGGACGGAGCCGCGGCGGCGTCACCCGGGGCCCCCGGCGCTCGTCGACCGGTGGGGTACCATGCCCGGCGAGCCCGGCCGGACCGGCGCGTTCCACGAACTGTGAGGGATGGACTTGGCGGAGATCGGAAGCGTCCTCGGCGGACGGTATCGGCTGGTCGAGCTGCTCGGCCAGGGCGGCATGGCCACCATCTTCCGCGCCACGGACAGCCAGCTCGGTCGTGACGTCGCCGTCAAGGTCCTGCGGCCCGAGTACGGCCGCGACCCCGACTTCGTCGCCCGATTCCGGATGGAGGCGCAATCGGTCGCCTCGCTGAGCTCACCCAACATCGTCGTCGTCCATGACTTCGGGATGGACCCGGCGGGGCCGTTCATCGTGATGGACTACGTCGACGGCGAGGACCTGGCGACGTTCCTGCGCCGGACGGGACCGCTGTCCGCGTCGCAGTCCGGCCGCATCGCTGCGGACGTGGGCCGCGCCCTCGCGGTGGCTCATGCGCGCGGGATCGTCCACCGCGACATCAAGCCGGGCAACATCCTGCTGGCGCACGACGGGCGCGTCCTGGTGACCGACTTCGGGATCGCCCGGGCGATCGCCGAGGCCCAGATGACGCTCCCCGGGACGACCCTCGGCTCGGTCCAGTACATGAGCCCCGAGCAGGCCCGCGGCGAGCCGGCGACGGAGCGGTCCGACATCTACAGCCTGGGCGTGGTGCTGTTCGAGATGCTCGCCGGGCGTCGTCCGTTCGAGGGCGACAGCGCCGCGTCGATCGCCATGGCGCGGCTGACCCCGCCCGTCCCGATGCCGTCGGCCTACCGGGCGGGGATCCCGCCGGTCATCGAGGCGATCTGCCGCAAGGCGATGGCCATCGACCCGGCGGAGCGGTTCTCGTCCGCCGCGGCCATGGCCGCAGCCCTCGACGATGATCTGGCCGACCGGAGCGCCGGCGTCGCCGGGATCGGCGCGGCAGCCGCCGCAACGGCCGTGGCCGCCGGCGTCGCGCGCGCCAATCCGGCCGGACCGATCCCGTACGCGGCCGATGCCTACGCGGGCGCCGGCGCGGGATCGACCCCGCCGCCCGTGGCCCCGCCACCGCCGCTCGCCGACGATCATGACGACGATGGGGGTACCGGCCCGTGGCCGTGGATCGCGGGGCTGCTCGGCCTGGCCATCCTGGCCCTCGTCGGGTTCCTGGCCTTCAAGATGCTGACCGGCGGGACGACCCCGACGGCGACCCAGGTGGTCGTACCGAACTTCGTCGGTCAGACGCTGACGCAGGCCCAGCCGCTCGCGGATGCCACCGGCGTTGTCATCAAGGCGACCGCGTTCGTGAAGAGCAACGACCAGCCGGAGGGCACGATCACGGCCCAGGATCCGGGCGCGAACACCAACGTCGAGCGGGGTTCCACGGTCAACCTCACGGTCGTGACGGGCCAGGCGCTGGTGGCCGTCCCAGACGTCAAGAACCAGACCGAATCGGCCGCGCTGAAGGCGTTCGTGACGGCTGGGTTGACTCCGGGCACGGCGACCCAGGCGTTCGACCCGATCGTCGTCGCCGGCTCGGTCATCTCGACGTCGCCGGCCGCCGGGGTCGAGGTCGCATCCGGGACGACGATCGATTACGTCGTGTCGCAGGGGCCGGAGCCGAGCGCAACGCCGTCACCCTCGCCGTCGCCGACCCCCAGCCCGAGCCCGTCGCCGACCCCGACCCCGACCGCCGCACCCACGCCGACGCCGACCGCCTTGCTGAGCACCGTCGGCGAGTATCGCTGCCAGACGTTCGGCCAGGCGAAGGCCGATATCGAGGCGGACGGCTTCACTGTCGGCACGGTGACGCCCGAACCGCCCGGCTACACGGCGGCCGACGACTCGCTGGTCTTCGAACAGCTGCCGTTGCCCGGCAAGAAGCGGCCCTCAGGGACGGCGATCGACCTCGGCGTCTACGACCCGGCGTCGTATCCGTTCCCGACCTGTCCGCCGGCCGGCCCGTAGCGGGGGTCGCTCGCGGCGGTCGGGCCCGGACGAGGGTCAGGCGTCGAGCTCGACCCAGAACGTGGTCGGGTGGTCCGCGCTGAGCGGATCGGACTCGGACCCGATCAGCGGCCCCGGAGCGAACGCCTGTTCACCGCTCGGCGCATGGACCTCGACGGCGGCGGTCCCGGCCACGAGCGCGATGGGGGGCGACCAGCAGGCCCGGATCTCGTCGCCGGCGAGGCCCTCGCGACGACGGTCCAGGCCGCAGTAGCCGACGCCGCCGAACACGGCCAGCCGGAAGTTGGCACAGGTGGCGCAGCTGGTGCTGGAGCGGTGGCAGACCCAGCACCGAGCGGCCTCGGCCTGCGGGGTCCGGCAATGCGGGCAGCGCCACATCGGCATGGCGGGATGGTAGCTGCGACGCGCGCCGGTGTCGAGCCGGGAAAGGCGTCGCCGGCTACGGCGCTAGTTGACGGTCAGGAAGGTCTGCGCGGTCGTCTGGCCGTAGTCCTTCGTCTGGACCAGGATCGCGGCACCGCCCCGGCCCCGGCCCGATTTCGGGATCGTCACGCTCCATTTCGCCTTGCCCTCCCCATCCGTGGTCAGGGTCCGGGTGACCGGCGCGACCTTCGGCATCGTCAGGCTGAACGTGACCGTGGCACCGTCGAGGGGGTTGCCGTCGGGGTCGGTGACGGTCGCCGTCAGGACGATGTTGTACGACCTGCCGTGGGCGAACTGGTACTTGGACGACGTCAGGTCGGCGGTCAGCTTGCCCTTGCCGCGATTGACGTTGATCACCACCGCGGCCTGGTTATTGGCCGGGTCGGTCGCGGTGATCCTGATCCCGTTGGGCCCGTTGGCGATGGCCAGGATGAGCTTGAACGTGCCCGCGTCGTCGGCCGTACCGGTGATCGAGGCGTGGTTGGCCTCGTTCGTGGCGACCAGGTCGCTCCGCGGCTGGGTCTTGCCGATGATCGTGACCGTCTTGCCATTGACCACGGCGGTCTTGCTCGGCTTCGTGATGACGATCTTGGGCTTGGTCTTGTCCAGGACGTAGGTGACCGCCTTGGACGGATCGCTCTCGCCGCCGGGGCCCATCAACGTCGCCGTGAAGTCGTTGCGCCCGTTGGCCAGCTCGACCCCGGCGACGGTGAAGCCGGCCGTCTGGCCGACCGGGACCTCGTCGATCTTCTCGGGCGCCTGGTCGGGCAGCGCCCGGTAGATCCGGACGGACACGCCGTCCTGCCCGATGAAGGCGCTCGGCACCGTCCCCGTCAGGTCGACGGTCTTCTGGTTGGTGTACGACTCCTCCGGGACCGTCAGCGCCGGTGCGTTGGGGGCGACCGCCTCGGTCGGGCTCGGGCTGGGGCTGGTCGTGACCTTGGAGACCGCATCCTGGAAGCTCGAGGCGACGGTGCCGACGACGCGACCGAGGACGCCGACGCCGGCGAACACGATGACGCCTCCGATGGCGACGATGACCATGATCATCGCGATCCGGAGATAGACCGGCATGCTCGAGCCGCGCTCGATCTTGCGATGCGGCGCGATGCGGTTCGGTGCGGGAGGTCGCGAGCCCGTCCGCTTCGGCGGTGCCGGGCGTCCGGTCGACGGCGGGCGGGGCCGGACCTGGGACGAGCGCTGGCGCCGATTGGTCATCGGGCTGCATTGTCGCACGGCACGCGGCTTCGCCATGCTCGATGCGCCGCTCACGGCCCTCACGCCGCGCGCGCCGCGTTGTACTCTGGCGCGGTGAGCGGGCGTTGGGTGACGTCCGTCCGAGCGCGAGGCTGGTTTGCACGCCCGGAATCCCAAGAGCGATCGATCCACCGGACCGACCGGGCGCCCGTCATTCGGCGTCGGGCCGATCGCCCGGGTGAGCACCGCTCCACCGCCGCCGACCGGCACCCGTCCTGGCTATCCGCCGCTCCCCGTCATGGGTCGGAACGGCGCCTTCGGGCTGCCCAACCTCCGCCGCAACGTCTGCCCGCACTTCTACATGACCGGGACCCGTGGCGCGATCCCGATCCAGGCGCCCCATCTGCTCAAGGCGCTGATCCGCCAGGATGCCAACGTGTCGCGCTGTCAGCTCCGCGGTGGTGTCCATCTCGAGCAGGGCTACGTCAACGACGTGTGCCTGACCCCGCGGTTCAACCAGTGCGTCTTCTACGAGGACGAGCTGTCCAGGGAGTGACGTGAGCGACCTCACCTATGAAGAGGCGCTCCGGGCCCTCCAGGAACGCGGTCGCTTCGGGATCCGGATGGGCCTCGGCCGGACGCGCGCGCTGCTGCGCGAGCTCGGCGACCCCCAGCTCGCGGTCCGCGGGGCGCTCATCGGCGGGACCAACGGCAAGGGCAGCGTCCTGGCCCTCGCCGGCTCGGCGCTCCGGGCGGCCGGCCTGCGGGTCGCCGAGACGCCCAAGCCGCACCTCGTCAGCTATCGCGAGCGCGTCCAGGTCGACGGCCGGCCGATCGACCCGACATCGTTCGCCGGTGTGGTCGACGAGGTCCTCGTCGCGGCCGGCCGGCTTCCACGACGGGACCCGCCGACCGAGTTCGAGCTGCTGACCGCGGTCGCCTTCCGCTGGTTCGCAGGCGCCGAGGTCGACGTCGCGCTGGTCGAGGTCGGGCTCGGCGGCCGTCTCGACGCGACCCACGCCTGGGACGGCGGCGTGGCGGCGATCACCAACGTCGACCTCGATCACATGGACCGGCTCGGCGACACGATCCCGGCGATCGCCCGCGAGAAGGCCGCGATCATCGAGCGCGGGGACCTGGCGGTGACCGGGGCCAGCGGGGACGGTCTCCGGGTCATCCGCCGACGGGCACATCGCCTCGGTGTCCCGCTGACCGAGGTCGAGCCGCCGCCGCTCGTCGGCTGGGACCGCGACGGGATCGTGATCGGGCTCCCTCGACTGGGCGAGACGAGGATCGGTCTGCGCGGTCGTCACCAGGCGGCCAACGCCGCCGTCGCCGACGCCGTCCTCGACGCGCTCGCCGCCGCCGGGATCGCAGAAGTCCCCGACGATGCGCGTCGGCGCGGCTACGCCGACGCGCGCTGGCCGGGCAGGCTCGAGCTCATCCAGGTGAGCCGCGACGGCGCCGATCAGGCCAAGATCGACGTCCTCCTGGACGGTGCCCACAACCCGGCCGGAGCGGCCGTCCTCGCCCGCGCCATCGAGGACTTGCGTCCCATGCTGAGCGGAGGCGACGACGCGCCCGAGCCGCCACCGCTGACCTTGATCCTGGCGACGATGTCGGACAAGGACGTGGCCGGTGTCCTCGCGGCGCTGGCGTCGTCGCCGGCGGTCCGCTCGGCACGGGTGATCTGCACCGAGGTTGACATCGCGCGGGCGCTCCCGGCGTCTCGCCTCAAGGACGGCTGGACGTCCGTCGCGCCGCGCTCCCGGACCTCGGTCGTGGTCCCCGTCGCGGCGGCGCTCGCCCAGGCCCTGGCTGAGGCGGAGGGTCCGATCGTCGTCGCCGGCTCGCTCTACCTGGTCGGCGCGGTCCGGTCCATCCTCGTCGACGACCCGGAGCTGCGCGACGATCTCCCGGCGGTCGGGCGGCCGAACCCGACGGGTCCAGAGGCGCTGGTGGCGACCCGATGACGGCAGAGGTCGACCGACCGCTCGGCGCGACCGACATCGGCGGGCGTCGCTTCGACTGGGGCGAGCGGACGTTCGTGATGGGCATCATCAACGCGACGCCGGACTCGTTCTCGGGAGACGGTCTGTTGGCGGCGCAGGCGGGCGCAGATCCCGATGCGGCGATCGGGGCCGCGCTCGTCCAGGCCGACCGGATGGTCGCCGAGGGCGCCGACCTGCTGGATGTGGGCGGGGAGTCGACGCGGCCCGGGCACGTCACGATCGACGCCGCCGAGGAGGCCCGACGGGTGGTCCCGATCGTGGCAGCCCTGCGCGCGGCCCGGCCGGACACCCCGATCAGCATCGACACGACGAAGCCTTCGGTCGCGTCTGCCGCGCTCGAGGCCGGGGCGTCGCTGATCAATGACGTCTGGGGTGTCTCGGACGACGAGTCGCTCGTCCGGCTCGCCGCCGAGCGCGGCGTCCCGATCGTGCTGATGCACAACCGGGAGGAGGCGCGCTATGCGGACCTGATGGGCGAGCTGATCGACGACCTGCGCCGGGCGATCGACCGGGCGCTCCGTGTCGGCTGTGCGTGGGAGTCGCTGATCGTCGACCCCGGCTTCGGCTTCGGCAAGACGCCGGAGCACAACCTGACGCTGCTGCGCGAGCTCGGCAGGCTGCGCGTCCTCGGGCGGCCGATCCTGCTCGGGACGTCCCGGAAGTCGACCCTCGGACGGGTGCTCGATCTGCCGGCCGACGAGCGTCTCGAGGCGACCCTCGCCACGACCGCGCTCGGCATCGCGGGCGGCGCCGACATCGTCCGGGTCCACGACGTCCTGGCCAACGTCCGGGCGGCGCGGATGACGGACGCGGTCGTCCGCACGGCGCCGGCGGGGCCCGCCTGATGGCCGACCGGATCGTCCTCCACGACATGGTCTTCATGGGCCGGCACGGGGTCCTCGAGCAGGAGCAGCGCGTCGCCCAGCCGTTCCATGTCGACGTCGAGCTGGTTCTCGACCTCAGCCCGGCCGGGCTCGAGGACGACCTGACCCGCACGGTCGACTACGGCGAGGTGTTCGAGAGCTGCCGGGCCATCGTCGAGTCGACCAGCTTCCGGCTCATCGAGGCACTGGCCGAGGCCATCGCCCACGAGCTCCTGGCCGACTTCCCGATCGACGAGGTGATCGTCCGGGTCCGCAAGCCGAACGCCCCGATCGAGGGCACCTTCGCCTACGCCGGCGTGGAGATCGCCCGCCGGCGTTGACGCATGCGTTCGCCGGTCGCGGTTCCGCGAGCGGTCGTCAACCGAAGTCGGTCGTGTCCAGCCCGCGCTCGATCATCGCCAGGGCGGCCGGCTCGAGACCGGTGAACACGAGGTTGCCGGCCTCATCGGCGACGACGTCCACCGCGAGGCCGCGCCTGGCCCCCGACCGCCGGATCCAGTCGGCCAGGTCCGGGCTCGTATAGATCATCGCCGTGCGCCCGAAGTCCTTGCGGACCGCGCTGCGCAGGTAGTGCAGCCGCACACTGTCGCGATCGCGGTACAGGATCAGATCCACCGCCCGATCATCCCATGGTCCGTCGGCGGACCGAGGTCGGGGACGGCCGGACCCCGGCGTCGGGGGAACGCCGGGGTCCGAAGAGGTCGCGGGGAGCGGCCGAGGAGCTAGGGCTTCAGGTCGGCGGGACGCGTCCCGAGAGTGACCTGGACCTCCTGCTTCTGGCCATTCCGCACGAGCCCGACGGTGACCGTCCGGCCCGGCGCGAACTGGGTCAGTACCGAGTCGAGCGGATGCTCGGTGTCGATCGCCTGACCTTCGATGGAGACGATGATGTCGCCGGCCTTGATCCCGGCCTTGTCCGCCGGTTGCCCGGGGACCACCGCGTCGCCGGCCTGCCCGGAGGAGTCCTGGGTGACGTCGATGTAGGCGCCGTCGGTGACCGACAGGTTGAGCTCGCCGGCCCGCTGGACGTCGAGCATCTCGTAGCGGATGCCGAGGTACGGTCGGGCCAGCTTCTGGCCCGCGACGGCTTGCTCCATGATCGGCTTGGCGATGTTGATCGGGATCGCGAAGCCGATGCCGTTGGCGTTGGCCGCGATCGCCGTGTTGATCCCGATGACGTTGCCGCCGGCGTCCAGCAATGGGCCGCCGCTGTTCCCGGGATTGATCGCGGTGTCCGTCTGGAGGAGGTTGTTGATCGTCCCGGTGTCGGTCTCGATGGTCCTGCCGGTCGCCGACAGGATCCCGCTGGTCACCGTGTTCGAGTAGGTCCCGAGCGGGCTGCCGATGGCGATCGTCGTCTCACCGACCTTGAGGGCGGACGAGTCGCCGAGGGCGGCGGTCGGCAGGTCGGTCGCTTCGATCTTGACGATGGCCAGGTCGGTCAGGGTATCGATCCCATAGATCCTGCCCTCGAACCGGCGCCCGTCCTTGAGCTCGACCTGGAGCGTGTCGCTCCCGGACACGACGTGGCGGTTGGTCAGGATCCAGCCGTCCTTGTCGTAGATGATCCCGGAGCCGATCCCCTCGGTCGCAGTCGGGTCATTCGGGTTGGCCGATGCCGAGGTCACGATCCGGACGACCGCCGGACCGACCTTGGCGGCGACGGCGATGATCGCCGACGACTCGTCGATCCTGATCGGCTGGGTGACCCCGGTGGTCTGCCCGATCGGGGCGGTGACGGCCGCGGCCGGCTGGTCGAGCGCACCGCTGGCTCGGAGCACGAGGTAGGTCCCGCCCGACGCGAGGATCGCTGAGATGAGCGCGGCCGCGAAGACAGGGACGAGGATCCCGCCGCCTCGGCGCCGACCGCTGCTCGATGCCGCGGAGGTCGGGGCGGTCGAAGCGCTGACGGTCGCGGCGGCCGCGGCCGGCTCGAACCATGCCTCCGGCGTCGGCTGGACGGGCGTCTGCCACGTGGCCCGGTCTCGATCGACGCGGTCGGGCTCGGGCGAGAACGCCGCGAACGGAGCGGGGTCCTCGGGCGTGGCGACCTCGCCGGTCGTGCTCACCCGGGCTGGAGCCGTCGGGGCGACGTAGACCGGCGGCGGCGGAGCCGCGGGGGTCGTCGAGGCGGGTGGCGGCACGGGCGAGATGATCGGCGGTCCGGACGGGGCGGTCGGAGCGCCCGGCGTCGGCGGGGCCACCGGGGCCTCGCCGGTCGAGGCGGGATCGGCTGGATCGTAGGGCTCGGTCGGTCGTTCGTTCATGGGCGGATGTGGGCTCCTCGGGGACGCGATGCGAGATGCGGCAACCGGCAGGTGGGTCCTAGCCTGACCGGTCCGGATTCAATCAGGAGGCTGTGGATGGTGAAGAATCCGCTACCTGGGCCGGTTCGGGGGCTGGTCCCCCGGCCGGTGGGTCCATCGTCGGCACGACCTGCGGCGGGATCGGACGCTGGAGCGAGGTGTCGTCGACGGCCCGGGGGTCCTTCGGCAGGCTGACCGTGAAGGTCGTCCCGACACCCAGGCGGCTGTCCACGGCGATCCGCCCGGCGTGGAGGTCGACGATCGACTTGACGATCGCCAGGCCGAGCCCACTGCCGCTGCCGCGCGCCTCGTTGGCCAGCGTCCCCCGATAGAACCGATCGAAGATCCGCGGCAGCTCGGACGCGTCGATGCCCACACCGGTGTCCGAGACCACGATCTGGGCACCCTCGGTCGTCGCCGCGAGCTCGACCCGCACCGAACCGCCGCGCGGCGTGAATTTCAGGGCGTTGCCGACCAGGTTGGTCACGACCTGGCCGATCCGCTGGGGGTCGTGCCGGATCCGGACCGGATTGCGGGGCAGCTCGAGCTTCAGGGTCAGGCCACGACGTGCAGCGGACGCGCGCGCCTGCTCGACCGAGGACTCGACCGCGGCGCGGAGGTCGTCCGGTCGGAGGTCGAGGAGGACGAGCCCCGAGTCGAGCTTGGACAGCTCGAGCAGGTTCTGGGCCAGCCAGTCCAGTCGTTCGAGCTGCTGCCGGCTGGACTCGAGGAACTCCGCGCGGGTCTCCGGGTCGTCGCCGGCCGACTCGCTGAGCAGCTCGTTCGACATCCGGAGTGCGGTGATCGGCGTCCGCAGCTCGTGCGACACGTCGGCCAGGAAGTCGCGGCTCCGATCGCGATCGCGTCGGATGATCGCGACGCTCTCCTCCAGCCGATCGGCCATCGCGTTGAACTGGCGCGACAGCTCGGAGATCTCGACCGCGCCGGTGGCCGCCAAACGGGTCGGGACGCGGCTGCCGAGCATCCCCTGCTCGAGATCGCGCGCGGCGGTCGTCAGCCGGCGGAGCGGCGTCGTGAACCGGCGGGCGAGGAAGGAGGCGACCACGACCGAGACGATGAACGCGATCAGGCCGACGACGAGGAACAGCCCGGTCACCTGGGTCAGGGTCGAGGTGCGGTAGGTGTAGGGGTTCGACAATCGGACCTGGATCGCCCACGGGAACAGGGCGGTGCCCTTCGTCGAGGCTGGTGCGGACGTTGCCTCGAGCGCTTCCTTGGTCTGCCCACGCTTGGGCTGGGCCTGCTGGGCGACCGGGAACACACCGTTCGAGGCCGGCACGAGCGACACATTCCCGTCGGCATCGAAGGTCGGCAGGCCGACAGAGATCTGCATGTCGGCCTGGGCATCGTCGGCGATCGACTGCATCAGGCCGGAGCTGAAGAACGCCGCCGCCCGGTCGGTCACCTGGTTGTCTGGAGTCACCACCGGTGGGTCGATCGACTGGTTTGCGAACAGGGCGACGATCTTGACGGTCGACGCCGCCCGGCTCTCGAGGTTGGTCTGCTCCTGCTGGAGGAAGTAGTCGTCGAGCCGGATGATGACGGCCGGCCCGACCATCAGCAGGGTCAGCGAGACGACCGTGATGAACCCGAGGGTGAGCCGGCCCTGGAACGTCCGCGGCATGATCCGGCGGATCGCCCCGGGGAGCTGGAAGGTCCGCCCGGTCCCCTGCGTCTCCCCGGGAGCCGCGCCTGGCTCAGCGCTCGGCGAAGGCGTAGCCGGCACCTCGAACGGTCAGCACGAAGACCGGCGTCGATGGATCGTCCTCGATCTTCTCGCGCAGGTGGCTGACGTGGACGTTGATCGTCTTCTCGTCCTGGTCGAGCGCCTCGTAGTCGCGCAGCAGCTCGAGCAGCTCGCGTCGCGAATAGACCCGACCGGGACGGCTGGCCAGGTGGCGCAGGATCTCGAACTCGGTCGCCGTCAGGCTGATCCGCCGGCTGCCACGCTGGACGCGACGTCGGTCGAGGTCGATCAGCAGGTCGCGATGGCGGATGACCCGGCCACCTGCCGCATCGGCGAGGTCGCCGTAAGCGCGGCGCAGGAGCGCCTTGATCCGGCTCATCAGCTCGCGCAGGCCGAACGGTTTCGTCAGGTAGTCGTCCGCGCCGAGCTCGAGGCCGATGACCTTGTCGACCTCGTCGTCGCGGGCGGTCAGGACCAGGACGGGCGCCTTGGACCCGGCGGCACGCAACCGGCGGAGCACCTCGAAGCCGTCGATCCCGGGCAATCGCACGTCGAGCACGACGAGATCCGGGGCCTGGGCGGTGGCGAACTCGAGTCCCTCCTCGCCGGAGCGGGCGACGACGACCTCGTAGCCCTCCTGTTGGAGGGCGAACTGGATGCCGCGCGCGACGGCGAACTCGTCCTCGACGATCAGGATGGTGGCGGCCATGGGCCAGATGCTACCCCGAACGACGGACCATGGCGGAGGGGGTCGGACGGCGCCCTGTGCTACCGTGCGCGATGCAACCGACGGAGGAGCCCCACCCACCATGAGCACCACCCGGCCGACCCTGGCCGCCACCAAGCGCGAGCTGACCGGCAAGCGCGTCGCCAGCCTGCGTCGGGCGGGCCAGCTGCCGGCCGTCGTCTTCGGCCGCGGCGTGCCGTCGCAGTCGTTGACCATCGACACCCACGAGTTCGAGTCGCTCCAGCGGAAGATCGGACAGAACGCCCTGGTCGACCTGTCGGTCGAAGGCAAGAAGGCGACGCCGGTCCTCGTCCAGAGCATCCAGCGCGACCCCGTCCACCATCGGATGCTGCATGTCGACCTGTTCGCCGTGCGGATGACCGAGGAGCTGACGGTCGACGTCCCGCTCGTGACGGTTGGCGAGTCCGCGGCCGTCGACAAGCTCGGCGGGACGCTTCTGCACATGCTCGAGAGCGTCAAGGTCAAGGCCCTGCCGGATCACCTGCCACAGTCGATCGACCTGCCCATTGAGAGCCTCGTGGACTTCGAGGCGACCGTCCATGTCCGCGACCTGGTCATCCCGGAGGACGTGACGCTGCTGACCGACCCCGACGAGATCGTCGCGCGGGTCCAGCAGCCGCGCGTCGAGGAAGTGGAAGAGGTCGTCGAGGTCGCCGCCGAGGGCGAGGCTGCCGAGGAGGGTGGCGAAGCCGGGGCCGCCGAGGCCGGCGAGTCGTCCGCCGAGGGTTCGACCGAGGGCTAGCGACCCCGCGGGATCGCGGCCATGGGGACGATCCAGGCTCGCTACGATGCGTCCGCCGCGCGTTACCGACGCTGGTGGGAGCCGGTCCTCGCTCCGACCGCGTTGCGGGTCCTGGACGGCGAATCGTCGGTACGGCCGGATGGGTCGGCCCCTCGCATCCTCGATCTCGGCACCGGGGCTGGCCTGCTCGCGATCGAGGCCGTCCGGCGCTGGCCTGCGGCCCGGGTGATCGGTCTCGACGTCTCCTCCGGGATGCTCGGTGTCGCCGGACGCGAGGCCGACGACGGGCTCGGACCCGATGACCGGTCTCGGCTCGAGTTCGTGGCGGGGGAGGCCGGTCGCCTGCCGTTCGACGACGCGACCTTCGACCTGGTGGTGTCGTCCTTCGTCCTCCAGCTGGTCGCCGATCGGCGGGTCGTCGTCGCCGAGGTCGGGCGTGTCCTCCGGCCGGGGGGCCGCTTCGCGTCGGTGACCTGGATGGCGGCGGACGACGACGCGCCGTTCGCGCCGGACGAGGCGTTCGAGGATGCGCTCGACGACATCGACTACCGCGACGAGTCCGAGGCGGAGGAGGAGCGCAGCGGCGACTACCTGTCCGCGGACGAGGCCGCGATGGAGCTCCGGGACGCCGGCTTCGCGGACGTCGTGGCCGAGGCGATCGAGCTGATCCACCCGTACGACCCGTCGACCTATGTCGACTTCCTCCAGGAGTACGCCGAGCGCGAGGTCTTCGAGGATCTCACCCCGAGGGCTCGTCGGCGCCTGCGCGAGGCGACCGCGGCGCGACTGGAGAGGTTGCCGGTCGAGGCATTCACGTGGCGGGTCCCGGTCGTCCAGGCGAGCGGACGCCGCGCCTGATTCGCGGCGAGCGACCGCCGGGCCTGACCCGAGGCGACCGCCACGACCGACCCGGGCTGCTATCGTCGCGCGATGCGACTGCCGGTCTCACCTCCGCTCGAACCGATGCTGGCCAAGCCGTCGAACGGCCTGCCGACCGACGCCGGCTGGCTGTTCGAGCCCAAGTGGGACGGCTTCCGAGCGATGGTCTTCCGCGATGGCGACGAGGTCCTCATCCAGTCGCGCGACCTCAAGCCGCTCGACCGCTACTTCCCCGAGCTCGCGGCGCCGCTCCGGGCGTCGCTGCCCGAGCGGTGCGTCCTCGATGGTGAGGTGGTGATCGCGGGGTCGGACGGCCGCCTCGACTTCGATGCGCTGTTGCTCCGGATCCACCCAGCCGAGTCGCGGGTGCGGATGCTGGCCGAGGCTTCGCCGGCGTCGTATGTGGCCTGGGACCTGCTCGCGCTCGGCGACGACGACCTGCGCGGCGTCCCCCAGGCCGACCGGCGGACCCGCCTCGAGGCGGTCCTCGCAACGGCGACGCCGCCGGTCCATCTGACGCCCGCGACCCTCGACCGGGCCCTGGCCGCGGACTGGTTCGACCGGTTCGAGGGAGCCGGACTCGACGGCGTCATCGCCAAGCGGCTCGACGCCGCCTACCAGCCCGGCAAGCGGGCGATGCTCAAGATCAAGCACCAGCGCACCGCGGACTGCGTCGTCGCCGGCTTCCGCTGGCACAAGGACGGTCCCGGGACGCTGATCGGGTCGCTGCTCCTCGGGCTGTTCGACGACACGGGCAAGCTCCATCACGTCGGCATCACGGCTTCGTTCACGATGGCCCGCCGGGCGGAGCTGGTCGCCGAGCTGGCGCCGCTGCGCGAGGGGGCGGCGGACGGCCATCCCTGGTCCGAGTGGTCGGACTGGGCCGAGGCCGCAGCCGCCTCCGGCCAGCGAGTCCCGGGGGCGACCAGCCGCTGGAACCGGGGTCGCGACCTGTCCTGGGAGCTCCTCCGACCCGAGCGGGTCGTCGAGGTCGCCTACGACCACCTCCAGGGCGACCGCTTCCGCCACGGGACGACGTTCGTGCGCTGGCGGCCCGACAGGCGCCCAGAGGATTGCCGCTACGACCAGCTCGAGGAGACGGCCGCCTACGAGCTGTCGGCGATCTTCGGTGGTAGCGGCGGAGGCTGAGGCGCGTCAGCGCGGCCTCAGCGGTTCTGGCCGGGCGCGCATCAGACGCACGCTAGCGGCTCGGCTCTGGTCAGGCGCGGCAACCTGGCCTCAGCGGTTCTGGTCAGGCGCGCATCAGACGCACGCTAGCGGACAAGTCGTCACGGATCGGCAGCTACTGACAGCCACCTGAAACCGGTCCGAGCGTGGCGATCCTCGCGACGTCCCCTGTGCACCGTGGGATGCGGCCTGGATACCGGACAACGTGCGGGGCATGCGCGCCTGACGGGAGATCCTGCCGAGACACCGGACAACGTGCGGGGCATGCGCGCCTGACGGGGGATCCGGCCGAGACACCGGACAACGTGCGGGGCATGCGCGCCTGACGGGGGATCCGGCCGAGATACCGGACAACGCGCGGGGCATGCGCGCCTGGCGTGGGACCGGCACGTGGCTCGGCGGCCGGAACGCTACGCCTCGGTGTCGGACGGGCCGCCGCCGCCCTGGCCGCCGAGCCAGGCCGCCCGGTCCGCCTCGCTGTACTCGGTCATCGGGTCGTAGTCGGGGTCGAGCGGCTCCTGGGGTGGTCGGTCCGCCTCCGGGACGTGGATCAGGTTGACCCGGATCCGGGTCCAGGTCGTCGACCGGCCACGCATCGCATCGACCAGCACGTCCGCCGGCTCGAGCAGAGCCGCGACCGCCGGCCAGCGCGCCTTCCATCGTTCCAGGCCCGCGAGCGCATCGGCCTTCCTGGCCGCCCGGGCGATCTCGATGACCGGGATCGCACTCGTTCGCCGGCCCGTCGGCGTCGGGCGGGTGCCGGACCAGCGCCGCTCCATCGCGGCCCGAGCCTTCTCGCGCTCCGCCTCGGCCTCGGGCGTGTCGTAGTCGGCGGTCGCACGGCGCTGCTTCGACGGCTGCACACGCGGCGGCTCGCCGGGCTGCTTGCGGTACTGCGGCGGCCACGGAGCGTCGCCCAGTCCACCGGCCTCGTCGCGCGCGGACAGCTCGAGGAGCGCCTCGAGCGAGCCGACCGCCGCATCGATCCCGGCTCCCGCATCGCCACGCTCGGCGAAGATCCCCGGCACCGTCGCCAGGGTGAACGCCTCGGCCTCGACCGTCGGCACCTCGTCCCACAGCAGCGGCATCGAGACTCGGGCGTCGGGCAGCGGCCGGACGGAGTAGGCCGACGCCACGGTCCGGTCCTTGGCGTTCTGGTTGTAGTCGAGGAAGACGCCGTGGCGCTCCTCCTTCCACCATTTCGACGTCGCGATCGTCGGTGCGCGCCGCTCGACGTCGCGCGCCAGCGCCAGGGCGGCGCGGCGCACCTCCGAGTACGTCCAGCGAGGCTCGATCCGGACGTTGATGTGGATCCCGCGCGAGCCCGAGGTCTTCGGCCAGCCGGTGAGCCCGACGGCCTCGAGCGCCTCCCGCGCGACCAACGCCACGTCGCGGATCTGCGACCACGGCACGCCAGGGACTGGGTCCAGGTCCACCCGCAGCTCGTCGGGGTGGTCGAGATCGCCGGATCGGACGGGGTGCGGGTTGAGGTCGATGCAGCCGAGGTTGGCCACCCAGGCGAGACCGGCGGCTTCGTCGAAGACCACCTCGTCCGCCGTCCGGCCCGACGGGAAGGACAGCGTGGCGACCCGGATGAACTCGGGTCGCTTGTCGGGCGCGCGCTTCTGGAAGAACGGCTCGCCGGCCGCGCCGTCCACGAAGCGCTTGAGGGCCATCGGCCGGTCGCGCACGCCGCGCAGCGCGCCGTCGGCCACCGCCACGTAGTAGCGGACGAGGTCGAGCTTCGTGTGGCCGGCCTCGGGGAAGTAGATCTTGTCGGGGTTGGTGACCGTCACGTCCCGGCCGCCGACCTTGATGACCTCTTCACGCTTGGGCATGCCGGAACGATACCGCGACGCGGTACCCTGACCGACAGGACGCCGACCGGCCCGGGCACGACCGAGGGTGTCGATTCGGCGTCGGCCGTTCGTCGTCAGGGTGACCGGTGGCCGTCGAAGCCGCCACGATCGACAGGCCAGGAGGACCGCGGTGCGCTACCTGCTCTTGATCTACACGGCCGAGCCAACCGAAGCCGTATCCCGACGACCAGATGACGTCCGAGTTCGCGGAGTACGACGCGTTCACCCAGTGGACCCGGGACAACGGGATGTTCCAGGCCGGGGAGGCGCTCCAGCCGACGTCCGACGCGACGACCGTCCGGGTGCGTGACGGCCGGACCGTCACGACCGACGGCCCGTTCGCCGAGACCAAGGAGGCGCTCGGCGGGTTCTACCTCCTCGAGGCGCCCGACCTCGACGCCGCGATCGACGCCGCGGCGCGGATCCCGGGTGCCAAGCACGGCTCGATCGAGGTCCGGCCGATCTTCGAGTACGGCGCCGCCGGTTGACCGAAGCGCCCGCCGCGACCGTTGTCGACGTCTGATCCGCGAGCCGCCGTCGACCGCCTGTTCCGCGAGGAGTCGGGGCGGGCCGTGGCGACCCTCATCCGACTGACCGGCGACTTCGATCTTGCTGAAGAGGCGGTCCAGGATGCCTTCGTCATCGCACTCGAGCGCTGGCCCCGCGACGGGCTCCCGTCGAACCCGGGCGCCTGGATCACGACGACGGCACGGAACCGGGCGATCGACCGGCTGCGTCGGGCGAGACGTTTGGTCGAGAAGACCCCGTCCCTCCGGCGCCAGGCCGAGATCGACGCCGAGTTGGCCGCGGTCGGCCCGCGGGCGGACGATCCGGTGAGCCCCATCGCCGACGATCGACTGCGACTGATCTTCACCTGCTGCCACCCGGCCCTGCCGGTCGAGGCCAGGGTGGCGCTCACGCTCCGCACGCTGGGCGGTCTGACGACCCCCGAGATCGCCCGCGCCTTCCTCGTGCCCGAGCCGACGATGGCCCAGCGGCTGGTCCGGGCCAAGAAGAAGATCCGCGACGCCGGGATCCCCTACCGCGTGCCGCCGGACCACGTCCTGCCCGAGCGACTCGGCGACGTCCTGCGCGTCCTGTACCTCATCTTCAACGAGGGCTACTCGGCGACGTCAGGCGACGGGCTGGTACGGCGCGAGCTGTCGGCCGAGGCCATCCGGCTCGGCCGGGTGCTCGCCGAGCAGCTGATGCCGGACGAGCCCGAGGTGCTCGGGCTGCTTGCGCTGATGCTCCTCCACGATGCCCGTCGCGAGACGCGCGTCGGCACCGATGGACAGCTCGTCCTGCTCGAGGATCAGGACCGCTCGCGCTGGGACGGCGATCGCATCGCCGAGGGACAGGCCCTCGTCGAGCGCGCCCTCCGGATGCGGCGGCCGGGGCCGTACCAGCTCCAGGCCGCGATCGCGGCGGTCCACGACGAAGCTCCGACGTCCGCCCAGACCGACTGGACCCAGATCGCGCTGTTGTACGACGCCCTCGGTCGGCTGGACCCTTCCCCGGTCGTGGAGCTGAACCGGGCCGTCGCCGTCGCGATGCGCGACGGTCCGACCAGCGGCCTCGAGCTGATCGACCGGATCGAGGCCGCCGGGGAGCTCGAGGACTATCACCTCCTGCATGCCGCGCGGGCCGATCTCCTGCGCCGGCTCGGACGTCGATCGGAGGCGTCGGTGGCGTACGGCCGGGCGCTCGAGCTGGCCGCCAACGAGACCGAGCGCGGCTACCTGAGCCGTCGGCTGGCCGAGGTCCGCGACTGATCTCGGCCCGGCCGCGACCGGGCTCGATCTCGTTTGCTATCCTGCGCCGGCGGCGTCCACTGCCCAGCCCGAACGCCGATCCGCCCCGAGGGAGTCCCTCATGACCCCGATCCGCCGCCTGTTCAGCCGAGCCGCGACCCTGTCGCTGGCCTTGCTCCTGATCGTTCCGGCCTTGTTCGTCCAGGCGGCCGGGGAACCGACGGCGGTCACCGGCCAGCTGACCTCGACCTCGAAGATCGCCCTGAGCTCGAACGCCGTCGCGGTCGTCGTCCTCGTCGACCAGACCGCATCGCCCGACGGCGGCACGATCGTCGGGATCCAGCGGATCAACCGGCCCGGCAACGTCCCGCTCGCGTTCAGCGTCCCGTACGACGCGGCGTCGATCCAGTCCACGCACGCATACGCGCTGTTCGCCTCGCTCCAGGACGGCTCGAAGGTCTGGCAGAACCTGGCCGCCGTGCCGGTCATCACCGGTGGCCCGACCTCGAATGTGGTGCTGCCTCTCCAGGCGGTGCCCGCGTCGCCGGCCGCCGTGGTCAGCGGAACGCTCGTCAAGTCGAGCAGGGAGGCGCTGAGCGCGACCGCGGTCGCGATCGCGGCCCTGATCAAGGTGGATACGGGTACGGTCGTCGCCAGCCAGGTCATGACCTCGCCGGGCACATCGCTGGCCTTCTCGATCGGTTACGACCCTGGCACGGTGGACCCGTCGGCGACCTACGTCGTCCGGGGTGCCGTGATCGACGCGCCGGCCGCCTGGTCGGGTGGCGCCGGAGCGCCGGTGATCACCAACGGCGCGCCGACGACCGGCGTCCAGATCCCCGTCGTCTTGTCACCGACGGCCATCCCGACCCCGGCGCCCACCGCGACGCCGAAGCCGACACCGACCCCGAAGCCGACACCCAAGCCGTCAACGACGCCGAAGCCGTCGACGACGCCGAAGCCGACCCCCAAGCCGACGCCCAAGCCCACCCCGAAACCGAGCCCGACGCCGTCGCCGTCGCCGACACCGTCGCCGAGCCCGTCGCCGACGCCCAGCCCGAGCCCGACGCCCACCGCGAGCAGCGTCGCCAGCGGCGCCGCCACCGCTACGGCCAAGCCGAGCGCGACGCCGACCACCGGTGCGGTCACCGGGACGCTGACCTACTCCGAACCGGCGCAGCTGTCGTCGTCGGCCAAGGCCGTCGTGCTGCTCGTGGCCGGCAGTGCCAAGGCGTCGTCCGAGACGATCGTCGGCTCGCAGGAGATCACCTCGCCGGGCCAGAAGCCCATCCCGTTCAAGGTCACCTACGCCTCGAAGGATATCGATCCGTCGCTGACCTACACGATCCAGGCCGGGATCGAGGACGGCGACCATCGCTGGGAGACCTCGACGGGGGTCAAGGTCCTCACAAACGGCAATCCGAGCTCCGACGTGACCGTGAAGCTGACCCTGCGCTCGGATCTGCTCAAGGGCGAGGTCACCGGCCAGCTGACCGGGGTCGGGATCACCCTGGCCCCGGGCGCCTATTCGGCCGCCGTCCTCATCCGGGTCGACACTGGCGAGACGATCGGGGTCGAGGTGAACCCTGCGCCGGGCAAGATCCCGGTCCCGTTCGCGGTCGCGTTCGACCCTGCGACGATCGACCAGAACGCCGACTACGTCATCAGGGCGGAGATCGTGTCGGGCGACCAGCGCTGGGCCGACGCCACCGGCGTGCCGGTCATCACCAAGGGCAACTCGATGAGCGGCGTGTCGGTGGCGGTGACCCCGGTCGCCGGCGTCGCGAGTCCGGCCCCGTCGCCGAGTCCCGTCGGTGGCTCGTCCGAGTCGAGCGGTGCTTCGAACTGGCTGCTCTTGCTTATCCTGATCCTGATCGTCGCGCTCGCCGTCGCGGTCTACCTGTGGTATCGGTCGAAGACGGCCAAGCCGCTCGGCCCCGACCCCGCCAAGAGCCAGGCCCATCCGATGGGCCCGACCGAACGGCCGGCGACGACCGCGGCCGCCGTCGCCGGGACCACAACGCCGACGGAGGGCGCCCCGCCGGCACCGACGGACGGGGCGGAAACGGCGGCGACTGGCACCGAGCCCGAAACGAGCATGGGTGACGGATCCGAGCCGCAGGCGGATGGGCCCACCGAGGACGGTTCGAGCCCCCCTGACGACGCGGGCTGACGCCGGTCAGTACGTCTCGGGGATGAAGCTCTGGTCGGTGATCGGCGGTCGGACGTAGCCCTTGTCGTCCTGTCGGGCGGGCAGGACGATCGGGTCCGGGGTCAGGTCCTGGTAGGGGATGAGGCTCAGCAGGTGGTGGATGACGTTGAGCCGCGCCCGCTTCTTGTTGTCGGCGTTGACCACGTACCAGGGCGCCTGCTTGATGTCCGTATAGGCGAACATCTGATCCTTGGCCTTGGAGTACTCGACCCAGCGGCTGCGTGATTCGAGGTCCATCGGGCTGAGCTTCCAGCGCTTGGTGGGATCCTCGAGCCGACTCTGGAACCGGCGCTCCTGTTCAGCGTCGCTGACCGAGAACCAGTACTTGACCAGGATGATCCCGGAGTGGACGAGCATCCGCTCGAACTCCGGGCAATCGCGCAGGAACTCCTGGTACTCCTGCTCGGTGCAGAAGCCCATGACCCGCTCGACCCCGGCCCGGTTGTACCAGCTCCGGTCGAGCAGGACCATCTCGCCGGCCGCGGGCAGGTGTGCGACGTAGCGCTGGAAATACCACTGGCTCTTCTCGCGCTCGGTCGGCGTGCCCAGGGCGACGACCCGACAGTACCTCGGGTTGAGCGACAGGCTGATCGTCTTGATCGCGCCGCCCTTGCCGGCCGCGTCCCGGCCCTCGAAGATCACCACGACGCGCAGACCGTCGTGCTTGATCCACTCGAGGAGCTTGACCAGTTCGACCTGGAGGACGGCAAGCTCGCGCAGATACGCCTTGTTCGACAGCGTCCGCTCCGACGAGCCGATCTCCTCGACCGGCGGATCCGACCAGACCTGCGCCAGCTCATCGCTCTGTTGCTTCTGCTCGGCCTTGGTCCTGGCCATGACCGTCCTCGGCTGTCGGTCGCGCACCGTCGCGCGGCATCAGGACGAGTATGCGCCGGGCACGACCCAGGATCCCGTCGACTCGCGACCGTCCGACCCCGACGGAGCGGCCGTGCGGCCGCGATACTTGTCCGGGACCGACCCGGCGAACCCGACACATGAGGCAGAGACGATGAGGATCGCGTTGTTCGGAGCCGGCCGGATCGGTCAGCTCCACGGTGGCCATCTCGCCGAGATCGACGGCATCAGCGAGGTCGTCGTCAACGACGTGGATCCTGCCCGGGCGGCGGCGTTGGCCGGATCGATCGGCGGGCGCGTCGCGGACGACCCGGCCGCCGCCCTCGACGGTGCGGATGCCGCGATCGTCGCCGCGTCCACGAACGCCCACGCGACCCTGGTCCGGATGGCTGCCGATCGCGGCGTCCCGGTGTTCTGTGAGAAGCCGCTCGCGTTCGACCTCGAGGAGACGATCGAGCTGGTGCGGCATCTCGAGCAGCTCGGCGCGACCGTTCAGGTCGGGTTCCAGCGCAGGTTCGATCCGGCCTACGTGGAAGCCCGCCGGTTGGTCGAGGCCGGCGAGCTCGGCACGGTCTATCTCGTCCGGCTGATCGCCCACGACCACGAGCCGCCGCCGGATGCCTACATCCCGACGTCCGGCGGCCTCTTCCGCGACTCGTCGATCCACGACTTCGACTCGCTCCGCTGGATGACCGGCGTCGAGGTCGAGGAGGTCTACGCCGACGGCTCGGTCCGCGGCTTCCGCGTCTTCGCCGAGCACGGGGACATCGATACGGGAGCCGTGATCCTGCACCTGGCCGACGGGACCCTCGGGGTCCTCAGCCAGACCCGCCACGACCCGCGCGGCTACGACATCAGGATGGAGATCGTCGGGTCCCGCGACAGCATCGCGATGGGCACCGGTCCGCGCACCCCGCTCCGCTCGGTCGAGCCCGACGCGGCCGCGCCGGGACCGGCGTACGCCGACTGGGAGGCCCGCTTCGAACCGGCGTACCGAGCCGAGCTGGCGGCCTTCGTGCGCCTCGTCCGCGGCGAGATCGCCAGTCCGTGCCTGGCCCGCGACGCCCTCGAGGCGATGCGGATCAGCATCGCCGCCGGGCGCTCTCGCGCCGAGCATCGCCCGGTCCGGCTCGACGAGATCGCGGGTCTGTGACATGCCCCGGATGGTCGGGCGGGGCACGGTCAGCCGGCCGCCAGACGAGGTCTTCGCCTTCGTCGCCGACGCGGAGAACAATCCGCGCTGGCACGCCCATGTCCACCGGACGACGTGGATCGACGACGGGCCGACGCGGCCCGGCCGGCGTGGTCGTCAGGTCGGCCGGTTGTTCGGGCGAGACTGGTCGTTCGTCGCGGAGGTGGCCGATTGGGACCCGCCGAAGCTCGTCAGCTTCCAGGTCATCGAGGGCCAGCCGGTCCGAACGACGATCCGCGTGGAGCCGGCCGACGCCGGTTCAGCGGTCACGCTCACGGTCGAGCTGCCGCCGATCCTGAGTGCGCGCCTCGATCCGCTCTTCAGCTGGCTCCTCCAGCGAGCGACCGCGCGCCGCGGACGCGCCGACATCGCTCGTCTCGAGGCCGCCCTCGCCGAGGACGCCCGCCGCTCCTGAGTCAGACACGGCCGCCTATGCCAGGAGCGCCGTCACGATCGCGTCGACGTGGGCCTTCTCCGGGACGACGATCAGGGTGTTGACCATCCCGAACATCCCGTTGGTCCCCTCGACGTGGGGCAGGATGTGGCAGTGGAAGGCCCACACGCCCGGAGTCTTCGCCTCGATGAGGACGTCGTAACGCTCGCCCGGGTTGACCCCGAGGGTGTCGCAGGTGAAGGCGGCGCTCCCGAGGGGATGGCCATCACGGGCGATCACTCGCATCGTCATCCCGTGGAGGTGCCACGGGTGCATCATGATCCCTTCGTTCATGAACCGGATGCGGACCACCTCGTCCTTGGCTGCGAGGACCGGGATGACCGCCGGGAACCCGTGGCCGTTGATCGTGAACCCGCCGAGCTCGTCGTTCGAGATCCAGACGTACTCCCGGTCGTACTTCACGGGTTCCGGCTTCGGGTCGACGATGAACGCCCCCAGCAAGCCACGCCCGACCTGGTCGGTCGCGTTGTGGTGCGAGTGGTACATCAGGGAGCCGGCCGTCTTGGCCACGAACTCGTAGGTGTACGTCTCGCCGGGGGTGATCGGCAGCTGGGTCACGAACGGGATACCGTCCTGGAAGAAGTCGTCGAACTCGACGCCGTGAAAATGGACGCCGGTCGTTTCGGTCAGGTTGTTCGTGAACAGGACCCGGACCTTGTCGCCCTGCGTGACCCGGATCGTCGGGCCCGGCCACTGGCCGTTGTAGCCGAGGGCGGCGACCGGCGGCAGGAGCTCGTCGATCTTGTGCTCCATCGCGTCGATGGTCAGCTTGAAGACCTTCGTGTCGCCGTCGAGCTCCGGCTTGAGCGGCTGGAGCGCATCCTGCAGGAAGAGCTGCGGGACCTGGACGAAGGCGGGCTTCTCCTTGAGTTGCGGGTAGTCGTCGGCGGCTCCCAGGATCTCGGCCATCTTGGCGAACGCGACCGGGCCGTAGATGTCCTTGAGCGCCGGTACGAGGTCGCCGAGGTAGCGCCGGATGACCTCGCGGGCCGCGACGTCGTGGGCGCTCCAGCCGGCCGGGATCGGGCCACCCGCCGCGGGCGAGGCCGAGGCGGCCGCGGACGGCGCGGTGCTCGGAGCCATCGAGTGCGCGGCCGGGCTCGCCGAGGCCACCGGGGCCACGGTCGCAGCCGCCGAGGCCGCCGCAGCTGCCCCCGGCGTCACGACGGGACCGTAGGTCCAACCGGACGCGGCCGGCGTGCACGCGGCCAGGCCGGCGGCGACCAGGCCGCCACCGGCGAGTGCCGCGCCGCGTAGGAACCCGCGTCGGGAGAGGGAGGGATCGACGAGATCGACGGGGAGCAGGGAGCCCTGCGACTTGGTATCCATGCCCCGATGGTGAGGGTCAGGCCCGACTCCCGAGACGTGACATTCGGCCCGTTTCGGTGGGCCGAAGGGCGTCAGCCGCCCTGTTCGATGAGCGACATCATCACGTCGACGTCGTCGCTGCCCATCACGCCCTGGTACTTCGCCCGGACGACCCCGCTCCCGTCGACGACGAAGACCCACGGCATCGACCGGGGACCCCATGGATCGCCGCCGATGCCCCACGCCGCGGCTGGGTCGGTCAGGGTCGGGTCGGCCAGCGTGCCGTCGAGGACCGGGGTGTCGGTGATGACCGCGTAGCGGTAGGGCTCGAGGTGGATGAACCCGGCCTGCGGCCAGCGGTCCAGCATGTAGCGGGCCATGATGATCGCCCGTCCGCAGGCCGGCGAGACCCGGAACTTCGTCGAGTCGATGACGAGCACGAACGGCTGGTGATCGGCCAGGGCATCGGTCGTCGATCGCTGCGACAGGCGGAGGTCGGGTGCCGGGTCGGTCGTGATCGCCCTGGCCAGGCCGCCGACATCGGTCAGCGTCGGCGTATGCGCGGTCGGCGCGGCGGCACCGATCGGGGCGGTCGAGCCGGGGTCGACCACGGTGATCTCGACCGTGCCGGCCGCCTGGCGCGACCCGACGGGAGCCGTGACCGACAGCCGCCACGTCCCCTGCTGCGGGATCGCGACATCGGCCACGTAGGAGACCTTCGGGACCCCCGGCGGCTGGACCGGGACGGCGTCGACGGCCGGGCCCACCGGTTCGCCGGTCGACGACAGCAGCTGAACCGCTGGGTGGAGGCCCGCGTCGTCGATGGGCAGGCCCCCGGTCGACAGCGACAGGATGATCGGGCTTGCCGGACCCGACCAGATCGAGGTCGAGCTGACCGCGACGTCGAGACCGGCGGCGGCCGACGCGCTCTCGTCCGGTGCGCTGGCGAGCGGCGCCTCGGCCGACGCGGCCGACGAGAGTGTCGAGGCGGTCGCGGTCGTCGTCGGTGCACCCGACGGGCTCTCCGCGACGATCGCGCGAAGGACCGCCGCCATCGTGTCCGCGTCGGTCCCGAACGGGAACGTCGCCCGGAGGGAGCCGGCGGCGTCGACCAGGAAGACATCCGCGGTATGGGCCATGGAGTAGCCGTTCGCGACGCCGGTCTCGACCCGAGCGTAGCGGACCCCCCAGGCGTCGGCGGTGGCGCGGATCCGGTCGTCGGTCCCGGTCAATGCCACGAACCCGGCCGGCAGGTAGGTCAGGTACTCCTTGAGCCAGGCCGCCGTGTCCCGCTGCGGGTCGACCGTCACGAACACCGCGCGAGCTCCGAGCCCGGAGGTCGACATCGCCTTCCCGATCGTCCCGACGGTCGCCGGACAGACGTCCGGGCAGTGGGTGTAGCCGAAGAACACGAAGGCCGGCGTCCCACGCAGCGACGCCAGCGAGAACGGCCGGCCGTCCTGGTCCGTGAGCTCGATCGGAGGGGCGGCCGCGACGTCGCGCGCGAGGAAGGCCGTCGCGTCGGCCGGTGACGGCGGTGCCGCGGACGAGGCCGGCGACGGACTCGGCGACGCGGTCGCGACTGAACCCCCGGACGACGACCCGCCCCACAAGGCGGACGCGACGACGAGGACGCCGAACAGGGCCGCGAGCACGACGACGAGGCGGAATCCGCCGTCCAGCACGCGGCTGGCCTCGTCGCTCGTCGCGGTCGAGGTCGGATGCTGGGCCATGTCAGGGCTGCTTGACCTGGGCCTTGACCGTGACCGTCCCGGCGTTCTTGAAGTGAAGCTCGAGATCGAGCGAGCCACCCGCGGGTAGGTCCTTCGCCAGGCCCATCACCATCAGGTGCGTACCACCCGGCTCGAGGGTGACGCTGCCGCCGGCCGGGATGTCGATCCCGGACATCGGCTGCATGCCGGTCATCCCGGAAGCATCGGTCATCGTCTGGTGCAGGCCCACCGAGTCCGCGTCGGGGCTCGATGCCGAGACGAGCGTGTCCGCGGCCCCGGTCGGGTTGGCGATCCGCAGGTAGGCGGCCGTCTCGCCGCCGGCCGGCCCGGGGCGAGCCCACGCGTCGGACGTGGTGAGCGAGCCGCTCGCGGTCGCTCCGGCTCCGGCGCAAGCGGCGAGGGTCGCGACGATCGCGAGGGTGGCGACAGTCGCCAGGAAGGAGCGGATGCGGCGAACCGGCAGGGCGAGCGAGGCATGGGTCGACATGCAGCGACCGTAGATGTCTCGTCCAGCCGCCCGACAGGTCCGTTCGGCCCGTCGCGATGGGCCACCCGGACGGATCGCAGCCGACCCGCAGCGGTTCGAATGATTCAGTATTGCCTGAAAATACAAACAGTCCTATCGTTGGGGGCGTGAACGATCGCGAAGCCGCCTTCGTCGAGGCGATGGGCCACTACATGGGCTCGTACAAGATGACGCCGATGGCCGGTCGGCTGTGGGCCTGGCTGCTCATCTGCGACCCGCCCGAGCAGACGGCTGCGGCGCTGGCCGAGTCGCTCCAGGCGAGCCGCGGCGCGATCAGCGGTGCGGCGGCGTTCCTGTCCACGGTCGGGATGATCCGTCGGGTCCGTCGCCGGGGTGATCGGCGCGAGTACTTCAGCGCTCCGCCCGGCACGTTCGACACGATCCTGCGCAGCGCCGGGTCGGCCTACGCGAGGCTCGTCGAGATCACGGAAGAGGGGCTCGCGGCGACGACCGAACGATCCCCGCGCTCCCGGGCTCGCCTCCAGGAAGTCCACGACGCGACGGTCTTCATCCGGGACGTCTTCCCGACCCTGGTCGACCGCTACCTGGGGGAGCGTGCGAGCCGGATCGCGGTCGGGCCGCTACCCGGTCCGCGGCCGGCCGACCAGAGCGAAACGATCTCGGCTTGACGCGCCGGTCCGGCGCAGGGTCCGGACCTCGCTCACGTCGCGACGACACGGGAAAGGGACCGGAATGACGGCGATCATCCAGATCCAGAAGCTGACCAAGTCCTACGGTGAGCACCGCGGGATCATCGACGTCGAGCTGGACGTCGAGCAGGGCGAGGTCTTCGGCTTCCTGGGCCCGAACGGCGCCGGCAAGACGACGACGATCCGGGTCCTGCTCGACCTGATCCGGCCGACGAGCGGGCGTGCCCTGGTCTTCGGCATCGACTCCTCGGTCGATCCGGTCGCGATCCACCGCCGGGTCGGCTACCTTCCCGGCGAGTTCACCCTGTACGACCGGTTGACCGGCGGCCAGACCCTGACCTACTTCGCCAACCTGCGCGGCGGCGTCGACCCTGCCTACCAGGCGTCGCTGATCGAGCGGTTCGATCTCGACCCGTCGCGCAAGTTCAAGGAGTACTCGAAGGGCAACAAGCAGAAGGTCGGCCTCGTCATCGCCCTCCAGCATCGTCCGGAGCTGCTCATCCTCGACGAGCCGACGTCCGGCCTCGATCCGCTCGTCCAGCAGACCTTCTTCGAGTTCCTGCGCGACGTGGTCGGCAACGGGAGCACGGTCTTCCTGTCCAGCCACATCCTGTCGGAGGCCGAGAAGACGTGCGACCGGGTCGCGATCATCCGCGACGGTCGGCTGGTGATGGTCGATCGGGTCGACGCCCTGCGCGACCTCGCCCACCACCAGGTCGAGCTCCGCTTCGCGGGTCCCGTCCCCGCGGCCGAGTTCACCGCGCTGCCGGGGGTATCGGACGTCAGCGCCGACGATCACGTGCTGCGGATGCGAGTGAGCGGGGCGATCACCCCGGTCGTCCGGGCCGCCGCCCGCTACGAGCTCCTGGACTTCGTGTCCCGCGAGCCATCGCTCGAGGAGACGTTCCTCGCTCAGTACGACCGCCCGGCGGCCGAGGTGGCCGGGTCGTGACCGCCAGCGCCGGGACGCCGCGATCCGCCGCGGCGATCCATCCACCGATCCCGCTCCGCCGGCGGCTGTACGGCTTCGGCAGCATCTACGGCAAGACGATCCGCGATTCGCGCCTCGCCTTCATCATCGCGGCGGGCCTGCTCGGTGGGATGGCGCTCGTGATGGGTGTCGCCATCTCCAGCGTCTTCCCGACTCCGGCGGCGCGCCTCGAGGTCGACAAGCTCATCGGGAGCATGCCCGCCTCGATGGTCAACCTGTTCGGGAAGCCTGAGAAGCTCGGCACTCTGGGCGGGTACATGAGCTGGAAGTACGGCGCCATCTTCGCCCTGGGCACAGCCCTGTGGTCGATCCTGGCGCTCTCATCGACGCTCGCGGGCGAGGCCAGCCGCGGCAGTCTCGACTTCGTCGCCGCCGCGCCGTTCGGGAAGCGCCGCATCGCGCTCGAGAAGCTGGCCGCCCACCTGACCATGCTCTGGCTGGCGATGGCGATCCTGGCGATCGCGACCACCGTCAGCTCGAACGCGTTCGGCGACGCGGCCCTCGGCGACCCGATCCCGCTCCTGTCCTCGGTCGGGTTCGCCCTGTGGGTCGGCTTCATCGCCCTGTTCTTCGGTGGCCTTGCCTTCGCCCTGGCGCCGATCCTCGGCCGCTCGGGCGCCGCGGGCGTGGCCGGCCTCGCCATGATGGTCCTGTGGGTCGCCAACGGCCTCGACGTCCTCGGACCGGTCGCGGCGCTGAGCCCGTTCCGCTGGACCGCCGACCACATCGCCCTCGTCGGCGAGTACGACTGGGCGGGGTTGGCGCTCGTGGGCCTTGGGGCCGCCGCCTTTCTCGTGATCGGGGTCGAGCTGTTCATGCGGCGGGACCTGGGGGTCACCGCCGGCCTGGCGCTGCCGGGACTGCCGGCCGACGTCCTTGGGGTCCGCGGGCCGACCAGCCGGGCGTTCGGGGATCAGCTCCCGCGAGCCCTGTCGTGGGGCATCGGCCTCGGCATCATGGGGGCGCTCCTCGCATCGCTCGTGGGGCCCATGGCGGACGAGATCGGGCGCAGCCCCGATCTGCTGAAGACCTTTGCCACGATCTTCCCTGACTTCGACCTCGCGTCGGCCAGCGGCTTCCTCCAGCTGTACGTGCAGCTGTTCTTCATCGCCGCCGGGTTCGCCGCCGCGACGTTCGTCTCGAAGTGGGCCTCGGACGAGACCGACGGTCGCCTCGAGGAGGTCCTCGCCAGCCCGCTGGCGAGGACCCGGTGGGTCGTGGCCGGCGGTGCCTCGGCGATCCTCGCGATCGTCGTGATGTCCGTCCTGTTCGCGGCGGGGATCGGCCTCGGCGCGGCGTCCGGCGGCGTCTCGGCCGGGGGCGCGATCGTCGGTTCAGCCGCGCTCGGCATCTACGCCCTCGCCATCGTCGGCATCGGCGTCGCCGTCGGCGGTCTGTGGCGGACGTCGCTCGCCGCCGAGGTGGCCGCGCTCGTGGTCGTCGCGACGTATCTGATCGACCTGCTTGCGCCGGCACTGAAGCTGCCCGACTGGGTCCACCAGCTCGCGCTGACCGCCCATCTCGGCCAGCCGATGATCGGCGTCTGGGACCCCGCCGGGATCGGCGCCTGCCTCGTCATCGCTCTCGGTGGGATCGCCCTCGGTGCCTGGGGGATCCGCCGCCGCGACGTCTCGAGGTAAGCGACGGTCAGAGCGACATCGCCGGCAGGACCACCTCGCTCATCCCGAAGCCGGGTCGGACCAGGCGCCGTCCGAATCGACGGACATCCTCGCCGCGGAGAAGGAACGAGCGGAGGAGCCCGCCGCCGGAGATCTCGCCGGCGAACCGGAAACCGACGATCCGACCGTCCTCGAGGAAGACCTTGCGCAACGCGTCGCCGTCGCGCCAGCGCAGCTCGTCGGCTCCCTCCATGGCCCCGACGGCCATGATCGGCAGGCCGAGGTGCTTGAGGCTGTTCATGCTCTCCGCGCCGGGATAGGCGACGTCGCCGCCGAGGATGTTGGCGGCCACGACCCGGGCCTGGTCGACGGCGTTGGGGAAGATGGCGTGGACGAACGCCTTGCCGGTCGCCCGGTCCGACGCCTCGACCGCGTCGCCGGCGGCCCAGATCCCGGGCACGTTCGTGCGCAGGTGGTCGTCGACCGCGATCCCCCAGTCCGTGGCAACACCGGAACCCGCGAGGAATCGGATGTTGGGCTTCACCCCGGTCGCCGCCACGTACAGGTCGGCGGTCAGGATGTCACCCGTGGCGAGCCGCACGCCGGCCGCCGCGCCGTCGCGCTCGACGAACCCGGTCGCCTCGACCCCGAGCCGCAGCTCGATGCCCCGCGCGACCATGGCTCGACCCGCGATCTCGGCCGTCTCCGGGTCGAGCATCCGCGGCATCACCCAGGTCCGCCTGCCGACGATCGCGACGCGGACGCCGAGATCCGCCAGCAGCAGGGCGATCTCCATCCCGATGAATCCGGCACCGACGATCAGCGCTGTCGTCGCCTCCCGACGCCGGACGCGGCGGATGATGGCTTCGGCGGCCGCCAGCGACTTGAAGTCGTGGACGCCGGCCAGCTCGGCGCCCTCGATCGGCGCGTGGAGTCGGCTGCCGCTCGCGATGAGCAACGCGTCCCAGCCGAGGCGGGCGCCATCGTGGAGGACGACCGTGCGCTCGCGGGCATCGACCGACGCGACCAGGGCGGGGCTTCGGTAGGCGATCCCGAGCCGGTCGCAGACGTCGGCACCCTTCCAGTACAGGGGCTCGGATCGGCCGGTCAGGAAGTGGTCGGCCATCGCCGGCGGCGAATACGGCGGATACGGTTCCTGGGTGACCATCTCGAGCCCGACGGCTGGATCCGCGGCCCGCAGCTCCTCGGCAGCGACGATGCCGGCCGGGCCGGAACCGATGATGAGGACCTTCATGACGCGACCTCCGTCCGATCGTCGGTCAGGGTGGTGGCGAGGGCGCGGACCGCGACGACGAAGGGCATCCGCGGGTCCATGATCAGGGTCTCGACGGACGGCTCGGCCGCGAGGACGGCCTCGTCGTAGGGGAGCCACGTCCATGAGTCGAAGGCGACCCCGTCGGCTCGGGCTTCGATGTCCGCCCGCGCCCGGCGCCGATCGGCGGGGGTCCGGACGCGATTGACCACGAGGTGGACGCGCGGGATCCCGAGGTCGCGCGCGAGGCGAGCCGCGGCGAGGGCGACGCCGATGCCGCTGTAGGTCGGGTCGGTGACCACGACCGCATGGCCGAACCCTCGGGCCAGGGCGCGGCCGAAGTGCTCCACGCCCGCCTGCGTGTCGAGGACGATCGTCTCGCCCTCCCGCAGGCCGATGGCGCGGACGGTCTCCGCGAGCAGCGTGTTCTCCGGGCACAGACAGCCGCCGCCGGCGCCCGATAACGTGCCCATGGCCAGGAACCGGACGCCGTCCGGGGCTCGTTGACCGAAGCGGGACACGACGTCGTCGACGTCCGGATTGAGGCGCATCAGTGGCGCGACCCCGTCGCCCGGTCGCGCGCCGGTCTTCTCGGCGATGTAATCGTGGTGGTGGGAGAGCGGGACGAGCGTCTCGGCCACGTCCCGGGGCATCCCCAATGCGGCCGCCAGGTTGAGCTGCGCGTCCGCGTCGACGGCAAGGGTGCGGCGTCCATCGCGGGCGAGCAGCCTGGCGAGCGCCGCGCTGATCGTGGTCTTGCCGACGCCGCCCTTCCCGGTCACGACGATGCGGATGCCCTCGTCGTGATCGGTCTCGAGCGGCGTCGGCGTCGATGCCATGGTCAGGCGCCGACCGCTTCGGCGACGGGCGCGCTGATGGTCGACGGCTCGATGAACGGCAACCCGAGGCCTCGCCGCTTCTCCTCGAGGTGGCGTCGGATGAGGACCGCCGCCTTCTCCGGATCGGGCTCGACCGCGAACTTCGCCCCGACGACGCCTTCGAGCCCGTTGGCGAGCAGGTCGACGACCTTGTCACTGCCGAAGATCGGCGGCTGGACGCCGAGGACCGTGGTGATCCCCGATGCCACGACGTAGGCCCCGATGGCGACGGCCTTCTCGGAGTACCACTCCGGGGCGGCGCCGGCCAGCGGGAGCTGGCTGATGTCGACGCCGAGGTGCTTGGCCAGGGCGGCCGCGAGGACGAGGATCCTGGTGTTGTCGACGCACGAGCCCATGTGCAGGACCGGTGGGATGCCGAGCGACTCACAGACCGCTCGGAGGCCCGGCCCGGCCATCGCCGCGGCATCCGGGACCATCTGCCCGGCCTTGCCGTTGGCAACCGCGGCACAGCCCGTGACGAGGACGAGGATGTCGTTCTCGATGAGGCGGCGCGTGAGCGTCACGTGCCCGTAGTCCTGGGTGATCTTGGGGTTGTTGCAGCCGACGACGCCGACCGCACCGCGGATCGAACCCGCGGCGATCGCGTCGACCAGCGGCTGCGGAGTGCCGCCGAGCGCGCCGAGGATCGCCTCGACGCTGAAGCCGGCCATCATCGGCACCGGCCCGTCCGGGATCCGTACACGCGCCGGGTTCCGGTTGGGGTACGCCTCGATCGCCCGCTTGACGATCTCGCGGCCGATCGCCAGCCCGTTGGCCGGATCGAACGAGATGTGGACGGCGCCCGGGAACTTGGCCTTGTCGGCGGTCGAGATGACCTGCGTGTGGAAGCAGCGGGCGATCTCGGTGACGGCCGGCATGATGCACTGGTAGTCGACGACCATCGCCTCGAGGGCGCCGGTCATGATGATCAGCTCCTGCATCAGGTGGTTGCCGGCCATCGGCACGCCCTTGCGCATGAGCAGCTCGTTGCCGGTGCAGCACAGGCCGACGAGATTGATCCCCTCGGCACCCTTCTCACGGGCCAGCGCGATCAGCTCCGGGTCCGCCGCGGCCTGGACGATGACGTCCGACAGCAGCGGGTTGTGGCCGTGCAGAGCGACGTTGACGTGGGTCGCCTTGAGGACGCCGAGGTTCACGGTCGACATGACCGGGGACGGCGTGCCGAACATCACGTCCGACAGCTCGGTCGCGATCATCGATCCGCCCCAACCGTCGGCCAGGCCGGTCCGCAGCGCGTGCAACAGGACGTTGGCATAGTCGCTGTCGACGCCCATATGGGTGCGATGGAGCATCTCGACGCTCTCGCGGTCGATGCCCCTGGGCGTGAGCTGGAGCCGCTGCCACAGCGCACGCCGCTGGTCCGGAGCGCGAGCCACGAAGCCCAGCTCCGACTTCTGGCTCCCGTAGTCCTTGAACATCGCCTCGGCGAGGTCCTGGGCGATCTCGTCGACGGGCCGATCACCGGTCTCGATGTCCCACTCCTCGGCCAGTCGACGGAGCTTCGCTTCGTCGGTGATCCGGTAGCCCGACGTCTCGCCCTTGGCGGTCTGCTCGAACACCTCGAGGATGTCGCGGCCGTGGTCGGAGTGCGACGAGGAGCCGGCCGCGATCGCACGCCCGAAGTTCCGGGCGACGATCAGGTCGGCGGTCGCTCCGCAGACCCCGACCTGCGGGCCGACCCCGAACGGGTCGATCCGGCACGGGCCCATCGAACAGTTCCGGCAGGACACGCCGAGCGAGCAGTAGCCGCATTGCGGATCCTGGGCCAGGGCGCGGTCCCAGACGGTCTGGATCCCCTCGGCCCGGGCGAGCTCGAGCATCTGCTGGGCATCGGCCGGCATGGTCAGGTTGGCGACGGCCTCTCGCTGACGGCCGTCACGCTCGAGCGCGGTCATCGCGCACCTCCTGGGTGACCCACGGTCGCGCCGAGGGCCCGCCACGCGCCGATCGAGTCGGGCACGGCCGGCGTCGGCTCGGCGTACGTCGCGGCGAAGACCGCCGCTGTCTCACGTCGTTGCCCTGCGGCGACGAAGTCGTTCACCTCGCCGAACCGGAGCGCCCCGGCCTTGCACACCTCGGCACAGGCCGGGATCGATCCCGCGCGCAGGCGATCGATGCAGGCGTCGCACTTGACGGCGACGGTCCGCGGCGACGGCCCGTCGCTGAGCGCGTGATAGGTGATGACGTCGAACGGGCAGACCATCGCGCACATCGCACAGGCGATGCACTTCGAGGTGTCGATCAGGACGGCGTCGTGGGTCGCATCGCGGTAGATGGCCCCGGTCGGGCACACCTGCTGGCAGGGTGCCGGGTCGCAGTGACGGCATTTGTTGGGGAACGCGGTGTTGGCGCTCGGCCCTGCCTGGACGTGGACGCGCTTCCTGGGGACCGGGACCTCGTGGAACGCGGCGACGGGGTCGCGCGTGTGCGAATGCTCGACGGCACAGGCGTATTCGCATTGCATGCAACCGATGCAGCGCTGCGGGTCAACGAAGACGGTGAGCATCGCCTCACCCCCTGCATCAGGGCCTCTTCGTCAGGGTCGGCGAGCCGCGTCGAGGCGGACGAGGGCCGGGCCATCCACAACGGGCCATTTGCCCACTCTCGGAGTCTGGGATGCCGGGTCGCGGCGGGCCAGTGCCAGATGACCCGCGGACGAGGGCTGGATGGCGGAGCGTGCACCGGCCGGGGTCCGAGGACGTGCGTCTCGCCGTCGGCTACGATCGCCGGGTGACGGACGGACCGCGGACCGGGGCCGAGCGCACGGTCGACTCGATGAGGATGCTGGAGTCCGTCGGCGCTGATACGTGGGTCGCCACCGCGTCGTCATCCGGGGTCGCTCACCTGGTCCCGTTGTCCTATTCCTGGGACGGACGTGACCTCCTGATCGCGGCTCCCGCAGCGTCGCTGACCGTGCGCAACATCCGGGCCTCGGGGCGGGCGAGGCTGGCATTCGGGGCCACGCGGGACGTCCTGATGATCGACGTGCAACTCGGGGCGGAGGTCCCGCTCGCGGACGCTCCGGCGTCGCTCGCCGACGGGTACGTCCGCCAGGCGGACTGGGACCCGCGAAACGAGCCGGACCCGTATGTCTTCCTCCGGCTTCGGCCCGTCCGGATCCAGGCCTGGCGCGAGGCGAACGAGCTCGTCGGCCGGACGATCATGCAGGACGGCGACTGGCTGTTCTGAGTCGACGACGGCCCGGCCGCCGACGGGGACGCGGCCCGCTGACCGCCGGACGGCTGGAATGGGGGTGCGAGACTCGGTCGCTGGAGGACCCATCCGCCTGCAAGGCTGACCGGGCTAGGTTGGTCGCCGGGGGAACCCGTCCCACAACCCCGTCGTCGGGCGCGGTTCCCCCAGAGCCGAGCACGGAGAAGGCGCCATGAGCGAACTCGGTACCCAGAAGCGGAACTCGCTTCCGAAGTCCGACTTCGGGCTCCCCGAGGAGCGGAAGTATCCGATGCCCGACAAGTCCCACGCCCGGAACGCGAAATCCCGGGCCTCCCAGCAGGAGGAGGACGGCCGGATCTCGAAGTCGCAGAAGGACAAGATCGACCGCAAGGCGGATCGCATCCTCGACAAGTGATCCCGCGTCGACGCCCGGCCGGTCACACGACCTGGCCGGGCGTTCGCGTCGGGGTCGTTGTCGTCGATCGGGCCCCGCTCTCCGACGTCAGCTGGCGTCCCCCGTCACCGCCACTGGCGGCATCTCGACGACGTGTTCGGCGATGAACCAGACCTGGAGCTCATGTCGGCGAAGCACATCGCCCATCAGCAGGTCGTTGGACCCGGCGTCCCCGTTCTTCTCGGTCCGCTCGATGGCCTTCCGGATCCGCATGATCGCCCCCTCGTGCGCCTCGAGAAGGCGGTCGATCATGCCGCCGACGGCTTCCGCGCCGTCAGGCGGCCGTGGGATGGACGTCAGCTCGGCGGCGTGACGCGGGTCGCCGACGGCGATCCCCCCGAGCGTCTGCACGCGCTCGGCGATCAGGTCCACGAGTTCGACCTGCTCGGCGGCGTGCTTGTCGAACAGCAGGTGGAGCTGGTAGAAGGTCGGACCGGCCACCAGCCAGTGGTGTTTCTTGTAGAGCGCGCTGAGGACCATCGAGTCGGCCAGGATCTCGTTCAGCAGCCGGCAGCTCTCGCCGCGGACGGCGTTGGACAGACCGATCGGCAGCCGCCGAAGGGTGCCGAATGCCTGGACCTCCGGACCTCGTTGGCCGAGACGTGGCTCGGGTGAGATCGTGTCGGCGGCGCGGCGACCGTTCGACGAAGGGCGGCGAGGGGTCGACGACGGTGCGGTCATGGATGCCTCCTGTGGCGTGATGCGCCGGAGCGCGGCTGGACGTGGACCACCACGCTAGGAGGCCGGCAGTCCAGGTCGAGACCGGGCCCGGGTCGCGGACCTTACGGCTGTCTATCAACGCCCCCGACGACCGGGGCCCGCGTGTCCTCGCCGTGGGCGGCCGGACTTCAAGCGGCTCGGCGCAGCGCGAACCCGAACTCGGACCCGCCCCCGGCCCGCGGCCGGGCCCAGACCCGACCACCCATCGCACGGATGAGACGGCCGGCGACGAACAGCCCGATCCCGCCGCCGGCACGTTGTGCCTGGACGACCGGGACCGGCGCCGCGATCTCGAAGGCGTCGGCCCCTCCGACCGCCGGGCCGATGCCCCGATCGAGGACACGGACCTCGACCTCGTCGAGCCCGACGTCGACGACCACGTCGACGGGTTCGGCCCGACTGAAGCGCACGGCGTTGTCGAGGAGATTCCTGATCACGTGGGTCACCAGCGACCGGTCTGCCGCGGCCGCCGTGGAGTCCCTCACCCCAGCGAACGCGATCGTCACTCCTTCGCCGACGACGACCTCCCGCTCGATCGCTTCGAGCACGGCGAGACCGACCGGCACCGGTTCCTCGTCGGGGACGAGCGACCCCTCGTCCAGCCGCCCCAGGACCAGCAGGTCTTCGATCAGGCGGAACAAACGCTCCGCCTCGATGTGGATGTCGTCCGCGACCGCGCGGGTGCGCTCCGGGGCGATGTCCCGTCCGACGAGGACCTGCGATCCCATGTAGATCGCGGTCACGGGGGTCCGCAACTCGTGGGACAGGATGTCGAGGAATGACGCTTCCATGCGTGAAGCGTGACCTGTGGGGTCCGTCCTGGGCGTCGCACCGGCTGCCATCGGCGTTGCACCTTTGTCGCGCTCGGCGCCGATCCGACGGATCAGGATGACCCGGTCCGACGCGTCGTCATCTGCGTCCCGATCAGCAGGGCAGGCGCCAGCGTCGCGAACACGAGGAGGCGCGGCGCACCGGAGATCGACAGACCGAGACCGAGCCCGAGCGAGAACGCGGCCAACAGGCGCTGGTCTCGGTCCGGCATCTCCTGGATCGCGCGGGCACCATCGGTCGCCCCGTCGCGGACGACGTCGACGACGCCTGGAAGGCGCTCCCCGACCTGATCGACCGTCGCGCGCATCATCTCGATCGCGCCGGTCGCCCGCTCAGAACCTGTCGAGCCGTTCGTGTCCATGATCTGCTCCTTCCCGGATCGTCCCCGAGTCGTCCGACGAGACGTCATCGTCAGCCCGTCGCGATCAACGGCACGAATCGGTCAACGGTCGACCGTGCCGTGCTGGCGTTCGACCATCCGGTCGTAGATGGCGGCGTAGCCGTCGGCCATCCGCGTGGCCGAGAACCGGTCGAGCACCGACGACCGCATCGCGGCCCGGTCGAGGACGTCGATCGAATCGAGGTGGAATGCCATCTCCGTCGGGTCGTCCGCGAGGAACCCGTCGACGCCGGGCCGGACGATCTCGGGAAGCGCGCCGACCCGTCTCGCGATGACCGGCGTGCCGCAGGCCAGCGCCTCGATCGCGGTCAGCCCGAACGGCTCCGGCCAGGCGCCGGGCATGACCAGGGCGAAGGATCCGGCCAGCAGGCGATCCCGCTCGTCGCCGGACAGCTCGCCGAGGAACTCGACGTCGGCGCGCTCGAGGGCCGGCTTGAACACCGTCTCCGCGTACGACCGCTCCTCGGCGCTCGGCCCGATCTTGGCCGCGACCCACAGGCGTCGCCCGGACAGGCGGGCGACCTCGATCGCATCCAGGACACCCTTCTCCGGCGTGATCCGGCCGACGAAGACGAGGTCCTCCGAACGACGTCGCTCGAACGGCGCGTCGCTCAGGTCGAGGCCGTTATGGACGACACCCGCCCAGCCGAGGTCGGGGTGAGCATCGGCCTGCGACCGACTGATCGCGACCAGGCCCGATCGGACCCGGGTGAGGGCAGCCCGGGCGTAGGGCCAGTCGAGACGGCCGTGGAAGGTCGTCACGACCCGGTCCGGAGCCCGCTCGCCCATCGTCAGACCGGCGAAGTCGAGATGGCTGTGGACGATGTCGAAGTCCTCGACGCGCTCGAGGACCTGCAGCGTCGTCGCGGCGAAGAAGCCCGACGGATCCGCGCCGAAGCCGGTGCCACGGAGCGCGGCGGGCACCGTCGGAACGAGCTCGCACGGGACGTCCGAGTCGCCGCTGGCGAACACGGTCACCTCGTGACCGCGCGCCACCAGCTCGGTCGTGAGCGCGTCGATGACGCGTTCCGTGCCGCCGTAGCCGATCGGTGGGACGGTCTCGAACGGGGGAGCCACCTGGGCGATCCGCAGTGGTCGGGGAGCGACGGATCCGTCAGCTGGGTCACGATCCGCGATCGGGCGGATGGCGTGCCCGTTGCGGGCTGAACGAGCGTGGGAGTCCATGACCCGATCATGCCCGGCCGTCCCCGACGGCTCGATGTGCGACCCGGGCCTCGGCGTTGCGAAGCCCTATCAACCTGCGAACGGCCTGCGGCAGCCCGCCCAGCCGTCGGCCCGGATCAGCCGGAGCGAGAGGCGAAGGTGGGGGCTTCGATCGGACGACCTGCCCCACCATCGTGGATCTGTTCGACGGCCCCGGGCGATCGACCCTGCTTGCGCCGGCGCGACCGGCGGCCGCCGGTCCGCGTGGCAGTCGTCCTCGGAGCCCGCCGGCGTTCACCGTCGTCGATCACCTCGATCGGCGTGTAGTCGACCATGGTGGCCGCGTCGGCGACCTCGATCCGATGGCCGGGGGGTCCGGCGGGGCAGTGGAACGCATCTCCCGGGCCGAGCAGCTCGAGCTCGCCGCTCTCCCAGCGCAGCACCAGGTCGCCGTCGAGGACCAGTCCCCAGTGCGGGAGGTCGCACCATCCGTCCGTGTAGCCGCTCAGCGGCCCGAACGACGTGCGAGTGAACAGCCACGCCCCCATCTCGGCGGCCTGCGTCTCGATCTGCCCGACCGACGCGGATCGCACTCGCGTCCCCGTGACGTGCATCGTCGGTGGGGGGAGGACCGGCGCCGGGACCCGCCCAACGACCTCGATCCCACGTGCCCGGAGCGCCTCGGGTGAGTCGTCGAGGGGCTCGGTCACCGGCGCGAACCCGGCGATGACCGCACGGCGATCCGCACGGAACCGATGGGCCGGAGCGCCGGGACGGACGTAGAACGCACTCGCCGGACCGAACGTCTGGGTCGTGGCTCCCTCGAGAACGATCTCGCCCTGGAGGACCAGTCCCCAGTGCTCGAGCTCGCACGCGTCCTCGACCGGCGTCCCGGCTGTCCCCTCGTCGGGCAGCTCGACGATCACGAAGACGGCGTCACCCAGGACGGCGTATCGGGTCATCAGTCCGCTGGCGCGAACGGCTTTGAGATCACGCGGCGAGACCCGCATCCACCCTCCCGCAGAATCGGCCCGATCCCGGGCGGCCACCCGATGGGCCCGCCAACTCTACGCGATGCGCGCGCAGCGGCTCAATAGTCGGCGCGGGAGACGAGGGCGATCGGATCCTCGTCGCAGCGAGGCAGGCTGAACCCGAACTCCGATCCGCCGCCGGAGCGCCGCCGCGCCCAGATCCGGCCACCCATCGCGGTGATCAGGCCGCGGCCGACGTACAGGCCGATCCCGGCACCGGCAGCGCTCCGTGCGGTCCCCGGTGAGCGGTAGTACAGGTCGAACAGGCGCTCGGCCTCGGCCGGCTTGATCCCGGGACCGCGGTCGAGGACCCGGATCTCCACCTCCGTGGGGGTCGACGACCCCGAGACCGTGACGACGGTCCCGGCGGGACTGTACTTCCCCGCATTCGCGACCATGTTGCGGAGCACCTGCTCGACGTACGTCTGCTCCCCGAACACCGCCGGCAGTCCGGACGGAAGGTCGGTCTCGAAGCTCAGCTGGTCCCAGCGCTGGGCCTCCGACGCGACGACGCTACCGACGATGTGCTGGATCAGGAGGGGTTCGCCCTCGATCGTGATCCCGCCCTCGACCCGGCTGAGCGCAAGGAGATCCTCGACGATCCGATAGAGGCGGTCGGCCTCGATCTCGATGTCGGCGAGCATCGCCTCGCGATCCGGGCGCCTGCGTGACTTCCGGAGCACCTTCGCATAGCCGAAGATCGTCGTGACGGGCGTCCGGAGCTCATGCGACAGGACGCCGAGGAAGGCCTCGCGGGCGGCCTCTTCCTCGCGGGCCTGGGTGACATCCCGGACGACGACGATCGTCGAGGGGTTCGCTCCCTCGAGTAAGCCCGACCCGAGATCGGCCGGGTACGTCGAGATCTCCACCCAGCGTCCGTCGGCGAGTGCCGAGGTGTGCGGCTCGCCGGGCTTGAGCCCACCGGTATCGTCGCGCCCTACCAGCACTTCGGCGCCGACGATCGCGTCGAGGTCCGACAACCGCTCCGGGACCTCCCCGAGGATCTCCGCGACGGCATCGTTGGCGAGGGAGATCCGACCGGCGTGGTCGGCCACGAGGATGCCTTCGCCCATCGCCTGGATCACGGCGCGCAGCTCGGCCGCCTGTCGTCGCTCGTCGCCCGCGATCCGGGTCAGCCTGGCCTGGACGTCGATCCGGTCGCTGACGTCGCGAGCGGTCAGGATCGCGGTTCGGCTGGTATCGGGCAGGACGACTTCCTGGAGGAACGCCTCGACCGGGATCTCGCGACCGTCGCTCCGGACCAGGACGCCGGTGAACACGGTCGACGCCGTCGGTCCGGTCCTGAGCGAAGCGAGCCGGGCGCGGAACCCATCCGCCTCGTGGGCGGGTTGGAGCTGGAGGACGCTGCTGCCGAGCACGGCATCGGCCTCGAGCCCGATCAGGTCGGCGCCGCCTCGGTTGACGTAGACGACGCGGAGGGTGGTCGGGTCGAACATGTAGACCGCATCACCGCTGGCATCGACCGTGGCCTTGAATCGGTCGACCGCACCGAACAGGCGCGCCTGTCCCGCCGCGACCCCGATCCTCGAGGCGAGATCGCGACACATGGCGACATCGTCGTCTTCGAAGCGATCTCGCCGCTCGGCCCCGAGGACGATGGAACCGACCGGGTCGCCCGACTCGCCGAAGATCTGGGCGACGAGCAGCGCTCGTGTGCCCAGGCGGGCGAGGGCGTCGACGCCGCGCGGATCGGTCAGTCGTTCGAACCAGCTCGAGTCGATCGAGACGAGGGCAGCCCCCTGGTCCGCGGTCTCGGGCGCGAGCCACAACCCCACGCCCCGAGGTGCGACCTGGGCGAGGTGCTCCACCGCCGCGACCCGATCGTCGCCGTCGGCGGCCACCGCGAGGATCGGTCGATCGAGATCGAGCAATTCGATGACCGCCCAGTCCGCGAGATCAGGGACGGCGAGGCTGGTCACCTCGTCGAGTCCTGAGGCGATCTCGAGCCGAAGTGCGAGCCGGTCGCTCGCCTCCGACAGGAAGCGCAATCGCTTCTGCCCGCGCTCCAATGCCTCGCGAGTCGCTCGCTCCTGCTCGTACACGATCGCGCGGTCCAGGGCCTGTGCGCCCTGGTCGGCGAGTCTCGCCGCAAGGTCTGCCGTCCCGTCGCCGAAGTCGCGCGCCTCGGCGAAGCGGAAGACGATGACGCCGACCACCCCGCCGGCCACGACCATCGGGAGCACGGCGATCGCTCCGCCCGTCGGGGACCCCGGGAGCGTGTGCGGCGGTGTGGTCGGGTATCGGGACGCCCAGTCCACCGGGTCACCGACGAAGACGGGCCGAGCGGTGCGAACGGCTTCCTCCAGGTGCGACGCCGGACCGATCGCGTACGCTCGGCCGGGCTGCGACTCATCCGCCGGATACCCGCGTGCGGCGATCAACGTCAGGGCGCGCCCGTCGGCGTCGACCCGGGAGACACCGCCTGCGTCCGCATCGAGGGCAGCGAGGCCCCGGTCGAGGATGGCGTCGGCCACCTCCTCGGGCGTTGCCGCGCTCGCGAGGCTGGCGGTCACCGCCTGGAGGCGCTGGAGAGCACGCCGGTCCGCATCGGCCGTCTGTTGGGCGATGACGCCTTCCGCGAGGTTCGCCTCGGCCTCGGCTCGCGCGAGCCGCTCCCGATGGGTCGCGCGCCGGAGTCCCGAGGTGATCGCGCTGACGAGCACGCCGTCGAACAGGAACAGGGTGAACCGGAAGAGCTCGGAGGTCGAGACCACCTGGGCCGGCGGGAAGAGCTCTGCGAACAGTACGACCTCGGCGATCGCGCAAATGGTCGTCGTCAGCAGACCGCCCCGCAGGCCGGCGACCCAAGCGCCGACCACGACTGCTCCGACGTAGCTGAGGTAGCCCAGTTCGCTCGCGAACCCGCGGACGACCAGGACCTTCAGGGAGACGGCTGCGAGCGCGATCAGAACCGCGATGCCGAGCCTGGCGGCGTCCTCGCCGCGCGGCCAACCTTCGTCACGGCGGAGCCAGGCGAAGCCGCGTCGGACGTCGCCGGCCTCTGCGCGCGTCTCGCCGGGCGTTGCGACCGGGGTCATCCACAGATTGAACGCACGGCCGGAGCGTCCGTCAAGGTTTCAATGTCATCTCAGGCCGACCAACGGCGCGACCTGCAAGGAGGTTGCAAGCCCCGTCAGCTCGGCGCAGGGCCCCTGGAACGCCGTCCCCGTCAGGCTGCTCCGGGAGGATCATGACCGATCGAACGACGCCAGACGGGACTCGCATCGACCTGGCCGATCCCACAGGTGTCGCCGCTGGCGCGCGCGGCGAGATCGGCTCGTGGTTCTCCCGTGGGATCGGGGCCGCGGCCGGGGCTGCGGTGGTCGTGGCGCTCGCCGCCGCCGCCCTCGTCGCCTGGCGAGTGCTGATCCTCGTCTTCCTCGCCGTGCTTCTCGGCTCGGCCCTGGAGCCGCTGGTCGGACGTTTGCGAGGCCGGTCCCCGCTGCCGCGCGGCGTGTCCATCCTGGCGGTCTACATCACGTTCTTCGGCCTCGTCGCGATCACCCTGCTGATCGTCGTCCCGAGCAGTCTCGACCAGGCGAACGCCCTGGCCACGGCGGCCCCGCAGGCCCTCGCCCGGGCCAGATCGTGGGCCGACGGGCTCCAGCCGGAGGCACTGTCGTCGGCCGTGGCGAGCTTCCTGGATTCGATCCGACCTGCGCTCGAGGGCGGCGGGCCCCCGCAAGCGGGGCAGGTCGTGGCGGTCGGCCTGACGGTGGCGGATGCCGCGGTGTCGATCGTGACCGTGCTGGCCCTGATCTACTTCTGGATGACCGAGCGAGCCCGTCTCCAGCGGTTCGGGCTGAGCTTCCTCCCGTTGGAGCGGAGGGGAGGCGCGCGCGACACATGGAACGACATCGAGCTCCGGCTCGGCGGCTGGGTCCGTGGGCAGCTCGCCCTGATGTTCGCCGTCGGGGCGATGACCGGCACCGTGTGCTGGGCCCTCGGGTTGCCGTCTCCGGTCCTGCTCGGCCTGCTCGCAGGGCTCGCTGAGCTTGTCCCGATGGTCGGACCGGCGATCGGCGCGATCCCGGCGCTGGTCGTCGCCGCCGCCCTCCGACCCGAGGTCCTGCCGCTGCTCATCGTCGCCTACGTCGTGATCCACGTGATCGAGGGCAACGTCCTGGTGCCGATCGTGATGCGGAATGTCGTCGGGATCTCGCCCTTCCTGGTCATCGCGAGCCTGCTGATCGGCGGTGCGATCGACGGCCTTCGCGGCGCATTGATCGCCGTCCCGGTGGCAGCGGCGATCGAGGTGATCCTCGAGCGGCTCCAGGATCGGACGATCCCGGTCGGTCCGACCGCCGATACGAGCACGTCCGCAGCGACCGACGTCGACCTCGATCCCGAGGCCGATGCCGAGACCGACGAGCGGCAACGCCCGGTCGGGTCACCTGACGTGTCCGCATTCCCGGGTGCCAGGTAGCCACGGCGGCCCCCCATCGGGCGACCTCCGGCGAGAGACCGCCCGATGGTCACCGCTCGCTTAGTCCGGCCGGCGCAACTGACGCCGGAGCACGAACCAGCCGCCGACCGCCAGCGCCCCCGCGATCGCCGCGAGTGAGGCCAGTCGCCACGACTCAGCGGTCGAGCCCCGGAGCATCTGCTCCTGGAGAAGCCGGCCCGCCTGGGTGACCGGCAGAAGCTCGGACGCCGCCCGGACCGGAGCGGAGAACCCCGCGAGATCGACGGCCAGTCCGCTGAAGAAGACCGACGCGAGCAGGACGAGCAGGGCCGATTGGATGGCCTGGCGCTCCGAGTCCGACACGAGCGCGATCACGATCCCGATCCCCGTCGAGGCCATGACGAGCAGCGCGAGGGTCGCGAAGGCCACGCCGGGCGGCGCCAGGAACGGGACGCCGAAGCCGACCACGAGCACCGCCAGAACGGCCATCGCGACGATCGTGCCGAGGACCGTGAACGCGAGGTACTTGCCGAGCAGGATCTCGCTGCTCCCGATCGGCGAGAGACGGAACAGGTCCATCGCCCCGGTCCGGCGATCCCGTAGGGTCGACAGGGCGCTGATCGTGACCGACGTGTGCTGGACCACGAGGGCCAGGACCAGCAGCCCATAGAAGCCGATGACGGTCGGGGGGCTCGGGGCAAGATCGACGGCGTCAGCCCGGGTCGGTGCCGCGACGAACTCCGGACGCATCTGTGCCGGCAGCGTCTGTCCGTTCGCGGCCGCCGTGTCGACGGCCCTCCGCGCCGCCTCCTCGATGATCCGCCGATTGATCGCGGCCACGATCTGGTCAGCGGCCGCCCGGGCGACGAATGCCTGGTACGGGCTGACGCTGTCGAACTCGACGGACAGGACCACCTGCCGACCGGCAGCCAAGCTGTCCGCGGCATCAGGTGGCGCTACCACGACGAGGTCGGTCTCGTGCCGCCGAAGGCCGTCGATGGCGATGGACCGGTCGGTCGTGACCCGAGCGATGACGACCCCCTGCCCGGCGTCCGGCGCGTACGCGCTCGGATCCTTCGGAAGGCCGAGTCCGGGCGGGATCACGAGGTCGGTCCGCAGCGGGGGCTGGCCGATGAACCCGAGGCCGAACAGGCCGAGGATCAGCATCGGTCCGGCGACGACACCGACCAGGGCCCGCGGACGGCGGACGACCTCGATCGACTCCTTGCCCATCACGGCGAGGATGCGGAGGGGCCGGTCGAGGAGTCTCACGCCGGGTCCTCGGACGAGTCGGACCTCGACTGGTCGGTCGTCCGCTCCACCAGTCGAGCGAAGACCTCGTCGAACGACGGCCGCGAGACCTCGATCGAGCTGACCGTCCCGCCCGCTGCCTCGATCGAGGCCAGCACCGCCGGAGTCGCGCTCGCGGCGTCGGACACCGTGACCACCAGGGCACGGGGACCCTGCTGCCGGACGGCGTGGATGATCGGATCGGTGGCGATCGATCCGGCTTCGACCAGGCCCTCGGTCTCGACATCGAGCAGCTCGCCACCGAACGCGAGCTCCCGGAGTGCCTCCGGTGCGGCGAGCGCGACCAGGTGACCACTGGCGATCAGCGCGACCTCATCGCACTCCTCGGCCTCCGGGAGGTACTGGGTCGTGACGACCATCGCCGTCCCGTCGTCCCTGAGGCTTCGCAGCTCACGCCAGATCGTCTGGCGAAGGAGCGGGTCGATCCCGGCGGTCGGCTCGTCCAGGAAGACGAGATCGGGTCGATGGACGAGGGCACAACCGAGCTGGACGCGGCGCTGCATCCCCCCGGAGAGCGCGGAGGCGCGGCGACTCCGAACGTCGGCGAGCTTGAGCCAGTCGAGCATCTCCCGGATCCGCCGCCGCCTCGAGAACAGATGCATCCCGAACAGGCTCGCGACGAAGTCGAGGTTCTCGGAGACCGTCAGGTCGTCATACAGGGAGACCTGTTGCGGCATCGATCCGAGCCGCTTGCGGGCCCGCGCCGGCAACGCGGTCGGGTCGCGACCGAAGACGCTGGCGCTCCCGCTCGTGGGTCGGAGCGTTCCGTTGAGCAGGCGGACGGCGGTCGTCTTGCCCGCCCCGCTCGGTCCGATCACGCCGAGGAGGGACCCGGGTCGCACGTTCAACGTGACCCCGTCCACGGCGATGACGTCGCCGAAGCGCCGACCGGCGGACTCCAACGCCGCGATGGGCGAGGACGACGGTGCGCCTGCGATCATCATCGTCCGAGTCTGGCCGCCAGCGGGCTGCGAGTGGCCCATCGAAGGGCGGGGGGATATTACGGCCGCATCGCGGCTGGGCGAGGATCCCCGTCAGCTCGTCCCGGGGACGCTGAACGTATCCATCGTCAGCAGCTGGCTGACCGCGTCGAGCAGGTCCCGCGCCCGACGATCCGCTCGCTCGATCGAGCCCGGCACGTCGACCGCCCGCGGCCCGATATGGATGACGCCGAGATGAGCGCGCCGCGCCGGCCCGATGCTCGACGGGTGCGCGGTCAGGAGCCAGGTCGCCTTGAACTCGGCCCGGACGGCGGTCCAGCGGTCGACCGCCTCCGCATCGGCCCCATCCTCGGCCCGCTCCATCCGCGTCTCGACGAACGGGATCACGTCGAGTCCTTCGGACCGCAACGTCCCGAGCACCCAGGCCACGCGTCCAGCCTCGGTCTCCGGAAGGCGTCGACCGAGGACGTCCTCGCCGACGAGCACGACGGGGCGTCCGATCCAACCGAGCCGCTCGAGCACGACGTCGGCGTCGTCGACCGGTCTCGGGGAGTCGGGATCTCCGCCGATCAGGAGGTCGAGGCCGACCAGGATCCCGGGTCGATCCGCCAGCTCAACCGGCATGGCCGGCGGAGGCGACCGCTTCCGGCACCTCGAGGGCGGCCGCCTCGTCGACGTTGAGGACGTACCCGATCCCCTGGAACGTCGTGATCGGTCCCGGCTCGCCAGGGGCGGCGCCCAGCTTCCGGCGGACGCGGCTGATCCAGACGCGGAGATACTGCAGGTCGTCCCGGTACTCCGGACCCCAGACCTTCGTCAGGAGCTCGCTGTGGAGGACGACCTTCCCGGCGTTCGCCGCGAGGTGCTGGAGGAGGAGCCACTCCGTCCGACTGAGCTGGACCAGCTCTCCGTCGCGGGTCATGAACCGCCGCTCGAGATCGATCTCGACATCCCCGATGTGGACGATCCCGCCGCCCGGCGTGACTCCGGCCGCCCGCCGGAGGACCGCCCGGACTCGCGCCGCGAGCTCGTCCGGATGGAAGGGCTTGGCGATGTAGTCGTCGGCACCGAGGTCGAGGCCCTTGGCCTTGTCCGCGGTCGAGCCCTTGGCGGTCAGCAGGATGACGGGCACGGACCGCCACTCCCGAAGCTGACGCATCACCTCGATGCCGTCGAGGTCCGGCATGACGATGTCCAGGAGGACGATGTCCGGGCGGACTTCCTCCGCCTTCCGCAGCGCCTCCTCGCCGCCGCCGGCCGTGACGACCCGAAACCCCTCGTCCGTCAGCGTGACGGCGACGAGCTTGGTGATCCTCGGTTCGTCATCCGCGACGAGGACGAGCGGCTGGTTCTTCATTCGGTCATCCTCCCCGACGGACTGTACCGTCCCACGGGGATGATGCGCGCTCCCGGCTCGCCGACGCGCACGAGACGCGACCCTTTGCGTTACAGCGGCGTTGCAGACGCCGATCGCTCCGGAACCGGCGTCGGCTGGCCACCCGGTCGCCGAGGGCGGGTTCCACCCGGGAGTCCTGCGAGATGCAACGACATCGCAACGGGTGGCGGTCCGCATGTCCTGAAGCCGTCGCTCCCGGTTGCTGACGATGGGCGCCATGGATGGCTTCGATCGTCAGGGCAGGTGCGTCCGCTGCGGGAGGACCGAGCGTCTGATCGTCGACGACGGACCGACCGTTTGTCGGATCTGCGTCATCGCCTGGACCGGATTCGCGGCCGACCTGTCGTGCGGAGAGGTCACCGCCGAGCCGGATCGGATCGAACTCGCTCACCGCGAGCATGACGCTCTGACGCTTGGGTGTGTCTGGTGTCTGTCAGTCCGACGGGCACGGGGCACCGCCCCCGGCTGGAGGGCCAGCGGGGGCGGTGGGATCGTCTGACGCAGCGAGGGCTACCCGGTCCGCTGGCCCGCCGGGACCGACGTCCATTCGCGCTCATGGATCGCGCGATCCTTGGCCCGAGTCCCGACCACCAGGTCATACGTCTCGTCGACCGTCCGGCCGTTCTCGTTCGCGGCTTCGCGCAGGTCCTCGTACCGGATGTTGTGGTCGCCCATCTTCTTGTGGGCATCCATGCATCCACAGGTCAGGCACATCGGTTCGTCTCCTTCCGGCATCCCAACAGTCGGCGGTAGTGCCGCACGTTCGACGATGCCGCAGCGACCATTTCAGTGGCATCGCTCGGGCCGTGTCCAACGCTACGACGGGGTCGAAAGGCTGCGATCCATCCTTGCGGCCGGCACGGGTCCGGCGTCTCGTCCCTGGAACGGCGGTCGTGGTCGCGGCCGTCCCGGGTCGAGCTCGGCGAGCAGGTCGCGCTCGATCTGAAGGCGGAGTCGATACAGGACATCCCATTCGTCGGTCGGCACGGTGAGTTCGAGCAACCGGCGATCGATCGGATCGAACGCGCGCTGTGTAGCCGTTCGGTACCCAGAAGGACCGGTCCGTGCCAGCTCCGCGAGCCGGTCTTCCACCTCCTGCGCTTCGGCGGTCGTCGTCAGATGGGCAGCCGACGTTGCAAGGCGGCTCAACACCGCCGCGCGTGCCCGGGTCCGCTGTCGATCGTCGCCCGAGATGGCGATGTCCGACGGGTAGACACCGATCCGCAGCCCGGGCGCGCACAGCTCGACCAGGCGGTCGGGGCGACCCTTGGCGATCCCGCTGCCCGCGACATGGATCAGGACCCAGGCCGGGAACGTCAGGACCCTCGGAGCGTCCCGGGTGGAGACGGGCAGGTCGGCCCCGATGAGTGCATCGCGGAGATCCTCGACCATCTCTTCGTACTCGCCCGGCACGACGACGATCGGCACATGGACGTCGGACCAGCCGTGTCGACCGCTTCGGATCTTCCGCGCGATCCCCACGCCGGCGAGGAAGATCAGCAGCCCACCGATCACGGGGGCCAGGAGATAGCCGCGAAGGATCCCTCCCAGGAGCCTGAAGCCGCGCGGACGCTCCTGGTCCGAGGGGACGAGCGTGCCGGCGAATCCGACCCCCAACGGCAGGCCGACGAACCCAGCGAGCATCGCCGTTCGCAGCCAGCGCGCATCCATGAAGCCGGGATGCGGTGTCCAGGCGATAAGCAGCGAGGCGATCGCCGGGAGAAGCAGACCGACGATGACGAGCATCCAGGCCAAGGACCCGGCCATCATGAGGGTCAGGTACCGCCGATGCGCACCTGGAACCCGTCCGAACAGCAGACTGCTTGCCCACCCCAGTGCAGAGTCCAGGAGGTCTCCGGCCAGGCGCCCGGCCAACCCGAAGGCGGAGACGATCATCGTCACGGTCGGATCCGTCCGAACGGGTTCTGGAACCCTTGGCGGTCCGAAGGCCGCCCGATCGTTCGTTCATCAGCGAGGCCCATCCGTCCTGCGAGTCGGGTCGTGGCAACGCTAGCCCGGACGACGCCGTCCGCCGCTGCCATTCGAGGCTGATCCGTTTCAACGGCACGACAACCGCGCTGCTCGGCCGGGGATGTATCACGTCTGCAATGCGATCGCGTCGACCGCATACGTGACCGGAGCCACGCAGGCCGCATGGTCTCGTGGCTGAACGCCGCCCGGCGCCGACGGATGCACACCTCGGGCGCGACCACCCCTTGGATCACGATGGGAGCGAGCACGTGGACTCTCCGAATGCCCGGACGTTCGAGCCCTCCCAGCTCCGGGACGATGCACCGGACTCCCTTCCGGACGTCCGTCCTGCCGTGCGAGGGACATGGGCAGCGCTGGCCGTGGTCGGCCTCGGAGGCTTCGCCCTCCTTGCCTGGTCGGTCGCCTCCGGAATCACGATCCCGTTCGACCAGCCTCTCCTGGACGCGGCGAAGGGCCTCGGGACCTACATGGAGGCGTGGCGCGGCCTGTCGGACGCCGCGAACCTCCCGATGATCGCCGTCGGGACGGCGCTCGTCGCCGGGCTGATCCTCGCTCGTCGACGGCGAGAGGCCATCGTCGTGGTCCTGATCCTGGTCGCGGCGACCGCGGGAAGCGAAGCGGTCAAGCAGCTCGTCGCCCGCCCGCGGCCACCCGGCTTCGCTGAATCCGATCTCGGCGTCGTCTACAGCTTCCCCTCGGGGCACGTGCTCGAGGCCGTGACGATCCTCGGGATGATCTCGATCCTGATGTGGCACGGCCCGCTACCCAGACCCGCTCGGGTCGCGATCCCGCTCGTCTTCGCCTTGATCGTCGTCCTCGTCGCGATCGCACGCGTCGCCGTCGCCGCTCACTATCCCAGCGACGTCCTTGCCGGGCTGCTCGCCGGCCTGGGGTTCGTCGCCCTGTTCGCCCTTGCGACCGACATCCTCCGGAGGCGGCGCGCGGCGCCGTCGGCGTAGGGCACCGTGTCGAAGCACGACGCCGGCCGGCGATCGCACGATCGCCCCAAACGAGCGCTCGTGGTCGGGCGGCTCCGGAAAGGAAGGCCGGTCGCCGATGTCGTCAAGGACGTCGGTCGGATGCTGGAGGGTGAGCGCGTCAAGGTCAGGACTGTGGTCGTCAGGCGGAAGCGTCGGCTAAGACGCGCCGCGAGGCATGCCGCGAGGTCGGGCGTCGACGTCGTGGTCTGCGTCGGGGGCGACGGCACCGTCGTCCAGGTCGCGACGGCCCTCACCGGGACGGATGTCGCGCTCGCCGTCATCCCGACCGGCACGGGAAACCTGCTGGCCGGGAACCTCGGGATCCCCAGTGGGCGAGACAAGGCCGCACGGGTCGCGGTGAGAGGTCGGCGCCGCCGGATCGATGTGGGAGAAGTCACGGTCGACGGCAAACGGCGGAGCTTCACGGTCGCCTGCGGGATCGGGTTCGATGCGAGCGTGATGGGACGGACGGACAGCGAACAGAAGGGCCGCTGGGGCAAGCTCGCCTATGTCGGCAACGCGCTGCGCGAGGCGGGAACCATCGGAAACGTCCCCTACGAGATCACCAGCGATGGGATCCACTCGACGACAGAGGCCGCGCAGGTCATCGTCGCCAACCTCGGCCGGCTCCCACCCGGGCTCAAGGTCCGCGGCGTGCGGCCCGACGACGGTCACCTGGACCTGCTCGTGATCCGCGCGTCCGGTCCGCTATCGGCGCTCCTGGCAGGATGGGAGGCGCTCCGCAAGTCGGAGCCCGGCGACGATCGGGACGGCCACGTGACGCGAACCGAGGCGCACCAGCTCCGCATCGAATCAGATCCCACGCGACCGGTGGACATCGACGGGAGCGTGATCGGTCGGACGCCGGTCGATGTCGCGATCCGGCCCGCTGCCTTGGTCGTCATGGTCCCGAGGTCGTGATGGAGCGTCACGTCGATGGCCTCTCCGCGCCCGCGGGCCGCCCATCGGATCGATCGGACGAGAACGGACCTCCGGCGGTCGTACCACCCACGACACCGAGCGAGCGCGGCATCGCCGAGCTCGGGATCGGGTTCGGCATCGCCCTCGTCGCCCTGGTCGTCTTCGGGTTCCTCGCCGATCGTATCTACACCCAGGAGACGTTCGCGCTCGATGCGTTCGCGAACCCGTTCCTCCATGCGATCTCGTCGCCGTGGCTGGATGCGGTGATGAACGGGTTCACCGACCTCGGATCCGCGCCGGGCGTCGGACTGGTGCTCGCGGTCGCTGTCGGCCTCCTGCTCGGTCGAGGTCAGCGGGCGAAGGCACTGTTCCTGGCTGCAGCCGTCGCCGGGAGTGTGGCTCTCGACGGGATCCTCAAGCTCGTCATCGAGCGGCCCCGGCCGGCCCTGCCCTGGGCGCGTGTCCTGCCCGACTACAGCTTCCCGAGCGGCCATTCGATGAACTCGCTCGTGCTGTACCTGGCGATCGCCCTCGTCGTCTGGGTGAGCTATGGCCGACGGGCCGGCGTCGCCGCGGTCGTGATCGCGGTCGCGATCGCCGGAGCTGTCGGGTTCAGTCGGATCTACCTCGGTTATCACTATGTCAGCGACGTCGTCGGCGGGTTCGCCGCAGGGCTCGTGTGGTTGTTCGCCGTGGCCGTCGCCTTCGAGGCGATCCCGCGGACATGGGCCCGGCGCCCATGGTCCCGCTCCAGGTCGCGACGGGCGCGATGAGCCACCGAGACGACGCGTCGACCCTGGATCGCAGCCGGCCCTCCTACTGGGCCGGGTTCTACCGCGATCAGGCGCGCCTCCTGTGGGATTGGCGATCCACGCGCCTGTCACTCGTCCGGCGCGCCGTGTTCTCCTACCTCGGCGCGATCGCCGCACTCTGGATCATCGCGGCCATCTCGCCCGATCTGACGCTGGCGGGACCTGGACCGTTGCTGCTTGCGGCGGTGATCTTGACTGCGCTCAACGCCCTCGTACGCCCGGCGCTCCTGCTCGGTCTCTCACCACTGCCTGCGTTCACGGTCCCCCTGGTGGGGCTCGGGGTGGAGATCATCATCGTCCTTGCGATCGGACGGCTTGTACCGGGCGTCGGGGTGGGCAGCGTCGAAGCCGCGATCTGGGATGCCCTGATGCTCACGATCCTGAACGCGCTGTTCGCGGAGATCCTGCGCGCGTCGGACGATGACTCGTACCACGGGGCGCAGGTCCGCCGACTGGCTGCCCGCACGTTCGGCACGGCGACCCCTCCGACGAGCGGTCTGCTCATGATCCAGATCGATGGGCTCGGCCTCGCCGTCCTCCGAAACCAGATGCGAGCCGGGCGCATGCCGGCGCTCGACCGGCTGGTGCGTAGCGGCGACTACCGGCTCGATCCGTGGTTCACCCTCGTTCCGCCGGTGACTCCGGTCAGCCAGGCCGGGATCTTGCACGGGCAGAACGACGACATGCCGGGCTTTCGATGGTTCGAGAAGGGGACGAACACCCTGATCGTCGCCAACACGCCGGACGGGGCCACGGAGATCCTCGCCCGCCAGTCGGACGGCCGAGGTCTGCTGGCCGATGATGGGGCGAGCATCGGGAACCTCCTCACGGGAGATGCCGCGCGAAGCTACCTGACCATGGCGACGATCGCCGACGACCCTGCACCCGGCGACCCACGGCGCCTCCGAGGGCTGTTCGTCAGCCAGGTGAACTACATCCGGCTCGCGGTGCTGACCATCGGGGAGATCGTCAAGGAGCTCTATCAGCGGGAGCGCCAGACCGCGCGCGGCGTCGAGCCTCGGATCAAGCGGGGTCTGCGCTACGCGCTCGAGCGAGCCTTGACGAACGTCGCGCTGCGGAACCTCACGACGGCACTCGTCATCGAGGAGATGTTCGGCGGAGCTCCGTCGATCTACGTGGACTACACCGGGTACGACGCCCTGGCGCACCATGTCGGCCCCGAACGTCCGGCGGCGGTCGACGCGTTGGATGGTCTCGACCGAACGATCGGGAGCCTCTTCAAGGTGGCCAGGGAGACGCCGACGCACTATCGGTTCGTCGTCCTGTCGGATCACGGCCAGTGCCTTGGGTCGCCTTATTCCCAGCGGTATGGCGAGCTCCTGGAGGACACCGCTCGGCGACTGATGGGAGACACCGGCAGCTGGGTCTCGCTGGCCCAGGTCGGTGAGGACCACGGCGACGGCCGGATGATCCTCGGTGAGCTGGGCCGGGGCCGAGGACTGCGACCGGCTTTGGCCCGTCGGGCGTCCCGTCGGCGACGCGCACCGGCGCCGAGTCTCGAAGGTCGAGAGCTTGTCGCCTGTGCGTCGGGAAACCTGGCACTCCTGTACCTCACGTACTCCGAGCGCCGCGTCACCAGAGAGGAGATCGACGTCCGTTATCCCGGCCTGATCGCCGGATTGGTGGCCCATCCGGGCGTCGGTGTCGTCCTGGTGCGGTCGTCGAGCGACGGGCCCGTGGCATTGGGGCCGACGGGGGAGCACCACCTCGAGACAGGCCAGGTCGTGGGGGTCGACCCCCTTCAGCCATTCGGCCCGCTCGCCGCGGAGAGCCTGCGCCGCCTGGATCGGTTCCCCAACTCGGGTGACCTGGCGGTGATCGGTCCATTCGACCAGGAGAGCGGCGAGGTCGTGTCGTACGAGGATCTCGTCGGTTCGCACGGTGGTTTGGGTGGCCGGCAGGGACGACCATTCCTGCTCCATCCGGTCGACTTGCCGATCCACGACGCTCCGGTGGTTGGCGCCGTCGCCGTGCACGCGGAGTTGAGGCGATGGCTCGGATCGCTTCGTGCCGCGACCCCCGCCGACCGTGGTTCAGCCGACCTCGGGTCGGACGGCCCCACGCTCGGCGAGACGGAACGACCCGCGGTCGAGCCCGAGCGAGAGTCGGTCGCCGCCGCAACGTGACCTCGACCCGCGATGCGCGCGCGATGCCGAGCGGGATGACTGAAGCGTGGCGCAGGCCACACGTTGCCTACGATCAGGTCGATGGCGTCAAACAGGATCGGAGTCACCGACCATGTCGAAGTTCATCCGGATCACTCGCCTCGCCACGATGCCGGAAACGCGTGGTGCGCTCACCGCGCTCGTCCGTTCTGGAGCCGTCGGGACCCTCGCGCGACGGGCTCGCTCGGACCGCGCTGCCCTGCTGCGAAGCGCGCGTGATCCGGTCGCAGCGATGAGGCTCGCCCGGAGCGCCGCCGAGCACCCGGCGACTCGTGAGCTTGCCGAGGCCGGGATGCTCTTCCTGCCGGGTCGCCTCGGCCCGCTCGGTTGGGCGGCGATCTGGGTCGGCCGACGAGCGCGGCGCCGGGTCATCCATCGTGCTGCCACGCGCCCGAGTCCCTCCTCCCGGGCCCGGTGAGCGGTCGTTCGGTCCGAGGTGGCCGTGCCCGCGCGACTGACCGCGCGGCGCTATCCTGACCTTCGACGTTCGGCGCGCTACGGAGGCCTCCCGATGCGACAGAGCGACGAACCCCTGCAGACGACGGCGGCGGCGCTTCAGCAGTGGCGCAGCGCCGAGCAGGCCCTTGCGGTCTCCCGTCGGGGTCGTGTCGCAGCTCAGGCCGCGGTCGACGCGGCGCAGCAGGCCGCCGATGCCGCGAACGCGACGGCCAAGGCCGCCAAGGCCGCTCTGGCCTCGGCGAACCTGGCGGAGGCGAGTGCCACGAAGACGGCACTCGCGGCCCGGGTCATGATCGATGCCACGCGCGCCGATCTGGCCGACGCGGACGCGGAGGTCGCCATGGATGAGGTGAGCGAGGCTGGCGCCCACCTCGAGTACAAGTCGGCGGTGGACCGTGCCGCCGCCAGGAGGAACACCGGGCGCCCGTAGGCCCGGAGCCTTGACAGCCGGCCGCATCGGCCCGTCACGGATCTAGGCTCGCTCAGCCGTTGCCTTCAGCTGTACCAGGACCGGGCCCCAGTTCGCGTCGGCCATCTCGTCGGCCTCCGCCTGACTGGCGTTGTTGTCCTGCGTCAGGGTCAACAGGGTCTGCTGGTCGTGACCGGCGAGGTCGTACGTGACCGTGTGGTAGTTCTCCGGCCTGTCCTCAGATCCGCCCAGCGGGCTCCAATGCGTCGTGCGCAAGCGGATCTCAGGGTCGAATTCGAGCACGGTGCCCTTGTCGACGTAACGTTTCCCGTCCCACTCGCCGCTCCAGGTGATGGGGCTGCCCACGAACCAGTCCGTCGAGACCGTGGTGCCGTGAAGCCATCTCGCGATCTTGTCTGGGTCGGTGAGGGCATCCCAGACGTCAGCCCGGGACGCGTTGATGGTGATGGTCTTGATCGCCTCGAAGCCCCTGGGCATCGGTGCCTCACGCTCGTCGGTACTCCCGGGCTCGCCTGGGCCTGCAATCTGGGGCCGCGCGTAGAGCTGGGGCCGCGCGTCAAGGTCGGCCCTGACCTGATCGGCCTCGACCTCGGCGGGCTGGCGCAGTTTCGCCCAACCCACCGGGCCCTCGACGACCTTGATCTGGCCCATGACAACCTCCTGGGTTCGGGGCGGACGCGCAGTCGGCTCCATGACGGCGACGTGGCTCGCCCGTTGCAGGGAAGAGTGGCCGCCCGCTCGTCAAGGACCGGGCGGCCACTTGGAGATCACGCTCAGCGCTCGCTGGTTGCCGGAACGGTCGAGCGGGGGCGGTCGGCCGGATCAGGTCGTCCGACCTCGTCGATCGTGCGCTCCGTCTCGCGACGCACGGTGTCGCCTGCATTGCCGAGGTCCTTGCGGACTTCGTCGCCGGCGTTCCCGATGTCATCGCCGAGATCGTGGCCGTCGATGTCGCGCTGGGTCTTCTTCGTTTCCTGCTCGACGTCGCGGTACGGCTGCTTGAGGTTGTCCATGAGATCGACACTCCTGGTTGTTGCCCGGGACGTCCGGGGTCGTCGGTCGTCCAACCATGGCCGTTCCCGGGTTGCGCCCGCCCGTCTCGCGTCCGCGTCCGGATTGCAGGTCCCTCGCGGCGCCGGGGTCCGGCGCTCCTCTCCGACTTCGATTCGGTCGGCCGACTGGCCGCACGGTCGACGATGCCGTCGCGACCATTTGAGCGGCGTTGCTCGTGCCGTGCCCGACGCGACGGTGAGCCGGAGGACGACAAGGCTGGCTCAGACAGTCGGGGGTCGCGACGATTCTGAGATGGCTCCGCCCGGTCGGGGTGCCCGCCTGCAATCAGGGCGGCGTGATGGTTGGTCGATGCCGATCCACACGCCAGCTCCAGACTCGATCATCGCGATCACGGCGGAAGACGACCGATTCAAGGACGCCCGACGCCGGGCGATCGAGCTGGCCCGGCACGGAACACGCACTCTCGTGCTCTACGACTGGGATGCTCCTTCCCTCTTTGGTGAACCGCTGCCGACCTGGTGGTCGAGCGACGGCTGGGACAGTCGCTTTCCCGATCGACTCGATCCCGAGGAGCTCGACGGCGTCGGCCGCTCGGAGATCGCCCGACAGGTTCGCGAGGCTCGAGCCGCCGGGGTCGACGCCTTCGGCTGGCTCCCCTCCGACCACGGCCCAGGCGCCTTGGCCGACTACGCCACGCGTCAGGGTGCCGGGACGGTCGTCGTCCCGCACGACCTGGAAGAGCTGACCGGCCTGGACGCACTGGTCAACGGCACGACCGCGCCAGCCGATGACGTCGCGGAGCGCGCGACGGCCCGGGTCGTGGTGGTCTGATCGTGGGCTTGCTGAGCCTCCGGAAGCGCACGGCGACGCCGAACTCCGCGGCCGAGACCCCGGCCCGGCGCCTACGGCCGCCGTCCGATGTTCCCAAGACCGTGGACGACGGCGATACCGAACCTCGGAACGAGCCGCCTGATCCCGGCGAAGGATCGCGTCGGCCGACCGGTCGATCCGACGCCTGACGCTCACTCCGTGCCGGGTTCCCCCTGGGCGGCTCGTCTGGACTCGGACCCGTCGCGGGAATGCCCGTGCACCAGCTCGATCACAATGACGGCCAGGGCGGCTCCGAGCGTCGGTCCCACCAGGTAGATCCAGATGCCGCCGAGCCGGCCCGTCACGATCGCCGGGCCGAGCGACCGGGCGGGGTTCATCGATGCGCCGTCGATGGGGAGCGCGATCAGGCCGCACATCGCGATCGTCGCTCCGACCGCGATGGCGGCGTTCGGTCCGACGACCCGTGCACGGTCGGCGGTCCCCAGGACGACCGTGACCAGCAGCACGGTCAGGATCGCTTCGAGCGCGACGGCGATGGCCGGTTCGACCTTTGGCGTGCTGACCCCGGCAGCGACGGCATCGCCGAACAACATCCGCAGGACCAGGGCAGCCACGATCGCGCCGGTGAGCTGGGCCAGCCAGTACGGAGCGAGCCGCCGGGCAGGGAACAGTCGTTTCAGGGTGAAGGCGAGGCTGACGACCGGGTTGAAGTGGGCGCCTGAGACGTCACCGACCGCGTAGATCATGGCCGCCACGACCAACGCCGGAGCCACGGCACGAGCCGCCACCGAGACGGCGCCGTCGCTCACCAGGGCCATCGTGTCCGCCCCTGCGGCGACGAACACCAGCGCGAACGTGCCGAATGCCTCGGTCGACAACCGCCGTGGCCACGACGCGACCGGGCTTAGATCGGATGCCATCGCTCGAGTCTCCGCCCGCGGGCTCTCCGGGCCGCCGTCGTCGATCGCGATTCCGTTGCGCCGGGATGACAAGCGTGAGCAGTCGGGTCGATGCAACGCCCGAAGGCGCGACGCACATGCCGGTGCACGCCCGACTTCGTAGGCTCGAGCGCGAAGGAGGTGTTCGCATGCCCCAGAAGACCTGGTCCGCGAAACGCGAACGGCAGTATGAGCACATCAAGGACAGCGAGCGCGAGCAGGGACGGTCGGAGGATCGCGCCGAGGAGATCGCTGCCCGGACCGTCAACAAGCAGCGCAGCGAAGCCGGTGAAACCAAGGCGCAGCGGCCGCGCGATCGCTGAATCGAGCCCGTTCGACATGCGTTCGCAACGACTCCCGTCGCGCGCCGTCGACGCGCGCAACGGCCGTGCCTGCAGGCTTCCAGCACCATCCCATCTGGGAAAGGACGGAGGGTTACGCAATGAATCTCATCGCATGGGTCGTGCTGGGCGCGATCGCCGGCTATCTGGCCGGGTTCCTCGTCAAGGGTGACGAGGGCCTCGGCATCATCGGCCACATCGCGCTCGGCATCGTCGGTGCTCTCGTCGGCGGCTTCCTCGCCGGAGTCCTGTTCAACGTCAAGGACCCGATCCAGGGTCCGATCGACCTGAGCACGATCGTGATCTCGGTGATCGGCGCGATCATCGTGGTCGTGGTCGTCGGGATGCTCACTGGGTCCCGCCGGGTCGGCAGCGGCCGAGTCTGACCTCGGTCGCCCTCGCAACGGTGACAGCCCGGGTGCCCCCGGGCTGTTGCCGTATCCGGGATCCCCACGATCGCCCTGTGTCCGGGTCGCGAGTCCCCGCCTCGACTGGACTCGTCAAGGCGTGCGCCGTGGGCGATTCTGTCACGCGGCTGCAACAGATGACCGCCCTGCGATCGCGACGGCGCTCGCCCGGACCTCTAGCGTTCACGGTGGCGACGGCCCTCGAGGCCCACATCGAGAGCGTTGACCTGGGTCCGGGCTTCTCCCTCAAGCCCGGACCCCCTCATCCCCCGCAGCCGCGAGCAGCCGACCATGGCCACGGATCCGACGAAGACCGGCCCGAAGCCTGCCGACGCGAAGATCAGCGTTCGGCTGTTCGACGCCGACAAGACCGATCGCGAGCTTGAGCTTGCGACGGCCCTCCGTCGTCGGCTGACCGATCGCCAGCTCCTGTGGATCGACGTCGAGGGCGCACTCGATCCCGATCGGGCCAAGGCGATCGCCCGCCGGATGCACCTCACGGACACCACCCGCGACGCGCTCACGCGGCCGGCGAACGGCCCCCACATCGCCCTCCATGGGCCGTACTTCCACATTCGGATCGCGACCGAGGCCGACCACGATCCCAGTGAGACTCCCCGCTGGCTCGACCTGCTCGCCGCGGACGACGTCGTCCTGTCGAGCCACCTCGAGGCGGTCGACCTGGTCAAGAAGCTCGACGAGCGGATCGAGTCGGACACCACCGTCGGTGCGATCAACGCCGCCGCCTTCGTTCGGTCGGTCGTCGACGCCGGGGTGACGAGCTACTTCCAGGCAGTGGACTCGATCGAGGAGGTCGTCGACAAGCTGGATGGCCGGGCCCTGAGCCCAGACCCGCATGAGGACGTCCTCCGTGACCTGGTCGCGCTTCGACGTCGCATCGCCCGCCTGCGCCGCGTGCTCAGCGACCAGCGCGAGGTGTTCGCTGCGTTCGGCGCGGCCGACTTCAGCGCCGTGACCACGCTCCACGACGCGGATGGATTCAAGGCGGTCGCAGACCGGTTCGAGGGAGCCCTGCGCACGGTCGAGGACAGCCGCGACCTGCTCCTGGGGTCGTTCGACGTGTTCATGACACGGACCGCTCAGCGAACCAACGAGACCATGAAGATCCTCGCCCTGGCCACCGTCCTCCTGCTGCCGGGTTCATTGATCGCCGGCTTGCTCGGGATGAACGTCGACGTGCCCCTCCCGAAGGACGATCCGCGCAGCTTCTGGTTCGTCGTCCTTCTCATCGGGGTCTTGGCGATCCTGGTCGTCGTGTACGCACGGATCCGCCGCTGGATCTAGTCGTTCTCGTTCGGGACGTTCGGCCCTAGGCGGCCGCACGGAGCGCGAGGCAATCTCGTCTCGCAAGCCACAGGAGGGCCGGATCGATGCATGCGCTGATCGTCTACGAATCCATGTACGGCAATACCCATGCGGTCGCCGAAGGGATCGCCGGTGGCCTGCGGCCGCTGGGCGAGGTCCGGGTCGTGCCCGTCCACGAGGCCACGGACGACGCGGTGGCGTGGGCCGACCTCGTCGTCGTCGGTGCACCGACCCATGTCCACGGCCTGACGCGCGCGTCGACCCGCAAGAGCGCCATCGAACGGGCTGCCCAGCCCGGCAGCGAGCTGTCCCTCGACCCCGACGCCGAAGGCCCCGGCGTCCGTGATTGGCTCGGCTCGCTCGGCAAGGTCGATCACAAGCGCGGCGCCGCGTTCGACACCCGGATCGACGCCCCCGCCATCATCACCGGCCGAGCCTCGGGCGGCATCGCGAGCGGACTCCGCCATCACGGCTTCAAGCTCGTCGCCAAGCCGGAGAGCTTCCTCGTGGACAAGCAGAGCAAGCTCGTCACCGGCGAGGCGGAACGCGCCTCGGAGTGGGGGGCTCGACTCGTAGCCGACCTCGTCCCGACGAGCTGATCGCCCGGTCGGAAACGCAACGGAGGCGCGGCTAGACTCGGGGGCGTGTCAGCCCACGAAGAGGCCCCGCACGTCCACGCCGACGATCGCGCCACGTGGCGCGCATGGCTGGAGGCGAACCACGCGACCGCGGGCGGTGCCTGGCTGGTGACCTGGCGACGGCAGTCCGGCCGGGTCGGCCTCGACTACGAGGCGGCAGTCGAGGAAGCCCTGTGCTTCGGTTGGGTCGACAGCACCGGTGGCCGGGTCGACGACGAACGGGGCAAGCTCTACTTCGCGCCACGCAAGCCGCGTAGCGCCTGGGCCGCGACCAACAAGGCGCGGGTCGAACGGCTGATCGCCGCCGACCGAATGGCTCCGGCCGGCCACGCCGCGATCGAACGCGCCAAGGCGAATGGATCGTGGGAGGTCCTGGACGGCCCCGAGCGCCTGGAGGTGCCCAAGGACCTGTCCATCGCGCTCGACGCCCGACCGACGGCGGCGGTCAATTTCGCCGCGTTCCCGCCGTCGGCGCGGAAGATGCAGCTCGCCTGGATCGCACTCGCGCTGAAGCCCGTGACTCGCGCCGCGCGGATCGCGGCCGTCGCCGAGTCGGCCGCTCGCAACGAACGCGCCCGAAGCTGACGCGGTCCGTCGGTCGGGGCCCGTGGTCCGGACCTCCCACCGATCTCCGCCGAGCGCTGGGGCCTTACCAGCGTCGCCGGCAGGACCTAGTATCCGGGTGTCGCCCGACGGTGCAAGCGAAACAGGGCGGCGAGACGGAGAGAGGGCGACATGCAGTTCATCATCGCGATCCTGGCGCTGCTGATCGGCGCCGCGTTCTGCCTCGGCGGGTGGCGGTTCTTCCTGATCCTGCTCCCGATCTGGGGATTCGTCGTCGGCTTCAACGCCGGGACGGATGCGATCAGTGCGCTCTTCGGCGACGGGACGTTCGCCACCGTGACCAGCTGGGTCGTCGGCTTCGTCGTGGCGGTCGTCTTCGCGATCTTCGCCTACCTGTACTTCTACGTGGCCATCGCCGTGATGGCCGGGGCGGTCGGATACGCGATCGGTACCGCAGCGTGGGGCCTCATCGGGAACGAATACGGTGCGGTCGCGTTCGTCATCGGGCTGGTCTGCGCGGTCGTCGTGGCGGGGGCGGTCCTGATCCTGAACGTTCCCAAGTACCTGGTCGTCCTGCTGACCAGCCTCGGCGGGGCAGCCACGATCCTGGCTGGCTGGTTCATCCTGATCGGCAAGATGCCCGACGACTCGATCCATTGGACGGTCGTCGGGTCCCTGATCAAGGACAGCTGGTTCTACCTGATCGTGTTCGTCGTGCTCGCCGGCGTCGGGATCGTCGTCCAGACCTTGACGCACGGCGTTCGGCCCCGACAGCTACGAGCTCCAGCGCTCGTCCTATCGCTATGGCTGAACTCGGTCGGTAGGCTCGCCCGGAGACGCGTCCCGGCGCGCAGACCCACTCCGCTCGGGGCGCGCGGTCCCGGGTCCCGCGCGGTCCGGGTCTGCCCGATCGCGCAGGTCAGAACGGCGTCGGGATGTACTTCAACTGCAGATCCGGCACGGCGGACTCGGCCGTCACCTTGCGCTTCGGGAGCTTGATGTCCCGATGCTCGAGCGGCTCGTAGGGCACCTGGCTCAGCAGGTGGCTGATGATGTTCAGCCGTCCCCGCTTCTTGTCGTCCGTGCGGGCGATGTACCAGGGTGCCCACGGCGTGTCGGTCGCCTCGAACATGGCGTCCCGGGCCCGCGAGTAGTCGTCCCAGCGGCCGTACGACTTGAGGTCCATGTCGCTCAGCTTCCAGATCTTGCGCGGGTCGTTGATCCGCCCCTCGAGGCGGCGGGTCTGCTCATCGGGGCCGACCTCGAGCCAGTACTTGAGCAGGATGATCCCGTTGTCGACCATCGCCTTTTCGAAGGCCGGCACCTGCTCGAGGAACTTCTTGCTCACCTCGGGCGTGCAAAAGCCCATCACCGGCTCGACGCCGGCGCGGTTGTACCAGCTCCGGTCGAAGATCACGACCTCGCCCGCGGCCGGGAAGTGCGGCACGTAGCGCTGGACGTACATCTGTGATCGCTCGCGATCGGTCGGCGCCGACAGGGCCACGATCTTGAACACGCGTGGGCTGACCCGCTCCGTGATCCGCTTGATCGTGCCTCCCTTCCCGGCGGTGTCCCGCCCCTCGAACACGATGCAGATCTTCGCGCCGGTCGCCTTCACCCACTCCTGCATCGCCACGAGCTCGCCGTGGAGACGGCGCATCTCGCGCTCGTATTCCCTGGTCTTCATCTTCGTCTCGGCCTTGGACTCCGCCGACGGGGTGGTCGCGTCGTCCGACCCGGCCTCGGCCTTCTTGGCCTTCCTGTCCTTCTTCTTCGCCACGGATCTGACCCTTTCCTGGCTGCACGGACTGCGGCGTCAAGTCTGACTCAGCGCCACCCGTCCTGCGGCACCCGCTGATCGGCCGGTGAGACCTCGGCGAGCGTTCCCCCGCGCCGCAAAGCGTAGGCACTTCGCGCGCCGACGTCCTGACGACTGGCGCAGGGTGCCACCTGTCGCGACTCGTGGGTCGGCTGCGAGAAGATCCGACGGACCCATGCGATGACCGGAGACGACGCTCGGCTGGGCGCGATCACGATGCGTGCGCATCGTCGAGCGAAGCGCCTTCGGCCGAGGCCCACGCGAACGCGACGCCCAACAAGCCGGCGACCTGCTCGCGCGTCGGGACCCGGCCGGTAAGCACGACCGTGCCATCGATGACGAGCCCTGGCGTCGACATGACGCCACGCGAGGCGATCTCGCCGTAGTCCGTCACGTGCCGGATCTCGGCGTCGATGCCGGCGGCAGCCACGACCTCGCGGACGACGTTCTCCGTGTACTGGCACTTCTGGCAGCCGGGACCGAGCACTTCGATGACGCGCATGGCGTCCTCCTTCAGGCGTACAGGGCGTTGAACAGGTAGCCGACGAACAGGATCCCGGCGGCGACGACGCCGGCGAAGACCGCGATGAGCTGCGGCTTCATGACCCGCCGGAGGATGACCATCTCGGGGAACGACAGGGCCGTGATGGCCATCATGAACGCGAGGGCCGAGCCCATCGGCAGGCCCTTGGCGATGAGCACCTCGATGATCGGGATGGTGCCCGCGGCGTTGCTGTACAGCGGGACGCCGAGCAGGACGAGCGCCGGGACCGCGAGGGGGTTGCCGCTGCCGCCGATCGACACAACGAGGTCGGTCGGGACGAAGCCGTGGATGACGGCACCGATGCCGATGCCGATCAGCACGTACGGCAGCACCTTCCAGACGAGACTTCGGGTGGAGATCCAGGCGTCGCGCATCCGGTCCTCGAGGGTCAACTTCATCTCGATGGCCGTCGCGCCACCCGACTTGATCTCCCAGACGTACGGCTCCACGTAGCGCTCCAGATGGAGGCGCCCGATGATCAGGCCCGCCACGATCGCAACGACAAGCCCGGCGGCGATGTACATCAGGGTGACGGCCGGACCGAACAGACCCCACAACAGCACGATCGCGATCTCGTTGACCATCGGCGAGGCGATAAGGAACGCGAACGTGACGCCGAGCGGGACGCCGACCTCGACGAAACCGATGAACAGTGGCACCGCCGAACAGGAGCAGAACGGGGTCACCACCCCGAACCCCGCAGCGGCCATCGTCCCGGGCAGCACTCCCCGACCGGCGAGCGCCGACCGGACGCGCTCGGGCGACACGTACGAGCGCAGGAACGAGACGAGCGTCACGATCCCGGTCAGGAGCAGCAGGACCTTGGGCACGTCGTACAGGAAGAAGGCGATCGCATCGCCGAGCTGCGAGCCCTCCTGCAGGCCGAGTAGGTCGTAGGCGACCCAGTTCGCCAGCGGCAATGTGATGAACCAGGCGATCAGCCAGGCCGAGACCGCCAGGCCGACCATCGGCCAGAACGGCAGATGGGTCCTGCGGGCTGCGAGGGTGGTCATCGGAGGAGTCGGTGGAAGGACGCGAGGGCCGCCGCGCAGGCGACCTCGTCGCGCTCGTAGTAGACCCAGCGCGCATCCACCATGTGCCGGCTGGCCCGGACGAGACCCGCCCGCCGCAGCTTGGCGAGGTGGTTGCTGACGTTGTTCTGGCGCTCGCCCAGGGCCGCCGCCATCTCGCACACGCAGTGCGGCCCGGAACCGAGGATGGCGATGATGCCGGCCCGGATGGGATCGCCGAGGAGCGCGGCCGTCGCGGCCACGTCAGCGACCTCAGGCGGCGCGACCTGGAGGCGCAGCTCCGGCAGGACCGGCAGCTCCACGCGTGCGGACATCACGCCGCCTGCCCGGCTGGAAGGGAATGTCTCATCACGCGATGAACATCACACCAACGGGTGTTGTACCGCATGTGGCGTTCGGCCCCTTGACGCAGGCCCGACGGCACGACAGGGAGCCGAGGAGTCAGGCGATCGGCCGGAGATAGCGGTAGACGAGCGCCGCGGCGACGGCCCCGATCGGTGGCGTGACGAGGTAGATCGACAGGTACGAGAGGTCGCCGCCGACGACGGCTGGCCGATGGAGCGAGCTGGGTTCATCGAAGCGCCACTGACCGGCCCGCTGACCAGCGCTCCGAGCGCGATGGCACCGTGATCGCGATCGCCGCGGCCTGACCGACGGCCCGCGTGTCAGCGGCGACCGCGACGATCACCAGATCCGGAAGAACGTCAGGACGGCCTCCCAGTCGAGTGCCTGCGCGTCGCCGCCAGACGGCTGGGTGACACCGAGGGGCACATCCTCCAAGCCAGCCGGAGAACCACGGCAGCGGTGATCGCTCCGGCGACCTGTGCCGTCCAATAGGGCACGACCGGACTCGGGACCCTAGTGGGTGACCGCAGGCTCCGGAGCACAACACGGACACCCGCCCTCGGCGGCTCCGACCACGGCGTTCGCGGCCTCGCAGCACGGGCCATCGAGGACGGCGAGCGACCGGCGTGGGCGGCCAAATGAGCGAGCAAGACCGCCGAGTCGAGCGTCGAGGGCCTGGAGCCCGGCGATCCGGTCGGCGATCTCCGCGCGCCGCAGCTCGATCATCCGGGGCAGCTCCGTGGTCGAATCCCCGCAGTGGCCGGAATGGACCAACCCGGATCCGCGCGGCATCTTCCAGCGGGAGATCGAGGCGGCGAAGATCCGTGATCATCGCAGGTGCTCGACGTCCGCAGGGCCGTACTCCCGGTACGAGTTGTCACGCCTGCTCGCTCGAGGGAGCCACCCGGATCGCTCATAGAAGCGCACCGTATCGGTCGAGACGCCGACGGCTTCCGCAAGTTCGCCGATCCTCATCGGTCAGCTAACCTTGGAGTGGTTCGGATGTCAAGCGGGGTCACTCGCCGAGGGGCCATCGGACGCCGCCGCTTCCAGCCGCTCCTCTGAGGCGGACCAGCTCGGTGGCCTCGCCAGCTCGGATCTCGCCCGCGAACAGCGGCTCGA
>CAWAHN010000012.1:0-383373 GCA_963781845.1 uncultured Chloroflexia bacterium | reverse complement strand
GCGTCGGCACCGAAATGTCATTCCGCAGCGGGGTGATATGGCCAGAGAATCGCCACTGGAAGCGCCGAACTCGGGTGACCGACCCGACAGTTCGTCCGCCAACGGAGGACAGACCGGCCCGGACTTCGTGGTCACGCAAGGAGGCACCGCGATCGTAGTTCCAAGTGGGGCGATGGGGCCGACACTGACCGCCAATGGCAAGGGATTCCAATTCGTTGGCGGTCGCGGTGGCAATGGACTGAGCGGCAATGCGGCGGACGTAAGGATAATGGACCCAGTCGTGAAGGGCCCCTATCAGTATCCGTCTGGCTACGTGACTTACACGAGTGCCATCGGCCAGCCTATCAACCCGTACAACGCGAGCCCCTATCGCGAACAGATCTGTGGAGGCACTATCCTTTGCCATGACCATTGAGGAGCTCATCAGGTCCCGACGGCCACTGGCGCCCGCCACCGCACCCGAGATCAACGCGTTGGCGGAAACGGGTTCCCTAGCAGGAGCGGCAGTTGTCCAGGTTCAACTTGACGTGATCAGATCTGTAGCGTGGCTCCTCTTCGATTGTCGGGGTGCGCTCCAGGTGGTTGCAGCGAACACCGCGGTTGTCATCGCCCACGGGATCCGAAACCTCTCCTGGGACGGTGACCCCCGCGGGCCAAGGACATGGTGGTCCGTCTTAGGGTGGGAACCAACGCTCTCAGCGAATAGTTGGTCGGTGCACGCGATGTTTGCGCCTCAGGCGCTCCTCACCATGGACGCTAGCTCGGCGGAATTTCTCGCGGGCAACGTTGCGTCGCCGAACACGGCCCCGCCCGATTATTTGACTGCCGATGAGGAGACACTTGATCGGGGAACCCCCTCATTGGTTCTCGCAAATGGATCTTGTATATTCGACGAGGACTGGCCTCCCAGGGTCGTAGGGGATCGATCAAGGCCACCGTCTCGGTCTGATGGCGAGTCTCGAACTCGACTGGGTGAGCATGCCCAACCGAGAGTGCCGTCGCTGGCGATTGTGGAAGATCTCGAGGTCGTCGAAGATCGCATTCGCGAGCACGACTCGGGTCCGCCAGGTTCGGCAGCCCAGGAGCTCAACCTGCATCCGGCTCCGGAGTGAGACGTTAGCGCGTCCATCGAGGCTCGGGACCGCCGGTCCGACGATGATCCGGCGGTGCCCCTCGACGGTCCCTTGGCGTCCGCTGTGCAGAAGTCGCTGGACAACAGTGCTCAGCACGGAGCCGCTTGGACGCAACCACCCGACTACGCGCCCGATACGGGTCCGTCGTCAGAAGGCGAATCCGCGGGGGTCTGTCCAGGGTTGGGATTCCGAACATGCCCTTGACAGAGAGTCAGGCGCAGGCATCGCTAGAGGCTATGGACTACGGTGCCCAGCTCGAGAAGAACCCTGTCACAGTCCAGTACTTCGTGATCCCATGAGCAAGCGACGAGCGAACATCCAGGTGCTCGCCGGTGGAGATTTGGTCGTTTGGCCGAGTTCCCGAACCCTTGACTATCTGTGGATAGCCACCGAACCGGTCGTACGCCTGCCGGGAGAAGTCGCCGATGGCACCCTGTTGGACGTCGTTCAAGCGGCGCTCGGTGAGTCGCACGTGGACGTCGAGCGGCCCCAAGATCTGAAGGCGGTCACGAAGTTGCTACTTGATGGGTCACGTGTCTCATCTCAACGGGCCTTCTACATCGGGGCCAGATGGGTCGCCGTTGTCGAAGAACTGGCATGCTCGTTGTCAAGCCCTCTCGGCGAGATGGTTACGACTTCACGGTCATTCCGGACGCGGAGGTCCACTTGAACCATCCCAATCACGTCGAGTTAGCGAAATCCATTCGGGAGGCCATTGACCAGAGTCTCTAACCCTCGCCGTCGTGGACGTAAAGCCCGAACTCATGCACATCCCTGCCACGAACGAAGAGAGGTCGATTCGCGTTGCGGACGGCGTCGATCAAGGCACCCGCTGGACGTCGGATGCGCGACGGCACCAATCGTCCCGCCGCCCGCCCTCAAGTACATGCTCGTGGTCCAGTCGGCCAGCCAAACGACCGTTGCAATCGGCCCGGTGGTCTTCCACGCGGCTGAGCGTTCCCGATCCAATGACCGAGCGCGCAACCGCTCGTACATCGTGGAACGCGCCGGCACAGTCCTCCGGCGAGCGTCGAATGCTCGGCCGGCCGACCACCCAGATCGCCCCGGTCAACGTGACCCCAGACCGCCCTCGACACGAGCGAGATTGTCTATGAGTCGGGTGGCTTAGAAGCACCGACCGCGATCAGCTTCACCGTCGCCGGTGCCAGCGCGATCAGCCAGACCTACGACCGGGCCGGGAACGTGAAGAGCGAGTCGCGGAGCTTGGCCACGCCGTGGCCAGCAACGGCGACGCCGGCGGGCACCCACACCTACACTACGACGAGCTCGATCGGGCTCGCGGGCTCGACCGGCGCCGGGGACACCTGCGCCTACCGTACGACCGCGACGGCAACCGGATCAACAAGGACGACCCCGTCCGGACCTTCACCTACGCGTTCGACCGCACCGACCAGCCGATCAACTAGACCACGGCACCCGGACCGTCCTTCGCCGACGACGCCGAGGCAACCTCACCAAGAACGCCGAGACGGGCGCCGCCGGTCACGACCCTGCGCCTACGACCTGGGCCGCCGACTCGCCTCGATCGGCGCGTCGAAGCCCGCCGCGATCGGCCGCCACGTTCAGCTTCGACGCCCTCGGGCGAATAAGGACGCGGGTCGTCGGCGTGACGCCGTCGCCCACCGGCCCCGACGCCTATCTCGCTACGAGCGAGACCGTCGTCGGAGGTCGTGCGCATCCGAGCGGCGGGATGACCTCGACCATCGATCGTCGCGCCGTACCCGACGGCAGCCGCCTCGCGGCCAGGAACCAGACGAGCCGACCAGGTCGGCTGACTCCTGTTCGACCTGCATGGCGATGTCGCCGCGCTCAGAACTCCGCGACGAGCGCGGTCAGCGATGCCTCCGCTACGACGGCCTACGGGGTGACGGTCGATACCGACGGTAGCTTCGGCTCACCGTGGAAGTTCCAGGGCGCCCTCGATGTCGCTTCGGGCTCCGAGCCGCTCTACGACATCGGCGCCCGGATGTATGCCCCGAGCCTCGGCAGCTGGACGAGCCTCGACTCGGTCGCAGGCTCGGCCCAGGACCCGCTGTCGATGAACCGCTTCCTGTACGCCGAGGCCAACCCGGCCACGCTGATCGACCCGACGGGACATGCGGGTTGCGACCCAGGCCGGAAGCGCCATGCCGGCAGGAACGTGATCGTCCCCAACGCGGATGGCTCGACCACGGTCCACCACCACGGGACGTCCACGACCTACAACCCAAAGGGAAGGCAAACGCCGACGACTACGCAGACGGCATCGGGCAGGCACCGCCCCGAATCTCGGCCTTGGCCTGAGCCGGAGTGGGCGGAGCTGTTGCGCTTCTCGAGGCGTGCGGAATCAGAGAGCCACTTTGCCCAGCTGGCCGTCTACAGGCGGCGAACCGATCCTCCGGAAGCCGATGGCCTTGTCCCAGAGGGCCTAACCTCGACCGGAGTCGCGGCCAAGCTCGAGGTTGGGGGACGCTCGTTCGACGGTCAGCAAGGAACGAATCGATCGAGACCACGATCGGGTTCAATGCGGTGACAGAGGTTCATGCTGAGGGAGATGTCCTGAGCCAAGCGTACGTGCAAGGAGTTCGCGGAGGGACTGGGGTATTGACAGTCGACAGGCCGCTCTGCGGTTTCTGCTCCAACGGGGGTCTGTCGCCCGCCGTCAAGGCCCTCGAACTGGACGCTCTGATCGTGCGTTGCCGTCGGCTGCCGGCGACGGGTCTATCGTCACAACAACGTTTACTCGAAGCCTCAACGGGGTAAGCATCACAACAATGACCACACCCGTGATCGACGAGGTGCCGTTGGAACTGAGAGACCCTGTCAACGCACCGGAAATCTTCGACCCAGAAGTGATTACACCGAGATCTGGCGGAGGGGTGGGCGTACCGCGGATGGGAGGCGGCGGAGGTATGAAGCATCCGTGAACTTCGCCGAGACGTTAATTACCGACTCCTCGCGGCTCGCGGTTACCGATTGGGCCCAGGTGGACCTGGCCCTCAGGGCATTGGATGGACTCGAACGATCAACGCTGCTCATACAAGGTCAAGGCCGACAGTTCGCGGTCGCAGGGGGAACACAGGGAAGATATCTAACTTGGTGGTCCGACGAATCCGACCAAATCTTCGATCTCCGTATGTGTTCGGCAACGAAGGCGGATGAGCAGATCGCTCTGACGGTCGGCGGTCAGGAAGCGTGGTTCGACGCTGACGCCCTAGTCGACTTAGATCTTGCCTTGACCGCGGCGTGCGCGTTTGTGCTATCGGGTGAGCGTGCCCGCGGGCTGTGCTGGCGATTGAGAACGGAACCTCATCCGGTCAGTGCGGACTGACGGGTCTGTCATCTGTTGGCGAGACCCAGGTCGCACGCCCAACAACATGGGATTGGGTTCTTTTCTGGATTGTCGTACCGGTGAGCGTCTTTGGAATTGCTGGTGGTCTGTACCTCATTCTGATCCACGGTCCATTCGGAGTCGGAGCCTATTCGCTTGCTGAAGTCTGTTGCCGCAGGCGCGAGCAGCTCCGAGTAGGTATTCGACAAGTTGCGACCGTGTTAGCCATGCCCCGACCGGTTGGCGACTGGGGCACAGTCGGTGGTGTGTCATTCGTTAGGTCGAGGAAGACGCGCCGCTGCCAAGTCGGGACTCCGAGCTTGGTTCCGCCAGGGAGCCCCGATGCGGATCGGAGATTCGAGACCCGTAGGCTTCCCGGCGGAAGGGCCAGCAGGCTGGTGTTCAAACTGCTGGGGGCCTTCCTGTGGCCGGAGAGCTGGCAGCGTTCGATGACATTAGGACGGTATTGGGCGAATTCGTGCAGTACGTGTTCTGGCCATACCGGTAGGGTTCGAGCATGAGTCACCAAGTCCGCTTCAGGACACTGCCGGCCGATCTCGTACTGATCGAGAGCGCGATCCTCGAGCGCGGTGGTTGTCTCCTCGCCTACTACCACCCGTCGAATGTGCCGCGGGTCGTCCTCACCATCGGCGCAACGGAGGCGTCTGAGCCCATGATCTACGCGACTCTGCCTGAGCTCGTCCCCGATGTTCGGATGAAGGCGGTCGAGTCTCAAGGCTACTTCGTGATCGACCACACGGACTCGCCCGTGCTCGAGATCGTGCGGGCGTTTCAGCCTGACGCTCCCTCGCCACGGCGGCAGTTCTACGCCGACGGCCGTTGGGTCGGAGGGGAGTGGACGCCGTTCGACGAACGATTCTCGCGGTTCGCGAAATCGCTCATGGGGTGGCTCAAGCGGAGCTTCGTCTGTCTACCCGAGGATCAGTCCTATTTTGGGCCGGCAGTCCAGCGACTGTCACACGGCAAAGGCAACTGAGCTGGCAGCCCCGGTATCCTGAGCCCAGAGCGGTTGGCTAACTCGTCAAGAAGCACGCATCGTGGTCGTGATCGCCACGCTGGAAACCCCTAGGCGGCTGCGGCCGCAACAGACCTTCCGCCGAGCTGGCGGTCCCGTGGCGTCAGGTGCCAGAGGCCTACGATCACGTCGATCCGGCCGCGGGGTTGGCCGCGACGTTCACCTTCGATGCCCTCGGGCGCAACAAGACCCGGGTCGTCGGCGGCACCACCACGGACACCTGAGGAGCTGCAGCTGGACGTGACCTCCGACCACGCACGTTGGAGGTAACCGCCGAGATGCTCCCGTTACGGGTCCGTCGTCGGATGATGATCCGTTTGATTCGTGGCATTGATCGCGTCTGAGTCGAGCGCGCTGATGAAGCTCGGTCGGAGCTTACTCGTCGCACCAAGAATCTCGACGCCGATCAACCGACCCTCGGAGTCGAAATCCAGGTTGATCATTCCCCCAACTTGGACTGGATCGCACGGGTACGTCATGGCGACCACCCTCGCTTCATTCGGTTGGGTAAGTGCCAGGTATGCTGAATCCGATGGGCGGTCGAAGGTGAACCTCACGGCCTGGCAGCCTGCAGATTTGTGATGTAGTTGTCCGATACATTGTCGATCACCGTCAGCACCTGGTTCCCGTAAGTACCCACAAAGACTCGGGACGCAGGGTCGAAAAACCCGGTCTTCCAGACACCTTCATGCCAGTAGACGAACCTCTGTCCTTTATCGATCGCAGTGGCCACGGTCTCGAGCGAGCCACCGACCCGCTCAGTAATTCGATCGAGAGCGTGGGCGGTGATTGTATATTCGCTGCTCGGTAGCTGCGGTTGAATCAAGCTCTGGATCTGGTCCTTCAGTGTCTTCAAGCCCGCCGCGACTTCGGCCAGGATTACCGGCGCCTCTGCCATGGTCACCGCCGCGACGGGCGCGACAAGAAGCGTCCCTACTGGACCATCCAGGTCGCTCCAGTCTTTGAGCCCCATATAGCTCTGGCAGTCACCATCACTTAGCCGTGCGGCCCGACACTTCGCATATAGATATGCGTAGTCTGTTAGCGTCGCGGTGTGGGCACGGGTGTTGATGAAGTGCAGCAGCAGCTCGTCACTGAGCGAGTCGATGTAGGCCCGGGTCGACTGATCTGCCGGGGACGGATGAAGCGTCGAGGACACGGGCGCCATCGGCGGCATGCCGCTCGGAGGCGCCGCCCCGCCATCGCCCGTCGACTGCGGTTCCCCGCCGTAGTGGCCGGACGGCACGTTGTACGTGGTTGAGCTGCCTTGGTGGTAGACCGTGGTCGAGCCATCCGCGTTGGGGACGATCACGTTGTTGCCGGCATGGCACTTCCGGCCTGGGTCGCAACCCGCATGTCCCGTCGGGTCGATCAGCGTCGCCGGGTTGGCCTCGGCGTACAGGAAGCGGTTCATCGACAGCGGGTCCTGGGCCGAGCCTGCGACCGAGTCGAGGCTCGTCCAGCTGCCGAGGCTCGGGGCATACATCCGGGCGCCGATGTCGTAGAGCGGCTCGGAGCCCGGAGCGACATCGAGGGCGCCCTGGAACTTCCACGGTGAGCCGAAGCTACCGTCGGTATCGACCGTCACCCCGTAGCCGTCGTAGCGGAGGGCATCGCTGACCGCGCTCATCGCGGAGTTCTCGAGCGCGGCGACATCGCCATGCAGGTCGAACAGGGTCCAGACCTGGGTCGAGCTCGTCTGGTTCCTGAGTCCCAGGCGGCTGCCGTCGGGTCCGAGCGCGGCATCGATGGTGCGGGTCGTCCCGCCGCTCGTGGCGACCTCCGACACGGTCTCGCTCGTCCCGAGATAGGCGTAGGTGTCGGTGGTGGTCCCGCCGATGACCCGCGTCTTATTGCGCCCGAGGGCATCGAAGCTGAACGTGGCGGCCGATCCCGCGGCCGGCGTCACCCCGGTCAGGCGATCGGCGGCGTCGTAGGCCAGGGTCGTCTGGCTGAGATCGTCCTCGGCCTTCTTGGTGAGATTGCCGTAGGCGTCGTCGACGAAGGCGGTGCTGGTGCCGTTGGTCTCGTTGATCGGCTGGTCGGTCCGATCGAACGCGTACGTGAGGGTCCGGGCGGGATCGCTCTTGTAGACCCGGTTGCCATCGAGGTCGTAGCGGTAGGCGCGGGTGCCCCCGGCGCCGGTCGAGCCCATGAGGCGATCGAGCTCGTCGTACGTGTAGGTGAGGGTGCCCGCCTTGGCGTCGCCGTTGATGGCCGCGGCGTTGGCCAGGTTGCGCGCCTCGCTCGTCACGTTGCCGGCCCGGTCGTAGGTCTGGCTGATCGCGCTGGCACCGGCGACGGTGAAGCTGATCGCGGTCGGTCGCCGGGCGGCGTCGTACGCCAGGGTCGCGGTCTCGGTCCCACCCGGCAGGGACTTGGACTTCAGGAGTCCGTCGAGCCGGTAGGTGTAGCCGATCGAGCCGCTCGCGATCGAGCTCGACAGGGGCACCGTGGCCGGGCGCTTGGCCCAGTCGTAGGTGATCGCCGCGGGCTTGGCGAGGCTGCCATCCTGGCGGCGACGGCATAGACGGGCGCATCGCACCCGGAGTTGTTCGAGGCCGCGGTATTGGTGAGCAAGAGCTTGACGTCGGCGACCGTGCCGCCGAGTCCGGTCACCCAGCGCTCAGCGGCACACAATCTCGTACACATCGCCCCTTCCGTCCCGTCGCACGTGGGTCTAGCATCGAGGCTCGGCGGCTGACGCTTCGGTCGGTCCGCCTGGATACCGTCTCGGTGGGCTGAGCAGCAGACGCTGCGGTCCATCGTGTCGATCGCGTCAGGAGCAACGCTCCGGCGGTCGCTGACGGCGTTCGGGTCGACGACTGAAGCGTCCGCGTCGCGACTGCTCCGACGAGTAGTCCGGTTCGGTCGGGTCGTCCCAGGCGTGACGGCTCCCGAGCTGGGCCACTCCGTCTAGCAGGAACGTGGCCAGTTCGTCGAAACCTCGGTACGCACCGTCCGTCTATGAGGTCGCCCTCCGATGGTTCACCGGCAATTCGATCAGCACCACTCAGCCATCCATTCCCTCGGCCACCGCCAGGCGGCACGAATGGGGTATTCGATCGGGGTTTCAGGACCCGGTTCCCTGCCCCCGGTTTCGTGCGTGGGAGTGCGCGATCCGGGCCGAGACCCTACAGACCCATGATCGGTGCGTTCACCGCCGCACCCGCACCATCCCGTCGGGTCATCGTCGATCCAGGCTTCCTGTCCTACCGCGATCGAGCTGCGCTCCGCATCCTCTATCGCGTCGACGTCGCGACCACCTCCCAGCTCACCACGCTCGTCTACACCCGCCGTCAGACGGCGCAGGAACGTCTCAGTCAGCTCTATCGAGCGGGCTATCTCGAACGGGCGATCCTGCCACCATCCACCAGGGGTGGTGCTCCCTATGCCTTCCGTGTCTCCCCGCGCGGACGTCGTCGTCTCGGCTATGACCCACTCACCCGATCACGCGCCGGCAGCCAGCTCCGCCACAGCCTCAACGGCGTCGAGACCGTCTGCGCGCTGGTGAGCGCTTCCCGCGGCGAGGGCAGCAGCGAGCCGCTCGTCCAGGCCTGGCTGGCGGAGGACATGGCCCACGACCTGCTACCCAGGACCTACCCCGATGGCGTCGTCGTCCTCCAGGGCGCGACAGGCTCGGCGGTCCTGTGTCTCGAGATCGACCAGAACACCGAACGCGGTCCGGTCATCCGCGACAAGCTCGGCCGCTACGAGACGGCGATCCGCTCCAAGGCCGGCTGGCATCTCCTGTTCGTCGTCCCGTCAGCCGAGCGAGCCGGCTCCCTCGCCGGGACCGGCCGTCAGAAGGGCGGCTACCCGGGACTCGCGGGGTACGCCTGGGCGCTCGTCCTGCCGGAGCTGCGGACCCGGGGCCTCGACGCGAGCCTCGTCGCGCTCAACCCGAATGTGGCTCGGACGACGCTCGGTGCGCTCCTCGTGGATGCGACCCCACGGCGCTGCCCGACGCCAGTCGGCACCGACACCTGGCTCCAGGTCCTCGGCCTCGGTGGCCACGAGGACTTCACCGAGGCCCTGCGGTGAGACGCGAGTCGTTGACGCCGTCGGAGCGCGTCATGCGTGCCCGGATGGCCGCCTACATGCTCCACGCCCGCTACGACCCCCGGGAGACCACGAAGGCCGCCCGCCGCGCCTTCAATCAGCGCTTCCTCGACCAGGTCGACCCCGATAGTCGCCTCCCCGAACGCGAGCGTGTCCGCCGCGCCGAAGCTGCCCGACGGGCCTACTTCACGCGACTCGCATACCTGTCGGCTCGGAGGCGTCGATCGAAAGGGCCGAGCCCGGAGCGCGGCTAGGGCGACCGGCGCGCGGTCACTCGGGGTCCGAGTGGCCGGTCCAGCGATCGCGAGCGTGTCACGCGGGTCGATGTGTTCGGTGCCCACCGGGCCTTGGCAAAGACTCTTGACAAATGTCGGAGTGGTGTTACGGTGTTACACCACTGGAGGCACCCAATGGCTACCACCAAGACCAAGCCCGTTCGCATCCTCACCGCCGATCACGCCCCGCTTCAGCTACTGGCCGACGTTGAACGTCGAACCCCAGCCGAGGTCGTGCACTCCGCGCTCGCCGAGTACCTCGCCACGCATCGAGACGAGCTCGCCAATGTGTACGGGGAAACCCAGACGTTGCTCCGGGCTGGCGACCTCGACGGGCTCACCGCCGCGCTTCGGCGCGATGCCGCTCCATTCGTCGCTGAAGTCGCGGCTGATATCCCGCGGACCAGCCGCACTCGCGCCTAGTCTGGAAAGTCGCAGAAGGCGATCTCCGAGTCTCGGAGTGGTTCGTCGCCCAGCTCGGTTACCCAGCTGAACTGGTCGAACGGCGTGTCGACAAAGAAGGCCGTGGCGAGTCGCATGAGCCAGCCGCCAGGTAGGCGAAGACCCTCGGGCTGCAAACGCTGATCGACCGCGACCGTCAGCAGCGGCGCCTGGCCGTCAGGATCCAACCATAGCCTCACAGGGACGGTGCCGGCGATCAGACCGTCGATGACCTGACCCGGGTGAAGCCGCGCGCGATCGATCAGGACCGGCACGTCCTCGACGAGGGCTCGGGCGAACGTCGGCGCTTGGTCCTCGACCACCCGCTCGACGTCGGCGGCTGTAGGCATCAACCGATCGGCGTCAGCAAGTTCGCAAAGGCGGTCGTAATCGTGCGCATCCGCTATTCCGAGGAGCCAGACGACGTTCAGCGCTTCGTGATGCCATGTCGCTCCGCGAGACGTGCCGTGGTGGATCGTGAACACCGGAGCGCCAACCTCCCAGGCACATCTCAATGGATCCGGACCGTGCGTCGCCGGCCCCCGCTCGGTCACGAACGCGCGCACCAGTGGATGGCGATCCGCGTTCGCCGCCGCGTCGGCCGGAGCACCAGGAGGCTGTCCCAGATCCTCCACCAGGCAGCGTTGCGTGATCCGGAGGTCCCAGACCGGCGGGTCGGCATCAGTCACGGGCAGGCGCCTGAGACTGCACTCACCGCTGGCCGTGTCACGCTCAAATCCGATCTCCCGGGCTGCGCCGACGGTACGCGTCTCGGGCCCGTTCATCCGCCGCCGAGGCACCGTAGCGGCTGAGCATCTGGCGGCTCTTCCAGCCAGCCAGGCGCATGAGGTCGCCCTCAGTGCCGCCGTCGGCCAGCCACATGTGCGCGTACGTGTGGCGGAACTGGTGGGGGTGGAGCTTCGGGATCCCGGCCGTGGCACCGCGCCGGCGCAGCACCTGCAACACACCGCTGTCGGTCAGGACGCCGCGGCTGCCGAGCCAGAGCTCAGGACGACCCGCGTGCGGGTGCGACGCCCGGGCGCGCAGGTAACGGTCGATCGCCTGGCCGGTCTTGCTGCCGAACGGACATGCCCGTGGCCGGCGACCCTTGCCCATGACGATCGCGACGCTCTCGCCGAGGTCGACGTCATCGAGGCGCAGCCCGGCGAGCTCGCCGCGGCGCATCCCGGTATCGAGGAGCAGCCGGACGATCGCGGTATCCCGACGAGCTTCGAAGCCGGTTCCAGCACATGCCTCGAGGATCGCCCTGATGTCCTCGGGTCGAAGGATGGGCGGCGGCTCCTCGGGGACGATCGGCGGCGACATCCGGGCCATCGGCGACTCACGGATCTCGTCCTCGGACACCGCCCACTTCCAGAAGGCCTGTAGACAGCGGTAGGCGAGTGAGACCGTCGCAGGTCGGCTGCCGGCGTCCTGGAGGCCGACCAGGAAGCTCTCGATGTGCTCCCGCCGGATCCCGGCCAACACCAAGGGCATCCCGGACTCGCGGAGAAAGCGCTCGAGACGCTCAGCCGCGTCGACGTAGGTTCGGATCGTCGCCGGGCTGCGATTGGCCGCTCGCAGGCTCAGGCGCCAGCTGTCGATCGCCTGACGGAGGGGGAGACCCGACCCCGCGTCGGGCTCGGCTATAGTTGTTGGCGTGCTCGTTGGTCTGGCCACGGCGTAAGCAACCTCAGCGCAATACCACGCTCACTAGGAACACGAAACTGGAACAAGTTATACGCTCTGAGAGCACTGTGGTCAAGCCGAAACACAGTTAGACGCTGTAGTGGAGCACAACAACGGGCGGGAGTAGCTCAGTCGGTAGAGCGTCAGCCTTCCAAGCTGAATGTCGCGGGTTCGAGACCCGTCTCCCGCTCCACTCCCCCATGTCCTGCCACCGACGTGGCTCAGGCCGTGGCGGCGCCGGGTCCGTTGGCGCGCCGACGTCGTACGACTCGCCAGACGATGAGCGCGATCCAGACCAGGTTCCACGACCAGGTGGCGAGCGTGGGGTCGACCAGCGCGATCGCGATCGACAGCCCGAAGACGATCGGGGCGATCAGGCTGCGTCCCAGACGCAGGCGGACCTCGTCCGGGCCGAGCCTGGGGGAGAGCAGTCCCGCCCGATCGGCGTGCCACCACATGGCGAACGCCGCCGACCCGATCACGACGTTGGTCGCGGCATAGAGCATGACCGCCGACGCAAGGTTCGAGTAGCGACCGAGCACGGCCGTCGGGAACGGCAGGAAGGCGACCGCCGCAAGGAACATGAAGTTCAGGACGAGGATCCAGACGTCACCGGCTCGCAGCTCGGCGAACAGCCGGTGATGGCCGTTCCACCAGACAGCGATCACGACGAAGCTGAGCACGAAGGCGAAGAGCTGCGGGACGAGCGAACGCAGCGCTGCCTCGAGCGCGGCCTCGGTCGGATCCGGACCGAGCTCGGGTACACGCAGGTCGATCACCAGCAGGGTGATCGCGATCGCCATGACCGCGTCGCTGAACAGGGTCAGACGTTCCGGATCGAAGGTCCGCGACCCGGGCGCGCCGGGAGAGGTCGGGCCCGGCTCTGCGGGCTTGGGCTGGGCCGGCACCGGCTCCGCCGGCTTGGCCTCGGGAGGCTCCGACTCGACCGGTCTCGGCCCGGCCGATCGCACCTCGTTCGCCGGCGTGCCGTCGCTCATCGCCCGAGTCTACCGAGGTCCTCCCGCGGGAGCGCGCTACCCCGGTGAGCCGGTCGACGCGTCGGTCCGGTCGACAATGGCGGCGGACTGCTCGATCTCGGCCGGCGCCCGCAGGCTGCTGAATGTCGCAAGCGCCGAACGGGCCGTCGCCCCGGCCTCCCTGCCCCTGCCGGCGGCCGCGTACGCCTGGGCGAGCGCCAGCTCGGTCCTGGCACGCTCCCAGGGGACTTCCAGCCTGGTGAGCGTGGCACGAGCAGCCTCCAGGAGGCCGATGGCCCGCTCCATGTCGCCGGCGGCCAACACCGCCTGGCCCTCGAGGCGGTCCGCGATGGCGGGGAGGAACAGCAAGCCCGTCCGGCCCGCCCAGTCGCGAGCCTCGGCGACGATGGCGGGCGCCTCATCCCACGCTCCCTCGGTCGCGACCAGGTCGGCCCACGCTTCCAGGTCGAGATCCCGGTTCTGGATGTCGCGAACCGAGTCCTGCACGGCCAACCGGGCCCGGGCTTCGCCGAACTCGCCCCGCCGGACCAGGGTCGCCACGATCCACAGCCGCCCCCCGGAGACGCCTACGCTGCCCTGGGTGGCCTGGGCGCTGTCGAGCCGGGCGATGTACCGGTCCGCGGCGCCAGGGTCGCCGGCGACCTCGCTCAGATAGGCCGCGACCCCGTAGAGCCGAAAGGTGTGATAGCGCAAGACCCGCTCCGGGAGGGACAGGCCGTACTGCGCATCGACCGCCGCGAAGATCCGCCAGAATTCGTCCCATTGTCCGAGTCGGAAGGACGCCACGGCGTAGAAGACGCCTGGGACGTAGTTCTGGACATGCATGTCGGCGCCGCGCGCCCAGCCCGTCGCCCCGAACTGCGCGGCTCGCCGGTAGTCACCGATGTGGGCGAAGCCCCATGCACTGGTTCCGTAGATGTCGACCACCTCGACCAGGTCGTCAAGCTGCGGGATGAGGCTGACTCGCTCCTCCTGCAACGGGACCGCCTGCCCGTATCCGCCGAGCAGGGTCGCGGTCGCGCCGAGGGTGTCGAGAGCAGCCGACAGCAGGTCGGCCCGGCCCATCCGCCGGGCCATGGCCACCGCTTCCTCGGCGGCGCCTTGATCCTCCCGCACCCGTTCGGGATCCGTCTCCACCTCGGCGAACCCCCAACACCAAGCTCCACGAGCCTGCAGCAGGCGAAGTCGCTCCTCGCTGTCGCCCTCATCGAGCATGCTGAAGCCAAGTTCGAGGTAGGGGGCAGCCTCCGCCCGGCTCGGCAGATCCCGCATCAACCCTGGCCAGCGGGTCGGGAGCGAGAGGAGGATCCCGGTCAGGCGGGCCACGGCGCGGCGGTCGGCAGCACTGACCGGACCGGCGCTCATCCGCAGCTCGATCGCCTCGCAGGCCGAGCCCCAGGCACCGTTCCCGTCGTCCGCCCACATCTGCATGTTCACCAGGATCTCGAGACCCCTGGCTCGCTCGATCGGACCGAGGGCCAGCTCGAGCCCCACCCGCACGCGTTCGCGCGCGCGGTCGACCGCTAGGTGTCGAGCCGCCTCCTCGCCCGCCTCGAACAGGAGGTCGACCGCGCGCGCCCGGATCTCCTCGCGCCGGTCCGGCTCGACCCTCGCCCAGGCGACGGCTCGCTCGGCCTCCGTGTAGTGGTGGGCCAGCAGCTCGACGACTTCGATCCGTCGCTCGCCGACCACCTCTTCGATCCACCTCGCGACGCTCAGGTGGGCGGCCGCCCGGTCGCGCTTCGGGATGCTCTCGTATGCGACATCACGGACGAGCGCGTGCTTGAAGATGAACTCGGGCTGGCCCGCCAGCGTGGAGCCCAGGCGCGACAGCACGAGATCGCGCGCCTCGAGCCCCCGAAGAAGCTCGCCGACCTGGGCCTCCGCTCCGTCAAGGAAACGACCGACCGGGGCCGGCCAGAAGACGCGACCGACCACCGCGGCTGCCTGGAGCGTCCGCTTCTCCAGTCCATCGAGCAGGTCGATCCGGGCGGCAAGGACGGCCTGGATGGTGTCCGGGATCTCGACGTCGGTCAGGTGGGCGTCGGCGCTCCAGCCGTCCTCGCTCCGCACGATCCGGCCCTGGTCGATCAGGTGGCGAAGGATCTCCTCGACGAAGAACGGATTGCCGTCGGCCCGCTCGACGATCCGCTCATGGAGCGTCGCGGGGAGGTCCGCGATCGACAGGAGGAGGTCCAACAGGCGGCTCGTCTCCTCCGCCGGGAGCGGGTCGAGGAAGATGCCGGAGAACCCACGTCGACCGCCGCCCCAAGCTGGGCGTCGGTCGATCAGATCGGGTCGGGCCGGGCAGAGGAACAGGACGCCGCCTTGGACGCGTTCGGCCAGCTCGTCGAGGAGGTCGAGCAGCGCCTCATCGGCCCAGTGGATGTCCTCCACGACGACGACCAGCGGCCCGGCGCCCGCCAGTGCGGAGAAGAAGCTCCGCCACGCGGCGTGGATCTCGGCCCGGAGCTGTTCGGGGTCGAGGCGATCGAAGTCGAATCCGGGCAGAGCGATCCCGACGGTGTAGCCGAGCAGCGCGACGGTCCGAACCGGGTCGGCGGTCAGCTCCGCACTGAGGAGTCGCCTCCCGAGGCCCTGTACCTTCGCGACCGCGTCGGCAGGCGGGTCGCTATCCAGGATGTGCGCCTCGGCCTTCAGGATCTCGGCCAGCGGCCAGAAGGTCACGCCCGAGCCGTATGACAGGCAGCGTCCCCGGACGACCTTCGGCGCCGGCGCCCGGCGGGACATGGTGCTGAGGAACTCCGCACAGAGTCGGCTCTTGCCGACACCGGGTTGCCCGTACAGGGTCACGAGGTGAGGTCGCCGCTCGGTGGCCGCCCGGTCGTACAGCGAGCTCAGCAGATCCATCTCGGCATCGCGGCCGACCAGGGGTGCACGGAGCCCCGGGACGCCGCGGTCGCTGGCCCGGATCGATTCGCCCACGAGCTCTCGGATCCTGACGGCTGCTGTCTTGCCGCGGACCTGACGCGCCGCCAGCTCGCGGTAGTCGAAGGTGAGCGCGGCCGCGGCGGTCCGCTCGCCGACCACGATCTGTCCGGGCTCCGCCAGCTGCTGGATCCGGGACGCGACGTTGACGGCGTCCCCCGTCACCATCCCCTCGCCGGTCCGCGGCGCCGTGGTCGCGACGACCTCCCCGGAATTGACCCCGATCCGGACCTCCAGCTCCGGCCGCCCCTCGGCCCGCAGCCGCTCGTCCAGCTCGCCGAGCCGGCGCCGGATCCCCAATGCCGCCCTGAGGGCGCGCGCCGGGTCGTCCTCGTGGGCCATCGGCACGCCGAAGACGGCCATCACCGCATCGCCGATGAATTTCTCGACCGTGCCGCCCTGGCCCTCGATCTCCTCACGCGCGAGGGCAAAGTACTCGCCCATCAACTCGCGAACGACCTCGGCGTCGAGCGCCTCACCGAGCCGCGTCGAGCCGGTCACGTCGGCGAACAGCAGGGTGACGAGCTTCCGCTCCTCGCCTGCGGAGGGCGCGCTGAGCAGCGCCGAGCCACAGAAGGGGCAGAAGGCGAAGCTCTCCGCGACGTCGCGGGCGCACGACGGGCAGGCGGTCACCGCCAGAGTCTACGACGCGGTCCACGCGCCGACCCCGCCAGGTCCAGGGGTGCCGCCGCATCGTCGACCGACTGGCGGCTGGTCGAGCGTCGTACCGACGACGGCTGGAGGAGAGGCGGGTGAACCGAGACGCTAGCGACCGGTCACGCGCCGGATCTCGGCGGAGATCGCCGGGACGACCGTTTGCAGGTCGCCGATGACCGCGTATGAGGCCTTGCTCATCATCGGCGCGTCGCGATCGGTGTTGATGGCGAGGATCGCCTTGGCGGCCTTGCAGCCGACGATGTGCTGGATCGCGCCGCTGATCCCGCAGGCGATGTACAGATCAGGGGCGATCCGCGTCCCGGTCTGGCCGACCTGCTCGGCGTGCGGGCGCCAGCCGGCGCTCGTGACGACCCGGGACACGCCCACGGCGCCGTGGAGCAGCGCGGCGAGCTCCTCGATCTGGCCGAACCCGTCGGAACCCACTCCACGCCCGCCGCCCACGACGACCCGGGCATCGGCCAGCGAGACCTTGCCGGCTTCGGGCGCGACCCTCCCGACGACGCGGACCCGGAGGTCCTCCGCGCGGGGCTCCGGCTCGACCGCGACCTGCTCGACCGACGTCGGCGCGGCCACGGCCTCGGGCTCGACCACGTGCTCGGCGATCGTCAGGAACCGCGGCGAGCCGTCCAGCCGGGCCTCTTCGAGCAGGCTCCCGCCCCAGCGCTGGCGCGTCACGAGGAAGGGTTCGCCGGGCGCGATCTCGACGCAGTTGGCCGCCATCGCCGCACCGCTCTGCGCGGCGGCGTAGGCCAGAAGCTCGTTGCCGCGATCGGTGCCGGCAGCCAGGATCGCGCTCGCACCACGCTCCGCCGCGAGCGCGGCGATGACCCGGGCCCATGCCGCCGGCGCATAGTCGTCGAGCGCGTCGCCACCGATCGCGAACGCCGTCGTCACGCCGGCGCTGCCGAGACCCGCGCCGACCGCGGATGCACCCGGGCCGAACAGGACGGCGCCGACCGGGACGCCGGTCGCCGTGGCCACGCCCCGGGCGACCGTCAGCGCCTCGAGGGAGGATCGACCGACCGTCGCCCCGTCGTGCTCGACGAAGACCAGGATCATGGCGTCACCAGCCCGAGCCGGACCAGGAGCTCGACGACGGCCGGGGCAGCCTCCGGACCCGTGCCCAGGACCTCGACGCTCCGCTCCTGCTCGGCCGGGAGGCGAAGCCTGAGCTTCGTCGGTCCGCCCGGCCGAGCGGTCGGAGCCGACCGGGCGATCTCCTTCTTCTTCGCGCGCAGCCGCCCCGGGACGGACGGGTAGCGCGGCAGGTTGATCCCCTCGCGGACCGACACGACCGCGGGCAAGGACACCTCGAACACCTCCCAGCCGCCGGCCGCCTCCCGTCGGGCGGTGGCGACGCCGTCGTGGATCTCGAGCGCCTTGACCCCGCTGATGCACGGGAGCCCGAGGGCGACCGCCACGCGGATCCCGACCTGGTAGTCGCCACTGTCGGCGGCCTCGTTGCCGAACAGGAGGAGGTCGTAGGACGTCCCGGCCTCGGCCTCCGCCCGGATCGCGTCGACGATGGCTCCGGCCGTCGCGACCGGGTCCCAGTCGCGACCGTCGGTCTCCAGGTGGATGGCTCGGTCGGCGCCGATGGCCATCGCGTCGCGGAGCTGGTCGGCGGCGCCCTCGGGGCCCAGCGTGAGCACCGTCGCCGCGCCGCCGTTCGCCTCCACGATCCGGACCGCCTCCTCGACCGCGCACTCCTCGTGCGGGCTGACCGTGAAGCCGAGGTAGCGCGTGTCGATGTCCTGGGCGTCCTCGGTCAGGGTCACCCGTCCCCCGGTCTCCGGGACGCGCTTGACGCAGACCAGGACGTTCATCGGCGGATCCGTTCGTTGTCCGGGTCGAACGGCGGGGTGCTGCCGACCACGGCCACGGTCACCGGGTATCGCTCACCGAAGTACAGCACGGCCAGCTTCGTCCCGGCCACCGCGACCTCGGGCGGGAGGTAGGCCATCAGCAGATGGGTGCCGAGCGACGGCGCGGAGCCGGCGCTCGTCACATAGGAACGCCGGCCCTTGGCGTCCACCAGCGGTCGTCCGTCGGGGGTCAGGATCGGCTCGCGACCCAGCATGTAGCGCTTCACGCCGGACGTCGAGGTCGAATCGTCGAGGGTGAGCGTGCAGAGGAGGGCGGCCGGCGGCTTCGCCCGCTGCTCGAGGTAGGCGGCCTTGCCGACGAAGTCGGCGTCCTTGACCTTGGGCCGCGCCATCCCGGCCTCGACCAGGTCGAAGTCGAGCTCCAGCTCCGCGCCGTGGGCGCGATAGCCCTTCTCGATCCGACCGGTCGTCCCGTAGACGCCGATCCCGACCGCCGCGACGCCGAACGGCCGGCCGGCCTCCCACAGGGTGTCCCACAACCGCAGGCCCTGCTCCATCGGGCAGTAGATCTCCCAGCCGAGCTCGCCGACGTAGGAGATCCGCGACATCAGCGTCCGGACGCTGCCGATGTCGACGGTCCGGGCCGTGCCGAACGGGAATGCCGCGTTGGAGACATCCGCAGCCGTGGCCGCGCTGACGAGATCGCGGGCGCGCGGTCCCCACACGCCGAGCGTGTACAGCGCCGACGTCTTGTCGTGGAGCTGGACCGACCCATCCGTCGGCAGGCGATCGGTGAACCACTTCTTGTCGCGCATCCCGAGGCCGCCGCCGGTGACCACCCGGAAGCGGTCGCGCCCGAGCCGGATGATCGTCAGGTCGGCCACGATCCCGCCCGACGGGCTCAGCAGCGGCGTGTAGACCACCCGGCCGTCGGGCACGTCCATCTGGCCGACGACCAGGCCCTGGAGGTAGTCGAGCGCGCCGCGACCGGTCACGTCGAAGATGGCGAAGGCCGCCAGGTCGACCATCCCGACGCGCTCGCGCATCGCCAGATGCTCGGCGTTGACGATCGGCGACCACCAGCGGGACTCCCATTCGGCCGCCCGCGGCATGACGCGGTCGCCGAACTCCGCGAGGAGCGACTGGTTCGCGCCGTACCAGAACGGGCGCTCCCAGCCGGCCGCCTCGAAGAAGACCGCATCGAGCTCGCGCTGGCGGCGGTGGATCGGGCTCAGCCGGACGTCGCGGTTCGACGCCCACTGCTCCATCGGGTGGGTGATCCCGTACGTCTTGTTGAACCCCTCGGCGCTCCGGGCGTCGATGTGGGCCGCGGTCCGCTGGTGGTCGTAGAACCGGGCGACGTCCGAGGCGTGGCAGTCGATCTCGGGCGAGCCGTGGGTCATCCACTCGGCGACCGCTCGGGCGATCCCGGGCGCCTCCTTGATCCAGATCGCAGCCGCCGACCAGAGGCCCTTGACCTCGGGCGTCTCGCCGAGGATCGGCATCCCGTCGGGGGTCAGCGACAGCAGGCCGTTGATCGCATAGCGGACGCCGACGCGCTCGTCGCCCAGGACCGCCGGCACGAGCTCGAGGGCATGCTCCATCTGCGGGTCGAAGTCGTCGTCGGTGAACGGGAGCTCGGTCGGCGACTGGGCCGCCTCCTCGATCGACGGGATCTCGTCGGGCGACATCAGGATCGGGCGATGGGCGTACGAGCCGACCTCCAGGTCGCCGCCGTGCTGGCGCTCGTACATGTTCGTGTCCATGTCGCGGACGATCGGGAAGACGATCTCGCCGACCGTGTCCGCGAACTGCGGCACCGGTCCGACGCTGATCATCTGGTGGACCGCGGGGGTGAGGGGGATCGATGCGCCGGCCATCCGGGCGATCCGCGGGCTCCACACGCCGCAGGCGATGACGACCGTGCCGGTGGCGATGTCGCCCTTGTCCGTCCGGACCCCGGCGATCCGACCGTCGACCACGTCGATGCCGACCGTCTCGGTCATCGCCGAGATCGTCAGGGCGCCCGTGGCGACGGCCCCCTCGCGCATCAACGTGCCGGCCCGGAGCGAGTCGACGACGCCGACGCTCGGGGTGTGGAACCCGCCGAGGATCACCGACTCCTCGATGTACGGGACGAGCTCCTTGACCCGCGCGGGGGTGATCAGCTCGGCCTCGATGCCCCACGACGTCGCCGACGCCAGCCGCCGCTTGAGCTCCTCCATCCGCTCGGGTGTCCGGGCGACCTCGATCCCTCCGCTCTGGGTGAACACGCCCAGCTCCTGGTACTGCCGGACGCTGTCGAGGGTGAGCGCCGTCATCTCCTTGTTGTGGTCGGTCGGGAAGATGAAGTTCGAGGCGTGCCCGGTCGACCCACCCGGGTTCGGGAGCGGGCCCTTCTCGATCAGGACGATGTCCTTCCAGCCGAGCCTGGCGAGGTGGTGGACCATGCTGTTCCCGACGATCCCGGCCCCGATGACCACGACATCCGCTCGCTCAGGCAGCCCGCTCATCCGTTACGACGTCCTCTCCACCCGGGCGTCCGCGCTCGGCGCCCGCATCCGTCGGCCGGCGCGCGTCGGGTCGGTTCCGACCCTAAGGAGTGATCGCGGGCCTGTCCGGTCATGCTACCCGTCGGGACGGTCGGGCTGCCGGACGTTCCCGGTCCCGGACCTCCCGCTCAGCTCGTCGGCGAGGGTCCGTCGGCCGGATCGGGACCCTCCGCCGGTCGGCGGTCGGCGGCGACCTCCTCGGCCGCCTCCGCCGCGTCCTCCCAGTCGACCCAGTCGACGTCGTGGGTCTCGAGATAGCGCTTGACGGCGGCGCCGGTGGTCGAGAAGAACAGCTCGCGGCCGATCTTCGCCTCGAGCTCGTAGCGGCGCAGCCACTCCTTGACCGGGGTCTTCATCTCGGCGAAGGCCAGCTCGATCCCGGCGGCGTCGAGCTCGTCGGCCAGCTCCTCGATCATGTCGGCGGCGGTCGAGTCGACATCGGTGATGGGCTCCGCGGCGACGACGATCCAGCGGACGGGCGGGTCCGCCTCGACGGCCACCTCGTGGATGCGCTCCCGGAAGAGGTCGGCGTTGGCGAAGAACAGGGGAGCGTCCCAGCGGAACAGGACCAGGCCCGGGATCTGGCGGACATCGGGGTGGCTGGTCAGGTCGTGGTAGCCCTTGAGCCCGTCGACCCGGCCGAGGACCGCGTCGTGCGGGCGCCAGGCCCGCCGGACGAAGTCGAGCAGCGACAGCCCGATGGCGATCCCGATCCCGGCGATGACGCCGAACACGGCGACGGCGATGAAGGCGCCCATCGACAGCAGGAACTCCGAGCGACGGACGTCGTAGAGGCGCCGCACCCCGGCCACCTCGAACAGCCCGAGGGCGGCCGAGATGACCACGGCCGCCAGGGCCGTCGTCGGCAGATTCGCCAGCAGGGAAGGGAAGAACACCAGGAGCAGGACGATCACCCCGGCCCCGACCACGCCGGTGAGCTGCGTCTTCGAGCCGGCGGCCTCGGCGACGGGCGTCCGCGACGCGCTGCTGCTGACCGAGAACCCCTGGAACAGTGCCCCGCTGACGTTGGCCAGGCCGAGCGCGACGAGCTCTCGATCGGGGTCGACGGCGTAGCCGCCGCGGATGGCGTACGCCCGCGACAGGACGCTCGTGTCGGCGAACGACACGAAGGCGATCCCCAGGGCCGCCGCGAACAACGCCGAGACGTCGCCGAGCTCGAGCGGCGGCAGACTCGGGAACGGGAGTCCCTGGGGCACCGCACCGACGACCGGCAGGACGTCCTCGAGGCCGAACACCGTCACGGCGATCGTCGCCCCGATGACGGCGATCAGGACCCCGGGGACCCGCGGCGCCCACTGCCGGCAGGCGAGGATCACGACGAGGCAGGCGCCGCCGATCGCCGCGGCGGCCGGGATCGTCTCGCCAGCAGCGATCCCCCGGATGGTCGCCGTGACTTCGGGGATGAATCCTTCTGCGGTCATCGAGAAGCCGAGCAGCTTGGGGATCTGGCTGACGAGGACGGTCAGCGCGATCCCGTTCATGTAGCCGTAGCGGACGGGCTTCGACAGGAGGTCGGTCAGGAACCCGAACCGGGCCAACCCGGCGCCGATGCAGAGCGCGCCGGTCATCAGCGCGAGGACCCCCGCCAGGCCGACGGCTTCGGTCGAGCCGGCGGCCGCGAGGGGCAGGATCGCCGCGGCGATCAGCGGCGACAGCGACGAGTCCGGACCGAGGACGAGGATCCGGGACGGTCCGAAGATCGCATAGGCGAGCAGCGGGAAGATCGTGGCGTACAGGCCGGTGATCGCGGGGAGCCCGGAGGCGGTCGCGTAGCCCATCCCGGCCGGGACGAGCAGGGCGCTCAGCACGATCCCGGCCACGACGTCCTTCGCCAGCCACGACCGCTGGTAGCTCCGGGCGATCGCCAGGCCGGGCAGCCAGGAGGCGAGCCCGGTCGGCGCCGCGGTGGGCCGTAGCGCCGGACGGCCCGACCCCGCGGGCTCGACGTGGGCTTCGCCGGGTCCGGTCGCTTCGCTCACGGGCCCATCATCCACCAAGGCCGGCGGCGCCGGTCGCTAGACTCGTCGGATGACCGCCACCGACGACGCCACGCCCGAGCTCGTCCGACCGGCGACCGTGGCCGAGCGGGCGGACGTGGCCGGCATGCATCGCGCGAACCGCGTCGCGTGGGACGAGGCGGCCGAGCGCTACGAGGGCTGGCTCGACGAGGCGATCGACCTCATCCGGAGCGGCGGCACCAACCTCCTGGAGCCGGAGCTCGAGCTGATCGGCGACCTTCACGGGCGTTGCCGTCGCGCGATCCATCTCCAGTGTGCGGGTGGCCGGGACACGCTGTCGCTCTGGAACCTTGGTGCCGACGAGGTAGTCGGAGTGGACTTCAGCCCGAGGATGCTGGATCTGGCCGCTCGACTGACGGCCGCCACCGGTGCTCCGGCTCGGTGGATCCTCGCCGACGTGCTCGACACGCCGCACGAGCTCGACGGGACGGCCGACCTGCTGTACACGGGTCGCGGCTCGCTGATGTGGCTCCAGGACCTCGATGCCTGGGCCGCCGTCCTCCGTCGACTGTTGTCGCCCGACGGCCGGCTCGTCCTGTTCGAGGGTCACCCGGCCGAGTGGTTGTTCGACGTGGACGACGACGGAGGCTGGTTCGCGACGGACTACGACTACTTCGCCGGCCCGGAAGCGTCGAAGGGCTGGGCGCCCGGCTACATCGATCGGCTGTCGGTCGACGAGCCCGATCAGGCCTGGAAGTTCGCCCGGTCATGGACGCTCGGCGAGATCGTCACCGCCATCGCCGGCGCCGGGCTTCGGATCGAGCGGCTGACCGAGCACCCGACCGACTGGTGGGGCGGCCATGCCGACGTCCGACCCGAGGAGCGGGGACGGATCCCGCTGTCGTTCTCGGTCGTCGCGCGCCGCGGTGAGCGGGGCGGCCCGGGATGACGACAGACAAGCGCGGCCGGACGAGCGCCGGCATCGTCCTGTATCGACGTGCGCCAGCCGGGCTCGAGGTGCTGCTCGCCCATCCCGGCGGGCCGTACAACGCCACGAAGGATCACGGCCACTGGACGATCCCCAAGGGCGAGCTCGACCACCCCGATGAGCCGCTCCTCGAGGTCGCCCGGCGCGAGTTCCTCGAGGAGACCGGGCACGACGCGGGCGCTGCTACGCCCATCGAGCTCGGCGAGATCCACCAGAACTCGGGCAAGCGGGTCGTCGCCTGGGGGATCGAGGGCGATCTCGATCCCGCGGCCGCCGTGAGCAACACGTTCGAGATGGTCTGGCCACCGCGATCCGGCCGGCTCGAGGCCTTCCCCGAGATCGACCGGGTGGCCTGGTTCGACCTGGTCGAGGCTGCGGCCAGGCTCAAGCCCGCCCAGGTGCCCTTCCTCGACCGGCTGGTGGACGCTCTCGGTCGCTGAGCCGGCCGGGTCCGGGTCGGTCAGCGCGCTCCGGCCATCCGCGGGAAGGGCGACTCGGCCATCTTCGCCTCGAACCGACGGGCGGCCAGCTCGAGCTTCTCGAGATGCTCGGCGAGCTGCCGCCGGGCGTCCTCGGCCGCCGCATCGAGCCCGCTCAGCTCGAAGATGCCCCAGTGCTTGATGACCGGCATCAGGACCTCGTCGCGATGGACCCGGATGTCGTAGATCCCGGCCTTGGCGATCTGGGCCGCCTTGCGCAGGAAACCGGGGATCGCGGAGCCCGGCATCTGGAATGCGAGGACCTCGTCGACGATCGCCCGGACCGCGGCCGACGGCTCGATCTTCAGGGCGGCCGAGATGATGTCCCGGTAGAAGACCATGTGGAGGTTCTCGTCGGCGGCGATCCGGACCATGATCCTGTCGGCCACCGGGTCGTCCGAGTAGCGGCCGGTGTTGCGATGCGCGATCCGCGTCGCCAGCTCCTGGAAGGTGACGTAGGCCAGCCCGTGAAGCGTGTCCGGCGCGTCGTGGTCGTAGCCGTGCTGGAGCTGGGTCATCCGTCCGCGCTCGAGGGCGATCGGGTCGATGTTCCGGGTGACCGTCAGGTAATCGCGCAGGACGATCGCATGACGTCCCTCCTCGGCGGTCCATCGCCCGACCCAGTTGAGCCAGGCGCCGTCGCCGTTCCCGAACATCCCGTGGATGAGGCGGTGATAGCTCGGCAGGTTGTCCTCGGTCAGCAGTCCGATCTCGAACGAGGTCTGGGCGACGCCGGTCAGGCGCGGCTGGTCGGGCGTCCACGGCTCCTTGTCGAAATCGCGGCCGAGGCGGTACGGGATGTAGTCGTGAGGGAACCACTCGACCGCGACCTTCTCGTGGCGGTCGAGGAGGCGAGCCGCCTCGGGCTCGAGCTGGAGGAGGAGGCCGGGCTCGTCGTAGTCGACGGCCTGAGGCACCTCCGCTGCGCGCGCGGAGGTGATCGGCTGCTGGGTCATCGGTGGGTCGCCTCGAAGGTGGCCGACCGCAGACGGCGCCATGACGGGGCGCGCGCGATGACCAGCCACCAGACTACTCCCGATCGGGACATGCCGAGGCGGATCGCGTGCATGCCTGCATCGACCGTTCCCCTACAGTTGGGCAGGCGATGACCCAGTCGGGAGGAGGTGACCGTGCGTCCGTGGTCCAGTCCGTTGCGCGGCCGACTCGACGAGACGACCATCGTCAGTCGTGCGCTGGTCGGGAATCGCCTCGGGGATCCGGTCGAACGCCCCGTGTGGACCTACCTTCCGCCGGGCTACGACGCCGCGCCCGGCAGGCGCTACCCGACGATCTACCTCATCCAGGGGATGACGGGTCAGCTCGACATGTGGCGCAATCGCTCGGCGTTCCGGCCGACCACGATCGAGAACGTCGACGCGCTGTTCGCCGGCGACGGACCGGGGGACGGGGCTCCGCCGCCGGCCATCGTGGTCTTCGTCGACTGCTGGACCTCGGTCGGCGGGAGCCAGTTCCTCGACTCGCCCGGGACCGGCCGCTATCACACCTACCTGTGCGACGAGGTCGTCCCGTTCATCGATGCCCGACATCGGACGCTGGCGTCGCGGGACCATCGCGCCATCGCCGGGAAGTCGAGCGGCGGCTACGGCGCGATGGTCACCCCGATGCTCCGGCCCGACCTGTTCGGCGCCCTGGCCACGCACGCCGGGGACGCCCTGTTCGAGATCTGCTACCAGCCCGAGTTCGCCGCGGTGGCACGGGCGGTGCGCGACCGCTACGACGGCTCGTGGGACCGCTGGTGGGCGGACTTCCGGGCACGGCCCGCGTTCAGCCGACCGGGCGACGACGTCCTCCTCAACGAGTACGCCATGGCCTCGTGCTACTCGGCCGACGAGGACGGCAGCATCCGGCACCCGTTCGACGTGGCGACCGGTGAGCTGATCCCCCAGACCTGGGAGCGCTGGCTCCGCTGGGACCCCGTCCGGATGGGCCGGACACCGGACGGTGCCGCGGCCCTGCGGTCGCTCCGGGCGATCTACATCGACGCCGGCAACCACGACGAGTACTACCTCGACCTCGGGGCGGAGGCGTTCCGGCGGACGTGCCTGGCGGCCGGCGCCCCGGCCCCACGGTTCGAGCTGTTCGACGCCGGACACGGTTCGATCGAGTACCGCTACCCGATCGCGCTCCGCTACCTCGCGGAGCGGCTGGGCGAGTGACCGAACGGTCGCGACGGACCGTCGTCAGGGGCTGTCGCCGGGGGGATCGTCGGCCGTCGCCGCCCACGACGAGGCGCGGGTCACCGCGATCCGGATGATCGGTCGCGCCTCGAGGCGGTGGTCGGCGTACTGCGGATACTTGGCGCGCAGGGCGGCGATCGCGTCCGTCCGTTCGTCGGCGACGGACTCCTGCGCTGCGTCGAGGAGCGTCGCGCTGCCGTGGAGACGCAGCCACGCCAGGCGGGTCCAGTCCTCATCCCAGCGATCGACGAGCAGGGTCACGCCCGGCCGGGCAAGGAGGTCGCGGACCCTCGCGAGCGCGAGCGGATCGGTCGTCGCCTTCGGCTTGTCATCGATCGGCGAGTAGATCACCGGCCACCCGCCGTCGCGCGACCCATCGATCGAGCCGGCGCCCTCGACCGCCCGGTCGAGGGCGACGAAGCAGACCGGCACGAGCCGAGGCTCGCCATCGTCGTCGACGGTGGCAAGGACGGCCATCCGCGCCTCCGCGAGGAGTCGCGCCGCTCGGTCCCACCCGTCGGGCCGCACGGTCAGGCCGGTGCCGCGGTCGGAGCCGGGGCGGCCGACGCCGCCTCGAGGTCGAACCGGCGCAGGTTCGGCACGAGGAACGACACGAGGCCGACGATGCCGAGGGTCAGGATCCCGCCTCCGACGACCGTCGGGACGGCGCCGAACAGGTGGGCGGCGACCCCGCTCTCGAACGCGCCGAGCTCGTTCGAGGCGCCGATGAAGACCCAGTTCACGGCGGCCACCCGACCCCGGATCGCCTCGGGTGACAGGACTCGGAGGATGGTGCTCCGGATGATCATGCTCATCCCGTCGGTCACGCCGCTCATGAACAGCGCGACCAGCGAGATCAGCATGCTGCTCGACCAGCCGAACACGATCATGCTCACGCCGAAGCCCGCCACGCACAGCAGCAGGCTCCGACCGGCATGGCGGCCGGGCGGTCGACGAGTGGCCAGCAACATGACCGTCAGGGCCCCCACCGACGGCGCCGTCCGGAGGATCCCGAGCCCGACCGGCCCGACGTGGAGGATGTCGCTGGCGAACAGCGGCAGCAGGGCGATCGCGCCGCCGAAGAACACCGCGAACAGGTCGAGCGCCATCGACCCGAGGAGCGCCGGGGTCCGCATCACGTAGCGCACGCCCCCGAGGAGACTCTGGATGAGCGCCTCGCCGCGCGCCGGAGGCGGGATGGGCTTGCGCGCGATGAGCGTGACCGCGACGGTCGAGATCGCCAGGAGCAGGGCGATGGCCCCGTACGTCGCGGCGACCCCGAGCAGGGCGATCGCGATGCCGCCCGCAGCTGGACCGAGGATCGACCCGGCCTGCGACACGCTGCTGGTCCACGACACGCCTCGGGCGGCCTGCTCGAGCGGGATGACCTGTGCCTCGAACGCCGACAGGGCCGGCCGCTCGAACCCGCTGGCGACGCCGGTCGCGAACACCACCGCGAGGATCGCCGCGAGCGAGATCCCGCCCGCCCCCGACGACAGGACCGCCATCACGAAGGCGCAGGCGGTCACCCCGACGCTGGTCACGATCACGATCGAGCGTCGGTCGCGACGGTCGGCGAAGTAGCCGCCGAACAGGACGAGCGACAGGGCCGGGATCGCCTCGACCAGGCCGAGCCAGCCGAGCGCCAGGGGGTCGCGGGTGATGTCGTAGGTCTGGTACGCGACGACGATCGCGAACGCGCTCATCGCCAGCGAGTTCGTCAGCCGCGCCGCCAGGAGAGCACGGAACTCGCGCGACGCGAGGAGCGACCGGCCGTCGGCGGTCGGGCCTTCGGCGGGGACGGATGCCGTCGGACTCAAGCCCTGCGGTCGGGGTCGGGCAGGAGGATGTCGTCGATCGCCCGGACCAGGTCCCAGTAGCTGGCGATGAACGAGCGGAGCGTCCGGACCGTCGCGCCGTAGGTATCGAACTCGGTCTCGGTCAGGCCGTCCGGCTCGTACGCCCGATTGAAGTCCGGGATCCGCGCCCGGAGCTCGGCGACGTACGCCGGCGGGACCGGATCGGCGAAGCGCGGCCGGACCTCGACGGACGACTCGTTGAACCGGCGTTGCCACTGGTGGGGCATCGTGAGGGTGACGTCGCCGCCGATGAGCTCGGACCAGTGGAGGTGGTGGCGATAGGCCGCCGCGAGGAGCCGGGTCCGGTAGCCGCGCTGGGTGTAGATCGCGGCGGCCTTCTTGAACACGGCGAGTCCGGCCCAGTTCGGTGCCGCCGGGTCGACGACGATGTCGTCGCGCTCGCAGACGGCCTTCATCCAGTCGTCGAGCCGGCCGATCATCAGCGTGCAGACGGGGCTCATCCGGGTGATGTCGAGGCCGGCGGCCTCGCGCCGATCCAGGCCGCGCTCGACCGCCGCGCCCACGGCCAGGGCCTGGGGCAGGGTGAACGACACCGTGGCGTTGATCGAGATCCCGTGGTAGGTCGCCTCCTCGATCGCCGCGATGCCCGCGCTCGTCGCGGGGAACTTGACCTGCATGTTCGGGGCGAGGGCGGCGAACAGGCGGCCCTGCTCGAGCATCCGGTCGGCATCGGCATGGTGGGTCGGGTTCGTCTGGATCGACAATCGGCCCTTGAGCCCCGCCTCGCGGACGAAGATCGGCTCGAGCAGCGCCGCGGCACCGGCGGCCATCTCCTCGATGACCCGCCAGGTGACCTCGACGTCCGACGCGGTCCGCTCGGCCGCCCCGATGGCGCGGATCCGCGGCCGCCACGTGTCGAACTCCTTGCGCAGGACCTCCAGGACGATGCTCGGGTTGGACGTCGCCCCGACCGCACCGTTGGCGATCGCGTACTCGAGCTCGGCGGTCGCACACGAGTCGTTCCAGTACTCGGTCGGGGTGGTCCGAGCCATCATCGCCAGCGGCGTTTCGAGCGCGACGTTCATCGGGATCCTTTCCGTGGCGCCGTCGGGTCCCAGTCCATCAGCCAGACGTGATCCGGATCGACGGTGAAGTGCCACAGCCGGGTCGGTCCGGCCATCACGTTGAGGTAGTAGCAGTCGTAGCCGGCCGGCGCACCGACCGTGTGATACCCCCGCGGGACGAGGACGACGTCGCCGTCCCCGGGAGTCATCGCCGCGTCGAGCGACCGGTCCGCGGTGTACACCCGGGTGAAGGCGAAGCCCTCGGGACGGGCGAACCGGTAGTAGTAGAGCTCCTCGAGCTGGCTTTCGCGCGGCTGGTCCTCGGTGTCGTGCTTGTGCGGTGGGTAGCTCGACCAGTTGCCGCCGGGGGTCAGCACCTCGAACAGGATCAGTCGGCCGGCGACCGCGTCGGGCGCGAGCAGGTGGCGGACGGTCCGCTCGGTCTGCCCGGCGCCGCGGGTCTCGACCCGCATCGAGTCGGCCTGGATCAGCCGGGTCTCGTGCCGCTCGCCGCCACGGGCCGCTCCGATCGCGACCGCGGCCTGCCCGCGAGCGGTCACCTCGAGGTCCTCGCCCGGCGTGAGGAGGACGACCGGGGGAGCGGCCGCGTCGAACACCGACGACCGGCTGCCGACCCCGCCGAAGGTCCGCGCCCCGGCTCGGACGTCGACCGTGCCCTCGAGGACGACGAGCGCGACCTCGCGGTCGTCGGCTCCCCGTCGCACGCTCTCCCCGTCGGCCAGCGAGTACGCGCCGAACTCCACCCAGCGCCAGCCCGCACCGCCGAGATCGGCCGGTTCGCGCGACGGCTCGATCCGGACCGTCGATCCGTCCGGGCCGGGCAGGGAGGCCGGGCGATGGAGCTCGTTCGTCACGGCCGGGGAGCTCCGCCGGCCGGTGGGGTCGTGGTTCCCATCTCTCCTAGCATCTCATGCAGGACCTGGAGGAGTCCGGCCGCGAGTCCGAACGGGTCGTCCGACTCCCAGTGTGGCGGGCTGTACAGCTCGTTGTCCCACCAGCCGTCGAACCCGGTGGCCCGGACGGCGTCGACCCACTCCCGGAGCGGGATCTCGCCCTCGCCGGGCCACACGCAGCGGGACCGCTGATCGGGTCCCGGCGAGCCGGCGGGCCCGAGCGAATCCGAGAAGTCCACGCCGAAGATCATCCGGCGGTCGAGGCGCGCGACGCTATCCGGGGTCGCACCGCGTTGCCACAGGTGCCAGAAGTCGAGCACCAGACCGACGTTGTCGCGCTCCACCTCGTCGATGACCTCGACCGCCTGGGCCAGGCTCGACAGGGGCGTCCAGGCCACCGGCTCGAGGTAGTAGCGCAGATCGTGCGGAGCGCCGAGGTCGGCGACCGACCGGATCGCGTCGGCCGTGACCCGGCGCAGTTCCGCCGAGGACAGCGCGGCTGGCCCGCTGTACGGACCGCCGGGCGAGACGGGACCGGTCAGGACCTGGACGTAGGACGCGCCGATGTCCACGGCGAGCTCGCTCAGCGCCGCGGCCTCGCTGAGCATCGCGGCGCGTTCGTCCGGTCGCCAGCGCTCGACATCGGGCAGGGCGCCGAGGTTCACCGGTCCAAGGCCGGCGAGTGCCGTCCGAAGGCTTGCCGCGTCGAAGCCCTGGCCCAGGTAGCGCCTGACGTGCTCCTCGCGCACGAAGATCCCGTCCCACCCGGACTCCTTGGCCACCCGGATCTGCATCAGCACGGGGAGGTGCATCGTCGAGTTGGAGTTGTAGACGAGTCGCATCAGGTGACAGCCGCTCGTTCGGCCGATCCGGTCCGTCCCAGCGGCCGGGCGAACCGCTCGGCCATGTCGCGGCAGCGTTCCAGGTCCGGGCGACACACCTCGCTGGCGATGCGCTCCTGCTCCCTGGCGTCCGCCACGAGGGCGGCGCCCCAGATCCCGCGTCCGGCGAGGAAGCCGGCGGCGCCGGCCGTCCCGGCGAGGCGGATCTGCTCGAGGAAGGTCGCCACTCCGACGCCCGCGCCGAGCAGGACCCAGGGCGTATCCGAACACGCCTCCGCCAGGGCGTGGCACGCATCGAGCGCCTCCGACTCGGCGGTCCCGTCGAGGTCGAGCACAGGGAACGGCAACTTGAGCAGGTCGGCACCGAGCGGCTGAAGCCGTGCCACCGCGTCGAGCAGCAGCCGCCGGTAGCCATCCGAATAGGCCGCGGCGCGCTCTGGCGGCCGTCGGTAGACGATCGGCTCGATGACCAGCGGCAGCCCGATCTCGTGGCAGGCGGCGGCCGTCGAGGCGACGAGCGCCTCCTGGCGGGCGGCCGATGCCGCCTCGTCCGCCCGGAAGGGGAGCAGCAGCTTGCAGGCGTCGGCCCCGTAGCGCAGCGCCACGGCCGGCGAGAAGTCGTCGAGGAGCGTGGTCGCCGACCCATCGCCGATGGTCTCGTAGCCCTGCGCCTCGAGCGGCATGATCAGCGCGACCGACGGGGGGACGACCCCGGCCTCGAGCGCCAGCTCGCCGAATTCCTCGTCGAGCATGACGGCCGTGGCGGACGGCGCCAGGGCACGGGTGAGCCGAAGCTTCAGCGCCCTGAGATCCGACGTGCCGATCCCCGTCCGCCCGCGTTGCTCGAGCATGACCCGGAGGCTGTCCCGATGATCGATCGCGATCCCGGCGACGACGCCCCGCGAACCGCCGAGGCGGAGGAGCCGGCGGCGTCTGCCGACCGTCGAGGCCGCGTCAGCCGGCGCCTCCGCGGGCGAGCGGGACCGGTCGTCCGTCGCCGTCGGGTCCGGCATCACGGGTGGACCAGGGGCAGCCGGGGATCCGGCGCCATCCCGGGCCACAGCGACCGCACCCAGGCGAGGTCGGGGTCGTCCGTGTTGGCCATCGTGCGCCGGTCGCCGGCCAGCGCGTTCAGGTAGTAGGCGTCGTACCCCTGCGTCGACGCGAACGGGTGATAGCCCTGATCGACGATCACCAGGTCGCCGTGCCGGACGGGCATGAGCCGGTCGCGGGAACCGTCGCGGTGGTAGACGCGCTGGATGGCCCAGCCCTCGGGTCGACCGAACTGGTAGAAGTACGTCTCCTCGAGGACGGCTTCTCGAGGCGGATCGTCGACATCGTGCTTGTGGGGCGGCCAGCCGGACCAGTTGCCCGACGGGGTGAACACCTCGCAGATCAGCAATCGGTCCGCCGGGAAGCCCGGCATCATGATGTTGTTGACCTGCCGGGTGGCGTTGCCGGCGCCGCGGATCTCGATCTCGACGTCCTCCGGCCGGACGACGATCGACTCGGTGCTCACGCCGCTGCGACCGGTCAGCGGCGCCTGCGCGACGGCGACCACGGCTCGACGCCCCGCGATCGGCCGACCGATGATGCGAGCCGTCGTCCCGGCCGGGATGTAGGCGCTCCAGGGCATGCCCTCGAACACGGACGGCCGACCGGCGAGCTCCAGGCTCGGACCGTCATCGAGCGCGATCTCGATGCCGCCGCCGGAGATGGTGACGATCGCCGCCTCCTGGTCGGGACGATCGAGCAGGACGGCCTCGCCGTCGGCGAGCCCGAACGCCCGGAACGAGAGGTACCGCCAGCCGGACCGAGCCGGGTCCGTCGCGACGACGCCGTCGACGTCCGGGCGGATATGGAGCGACTCGGGCGGAAGGCGGAGCGGCAGCTTGGCCGGGTGGATCGTGACCTCCGGCGATCGATCGGCGGCGGTCACGGCGTCGCCCGCTCGGGACCGGCCGCGATCCGAGCCAGCAGCCGGTCGATCTCGTCCGGTGTGGGCATCGCCGTGCTGCACATCAGCCGCGAGGCGACGATCGCTCCGGCGGCGTTGCCGCGTTCGACGGCGGGCCCCGGGTCGAGGCCTCGCAGCAGGCCGGCCGCGAACGCGGCCGTGAGCGCGTCGCCGGCTCCGATCCCGCACACGACCCCGACGGCGATCCCCGGCCACGAGCGTCGCGCGGCGGCGGTCAGCAACGAGACGCCGTCCGGGCCATGCTTCAGCACCACGAGGGCCGGACCCCGGTCCGCGGAGACGTCGGGGCGCAGGCCGACCGCGTCGAACTCGTCGTCGCTCCCGATCACGACGTCGCTCATCCGGGCGGCTCGTTCGAGGAGGGCGTGCGCCTCGCCGGGATCGTCCCACAGGGTCGGGCGCCAGTCGAGATCGAGGATCGTGATGGAGACCGACCGGCGTCCGCGCGTCGCCAGGCGATCCTCGAGGATCCGCAGCGCGGTGGACCTGGCGGGCTCGATCGCGAGGAGGGAGCCGGACACGATGACCAGCGGCGCGAGCTCCAGCAGGTCGGCCGGGATGTCGGCGAGCGTGAGCTGGACCTCGGGAGCGGGCGAGGATCGGTAGAAGGTCACCGGGAAGTGCTCCGGCGGCCACGCCTCGAAGAAGGCGACCTGCGTCCTTGAACCCGGACGCGTCACGATCGGCTCGACGTCGATCCCCTCGCCGGCGAGGAACGTCCGGACGTGCTCGCCGTGCCCGTCGTCGCCGACACCCGACACCAGCGCCGTGCGGATGCCGAGTCGAGCGAGGCCCGTGCCGATGTTGCCCGAGAAGCCGCCGACGGCGCGGACGAATGAGTCCGCCGCGGCCAGCGTGGTCCGTGGCGTCGCCGGCGTGAGGTCGACCCCGACCCTGCCGATGACGACCGCCTCGATCATCGGCCGTCTCGGGCGGTCACGCCCGGTGCTTGATCACAGCATCGCGGAACGTGGCCCCGACCTTCCGTGCCTCGGCCTCCCCGTCGCGCATCCGCAGGCCGAAGGGAGCGAGGTTCGGGTCGTTCACGCCGATCCCGATGCTGATCGAGCGTTCGAGGAGCGCATCGGTCTGGGGCAGCATCCCTTCTCGGTAGTCGCCATGCGAGTGGGCGGGGTCGCCGCAATCGAACGGGCAGCCCTTGCCGGTGATGGTCCGCTTCTCGAGCAGGTGGTTCATCCGGCTGTAGGTGTGCCAGCCGGACTCCGACAGGGTCTTCGAGCCGACCTCGTCGGCGACGTTCTTGGCCATCTCCTTGGACGGGAGCACGACCACGAGGTGGGTCGCCAGGTCCCCCTCCGGATCGGTCAGCGTCCGGTAGCCGATGGCCGGGACCTCCTCGAGGATGTCCTTGACGATGGCCTTGTTGGCCCGCAGATGGGTCGTGATCCGGTCCAGCTTGCGGACCTGGGCCAGGAGCACCGCGCCGGACAGCTCGGTCATCCGGAAGTTCATGCCGAGGAACGGACGAGGCGCGTACTTCGACTCGAGCCGGTCGGGTGCATGACCCTGGTCGTGCATCGCGAAGGCGCGCTCGTAGAGGTCCTTGTCGTCGGTCACGATCATCCCGCCGTCACCGCAGGTGATCGTCTTGAACTCGTTGAAGCTGAACGTGCCCGCCGTCCCGATCCCGCCGACGCCGACGCCCTGGTAGGTCGCCCCGAAGGCCTGGGCGCAATCCTCGACGAGCGGGATGCCGTGGCGGTCGGCGATCGCCTTCAGCTCGGTCAGCCGTGCCGGCGCGCCGAGCATGTGGACGACCAGGATCGCCGCGGTCCGCGGGGTGATCTTCGCCTCGACGTCCGCCGGATCGAGATCGAAGGTCTGGTCGATCTCGGCCAGGATCGGGGTCGCGCCGGTGTAGACGATGGCCGAGATCGAGGCGACGTAGGTGAAGCCGGGCACGATCACCTCGTCCCCGGCGCCCACGCCCAGGCTCAGGAGGGTGATCCACAGCGCGGCGGACCCGCCGCCGTGGAGGGCGAGCCCGTAGCGGACGTTCGAAAGCTCGGCGATCGTCTGCTCGATGTGGTGGACCTTCGCACCGAACTTCGGGTCGTCCGACGGCCCGTACCGGCTGAGGTATCCACTCTGGAGCACTTCCATGACCTCGGCCGCCTCCTCGGCGCCGACGAGCTCGATCCCGGGTCCGGGCATGGACGTCTCCCTCTCTACTCGGCTGTGTCCGGCGTGGCCGGTCGGCGCACCGGGCGTGGCTTCAATGCAGGTCGATCCGCTGTCGGCCGCGGTCCAGCTCGTAGGCTTCGCGCGCATCACGGACGCCGCTCTGCTGGCTGGCCGCGGCGACCGGGACGTCCCACCAGGATTCGAACCCGGGGACCCGCTTCTCGGGCTCGGTCGGGACCACGATCACGCTGATCCTGTCGGCCGCGCGGGCCTGGGCGAGCGCGTCACGCAGCTCGTCGGGCGTTCGGGCGAACAGCCCGAGTGCGCCCATCGCCTCGGCGTGCGCCCGGAAGTCGATCGGCACGTACGGCCCGTTCAACCGGTTGGTGGTGCGGTCCCGGAACCGGAGCTCGTTGCCGAAGTCGGGCACGCCGACGCCGCGCTGGAGGGCGAGGATGCACTGGAACCCGTGGTTGTCGAGAACCACGACGGTGAGCTTGAGGCCCTCCGCCACGGCCGTCACGATCTCCGAGTTGAGCATCAGGTAGGAGCCGTCGCCGACCATGACCACGACGTCGCGGTCCGCATCCGCCAGGCGGACGCCCAGGCCCGCGGCGATCTCGTAGCCCATGCACGAGAAGCCGTATTCGACGTGGTAGGCCTTCGGATCGTCGACCCGCCAGAGCCGGAGCAGGTCGCCGGGCAGGCTGCCGGCCGCGCAGACGACCGTGGCATGGCCGCCGACCGCATCGTTGACCACGCCGATCACCTCTGCCTGGCCGAGGTCGCCGGGCTCGCCGTCCACGGTCCGTAGCCCGGTCACGACGGCGTCCCATTCGCGCTTGAGCGCGGCAGCCCGCTCCCGGTAGGCGGCGGAGGTCCCGGTATAGCCGGCGGCCGAGAGGGCGGCATCGAGAGCGCTCAGGGCCTCACGCGCATCGGCGACGATGGGCGTCGCGCGCAGCTTGTTCGCGTCCATCGGGCCGACGTTGATCCCGATGAACCGGGCGTCGGGGTTCTGGAAGGTGGTCTTCGACGCGGTCACGAAGTCGCCCAACCGGGTGCCGACGCCGATCACCAGGTCGGCATCGTGCCCGAGCCGGTTGGCGGCGAGCCCGCCGTTGGTGCCGACCGGTCCCGCGTTCATCGGGTGGTCCCAGGGCAGGGCGCCCTTGCCCGCCTGCGTCTCGACCACGGGGATGCCGAACCGCGTCGAGAAGGCCGACAGCGCGTCGGTCGCCTCGGCGTAGATCGTGCCACCCCCGGTGACGATCAGCGGGGCCGTCGCCCCCCTGATGAGGGCGACCGCATCGGCCAGGTCCGCCGCGACCGGGAGCGGTCGTCGCACCCGCCACACGCGACGCTCGAACATCCGGGTCGGCCAGTCGTGGGCCTCGGCCTGGACGTCCTCGGGGAGCGAGATCGTGACCGCCCCGGTCTCGACCGGATCCGTCAGCACCCGGAAGGCGTCGGGCAACGACGAGATCAGCTGCTCCGGGCGGGTGACCCGGTCGAAGAACCGCGAGACCGGGCGGAAGGCGTCGTTCGCGCTCGAGTCCCGCTCGATCGGATGCTCGACCTGCTGGAGCACCGGATCGGGCGCCCGGTTCGCGAAGTAGTCGCTCGGCAGCAGCAGGACGGGGATCCGATTGACCGTCGCCGTGGCTGCCCCGGTGACCATGTTCAGGGCGCCGGGCCCGACCGACGACATGCAGGCGTAGGTCTGGAGGCGGTTCCGATGCCGGGCGAAGGCGGTGGCGATATGGACCTGCGCCTGCTCGTTCTGGGGTCGCAGGTAGGGCATCCCCTCGGCATCCCCGAGCTCTTCGAGCGCCTGGCCGAGCCCGGCGACGTTGCCGTGGCCGAAGATGCCCCACACGCCGGCGATGAACCGCTGCTCGTGCCCGTCGCGCTCGACGTACTGCTGGGCCATGAAGCGGACGATGGCCTGACCCACGGTCAGTCGGACAGTCTCCATCGTACCCTCCTTGCGCAACCGATTGCAGTGAAGGTATCATCGCGGCTCGCTCCGCGTCAACATATCGGTCGGGAGGGTCGGGTCATGACCACCGGACGGGCCGGGTCCGCGACGCGACTGGCACGTCCGGTCGACCTGTCGGCGGCGTGGAACGCGTCCGACGACGAGGTCGGCGCCCGCTTCCATCCGCACTATCGGCAGGCCCTGGGGCGCCTGCCCGACGGTCCGTCGGTCTTCCGCGGGCTCCCGTTCGAGCTCGGCACCAGGGCCGCCGGCCGGCGCTGGATCCTGGCCCGGGACGCGCTGGCGATCGACCTTCGCGGACATGGCCGGGCCAGCCACCTCGTGGTGGCTCATTTCGCCGACAGCTGGCGGGCCCTGGACGGCGAGCGACTGCCCGCCACGCCCGTCGGCTGGGTGCTGCCGACCGGTGAGCCGCTGGCGCGCTATGAGCTCACCTTCGCCGACGCCCCGGCACGGGTGGTCGAGGTGCGCCGGCGGTTCGAGATCGCCGACGGGATCATCGGCTGGGGCTTCCTGCCCTTCGCCGCGATCGGCCACCGCGCCGACGAGACCCTCGACTGGCGAGGGCCGTACCCGCGCCAGGAGCCGGGTCGCCGGGTCGCTGCCGGCCAGGCCGGCCTGCTCGCGATGTTGCCCGGGTCGTGGGGACCCGCCCAGACGGGGGTCGCCGACTTCGTGCCCACGCCGGAGGACGACCTGACCTACTGGCTCCACGCGATCCCCCTCGGCGACCGCGCCGAGCCGGTCGGCCTGCGCATCGTGCCCCTCGGGGACGGCCGACCGGGGACCGACCTCGTCGTCGCGGCGATGACGTTGTTCGACGGGACGGCGGACCCCCTCGTCCACCGGCCGCGGCGACAGCTCCTGGTCGAAGGCGGCGGCGACCCACTGCCCGTCGTTGACCTGGGGGTGGCCATCCAGGCGCGCTCGCTTCCGGAGCCGCGCGGCGACGCCGGCGAGGGCGGTCCGATCGGCTGGGGACATCCGGTCGAGGACGAGCCCTCCACGCCGCCCGCGGACGGCGAGCCGCTGCGCACCGTCGTCGATGTCGCCCTGGCGCCCGACGCCGTGTTGACGTTCGGCGGTTGGGAGGTCCCGTCGGCCGAGCTCGACGCCGGTCGGACCAGCCCCGACGGCCGGATCAGGATCCAGCCGCTGCCGGGCGCGGAGATCCGGGTCGACGTCCGCCTGTCGGTCGACGGCGAGGCGGCGCCGGCACGGGTCCGGTTCGTCGCGGCGGATGGCCGGTACCTGCCGCCGCTCGGCCATCGCGAGGAGATCAACCCGGGGCTCTTCGAGGACACCGGCGCCGGCCTGATCGTGGGCAGCGACACCTATGCCTACGTCCCCGGCGCGTTCCAGATCGACCTGCCGGTGGGCGCTGTGGACTACGAGGTGGTCAAGGGATTCGATCACCGCGCCATCCGCGGCACGCTGCTGGTGGATCCAGCGACACGCCGGCTCGATATCCCGATCGATCGTCCGATCGACCTGCGGCCGGCGGGCTGGCAGTCGGCGGACTCCCATGTCCATTTCCTGGCGCCGTCGACCGCCTTGCTCCAGGCGGCCGCCGAGGATGTGATGTTCGTCCACCTGCTCGCGACGCAGCTGGGCGACGAGTTCACCAATGTCCCGGACCTGACCTGGGGCGCGCAGCGGGATCCGAGCGGTCGCCATTTCGTGATCGTCGGGACGGAGAACCGCCAGAACATGCTCGGCCACCTCGGACTGCTCGGAGCGCGGCGCCCGGTCGTGCCGCTGGCATCGGGCGGTGCGCCGGAGGGCCGGATCGGCGCGGCGATCAGCGAGCTCCTGGCCGACTGGGCCGATCGTTGCCGGGCCGAGGGCGGCCTCGTCGTCGCGGCGCATTTCCCGCTGCCGCTGGCCGAGGTCGCCGCCGACATCCTGTCCGGCCGGATCGACGCGGTCGAGATGCAGACCTTCGCGCCCGGTCTCGACAACCCGTCGATCCTCGAGTGGTACCGCTTCCTCGACTGCGGCTACCGGGTCCCGGTCCTCGGCGGCACCGACAAGATGTCGGCCGAGATGCCGCTGGGGGCGATCCGGACCTACGCCCGGCTCGATCCGGACGCGCCCCCGACGTTCGAGGCCTGGTCCGCTGCCGTGCGGGCCGGTCGCACGTTCGCGACCTCCGGACCGGTCATCGAGCTGTCGGTGGACGGACACGAACCGGGGGACGTCCTGTCCCTGCCGGCATCCGGCGGGCACCTCGAGGCGCGGATCCATGCGCGCGCGGGACAGCCGATCATCGGGTCGGTCGAGCTGGTCGTGAACGGGCGCGTCGTCGCCCGGGAGGAGGCGACGGAGCCGACCGCGGATCTCAGCCTCACGGCCGTCGTCGAGGTCACCGCCGGGGCGTGGATCGCGGCGCGGTCCCGGAGCGATCATCAGATCCACTCGGCCTATAGCACGAGCATGGCGTCCCACACCTCGCCGGTGTACGTCGAGGTCCTGGACCGCCCCCTGTTCTCTCGTGCCGATGCCGAGGCGATCCTCCAGGTCGTCGACGGGACCGTACGATGGTTGGAGACGATGGCCGTGATCGCGGATCCGGCGCTGCGCGTCCGGATGGCAGAGCAGATCGCCGCTGCCGGAGCGACCCTCCGCGGTCGGATCGACGGCACGACGCGGGAGGACGCCTGAGGTGAAGATCGCCCTCGACCCGTACATGCTCCGCGAGCGCCCGTTCGCCGAGGTCTGCCGGATCGCGGCCGACATCGGCTACGACTCGATCGAGCTCTCGCCGCGACCGGACTTCATCCCGTTCTTCACGCATCCCAGGGCCGATCGGGCCAAGGTCGTCGAGTTCCGTGCGGCGCTGAGCGAGACCGGCATGGAGCTCGCGTCGATCCTGCCGCTGTATCGCTGGTCCAGCCCCGACGAAGACGAGCGCCAGGCCGCCGTCCGCTACTGGAAGCGCGCCATCCGGCTCGCCGTCGACGTCGGCTGCACCGTCATGAACTCGGAGTTCAACGGGCGCCCGGATCAGGCCGCTCGGAGCGAGGCGCAGTTCTGGCGCTCGATGGAGGAGCTCCTGCCGATCTTCGAGCGCGAGGGGATCCGGCTGAACCTGGAGGCCCACCCGGACGACTTCATCGAGCAGAACCGCGAGGCGGTGGACCTCGTCCGCGGGATCGACTCGCCGCTCGTCGGGTACGTCTTCTGCGCCCCGCACACCTACTACCTCGGCGACGACATCGCGGCGATGATCGACTACGCGGCGCCGGTCCTCGCCCAGGTCCACGTCGCGGACGTCCTCGATCACCGGGCGTCGTCGGGCCTGCGCTACATCGTCAACCCGCCGGGGTCGACCGCCCGCGTCCACCAGCACCTGGACATCGGTCAGGGTGAGGTCGACTTCGAGGCCTTCTTCGGGGCCCTTCGACGCGTGGGCTTCGACGGCATCGTGACCAGCTGCGTGTTCGCCTGGGAGGAGCGCGCGGTCGAGTCGTCGCGCTTCATGTTCGAGCGCATCAAGCACGGACTCGGCGGTGGATCCAGCGCCGACTGACAGCCCGGGGCGGTGGCCGGGGTAGCCCGTGATGCGGGGCGGTGCGCGGTCTGCCGGTCCAGAACCAGCACCTTTAGCGATCGACGCGGTGACGGTCCGTGTCGAGCCGCGGTCCGCCGCGGCGGTGCGGTGTCGGCCCGGTTCGGAACCAGCGTTCTTAGCGATCGACGCGGTGACGGTCCGTCTCGAGCCGCGGTCCGCCGGCGCGGTGCGCTGTCTGCCGGTTCAGAACCAGCATTCTTAGCGATCGGCTATCGCGGACCGCGATCGTCGTAGCCGGCCTCCGAATGTGCCGCTGCGGCCCTCTCCAGCAATGCCCGTCATATTCGTGCGCCTGGAACGGTCCGGTGGAACCGGAGTCGACCCGTCGGGCCGCTCCTAGCACTGGTGGTTCTGGGCCGTGGGCCGTGGGCCGTCGGGACGGCGGGCCGTGCCCCGCACGACGGCGGGCCGTGCCCCGCACGACGGCGGGCCGTGCCCCGCACGACGGCGGGCCGTGCCCCGCACGACGGCGGGCAGCGGCGGGACGACTCCCGGATCCGGGTGTCGGCCACGTCTGTGCAAACGTTCCAACCGATGGTAATCTCGGCTCTCGTCGGTTGGCCGAAGCAGGGATGGAGCCGTTGAATGTCCGATCCCAAGGCTTCCCGGGACGAGCTGCGGATCGCCATGGTCGGGGCGGGCACGATGGCCGGCGCGCACAGCGCGGCGCTGCTGAACCTTCGCCACCTGTACCCGGGGCTGGCGCGGCGCCCCCGCCTCGTCGTCGTCGCCGATATCAACCGGACGCTGGCCGGTGGGCTGGCCGACCGCTTCGGCTACGAACGGGTCGCGACGGACGCTCGAGCCGCGATCGATGCCGATGACGTCGACCTCGTGGTCGCCTGTCTACCGCCCGCCCTCAACCGGGATGTCGTGATGGCTGCCGCGGCCGCCGGCAAGCACGTGGTCAGCGAGAAGCCGCTCGGCGTGTCGGCCGAGGACGCCGTGGCGATGCTCCGGGCTTGCCGGGCCGCAGGCGTGTTCCACGGCCTCGCCGCCGGCTATCGCTGGTCTCCCGCGGTCCGGGCGATGGCCGGGATCATCCAGGGCGGCGAGCTGGGTGCCATCCGGAGCATGCGCGCCTCGTTCATGCTCGACTACGCGGCGGACCCGGACGTCCCGCTCCTGTGGCGGTTCCGCAAGTCCATGGCTGGCGGTGGGATCGCCATCGACACGGGCTACCACCTGGTCGACCTGGCCCGCTATCTCGTCGGCGAGATCGACCATGTTCAGGCGCTGGCCGTGACATCCATCGCGGAACGCGCCCTGCCGAGCGCCGATGCGGTCGGCAACCGTGGCGGAGCCCCGGCCGCCGCCGGCGAGCGGAAGGTCGGTCCGGTCGACGTCGAGGACGCGGCCGCCGCCTTGCTCGGGTTCAGCGGTGGGGCGTACGGCGTCCTGGAGACGAGCCGGGTCGCGATCGGCAAGCGGCTGTCCCTCCAGATCGAGGTGTACGGCGAGCTGGGTTCGGTCGACTGGGACCTGGAGCGCCCCGACGAGTTCCGGGTGTGCCTGCCCGGTGACCCAGCCACGTTCGGGTTCCGGCGGGTGCTGGTCAACCCGGGCCACCCGGGCGCGGCCGAGCTCCTGATCGGGGGCACCGACGGCACGTCGATCGGCTGGCTCGGCCAGGAATGTGCGATGTGGGCCGAGTTCCTCGGCGCGATCGCCGACGGCCGCCCTGGGCGGGCGGACTTCAACGACGGCGTTCGTGACAGCGCCGTGATCGACGCGCTGTATGCATCGGCGGCGACCGGGGCGCGGACGCGTGTCGCGCTGCCGGCCGACCTTGGATGACGAGAAGGGAGCGATCGTGACGACGGCGGATGTGAACCGGACGGGATCGGCCGGGCTGGGCGACGGAACGGGATTCCCGGTCACGACGACCGAGTCGGAGCGCCTCTTCGCCCGCGCGAACGCGGTCTCGCCCGGCGGGGTCCAGGGCGAGGGTCGCGGTTCGACCCCGTTCCCGCTGTTCATGACCCGGGCGCAGGGTTCACGCATCTGGGATGTCGACGGCAACGAGTACATCGACTTCCATTCGTCGTTCGGTGCCGTCCTCCTCGGCCACAACGACCCGCGGATCAACGCCGTCGTCCGTCGGGCCATGGACGAGCACGGCGTGTCGTTCTCGACGGCCAACCCGCTCGAGGTCGAGCTGGCGGAGCGGTTGATCGAGATGATCCCGTCGGCCGAACGGGTCGTGTTCAGCTGCACCGGGACCGAGGCGACCTATCACGCCATCCGGCTCGCCCGCGGCTTCACCGGCCGGGAGCGGATCCTCAAGTTCGAGGGCAACTACCACGGCTGGCACGACTACGTGGCCTGGAGCCACCACTTCGCGACCGACGAGGGCGGCGGCGTCCCGACCCCGATCGCCGCATCGGCCGGGATCCCCGCGGCCATCCGGGACCTGGTCGAGGTCCGTGAATACAACGACGCCGCCGGCGTACGCGACCTCCTGGCCCGCGAAGGCGACACGATCGCCGCGGTCATCATCGAGCCGGTCTTCCACAACGCCGGCGCAGTCCTGCCCGAGCCCGGCTTCCTCGAGGCGCTCCGCGAGGCGTGCACCGACGCCGGGACGCTGCTCATCTTCGACGAAGTGATCACCGGCTTCCGTCACGGCCCGGGCGGGGCGCAGGGTCGCTACGGGGTCACCCCCGACCTGACCACGATGGGCAAGGCCCTCGGCAACGGTTTCCCGATCTCGGTCCTGGCCGGTCGGGCCGAGGTGATGGACCACCTCGGGCCGAAGGGCGACGTCCTCTTCGCGGGCACGTTCGCCGGCCAGACGCTCGGCTGCGCGGTCGCCCTCGAGGTCACCCGGATCGTCCGCGAGGGCGCCATCCACGACCATCTCCGCCGGCTGGGCGAGCGCCTGACCTCGGGCATCCAGGCGGTCATCGACGAGACGGGGGCCCGGGCGCAGGTCTTCGAGATCGCCGGCGTCTGGACGATCTACTTCACCGACCAGCCGATCCGCCGGTTCCGCGACTTCGCCCGCTTCGCCATGGACAAGAACCACCCGGTCCAGCGCGGCTATCGCGACTGGCTGCTGGAGCGCGGGATCTACGTCCACCCGCACTACATGATCCGGGGCTTCCTGACCGGCGCTCACACCGAGGAGGACGTCGACCGGGTGGTCGAGGCCACGGCGTCCTACTTCCGGACGTACCGCGAGCTGCTGTCCGAGCCCGCCGCGACGCGCTGAGCGCCGCGAAGGACGGAACGGCCGCGGGTCAGATGCCGAGGCGGCGGAGGTACTCGCGGTTGGCCCGCTGGACCGCGACGACCGACTCGGGCGTGTCCGACGGCCCGAGCGACTGGTCCTGCTCGATGACGAGCCAGCCCGTGTAGTCGTGGGCGCGGAGGGCCGCGATGACGGCGTCGATCCCGGCATCGCCGTCGCCGAGCGGACAGAACACGCCCCTTCGGAGTGCCTCCCCGAGACCCTTGCCCTCGCGCTTCACGTCGTCCATGACCGAGGTCCGGCAATCCTTGATATGGACGTGCCGGATCAGCTCGTGGTAGTCGTCGACGGACCGGGCCGGATCGGCGCCACCGAACCGGAAGTGCCCGGTGTCCAGGCACAGCCCGATGATCGACGGGTCGATCCGGTCCATCACCCGGGCGATCTCGTCGGCTGTCTCGACGTACGTCCCGGCATGCGGATGGAGGACCGGCTCGAGACCTTCGGTCCGGCACAGCTCCGCGGCGCGGTGGAGGTTGTCGATGAGCGTGTCGAACCGAGCCGGCGACAGCCACGTCTCGGGGTGCTCCTGGATCCGACCCGAGAACGCCTGGCGATCCGGTTCGTCGAACTGGTCGGACAGGATGGCGTACGGCTTGGAGCCGGCCGGCGACCCCTCCCGGACCAGGCGCAGGTTGTCGCGCAGCCAGGCGCGGTCCTCGTCCGCCTTCTCCGCCCGGCTGAAGTGCTGGGGCAGGAACGACCCGACGAACTCGAGCCCCCGGGACGACAGCCGCTGATGGACCTGCCCGGCGTCGCCGAGATAGCCCGGCGTGCCGAGCTCCGTCCCCTCGAACCCGATGTCGACCATCCAGTCGAGCATGTCGTCGGGGGCCGGGACCCAGGCGTCGTCATCCATGATCTCGTCGACACCGAACGAGACGGGGGCGCTGGCGACACGCATCGCTGGACTGGACATGGGACCTCCGGGATCGAGCGTTGATCAGGGTTTGATGACGATCTTGACGGCCTCACCGGAACGGATCCGGGCGATCCCGGCCACGGTGTCCTCGAGCGGGACGGTGGCGGTGATCATCGGCGCGAGGTTCAGCCGGCCGCCCTCCACCAGCCGGATCGCGGCCGGGAAGGTGAAGTTCGAGATGTAGGAGCCGAGGATCGCGAGCCCCTTCTCGACGATCTCGACCTGGTGGACCTCGGGTCGGGCGTTCCCGTTCATCCCGAACATGACCACCCGGGCGCCCATGCCAGCGGCCTCGATCGCCTGCGGCAGCACGCTCCCGACGGCGTCGACCACCACCTCGGCACCGCCCGGCATGAGCTCGGCCCGCTGGGCGGCCCACTCGTCCGGGGTGACCACGACGTCGGCGCCGACGGCGCGGGCGACCGGCGCCCGATGGACGCTCGGCTCGACCGCGACGATCCGGCCCGCGCCCGAGGCCCGGAGGACCGCGATGAACAGGCAACCGATGGCGCCGGCCCCGAACACGACGGCCGACTCGCCGGGCCGGATGGCCGCGCGATTCGTGCCGTTGACGACGCAGGCGAGCGGCTCGACCAGGGCGGCCAGCTCGGCCGGGACGTCGGCCGAGATCGGGTAGACGGTGTTGGCCGGGGTCGTGACGTAGCGCGCCAGGGCCCCGTCGCGGTATACCCCGAGGGCCACGATGTTGACGCAGTTGGCCGGTCGCCCCGAGCGGCAGGGATCGCACGCCCCGCACTTCGGATCCGGATCGACGACCACCCGGGCGCCGATCGAGACGTCACGCACGGCCGAGCCGGCAGCCCGGATCCAGCCGACGAACTCGTGGCCGATGACCACCGGCGGGGTCGACGGGTGGCCGGGCGGGACGTTGATGATCTGGACGTCCGAGCCGCAGACGCCGCAGGCCTCGACCTCGATCAGGACCTCGTCGGCTGCCGGGACGGGATCCGGGACGTCGCGCACGACGAGCCGGCCCTCACCTTCGTAGACTGCGGCGCGCATCAGGCTCGACTCCTCATCCCCGGGACATGCTCAGGCCAGGCGGTCGCGGACCGGCCCGGCCAGTCGCTCGAACGTCTCGTCGTCGATCGGACACGGCAGGTCGACCACGGCTTCCTCGGCCCCGGCGCGATGCCAGGCCCGGAACAGCGCCGCGACCTCCTCCTCGGTATCGGCCAGCGGCGAGCTCGCCGCCCAGGCTCGGGCCTGGTCGGCGCTCGCGCCCTGCGTCGCCAGGATGGCCGCGAGCGCCTCGACGGCGCCGGCGCGGGTGTCGCGGATGCACACCGGCTGGACCCCGACCGTCCGGCGGATCGCCAGTGGATCTCGCCCGATCTCGGCGCAGCGCTCGTCGAGCACGGCGTTCTTGTGCGCGAACGTCGCCGGGTCCCCTTCGCCGTTCCAGATGTCGGCGTCACGGGCGACGATCCGGAGCATCCGCTTCTCCCCGCTGCCGCCGATCAGCAGCGGCATCCGCTCCTGGACCGGCGGCGGGTCGTTGCGGATGTCGTGGGCGCTGACCCAGCGGCCGTCCTGGCTGAACGGCTCGCCGTCGAGCATCGCCCGGGCGAGGCGGCTGGCCTCGTCGAACCGGCTGATCCGATCGCCCAGCGAGAGCAGCTCGTAGCCGAAGGCACGGTGCTCGGGCTCGTGCCAGCCGGCGCCCAGCCCGAGCATCGCTCGCCCGCCGCTGGCGTGATCGAGGGCGGTCGCCATCTTCACCGTCAGACCGACGTTCCGGTAGCCCACGCCGCAGACCAGCACGCCCAGCGGGACGCGCGTCGTCCGGGCGGCCCACGCACCCAGCGTCATCCAACCCTCGAACACCGGGCCGTCCGCGCCGAGGACCGGACCGTCCGCGTCCCCGAGGATCGGCATCAGGTGGTCGTTGGCGAAGAGGCTGGCGAACCCCAGCGCCTCGACCCGCTCGCCCGCGGCCATGAGGTCGGACCACGCCACGCTCTGGCCCCAGATCTGGAAGGCGATCCGGATCGGCTCGGCGGGATCCGGCCGCGGCCCAAGCAGCCCGCTCATGCGGCCCGGCGCCTCAGGCGGCGACCGCTGCTCAGCAGGACCGAGCCGATCGCGAAGACGGCCAGGGTCACCACCAGCATCACCGTGGCCAGCGCGTTCACCTCGGGGGTGACCCCGAACTTGATCTGGGTGTAGATGTACAGCGGCAGGGTGGTCTGCGGGCCGATCGTGAAGAACGTGATGACGAACTCGTCGATCGACAGGGTCACGCTGAGCAGCGCGCCCGCGATGATCGCCGGGGCGATGAGCGGGAGGACGATGTAGCGGAGGGTCTGCCGGCTGTTCGCCCCGAGGTCGGCGGCCGCCCATTCGAGCCGGCGGTCGAACCCCTGGAGGCGGGCGGCCACGATCAGCACCACGAACGACGTGCAGAACACCAGGTGGCCCATGACCACGGTGTGCAGCCCGAGCTGAAGGTTCAGCGCGCGCCGGACGAAGATCAACAATCCGATCCCGATGAGGGCGCCCGGGATCATGATCGGCAGGGTGAAGAGCACGCGGCCCGTGCCCGCGAAGCGACTGCCGCCGCGGACCAGGGCGAAGGCGGCGGTCGTCCCGATGACCGTGGCCAGGATGGCCACGGCGACGGCCACCTCGATCGAGTTGAGCAGGGCCTGGTGGATCAGGCTGTCCGCCAGCATCGCCTCGTACCAATGGGTCGTCAGCCCGGTGATCGGGAACCCAGGGCTGTCCGACTTCTCGAACGAGAACAGGATGAGGAAGACGATCGGAAGGTAGAGGAAAGCCAGGATCGCACCGGCGAGGATCGCCAGCGCCGCTCGCGTCTGTCGGGCCAGCGGGCTGACCGGCATCGTCTCGAGCGGGCTCATCCCCTTAGCCACGGGCCACCACGTCCTCGACTCGCAGGTAGCGCCGGAAGATGATCAACACGATCGTCACGAACGTCGCGATGACGATGGCCAGGGCGGCCCCTTCGGGGATCAGGGAGTTCTTGAAGAAGTTCACGACGAGGTTGGCGATGAGCGTCCCCTGGGCTCCCCCGACCAGGGTGGGCGTGAGGAACTCGCCCAGGATCGGGATGAACACGAAGATGCCGGCCGTGATCAGACCGGCCCGGATCTGCGGCACCAGGATGTGACGGAACGCCTGGTCCGGCCTCGCGCCGAGGTCCTGGGCCGCGTTGAGCTGGGTGAAATCGAACTTCTCGAGCGCGGCATACAGGGCGAGCGCCGCGAACGGGAAGTAGACGTACACCAGGACGAGGAAGACCCCGTAGTCGTTGTACGCCAGAAGGGTCGTCGGTTCCTTGATCAGGCCGATCCCCATCAGGAACTGGTTGAGCGCCCCGGTCTCACCCAGGATCGCCTGCCAGGCGTAGACCCGGAGCAGGTAGCTGGTCCAGAACGGGACGATGACCGCCAGGAGGACCGCCCGCTGGGCGCCCCGCCCGACGTAGCGGACGAGGAAATAGGTGAACGGCAGTGCGAGTGCCGATCCCGGCCGCCGTGACCGCGAATGCCATCAGCAGGGTCTTGGCGAAGGTCCGAAGGTAGGTACCCTGACTGAAGAACCTGACGTAGTTGTTGAGGTTCCATTCGGTGACGATGTTGAAGTCGCTGTTCGTCCGCCACAGGCTGAAGATCAGCATGATGGCCATCGGGATCAGGAACAGCAGCGTCAGCAGGAGGAAGCCCGGCACGAACGGGAGGGCCCATTCCAGCCGTGCGCGCACGCCGCGCCTCGAACCCGCCAGCGGAGCCTGATCGGCGCCGCCGGCGGTATCGGAGGTCATCGTATCGGCCCGGTGCCAGGACCGCGACTAGGAGCCGAAGACGTCGTTGAAGGCGTCGACCGCGGCCTGGGTAGAGGTGCCGGGTCCCTTCAGGTCCATCGTCAGGACCGTCTCTGGCTTGTTGTAGAGGAAGCGATCGGCTCGCTCCTGCTGGCCCTGATTGACCAGGATCTTGTAGGCCGCCTCGTTGAACAACGGTCGGCCGTTGAGCATGAAGTTGGCGGCGATGTACTCGGCCTGCTCGGCCAGCTCGAGGAACGGCATGATCAGGTTCTCGTTGGCGCCGCCCTTGGCGATCATCTCGGAGTCCATCCAGCCGATGGTTCCCTCCTTGGGCGTGAACACCTTGAGATCCGGGCCACCCTGGTCCTTGACCCGTGCGTCGGTGCCCAGGTTGCCGGTGGCGATCCAGGCTTCACCGGTCTTGAGCGCGTTGATGGTGTCGCTGGCCTGGTTGGCCAGCCGCAGGATGTTCGGCTTGAGCTGGATCAGGGCCGCCTTGGCCTTGGCGACCTCTTCGTCCGTCATGCTGTACGAGTTCTTTGCCCCGGTGAGCTTGCCCATGTAGGCCATGGTCTCGACCGCCTGCTCCTCCACGACGACGCGCTTCTTGTACTTCGGGTCGAGCAGGACTTCCCACGAGTCGGGGGCCGGGGAGACCTTGGCCGGGTCGTAGTAGATCTGGACCGGCGACCAGCCGAACGGATAGCCGAGATAGCCTTCGGGCTTGGTCCAGATCGGGAACGTATGGGCGACCGAGTAGAGCTGCTTGGACACCGCCAGCGAAGTGAGGTCGAAGGCCTCGATGAGCCCGTTCTCGAAATAGTGGGGGACCCACAGGGCATCGCCCGACACCATGTCGAGCTGTCCGCCGACCTCCTTGAGCTTGGTGTACGCCTCGATGTTGTCGCTGAACAGGGTCTGGTTGGACTTGATGTTGGCGGCCGCGGCGATCGCGTCGATCTGGGCCGGGTAGGAGTGGTCACCCCAGGTCATCCAGTTGAACGTGCCCGTCGGCGCCGCGCTGGCGATCGCACCGCTCGACGCGGCCGCGGTCGCGGCGGCGGCGGTCGCGGCGCTGGACGCCGCCGGCGCCGAGCTGCTGGCTGCGGTCGAACACGCGGCGGCGATGCCGCCCAGACCGACGGCCCCGGCGGCCGCCCCCATCACCTTGAGGAACTGCCGTCGGCTGTAGTCGCGCATCAGATCAGTCATTCGTCGTTCCTTCCATCGTCGAGGGTCGGACCTGCCTCAGTCCGCGATCAATGCGGCGTCGTCCGCGGGCCACCATACGCACACCTCCTGCCCCAAGTCCTCCTCCAGGTGGGTCGATCGAACATTCGTCGCGTGCGGCCGGACCGACACGATGTCGCCGGCATCCGTCGAGACCGTGAGTCCGCGTGTGGTCGCCGAGGAAGGCGACGTTGACGATCCGTCCGGTGATCCCGGGATCCGCGGCCGGCTCGTCGACCGGCCGCAGCCTGACGTACTCCGGTCGGACCATGATCGTCGCCGGGCCGTCGGCCGAGCCGGTCGGAGCGGCCACCCGGCCGCCGTCCGGCGATCGCGAAGACCGGCCGTCCGCCATCCGATCGAGATCGAACCGGCGAGGAAGTTCGTCTCGCCCACGAAGTTGGCCACGAACCGGTCCGGCGGGATGATCGTAGACCTCGCGCGGGGTGCCGGTCTGGATGACGTTGCCGCCGGACATGATGGCGATCCGGGTCGCCATCGACAGGGCCTCCTCCTGGTCGTGGGTCACGAACACGAAGGTCGTGCCGACCTGGCGATGGATCCGCGACAGCTCCGTCTGCATCTGCTTGCGGAGCTTGAGGTCGAGCGCACCGAGCGGCTCGTCGAGGAGCAGCACGGCCGGTCGCTTGGCCAGGGCGCGGGCCAGGGCGACCCGCTGCTGCTGGCCGCCCGACATCTCCGACGGGCAGCCGCTTGTCGAACCCGGCCAGACCGACCAGCTCCAGGTACTCACCCGTCCGGCTGGTGATCTCGGCCGCCGGCAGCTTCTCCATCCGCAGGCCGAACGCGACGTTCTGGGCGACGGTCATGTGCGGGAACAGGGCGTAGTTCTGGAAGACCGTGTTGACGTTGCGCTTGTGCGGCGGCAGGTCGTTGACCATCCGGCCCTCGATGCGCAGCTCGCCCGAGGACATCGGGATGAACCCGCCGATGAGATTGAGGGTCGTGGTCTTGCCGCAGCCGGACGGTCCGAGCAGGCAGAAGAACTCGCCCGGGCTCGATGGTCATCGACACGTCGTCGAGCGCGACCGTGTCGCCGTAGCGCTTGGTCACGTGGCGAAGCTCGATCGCCGATGTCGAGGTCGACTCAGCCAAGATCGAGTCCACCCCACGCGAGCCGGGGCCCGGTCCCGTTGCTCGGAGTCACGACAGTCGTGCGGCGGCGGGTGGGAGACACGGGCGTCAAGGACCCTCTTGTGCAACCGTTTGTCCGATGCTAGCGTCCGGCCCATGGCCCGTCAATACAAAGAACGGCGAGCGCCTCGAAGGCCGGCCTGATGGGGCGCTCCAGCCCGCTGGCACGGCCGGTCGATCTCGATCCCGACCGGAACGCCACCGAGCGCGCAGGTCGCCGCCCGATTCCATCCCGGCGTACGCGGCGGCCGCTCGCGCGTCTGCCGGACGGGCCGCAGGTCTTCCACGGCCTGCCGTTCGACCTCGGACCCGGCTCGCCCGGTCGACGCTGGATCCTCGTCGACGCGCCCGTCACGATCGAGTTGCCCGGCGGCGAGGCGGCCAGCCACCTCGTGGTCGCCCACCTGTGCGACACGTGGCGCGACGATGCCGGCGGCCGGCCGGAGGGACTGGCCGTGGGTCACGTGGTGCCGGCCGGCGAGCCGCTCGCCCGCTACACCGTCGTCGATCGGTCGGGGCGGACCGACGAGCCGCGTCATCCGCCGCCGGTTCGAGATCGACGACGGGATCCTCGGCTGGGGGATGGTCGCCTTCGCGGCGATCCCGCATCTCGCCAACGAGGTCGTCGACTGGCGCGGTCCGCATCCGTTCCAGGAGCCCGGTCGCTACGCCGCGGCCGGCCAGTCCGGGACGCTGACGATCATGCCCGGGACGTACATGACGAGCCAGACGGGCGTGTCCGACTTCGTCCCGAGCGCGACGGACGACGCGCTTCCTGTGGCTCCACGCGATCGAGCTGGAGGCCGGCGCCGAGCCGGTCGCACTGCGTCTCGAGCCGCTCGCGGGAGGCCGGCCGGGGAGCGACGTGATCGTGGCCGGGGTCACCCTGTTCCGCGGATCGAGCGATCCGCTGGCTCGGCGGCCGCGGCTCGCGGTGCGCGTCGACGGCCAGGCCGGGCGACCGCTCGAGGTCGACCTCGGCACGGTCATCCGGACCCGTCCGGTGCCGGCCGGCGGTCCGCCGGACGACGGACGCCACACGATCGTCGGCTGGGGGACGCCGCGCCAGGATCCGCGCCGACCCGGCCCGCGAGGGCCGTCATCGTCGACCTGGCGATCGGCGCCCGATGCCGTCGTCGACCTCGACGGCTGGAGCGTCTCGGGTCGCGACCTGCTGGCGGGCGATCGGCTGCGCGACCCTGCCGGCGGGCGATCGATCGAGGTCCTGCCCGCGCCCCGGGTGCCGGTCGAGGTCGAGATCGTCGATGGAGCGACCGGCGAGCGGGTGCCCGGGCGGGTCCGCTTCACGGCGGCGGACGGTCGCTACCTGCCGCCGCTCGGCCATCGTGACGAGGTCAACCCCGGGAACTACGAGGACACCGGCGCGGACCTCGTCCTCGGATCCAGCACCTACGCCTATGTCCCCGGCCGGTTCGCCATCGAGCTGCCCGTCGGCGGGGTCGAGGTCGAGCTCGTCGGCGGCTTCGATCGGGCGCCTCGCCGGACCCGGCTCGAGATCGAACCGTCGACCCGCCGGCTCGAGCTGCCGCTCGATCGGACGATCGACCTCCATGCCGGGCGGTGGGTGACCGCCGACACGCACGTCCACTTCATCTCGCCATCGACCGCGCTCCTCCAGGCGGCCGCCGAGGATGTCGACCTGGTCAACCTGCTGGCGACCCAGTGGGGCGACCTGTTCACCAACGTGACCGACCTGCCGTGGGGCTCGATGGCCGACCCGTCGGGCCGCCGGATCGTCGTCGTCGGGACGGAGAACCGCCAGAACGTCCTGGGCCACCTCGCCCTGCTGGGCGCCCATCGTCCCGTCCATCCCCTGGCCAGCGGCGGCCCGCCCGAGGGGAGGATGGCCGGTCCGCTGAGCGTCCTCCTGGCCGACTGGGCCGACCGTTGCCGGGCCGCGGGCGGACTGGTCGTGGCGGCCCACTTCCCGCTGCCGTACGCGGAGGTGGCCGCCGATATCGTCAGCGGCAAGATCGACGCCGTCGAGACCCAGACGCTCGGGCCGGGTCTCGACGACCCGTCGATCCTCGAGTGGTATCGCTTCCTGAACCTCGGCTACCGGCTCCCGATCGTGGCCGGGACCGACAAGATGTCGGCCGAGGTCCCGGTCGGCGCCGTCCGGACCTACGGCCACCTGGCGACCGACGATCCGCTCAGCTTCGACGCGTGGGCGGCGGCGGTCCGGGCCGGCCGGACGTTCGTCACCTCGGGCCCGATCCTGGAGCTGGCGGTCGAGGGCCGCGAGCCGGGCGACGTCATCCGGCTGCCGTCGGGTGGTCGGCTCGAGGTCGCGGTTCGCGCCCGGGCGGCCCAGCCGGTGATCACCGACCTGGAGCTCGTGGTCAACGGACGGATCGTCGCGGCCACCGGCGCGGCGGACGGGGCGACCGAGCTGACCCTGCACGAGACGGTCGAGATCGCCGACGGGGCCTGGATCGCCGCCCGGTCGCGCAGCGGGAGCGAGATCCATTCCGCCTTCGCGACCTCGATGGCGGCGCACACCTCGCCGGTCTACGTCGAGGTCAAGGATCGGCCGCTCCGGCCGACGGGGGACGACGCGGCGGTCGTCGAACAGATCATCGACGGCGCCCGGACCTGGGTCGCCGGGCTGGCCGCGATCGCCGATCCGTCCGAACGGGACCGGATGGTCCGCTTCTTCGACCTCAGCCTGGAGACGTTCCGCGGCCGGATGCGCGCAGCCGACCGAGGCTGATCCTCGGACGGCCTCGCCCGCGCTCAGGCCGGGGCGTCGACCGTGACGTCATCCAGCCGGATCGGTCGGCCTTCGAGCCAGCTCCGCTTCGCCGCCAGGCTGACCCGCAGCGTCTCGAGCGCCTCCTCCGGGTCCGGGGCGGGCGTGCCGCCCTCGGCCAGCGTACGGAAGAAGACCTCGAGCTCGAGCCGGTAGGCGACCTCGAACCGGTCGGGGAAGCTCTCGTAGTGATCGCCCTCGAAGCCGAACCGCCGCGAGAAGGTGAGCTGCGTCTTGTGCGGCGCCTCGACGACGACCTTGCCCAGGGCGCCCGCCACCTCGGTCCGGATGTCGTAGCCCCACGCGGAGTGGCGCGACATCTCGACGACGCCGAGGGCGCCGTTCCGGAACCGGAGCATGGTCACGGCGGTATCGATGTCGCCGCCTTCGCGGAACCGCTCGTCGGCCAGGACGTCCCCCCAGGCGGAGACTTCCTCGATCTCCCCGACCAGGAACCGGGCCAGGTCGAAGTCGTGGACGCACATGTCCAGGAATGACCCGCCGCTGTTCCTGATGAAGTCGACCGACGGTGGGTAGGTGTCCCGCGACGTCGCCCGGAACTGCTCGATCCGCCCGAGCTCGCCCGCCTCGATCAGCTCCTTGGCCCGGACGTAGCCGGGGTCGAACCGACGCATGAACCCGAGCTGGACCGGGAGCTGCTCCTCGCGCCAGAGCGTCACCACGCGCTGGGTCTCGGCCAGGTCGAGGGCGATCGGCTTCTCGCTCCAGATCGCCTTGCCCGCGCGCAGGGCGGCCTCGATCAGGGCGGCATGGGTGCTCGTCGGCGTGGTGATGACGACGACCTCGACGTCCGGGTCGGCGATCGCCTCGAGCGGGTCGGCGGTCGCCCGTCCGGCCCGGGCGATGTCCCGGCCGCGCTCGGCGGCGGCCAGGTCGGGGTCCGCGACCACGACGATCCTGGCATTGCCGATCCCGGCCAGGGTCTGGATGTGGGTCCGACCGATCCGGCCGACACCCAGGAAGGCGACCCCGATGGAATCCGGATCCTTCAGCTCGAACGTGCGCATCTCATCACCTCATGGCGGGTCGGTCATCGACCGTTCATCGCGGACAGCTCCCTGGCCACTCGTTCCGCGACCCGCGCGGGCGACAGTCCGTGGCGGTCGAGCAGGAAGGCGTTCGGGGCCGACTCGCCCCAGGTGTCCTGGATCCCGATCCGGACCATCCGGCGGGGTTCGCGCTCGGCCAGGATCTCGGCCACCAGGCCGCCCAACCCGCCGATGATCGAGTGCTCCTCGACGCTGACCACGAGGCGGACGTCTCGCGCCGCGTCGGCGAGAGCCGCCTCGTCGATCGGCTTCAGCGACGGGACGTGCAGGACGCCGGCGGAGACGCCCTCGGCCTCCAGCAGCACCGCCGCTTCGAGGCTGCGCGCCGATTGCAGCCCGGTCGACACGATCAGGACATCCGTTCCTGCGCGCAGCGGGACGACCCGCCCGGGCACGAACCGGTAGCCGGCGTCGAACAGGTCGGGTCCGGCGTCGCGGGCCAGGCGGAGGTAGACCGGCCCGTGCGCCTCGGTCGCCCAGCGGACCGCGGCCGCGCATTCCGCGGCGTCGGCCGGGGCGAGGACGGTCATGCCCGGCATCGCTCGCATGATCGCCAGGTCCTCGACGTCCTGGTGGGTCTTGCCGGTGAAGCCCGTGAGCAGGCCGCTGTAGGCGGCTCCGATCTTGACGTTGGCGTGGGTCTGGGCGACGAGCATCCGGATCGGATCGACGGCGCGGTGGGTCAGGAACACGGCGAACGACGAGACCCACGGGATGTAGCCGAGGGTGGCCAGCCCGGCGGCGACCCCGACCATGTTCTGCTCGGCGATCCCCATCTGCAGGAAGCGGTCCGGGTGGGCGACCGCGAAGCGGTCGGACCGGGTGGACGTCGCGAGGTCGGCATCGAGGACCAGCAGGTCGTCGTTCTCGCGCGCGATGTCGACCAGGGTGTCGGCCCACACGTCGCGCAGCGCAAGGCTCACGATCCGCCCGCCCCACGCGGGTCGGCCCCGAGCTCGAGTCGCGCCGCATCGACGTCGTCGGCGGTGGCGACCTTGGCGTGCCACTCGAAGCGGCCCTCGGTGAACGACAGGCCGCGACCCTTGGTGGTCGTCGCCAGGATGGCGGTCGGCCGGCGACCCGACGCGGCCGAGCGGGCATCCGCACCGGCCGCCACGATCGCCTCCATGTCGTGGCCGTCGATCTCGAGGACGCGCCAGCCGAAGGCCTCGAACGCGCCGCGCAGATGGGTCCCGGCCAGCGGGTCGCGTCGGTCGCCGCGACCCTCCTCGCCCGGGACCGGCGGCCAGCCGTACTGCTGGAGGCCGTTGCAGTCGACGATCGCGGTCAGGTTGCCGAGCCCGTAGCGCGCGCCGACCATGACGCTCTCCCAGACCATCCCCTCCTGGGTCTCGCCGTCGCCGAGCAGCACGAACGTCTGGGCGCCGAGCCCGCGCATCCGCGTCCCGAGGGCGATCCCGACCCCGACCGCGAGGCCCTGGCCGAGCGAACCCGTCGACGCCTCGAGGCCGGGCAGGCGGGTCATGTCGGGATGGCCCTGCAGCCGGCTGTCGCCCGAGTCGAACGTCGCCAGCTCCTCGACCGGGAAGTAGCCGCGCATGGCCATGACCGCGTACTGCCCGATCGCCGAGTGACCCTTGGACAGGATGAACCGGTCGCGCTCGGGCCAGTCCGGCTCGTCGGGACGGATCCGCAGGACCCGGAAGTAGAGGGCGACGAGCAGGTCCATCGCCGACAGCGGACCGCCGATGTGCCCGGCTCCGCTGTGCGCCACCGACTCGACCACCAGCAGGCGTCCCCGTCGAGCGAGGTCGTCGAGGTCGATCGCTGGACCGACGCCGCCGTCCGGGGTCAGCGCCACGGGAGCGTCCGCGCGCGGGTCGTCACTCACCGCTGGGGGGCGGCCCGCCCCGGGTGCTCTCGCGGACGACGACCCCGACCGGCAGCACGACGCCTTCCGGGAGGACGCCGTCGCGGACCGCCCGGATGAGCGAGGCGGCCGCGACCCGTCCCATCTCGGCCGACGGCACCGCGACGGTCGTCAACCGGGGATTGGACATCGCCGCGTACGGGATCCCGTCGAAGCCGACGATCCCGACGTCGTCGGGGACCCGGATCCCGAGGTCGCGGAGCGCGTTCATCAGGGCGAGCGCCAGCTGGTCGTCGTAGCAGACGAGGGCCTCGGGCAGGTCGGCCGCGATCTGCTCGGCGAGGTAGGCCGGGGCGCGCCAGGCATCCACGGCGGCGAAGAACCTGCGCACGGGAGCGCGGATCCCTCGACTCCGGAGGGTCGCCGTCGACGGCCTCCGCGCGGGTCGAGTTCGAGTCCCGGACGCCGCTCTCGACGTAGGCGATCCGGCGGTAGCCGCTGTCGACGAGATGGGTGACCGCAGCCCTCACGCCGCCGGCGTCGTCGGTCTGGATCACCCCCGGCATAGGTGGGCCGTCGTGGCGGGGCAGGCTGCGGTGGTCGGGCCAGACGAGGATGAGCCGGGCCGGGTCGACCCGCTCGCGCAGCTCGCGCGGGGCGAGCACGCTGGACACGATCGCCACCCCGTCCGTCCCGTGCTCGGCGAAGATCCGCAGCGCCAGTCGCTCGCGCACGACGTCTCGCTCGCCGGCCACGACCATCACGCTGTAGCCCTGCTGACGAGCCTCCTGCTCGAACGCCGACGCGATCTGGCCGTGGACGGGATCGCGCAGGTCGGGCAGGAGCAGGCCCAGCGTCCGCGTCCGGCGGACGCGCAGGCTCCGGGCGGCCGCGTTGGGGACGTACTGCAGCTCGGCGGCCGCGGCCTTGACCGACAGCCGTGTCGCCAGGCTGATCCGCGGATCGTCGGCCAGCGCCCGAGAGGCGGTCGAACCGGAGACGCTCGCCCGCAGGGCGACATCCTTCAGGAGGATCCGACGGCGTGGGCTGTCCCCGGTCAGTTCCACACGCCTGCGCTCAGCATCTGGCCCGCACCCTCCGTCTGAGCAACCGATTGCGCAACCGTAGCATCGGGTCTCCGGACCGTCAACATCCGGAGCTCCCTCGCCCGGTCTCGAGGACCCGTCGACGAGCCGGGTCAGCCCGGGTCCGGCAGGGCCTCGATGAAGGCGGCCGTCCGGTCGAGCGCGTCGTCGAGGACGGCCTTCAGCCCGTGGCCGAGTCGCGGGTAGGTGACCAGCTCGCCGTTCGGGAGGAGGCTCATCGCCTCCCGCAACAGGTCGATCCGCGCGAACGGATCGGACTCGCCGGACAGGAGCAGGGCCGGGCAGGCGATGGCCGGCCAATGCGCGACCCTCGGTCCGATCTCCGGGCCGCCCGGGCGGTGGAGCGGGTAGGAGAAGCAGACCAGGCCACGGTAGCCGGCTCCGGCGCCACCCGGACCGCTGGCGGCGGCCGCGGCGGCCAGGCTCGCGACCCGACCCCCGTAGGAGTGGCCGCCGACGACGACCCCCGGCCCGGGCGGGGCGAGCTCGAGCCAGCGGGGGACCGCGTCCTCGGCCCGGCGCTTCGGCAGGTCCACGGCGATCGCGTCGATCCCGCGGGCGCGCAGCCCGTCGACGAAGGGGGCCATCGACGCGGCGGTGCCCGACGCCCCGTGCCCAAGGACCACGACCGGCTTCACGGTCCGACCATACCGCTCCGATGTCCGGTCGCGCACGGGGCCATCCGTCGCGACCGCCTCTGCGTACCGAGAGCGTGAGGCTCGCATTGACGCCGTCGCAGTTTTCGAAGATGCTATCGCCACAAGATGCAATAACGAGATATCCATGGTGACACAGCCCATCTCCGAGGTCATCGCGCCGATCCTGGCCGCGACCCCGACGCCGCAGGTCATCGGCCTGCTCATCACCGCGGTCGTCCTCGGGATCCGCCACGGGATCGACTGGGACCACATCGCGGCGATCACCGATATCACGAGCACGACGACCACCGCGGACGCCGGGACGGCCGCGCACGACGAGCAGCACCGTGCGCTCGCCGAGGTCACCGACTGGCATCGTCACGACCACGGCGGGCCGAGTGAGATGCACGCCCACGATCTCGGCCCCGGAGCGGCGACGATCGCGGCGATGCCGGTCCCGGTCCCGACGCCGAGCAGGACGAGGTTGGCCGCTGAGCAGCGTCAGGCGATCGGGCTCGGGACGCTCTATGCGCTGGGCCATGCCTCCGTGGTGGCGGCCCTCGGTCTGGCGGCGCTGATGTTCGGGGCGCTCCTGCCGGATTGGGTCGACCCGATCCTCGGCCGCGTGGTGGGGGCGACCTTGATCATCCTGGGGATCTGGGTGTTCGTGTCGCTGTACCAGTACATGCGGTACGGGACGGAGTTCAGGCTGCGCAGCCGCTGGATGGTCGTCTTCGAGTCCGTCCGCTATCTCGGCCGCCGGATCCAGGCGAAGCTCCACGGTCATGCGCACGTCGAGCCGCTCGAGATGAGCTCGTATGGCAGGCGCACCGCGTTCGGCGTCGGGATGATCCACGGGATCGGGGCCGAGACCGGCACGCAGGTCCTCATCATCGCCGCTGTCGGAGGCGCGGCAGGAGCCGGGCTCGGGATCCCGATGATGGCGGCCTTCATCGTCGGATTGCTCATCTCGAACACGGTCATCGTGGTCGTGTCGGCGATGGGTTTCGGGGCGAGCCAAGCCCGCCAACGCGTCTACGTCGCCATCGGCGTGGCGGCCGGCGTCTTCAGTCTGGTCGTCGGGTTCATGTTCTTCTTCCAGCTCCAGGGACTCCTGCCCGACCTCCAGCGGATGCTCGGGTCGATCGGGGCATGATCGACGTCGCTTCCGACTGGACGAACCTTCGCGAGCGCCTCCACGAGCGCGGGCTTCGCTGGACGCCGCAGCGCCGGACGCTCGTCGACGTCCTGTCGCGGACCGACGGCCACGTCACCGGCAGCGAGCTGGTCGAACGGTGCCGGGAGATCGACCCCGAGACGACCCCGTCGACGGTCTACCGGACGCTCGACGTCCTCGAGGAGCTCGGGCTGGTGCGCCACGGCCACGGTGCGGATGGACGGGAGGAGTTCCACGTCCTGCCCGCGGTCGAGCACGGTCATCTCCACTGCCAGTCGTGCGGCGGCACCTGGGAGATCGAGGCGGCGGAGGCCGGCTCGCTCGTCGGGTCGCTCGAGGCGAGTCGCGGCTTCGCGGTCGATCTCAGCCACGTGACGATCGTCGGGACGTGCGCCGCCTGCCGGCGCGCCGCCGCCGAGGCCTGAGCGGCGCGCTCGGAGGCTCGGATGTCGAACCCCATCGGCAGCCATGAAGCGGAGCGTCGGAAGGGGTCGGCCCGGTCGAACGGATCGAGCCGGTAGCTCAGGCCTCCCGCGAGAATCGGACGGCGCCCCGGCGCCCGGACGCCTCCACGTCCCAACGCGTTCCAAAGGCACGTAGACCCTTGATCGTGACCCTGCCGATCGCGTCCGGCAGAGCCGGGTCGAGCGTCACCTGCCCGTCGCGCGCCTCGAGGCCGAGCATGGCCCGGAGCAGGAGCAGCGGCGCCCCGGTCGCCCACGCCTGGGGACTGCACGCCGTCGGGTAGGGGACCGGGAAGCGGCCGAGCGATCTCGGGTGGCCGGAGAACGCCTCTGGCAGCCGATAACCGGAGAAGGCGGCGGCGTCGAGCATCGCCAGCGCGATCCGGTTCGCCTGCTCGCGGAACCCGTAGCGGGCGAGGCCGTACGCGATGATCGAGTTGTCGTGCGGCCAGACCGTCCCACGGTGGTAGCCGATCGGGTTGAACCCGTCGTCGTCGGTGGACAGTGTCCGGACGCCCCAGCCCGAGAACAGCCGATCGGCCATCAGCTGCTTGGCCACGATCGCGGCGCGCTCCTCGGACACGATCCCGGTCCACAGGAGCTGCCCGATGTTCGAGGTCAGCGAGTCGATCGGGCGCTTGTCGCCATCGAGACCGATCGCGTAGTAGCCGCCCCGGGCGTCGATCCAGAAGTCGCGCTCGAAGCGCTCGCGCAGCGCCGTCGCCTCGAGCCGAAGGCGGGTCGCCAGCGCTGGGTCGGCGAACGGCCCGTCGGCCAGCTCGGCGAGTCGGACCTTGGCGTCGTAGACGTAGCCCTGGATCTCGGCCGTGGCGATCGGCAGGACGGGCATCGACCCGTCGGCGAACAGGACGCCGTCGAACGAGTCGCGCCAGCACTGGTTGCCGAGCCCCTGCGACGAGCGGGTCCCGTACTCGACGTAGCCGTCGCGATCGCGGTCGCCGAACTCGTCGATCCAGGCCAGCGCAGCCATGGCGTTGTCTCGGAGCGCGCCGACGACCTCCGCGTCGCCCGACCAGCGCCAGTACTCGGACAGGAGGATCAGCCAAAGTGGCGTCGCGTCGGCACTGCCGTAGTACGGGCGATGGGGCTTCAGTCCGAGCTGGGTGAGCTCGCCCATCCGCAGCTCGTGCAGGATCTTGCCCGGCTCCATGTCCCGGAAGTCGTCGCTCGTGGTGGCCTGGAAGTAGGCGAGGGCCAGCAGCGCGCCCCTCGCCAGCCGCGGACCGAAGGCCACCGTCTGGTAAGCCGTGAGCAGGGTGTCACGACCGAACAAGGTGAGGAACCAGGGCAGTCCGGCGGCCGGCAGCATGAGCGTCTGGTCTTCGTACTCCGCCTCGATCCGCAGCGCGACCAGGTCGCGCGCGGTCCGGCCCACGACCTCGCCGAGGAGGTGCGAGTCGGTCTCGAGCTGGGGCAGGTCATCGAGCCAGGCGTTGATCGGATCGTTCGACTCCGAGCCGAAGACGTCGCCGAAGCCGGCGTGGGTCGGCTGGAGCTCGCGCGGTCCGAGCGTCAGCGGCACGTGCAGCTCGCAGGTCCAGGTCCCGCGCGCCGGCAGGTCGATCGTCCATGCCAGGCCCTCGTCGTCGATCCGGGTCGCCGCGGCCGAGGCCTCGAGCGTCGTCTGGGCGGAGAAGCCCTGGTTGGCGTAGCGGAACGCCAGGCCGGACCGGTCGGACGCCGGGGATCGCACGATCTGCTGCGATCGGTCGCGGACGCGGTCCTTGATCTCGAACAGGTCGGCGAAGTCGTTGTCGACCGCGAGGTGGAGCTCGATCCGGAGCGGATCGCGGAGGTAGCTCTCGAGCTCGATCCGTTCGTGAAGTCCGTTCCCGACGAAGCGCAGCCGGCGCAGCCCGACGCTGTTCGCCTCGAGCCCTTCGAGTCGTGGATTGGTCAGGACGAACTCGGCCGAGTAGTAGTCGATGATCCCGGCGCGCAGGACCAGGAACGGTGCGCCGTTGATCGTCAGCGCCCAGCGGCTCAGGAAGCGGGTGTCGGCGTGGACGAGGCCGCCGATCGAGCCCCTCGGGACGTCGCCGACCGAGTCGGAGTACATGAAGGTCCGACCTTCGAGTACGGCGATCGCATCGGGTCCGAGCTCGGGCGGCAGGGTCCGCTTCGGCCCCGGAATGCTCCGGTCGACGCTCACCCCGGGCATCGGGTCGGCCGGCGTCGGTCGCTGGTCGATCACGGCAGGTTGCTTGCCCATCGCAGGGCCCTCCTCGACCTCGGCGCGCGCGGCGTCCGCTTCCTCCGTGGCCCGTCGGGCTCGTCGACCTGGGTCGATTCTAGGCCCCGGCCGTAACCGGAGTGTTTCCACGGATGCCTGGATCCGCCCCGGTCAGCGACTCCGTGACGGACACGCCCATCCGACCGCGGCAAGCGGCGGCTGGGAACGCGCGCTCGCCCGGTCCTACTCCGCCTGGAGCGTCTCGACGATCGGGGCCCGGGCGGCTCGCTGGGCCGGCACCCAGGCGCCGAGCGCCCCGATCCCCAACCCGGCCAGACCGAGCACCACCAGCGCGACCACAGGGAACACGTCGAACGCGCTCTCCGGGACGCCCGTATTCGAGGCGGCCTGACCCATCAGCCCCAGGACGATCCGCTGGAACGCGAGCCCCAGCGGGACACCGAGGAGTCCGGCCACGACCCCGATCGGGGCGATCGAGGCGATGACCATCGCGACGACCTGACGATGAGTCATGCCGATCGTCTTGAGCACCGCCGTCTCGCGGACCCGCTGACGCGTCTCGAGCAGGACCGTGTTGAACACGCCGCCGAGCGAGATGACGATCAGCACCAGCCCAAGGGTCGAGATCACGCTCTCGAAGAGCAGGAAGCCCTCATCGAAGCGCGAATTGCGGACAACATCCACGAATGCCCCCGGGCCGATCGACGCGGTGAGCGCCGCCGCGTAGTCCTGGTGGTCGACGCCGGCGGCCGGCTGCACCTCCCAGCGCGACGGCTCGACCCCCGGATCGAGCGCGAGGAGGTCGGCGAACGTGCCGCGCAGGACGAGATCGTCCTGGTTCTCGGGAGCCTGGTCGAAGATCTCGCCGACGAGCTGGACGCTCACCGACCGGCCGGCGGCCGTGAGCCTCACGACGTCGCCCAGGTGGAGCCCGGCGGTCGCGAACAGGTTGGTCGGTGCAACGGCCTCACCGGGCCCGGCGAACCAGCGGCCACGGATGAGCGCATAGCCGACCCAGCCGGCATCGCCCCGGTAGCCCACGAACGGGATCCCGCCTCCGAGGCCGGGCACCGTGACCTCCGACTGGCCGATGGCGACCGATCGCCCGGTTCCGGGAGCTGCGGCAATAGCCGCGTCGACTGCCTGGGCCGACGGCGGTTGCACGGATTGCAGGTCGTCGCCCGGTCCGACCTGCAGCGGGCCGCCGGCCTTCCCTGCCCCTTCGAAGGTGACGACCCGGATCGGGCTCGGCTGGTCACGTTCGAGCTGGCCCGCGACCCGCACGAGCGATCCATCCAGCCCGAGGGCGAAGACGAGCGCCGATACGCCGACGGTCAGGGCGCCAAGGGTCATCGCGGCCCGCAACGGGTGGGCCACGCTGGCCGCCAGGCCGATCCGGACGGGCGCCGCAAGTGGCAGGTCGAGCGCCGCCCGACGGAGCCGGCCGCCGTCGGGGCGGCTCGATGGCGTCGTCCCGCGGGTGATGGCCCGGACGGCGCTCAGGTGGCCGGCGCGGACAGCCGGCCCGATCGCGGCGACGATCGCGGTGGCTAACGCGGCAACCAGCACCGACGCGACGACGGGTGCCGACAGGCTGAACGCCGTGGGAAGCCCGAACGAGCGGGCGGTGTCGGCGACAACGGGCTGGCTCAGCACCGACCCGATCGCGACCCCGATGACGGCCCCGAGCGCGACCGGGACCAGGATCTGGACGAGCAGGGTCCAGGTCACCTGGCCGGGCGTGAACCCGATGGCCTTCATCACCCCGATCTCGCGGTAGCTCGACAGGACGATGCCGGTGACGACGTTGGCGATGATGAACGCCGCCGCGAGGAGCGCGAAGACCGAGAATGCGAGCAGGATCGGCACGAAGAGACTGGCCGTCCGGTCGACGGAGGCCTTCCTGGCGAGGTACGTCTGGCTGCTGGCGACGGCCCCGGACGGCAGCCCGCGGGTGATCGTCTCGAGCGCGCTCGTCAGGTCGTTCGTCGTCGCGGACGGCGACACCCGGTAGAGCATCTCCTGCTCGGGGGCCTGGTGCGGCGTCAGCGCCATCAGGTCGTCCGGGCTGAGCCAACCGAAGACGTCGGGCGTGCTGATCGACGATGCGATCCCGACGACGGTCAGCGTCCGCTCGGCGAGGGCCGTCCCGGAAGCTGCCCCCGTGCCGCCGCCAGCCGGCGTCTCGCGGAGCACGATCGTCGCGCCGAGCGCGGGCCCGGCGAGCTTGTCCCAGTCCTGCGAGAGGACGATCTCGCCGGGCCGCTCCCACCAGCGGCCCTCGGACACGGCGATCCGGTCAACCGGACCCGCGGGATCCGATCGACCCGACAGCTCACCGCCACCGAGGTTCCGCGAATCGCCCTTGGCACCGGCCGCCTGGGCGACGTCGGCACTGCCGATCGGCCAGGGACCGGCGGCCGCCGTGACCGGAGATGCCGACGTGGTCGCCGCGAGCTGCGCGGCGGGGACGTCGGTGCGGTAGTCGACGACCAGATTCGCGCCGTTCGCCGTGGTAAAGGCATGCTCGTAGGGAGCCTGCGCCTCGACCAGCGTGTCCAGCGCGATGGTCGCGGCCGCGGTGGCAAGGACGACGACCGCCGTGATCACCACGCCCTGCAGCCGGCGCCGGCCGAGCCCGGCCAGCGCCTTCTTCCGCACGGCGCCCATCAGGCGGCCCGTCCGACGGCGCTGTCGCCGACGATCGACCCGTCGACCAGCCGCAGGATCCGGTGCGCCCGGCCGGCCGCGAGGCGCTCGTCGTGGGTGACCAGCAGGATCGTCTGGCCGTGCCGGTTCAGGTCGTCGAGGAGGGCCAGCACAGACTCGCCGTTCTGCGTGTCCAGGGCGCCGGTCGGCTCGTCGGCGAGGAGGACCGCCGGCCGGTTGACCACGGCCCGGGCGATCGCCAGCCGCTGTCGCTCGCCCCCGCTCAGCGTGGCCGGAAAGCGACTCAGCCGGTCGCCGAGTCCGAGCTGGCCGAGCAGCTCCTCCGCGCGGGCGCGGGCCTCCTGGCGCGGCGCTCCGGCGAGCTCGGCCGCGACGAGGACGTTGTCGCGCACCGACAGGTCGTCGAGCAGCTGGAAGAACTGGAACACGAAGCCGACCTTGGTCCGCCGGAACCGGGCGGCGCCGGACTCGCCCAGCTGGTCCACGCGGACGCCGTCGAGCCCGATCTCACCGCGAGTCGGCCGATCGAGCCCGCCGACCAGGTTGAGCAGCGTCGACTTGCCACAGCCCGAGGGACCCATGATCGCGGTTACCCGGCCCGCCTCGACGTCGAGCGACAGCGCGTCGAGCGCCGGCCGTGCCGACCCGTCGTAGACCTTGGACACGTCCCGGAGAGTGATCATCGCCTGCATTCGGACCTCCTTGCTGCCCCGAGGCTGGCATGCGAGGAGGCCGATGTCGTCGGCCGACGGAGCGGACCTGCCTCGTCCGATCGGGCGGACTCGCTCGCCTCTCGGCCGAACGCTCGACCCCGCTCATCCGATCTGATGACCGGGGTCCTCCCGAGGCTGGATAGGCAGTGCCGCAGGTCGCGCGTAGAGTGACGGCGATGGCCTCGATCTCTCGGCTCGGCGCACCGTCGGGCGCGACTCGCTCGCGACTCGCCGCGTCGGCGTGGCTCGACGTGCTGCCGGTCGTCGTCCTGGCGCTGGGCGCCCTGATCGTGGTTCGCGAGGATCGGAAGGTCGACGAGTACGTCGCGATGCTGCTCGTGGTCGTGCCGCTGCTCTGGCGGCGCCGCTGGCCGGCGGTCGTGCTCGCGCTCGTCGCCGCCGGCTCGGTCCTGACGGCGGCTGCCACGGCCAACCCGCTGGTGCAGATCGCGGCGGTCGCCCTCGCCGGCGAGTCGGTCGGCCAGTACCAGCCCGATCGGACGCGATCGGCGGTCTTCGTCCTGACCGTGGCCGGCCTGATGACCGTGGGGTTCCTCGCCCAGGACGCCGACCCCGGGCTGTCGCTCGTGTTACCGCTGGTGATCCTCGCTCCGTCGTGGATCGTCGGCGACACGATCCGGACCCGCCGGCTGGACGCGGTCGCCCGGGAGGAGGCGGCCGAACGCGACCTGCTCGATCGCGAGTCCCGTCTGCGGGCGATGGTCGCCGAGGAGCGGCGGCATGTCGCGCGCGAGCTCCACGACGTCGTCGCCCACGGCGTCAGCGTGATGGTCATCCAGGCCGGGGCCGCGCGGCAGGTGCTGCGGACCGAGCCGGACCGGGCGGAGGAGTCGCTGCTGGCGATCGAGGCGACCGGTCGCGGGGCGATGAGCGAGTTGCGCCGGCTCGTCGGCGCCCTGGCGGAGGTCGACGACCTCGGCGCGCCTGGCCAGGCTGAGCCGGACGGTCGGCCGAGCGGGGCCGGCGGCGAGCCGCAGCCGGGCTTGATCGCCGGCCCGGACGAAGCGGCCACGGCGGACGGCGGCGGCCTCGCGCCCCAGCCTGGCGTCGACCAGCTCGATGCGCTGGTCGGCCGAGTGCGAGCCGCCGGCCTGCCGGCGGAGCTCGAGATCGATGGCGACCGGCGAACCCTCCCGGCGAGCATCGACGTGACGACCTACCGGATCGTGCAGGAGGCGCTGACGAACGCGCTCCGCTACGCCAACCGCGCGCGGACGGTGGTCCACCTCACCTACGAGCCCGACCAGCTCCGGGTCGAGGTGCTCGACGACGGTCCGGGCGGGAGCCGCCCGGCAAGCCCGCCCGGATCCGGAGAAGGCGCCGGACGCGGCCTCGTCGGGATGCGCGAGCGGGCGTCGTTGGCCGGTGGACGGCTCGAGGTCGGCCCGCGGCTGAGCGGCGGCTATGCCGTGCGAGCCTGGCTTCCCGTGCCGGGGGGCGACGCATGACGGTGCCCACGTCGGCTGCCGTCCCGTGACGGCGTCCGAGGCCGCCGCCGCGGCCGGGCGGGCGGCGGCGTCACCGACGCTGCGGGTGCTCGTGGCGGACGACCAGGCGCTCGTCCGGGCCGGGTTCCGCATGATCCTCGAAGCCCAGCCCGACATCACCGTCGTCGCGGAGGCTCCGGACGGCGAGTCGGCCGTCCGGCTGGCGCGACGCTTCCGTCCGGATGTCGTGCTCATGGACGTCCGGATGCCCGGCCTCGATGGGCTCGAGGCGACCCGACGGATCCTCGGCTCGGACGCCGCGGGGGAGGGGTCGGCGGCGCCGCCTCTCGAGGCCCGGCCGGCCACCGGCGCCGCGCCACGGGTGATCATCCTGACCACCTTCGACGTCGATGAGTACGTCTACCGCGCGCTGCAGTCCGGGGCGTGCGGCTTCCTGCTCAAGGACGTGACCCCCGAGCACCTCGTCGGCGCCGTGCGGACCGTGGCCGCCGGTGACGCGCTGCTGGCACCGTCGATCACCCGCCGGTTGGTCGAACGCTTCGCCCGACCGGCGACCGCGCCGTCCGTGGACGCATCGGTCCGTGCCCTGGCCAACCTCACGCCACGCGAGAGCGAGGTCTTCGGGCTGCTCGCGCAGGGGATGAGCAACGCGGAGATCGCCGAGACGCTGGTGGTCTCGGAGGCGACGGTCAAGTCGCACGTGGCCGGGATCCTGGCGAAGCTCGGGCTACGCAACCGCGCTCAGGCGGTGGTCCTCGCCTACGAGACCGGGGTGGTCCGGGTCGATCGTGGTTCGGAGGTGGGCTGAAGACGGCCCCCGCAGGGCTGCGAGCGGTACGGACGGTCAGTCGGAGGTCGGGACGCCCATGATGTTGAAGCCGCCGTCGACGTACAGGATCTCGCCGGTCACCGCGTTCGACAGGTCCGACGCGAGATAGAGGGCGCTTCGCCCGACGTCTTCCGGCGTGATGTTGGCCCGCAGCGGGGCGACGTCGGTGAACCCGCCGTACATCTTCTTGAACCCGGCGATGCCGGCCGCGGCGAGCGTTCGGACGGGCCCTGCGCTGATCGCGTTGACCCGGATGCCGTCGGGCCCGAGGTCGGCCGCCAGGTAGCGGACCGACGCCTCGAGGGCGGCCTTGGCGACGCCCATGACGTTGTAATGGCTGACGACCTTCTCGGAGCCGTAATACGACAGGGTGATCACGCTCGATCCGGCATCCAGGAACGGGCGGGCTTCGCGGACCAGCGCTACCAGCGAGTAGGCGCTGACATCGAGCGCGAGGGTGAACCCGTCTCGCGAGGTGTCGACGAAGCTGCCCTCGAGGTCCTCCCGTCGGGCGAATGCCAGGGCGTGGACCAGGATGTCGAGCCGTCCGTGCATGGCGCCCCACTTCGCCATGACGGCTCGGATCTCGTCATCGGACTGGACGTCGCACGGCTCGACGAAGGTCGACCCGATCGAGGCCGCCAGGGGACGCACCCGTCTTCTCGATGAGGCTCTCGACCGAGCTGAAGCCGACCGTTGCTCCAGCCTCGTGGAAGGCCCGGGCGATCCCCCAGGCGATCGAATGGTCGTTGGCGACCCCGAAGATGAGCGCGTTCTTGCCGTCGAGCAGTCCCATCGCCGGAGCCTAGCAGACGGGTACCATCCGACGGATGACCCCTCGCACCGCCCTGGCCGGCGTCCGCGCGCTCCTGCTCGATCTCGACGGGGTGATCGTGCTCAAGGGTGAGCTCCTGCCCGGCGCCCGCGAGGCGCTGGAGGAGCTCGGGGAGCGCGGGATCCCCTACCGGATCGTGACGAACACGTCGCTCATCAGCCGGGCCAGCCTGTCGCGCTGGGGGAGCAGGCTCGGCGCTCCGATCCCGGCCGACCGGATCATGAGCGCGCTGTCGGCGAGCGCCGCGTTCACCAGGCACCATCATCCCGGTCGACCGATCTTCGTGATGGCGTCGAGCGATGCGCTGACCGAGTTCGCGGGCCAGCACCTGATGACCGGCGAGGAAGCCGACGCTGCGGACGCGCGGGCGGCCGCGGTCGTCATCGGCGACGCACCCGAGGCGATCACGTTCGACAACCTCAACCGGGCCTTCCGCCTCGTCCGCAACGGAGCCGAGCTCATCGGGATGCATCGGAACCCGTGGTGGCTGACGCCGGACGGTCCGACGCTCGACTCCGGGGCGATGGTCACCGGGTTGGAGTTCGCCACGGAGCGATCGGCTCGCATCCTCGGCAAGCCGGCGCCGGACTTCTTCCGCGAAGCGGCCGCCGAGCTGGACACCGAGATCCGCGCGGCCGGCGGTCGGCGCCTGGTCCGGCACGACATCGCGATGGTCGGCGACGACGTCCGGACCGACATCCTGGCCGCCCAGCGGGTCGGCCTGCGCGGGGCATTCGTCCTGTCGGGGAAGCATGGGCTGGAGGACGTCGAGGCGGTCGCCCGGTCGCGCGGCGGCCGGCGTCCCGAGGTGGTCCTGCCGACCCTGCTCGACGTCGTCCGGGCGCTCGGCTAGGACGCCGGCTCCCGGCGAACTCGTACACTGGACGTCACATCAGACCCGCCCGCCCAGCCGGAGATACGGAGACCCACGATGTCGACCGAGGCGACCCCACGCCTGAAGATCACCTACGCCACCCTCCGCAACGACAACGAGGAGCTCCACGCGCTGTACGAGGCCGGACTCGCCAAGGCGCGCACGATGCTCGGCGGCTACTACCGCAACTTCGTCGGCGGCGCCGAGCGCGACGGCGACGGCACCTTCGAGAAGCGGACCCCGATCGACGGCTCGGTCATGGGCACGTTCGCGAAGGGCAGCCGGAAGGACGTCCAGGATGCGATCGGGGCGGCCCGCGAGGCGTTCCCGGCCTGGGGCCACCGACCGTGGCAGGAGCGCGTCGAGATCATGCGCCGGGTGGCCGACGTCATCAGCGAGCGGCAGATGGAGTTCTCGGCCCTCCTGTCGATCGAGGTCGGCAAGAATCGGCTCGAGGCCCTCGGCGACGTCGAGGAGACCGCCGACCTGATCCGCTGGTCGTGCGACATGGTCGAGCGCAACCACGGCTTCGACGACCCGATGGGCAACCTCGGCGACGAGACCGTCCACACCCGGTCCGTCCTCAAGCCGTACGGCGTGTGGGCCGTCATCAGCCCGTTCAACTTCCCGTTCGCCCTGTCCGGCGGGCCGGCCGGCGGCGCGCTCGTGGCCGGCAACACCGTCGTCTACAAGCCGTCCTCCGATGCCCCGCTGTCCGGCGCCTGCCTGCTCCAGGCGATGCGCGACGCCGGCGTCCCGGACGGCGTGTTCAACATGGTCATGGGGCCCGGCGAGACGGTCGGCGACGAGCTCCAGACCAACCCGGGTGTCGACGGGATCATCTTCACGGGGTCGTTCGAGGTCGGCTTCGGGCTGTACAAGAACTTCGCCAAGGTCTTCCCCAAGCCCGTCATCGTCGAGATGGGCGGCAAGAACCCGGCGATCGTGTCCCGCCATGCCGACCTGGACGAGGCCGCCGAGGGGATCATGCGCTCGGCCTTCGGCTTCTCCGGGCAGAAGTGCTCAGCCAACAGTCGGGTCTACGTCGAGCGACCGGTCCACGATGAGCTGGTCCGTCGGCTGGTCGAGAAGACGGAGGCGATCACGATCGGCGACCCGACCGATCGTCGCTACTGGCTCGGCCCGGTCATCGACGCCAGGGCCGTCGCCCGCTACGAGCAGGCGGTGGCCGAGGCTCGGTCCGCCGGGCGGCTCGTCGTCGGCGGCGAGCGGGTGACCGAAGGCGGCCTGGAGAGCGGCTCGTTCGTCGCCCCGACGGTCGTCGTCGACCTGCCCAAGGACCATCGCCTCTTCCGCGACGAGCTGTTCGTCCCGTTCACCGCGGTCGCCGCGGTCGATTCGATCGATGAGGCGTTGCGGCTGTCGAACGCCTCGAACCTCGGACTGACCGCGGGCTTCTACTCCGACGACAAGGCCGAGGTCGAGCAGTTCCTCGACCAGATCGAGGCCGGCGTCATCTACGTCAACCGGCGGGCCGGCGCGACGACCGGCGCCTGGCCGGGCATCCAGCCGTTCGGCGGCTGGAAGGGGAGCACGGCGACCGGCAAGGCCGGCGGCGGCTTCTACTACGTCCAGCAGTTCATGCGCGAGCAGAGCCAGACCATCGTCGACTGACGGTCGACCAGCGCCGCCCTGCCGGACGTGGTCACTTGGGATCGGCAGCCGCCGGTCAGCGACGGCCGGCGAGGACGGCCTGGATCTCGGCCTGGAGCGGGCGACCGACGGGGGTGCGCTCGAGCCACTCGAGGTACTCGGGGTCGTGCCGGGCGAGCTGGTCGATCGTCCAGCCCTCGTACCGGCCGAAGTCGAGGACCGTGCCTGTCCCGGTCATCATCCGGCTCATCATCCGGCTCGTCAACGGAGTGCCGGTCACCGGTTCCGGGGGCTCAGCGGAGACTTTGACGATCGGCTCGATCCCCATCCGGTGGTCGTACGCGGCGCGCTGCTCCGGATCCCCCAGCACAGCCCAGGCCTTGTTGACCATCGACATCGAGTGCGCGTCGCCTCCGGTGTCGGGGTGGAAGGCGCGAGCCAGGCGGCGATACGCGTTCCGGATCGTCTCCCGGTCGGCGTCCGTGGAGATGCCGAGCACCGAGTAATAGGTGATCGGGCCGCTGGTTCGACGCGTGTCGGTCGATGCGGTGGCCACGGCCCGAGCCTAGCGCGGGAACGCCTCGATCGCCATAGGCCGTAGGGGCCAAAACGGCCAACCCGTCCTGGCTAGACCGCATGGCCCGAGGGTACGCCTCGCGGTACTGGGCCCGCATCGTCGGCCGGCGCGGGTCGGACCGCCGCCGCACCCGGGAGTCGGGCCGCCGCCCCACCCGGAGTGGTGGGATCGGCTCAGACCAGGCTCGCAGGCCCAGCCGATCCGTGCGGATCCGACCGCCGCCACGCTCACGATGGCGCAGATATCGGCCACTCGCGGTGGGGCCGCGACGCGGCCGATCTCCCGCCGTGCGGTCCTTGCCGTCTGATAGACTCGTGGAGTATCCAGTCTGCATACTTTCTATTCGTTCGAGGTGCCACGGTGAGCCAGGGTTCGTCGCGTCTCGCGGGCTCGCGCCCGGTCCCCGATCTCATCACCGAGGTCCCCGGGCCGAAGGCGCGTGCGCACGTGGCCTATGACGAGACGTGGACCTCACCGAGCCTCCCGCGCGCCTACCCGATCGTGCCCGTGCGCGGCGAGGGCCTGACGGTCGAGGACATCGACGGCAACCTGTTCCTCGACTTCGCGGCCGGGATCGCGGTCACCTCGACGGGTCACAGCCACCCCCGGGTGGTGGCCGCGATCAAGGAGCAGGCGGCCGAGCTGATCCACTTCAGCGCGTCGGACTTCTACCTGCCGATCTACGCCGAGACGTGCGAGCGGATCGCCGGGATCTCGCCGATCGAGGGTCCCGCCAGGGTCTACCTCGGGAACTCGGGGACCGAGGTCGTCGAGGCGGCCGTCAAGCTGGCTCGCCACGCGACCCATCGACCGTACATCGTGGCGTTCCTCGGCGCGTTCCACGGCCGGACCTACGGCTCGGTCAGCCTGACCGCGTCGAAGGCCAAGTACCACGCCGGCTTCGGGCCGCTCCTGCCGGGTGTCTTCCACGCCCCGTACGGCAAGGTCGAGGACCTGCGCTGGTTCGACGAGGTCCTGTTCGACAAGCTCGCTCCGGCCGACGAGGTCGCAGCGATCATCGTCGAGCCGATCCAGGGCGAGGGTGGCTACATCGTCCCGGAGGACGGGTTCCTCCAGGGCCTGCGCGACATCTGCGACAAGCACGGGATCCTGCTCATCGCCGACGAGATCCAGTCGGGCGCCGGGCGGACCGGCACGATGTGGGCGATCGAGCACTGGGGCGTCCAGCCCGACATCCTGTTGACGGCCAAGGGCATCGCCAGCGGGATGCCGCTCGGCGCGATGGTCGCGAACGCCGCGCTGCTCGAGGCGTGGGGTCCCGGCGCGCACGGCTCGACCTACGGCGGCAATCCTGTCGCCTGCGCCGCGGCGCTGGCCACGATCGACCTGCTCGAGGCGGGCCTCATCGAGAACGCGGCGGCTCGCGGCAAGCAGGCGCTCGCCGCGCTCCACCGGCTCCAGCTCCTCTTCCCGGGGCTGATCGTCGACGTCCGCGGCCGCGGCCTGATGCTCGGGATCGAGTTCGACACGCCCGACCACGCCGAGGAGGTCCAGTGGGCCTGCTTCGAGCGGGGCCTGCTCGTGCTCGAGTGCGGCCGGTCCAGCGTCCGGATGTCGCCGGCCCTGACCGTGACCGAGCTCGAGATGGCCACCGCCCTGCGGATCTTCGGGGAGGCCGTCGCGGACGTGGCCGGTGAGCACGGCGAGATCCTCGAGGCGGCGCGGGCGGCCGGCGCGATGACCGGGGTCGAAGCGGCGATCTGACGATCAGGGCGCGGATCGTCGCGGGTCGGTCCCGGGGTCAGGCCCGGGCGATCGTGTCGATCTCCTCGGCCGTGCTCAGGTCCGACGACCACAGCCGGCCGGCGATCACCACCAGGCCGAGCAGGATGGCGGTGCCCATGATCGGCGCGCCGATCCGCTTGAGCTCGGGCGAGACCGCGATCAGCCCGACCAGGAACACCACCAGCCCGACGTTCATCGCCCAGTAGACGATCTGGTCGGCCCACGCCCAGCGGGAGCGGCGATCCACGGCCAGGCGCAGCGCGAGGCCGAAGATCAGGTTCGTGATCACCCCGATGAACGCGGCGTGATCGCTGGCGACGAGGACGCCGGCCGGGATCTTGTTCGGGTCGCCGGTCGAGATGAACAGGAAGACCACGTACAGGAAGATCGCGGTGGCGACCACGACGAACAACGCGGAGGTCGCCAGGTGCCGCTCCGGCGTCGCGCTGCGCCAATCGAGCCGCACGGCCGACGGGAGCACGCGCCCGATGAACAACCCCACCGCGATCAGCTCGACGAGGAGGTAGATCCCGCCGACCGCCTGGACGGCGCTCGCGTCCAGGAACAGGAGGGTCAGCGCCAGCAGCAGCCCGCCACCGAACAAGGCGAAGACCTGGGCCATCCCGCCGCGCGAGTGCCTCCGCAGGCCGATCACCCGCCATTCGAGCAGGCCCATCGCGACGAGGATGAGGTAGCTGAAGACCATCGTCCCGGCGTGGGCGCCGATCGCGTCCGACCCGCCCGGGAACAGGCTCGTGCCGCTGGCCGACTGGATCTGGAGCAGGACCCCGATGACCGCGCCGTAGGCGAAGCTGGTCAGGCCGAGCGTCACCGCGAGGAGCGGGATCGTCGGCTCACGCGTCAGCGCGACCCAGACCCAGCCGACCAGCCACAGGATCACGACAAGGAGCAGCGTCCCGGTGATGGCGCGGGCGGTGAAGTTCCCGGAATAGAACGCAGCGACGTAGATCGGGACGAGGATGGCCAGGGCGATCGCCAGTCGACGGTCGGCCCGGCGGACGAGCCAGAACGCCGCGGCCACCAGGCTCAACGTGATCCAGCCCAGCGTTCCCGAGTGGACGTGGGTCAGCAGCTGGTTGTGATCGAACTCGTAGAGGTCGAGGCCGTTGACGATGCCGATCGCGACGGTGATCACGAACAGTGCCATCGCCACGAGGAACAGGCCGCGGGCCACGGGGGCCCAGCCGGCCGAGACCCGCACGGACGACGCCACGAACCACCCTCCACTCCCTCGCGGGTCACGGCATCCGCGCGGCGCCGGTCCCGCCCCATTCGCATCCTACGCAACGCAGGCCCGGCGGGGAAGCGGTCAGGGTCGGCGGCCGCGATAATCGACCGGTGACGATCGAGACCGCCGCGTGACGAGCTCCAAGGTCGCGACGATGCGCGACGCGATCGGCGAGATCGTCCGCGACGGCGACACGGTGGCGATCGAGGGGTTCACCCACCTCATCTCGTTCGCGGCGGGCCACGAGATCATCCGACAGCGCAAGCGGGACCTGACCCTGGCCCGGCTGACGCCGGATCTCATCTACGACCAGATGGTCGCCGGCGGCGTCGCCCGCAAGCTGATCTTCAGCTGGCTCGGGAACCCGGGTGTCGGCGGGCTCAACGCCATCCGGCGCCGGATCGAGAACGCCGACCCGGCACCGCTCGAGCTCGAGGAATACAGCCACTTCGGGATGGTCGGGCGGTACACCGCCGGCGCGGCGAACCTGCCGTTCTACCCGCTCCGGTCGTACTTCGAGACCGACCTGCCCAAGGCGAACCCGCTGATCCGGCCGATCGAGTCGCCGTACGGCGACGGGATCGTCTACGCGGTCCCGCCGCTGCGGCCGGACGTGACCGTGGTCCACGCCCAGCGCGCCGATGCCGGCGGCAACACCCAGGTCTGGGGCCTTCTCGGCTGCCAGAAGGAGGCGGCGTTCGCGGCGGAGCGGGTGATCGTCGTGGTCGAGGAGCTGGTCGACGAGGCGGTCATCCGGGCCGACCCGAACCGGACGATCATCCCGGGCCTGGTGGTCGACGCGGTGGTCGTCGAGCCGTGGGGCGCCCACCCCTCGTACGTTCAGGGCGCCTACGACCGGGACAACCGGTTCTACCTCGACTGGGATCCGATCAGCCGCGACGAAGCCGCCGTCCAGGCCTGGCTCGACGAGTGGGTCTACGGACTCGATGGACGGGCCGCCTACCTCCACAAGCTCGGGGCGGAGCGGGTCGCCTCCCTGCTGCCCAGCGCGACCGCGCCGTCCGGGTCGGTCGACTACGGGCAGTACCGGTGAGCGAGGCGCTGATGATCCTGGTCGCGGGCCCGTACCGGTCGGGCACGGACGGCGATCCCGCGCGGATCCAGGCCAACGTCGACGCCATGACCCGGGTGTCGCTCGAGCTCTACCGGCGGGGTCATCTTCCCGTCATGGGCGAGTGGTTCGCGCTCCCGCTGATCGAGGCAGCCGAAGCCGAAGGCGCCGGACCAGCGGCGTTCGACGAGATCTTCCATCCCGCCGCGGAGCGAGTCCTCGCCCGCTGCGATGCGTGCCTCCGGATCGGGGGGCCGTCCGAGGGCGCCGACCGGATGGTCGCGACCGCTCGAGCGCTCGGGAAGACGATCTTCACCGATGTCGCCGAGATCCCCGGGGCGGCGCGATGACTCACGACGTCTCGAACGGAGCTCCACCCACTGCGACCTTCTCGAAGTCCGAGATGATGATCGTGGCGGCCGCGCGAGAGCTGGCCGGTCAGCACGTCTGCTTCGTCGGGGTCGGGCTGCCGAACATCGCGGTCAACCTCGCCAAGCGGACCGTCACGCCCGACCTCGAGCTTGTCTACGAGGCTGGCGTCTTCGGCGCCGAGCCGGCGCGCCTTCCGCTGAGCATCGGCGACCCGACGATCGTCACCGGGGCGATCGCCGTGACGAGCATGTACGAGCTGTTCAGCTTCTACCTTCAGGGCGGTTTGATCGACGTCGGGTTCCTCGGGGCGGCCCAGATCGACCGCTACGGGAACATCAACACGACCGTCATCGGCGACGACTACGCCCACCCGAAGACCCGCCTGCCGGGTTCCGGCGGCGCCTGCGAGATCGCGATCAACGCCCGCCAGGTGTTCGTGATCATGCGCCAGTCCAAGCGCTCGTTCGTCGACCGGATCGACTTCCGGACGAGCCCGGGCAACCTGGGCGGCGCCGAGAATGCCGCACGGATCCGCCGCGAGCAGGGATGGCTCGGGATGGGACCCTCGGTCGTGGTCACCGATCTCGGCATCTATCACTTCGACGAGGCCGGAGAGATGCGTCTCGATTCCCTCCATCCCGGGGCGACGCTGGATGCCGTCCGGGACACGATCGGCTGGGAGCCGCGTGTCGCGGCCGACGTGGTCACGACGCCCGAGCCGACGGCCGAGGAGCTCCGATTGATCCGGGTCGAGCTCGATCCGGGCGGCGCCTACACGAAGTAGTCGTCGCGGGCCGGGCGCGGCCCGCTACCATGAACCCGTGACGGCCCAGCCCATCGAGCCCGGACCCGACGCGCCGGTCGTGCGCGTCGATGCTCTGACCAAGCGGTTCGAGACGGTCACCGCGCTCGACGACCTCACCCTCGAGCTGGGCCGCGGGATCATCGGCCTGGTCGGCGCCAACGGGGCCGGCAAGTCGACCCTGATCAAGATCCTGCTCGGGCTCCTCCCGGCGACGAGCGGCTCGGTCGCCGTCCTGGGGATCGATCCGGCCGTCCACGGCACGACCCTTCGGCAGTACGTCGGCTACATGCCCGAGCACAACGTCATGCCGCCGGACATCAGCGCGACCGAGCTCGTCGCGCACCTCGCCCAGCTGTCCGGTCTGCCGAGCGCGGCCGCCCGCGAGCGGACCTCCGACGTCCTCCGTCACGTGGGCCTGTACGAGGAGCGCTACCGCCCGATCGGCGGCTACTCGACCGGGATGCGCCAGCGCGCCCAGCTGGCGCAGGCCATCGTCCACGACCCGCGCCTGCTGCTGCTCGATGAGCCGACCAACGGGCTCGACCCGTCGGGGCGCGACGAGATGCTCGATCTGGTCCAGCGGACCGGCCAGGAGTTCGGGATCACGGTCATCCTCGCCAGCCACCTCCTCGGCGAGATCGAGCAGGTGTGTGACTTCCTCGTCGCGATCGACGCCGGCAAGCTCCTCCGGGCCGATGCGATGACGGCGTTCACCGCCGAGACGGGGATCCTGACGGTCGAAGTGGAGCACGGCCGCGATGCGCTCGTCGCGGCCCTGACCGCGCGCGGCGTTCGGGCGACCCCCGCGCCGGCCGACGGCGACGCACGCGCCCTGCAGGTGGCGCTCGACGGGATCGAGCCCTACGACCTGATCCGCGACGCCGTCGCGGAGCTCGAGCTGCCGCTGATCCGGATCGAGAACCGCCGGCACACCCTCGAGGACCTGTTCCGATGACGGGCTCGATCTACGACCTTGGCTACCGCCGCTATGACGGTCCGCGTCTGGGCCGCCGGCACGCGGTCGCGGCCCTGTTCCGCCACTCGCTCCGGAGCGTGTTCGGTATCGGGCGGAGCGGGCGGGCCAAGATCCTGCCGGCCATCTGCATCGGCCTGCCGACCCTCATCGCGGCGATCCTCGTCGCCGTCCGCGCGCTCGCGGGGCGGGCCGGCTTCGAGAACGTCCAGCTCGTGCCGGGACATGACGGGATCTACCCGATCATCGCGGTGTTCCCGACCCTGTTCGTCGCGGCGCAGGCACCCGAGCTCCTCGGTCGCGACCAGCGCTACCGGACGCTCACCCTGTACTTCTCCCGAGCCCTCCACCGACCCGACTACGCCATCGGCAAGCTGCTCGCCCTGAGTGTCGGCGTCGCCGTCATCCTCATCCTGCCGCACCTCGTCACGACGATCGGGACGATCCTCCTGACCGCCGACACGGCGTCGGGGATCACCAAGGAGCTGGGGACCCTGCCGGCGGTCGTCGGTTCGACGCTCGTGATCGCCGTCGTCACCTCAGCGGTCGCCCTGGCGGTCGCCTCGCTGACGTCCCGGCGCGCGTATGCCACGGCCGCGATCTTCGGGGTGCTCATCATCCCCGACATCGTGGCGAGCGTCGTCATCGGCCTCGACCTCGGCGGGCCGTCGCAGTGGGTCGTCCTGTTCGACGTCGGTGCGCTCATCGACGGTGCGAACGCGTGGTTCTTCGGCGTCATCACCACCAATTCGGCGGCATCCGGCTCTGGGGTGCCGGCCGGGATCCTGACCCTGGCCGCGCTCGTCGTCGGAGCCGTCGCCAGCGGCTTCCTGGTCGTCCGCTACCAGCGGATCGCGGCATGACCGACACCGCCATCCCCGGCTGGGGCACCACGGGCGCCGGACCGGCCCGGCCGGCCCGGCCCCTCGACCCGACCGCCTCGGTCGAGCTCCAGGACGTGTCCCGTTGGTATGGCAACGTCGTGGCGGTCAACGACATCTCGTTCGTCCTGACGGCGGGCATCACCGGGCTGCTCGGCCCGAACGGGGCAGGGAAGTCGACCCTTCTCCATATGATCGCCGGGCTCCTCCGCCCATCCGCCGGGCAGGTCGTCATCCGGGGGGCGCCGGCCTGGCGCGATCCGGCGATCTATCGTCGGATCGGGCTCGTCCCCGAACGCGAGGCCGTCTATCCGTTCCTCACCGGCCGCCAGTTCGCGCTGCTCAATGCCCGGCTCCAGGCGCTGCCGGAACCGGAGATCGCCGCGGATCGGGCGATCGCGCGGGTCGAGCTGACCGACGCCGCGGACCGGCCGATCGGCACGTATTCCAAGGGGATGCGCCAACGGGCGAAGATCGCCGGAGCGCTCGTCCACGATCCGCCGATCCTCCTGCTCGATGAGCCGTTCAACGGGATGGACCCGCGCCAGCGACTCCAGATGATGGAGATGCTCCGCGAGATGGCTGCCGCCGGGCGGACGATCCTGTTCAGCTCGCACATCCTCGAGGAGGTCGAGCGACTGGCCCAGAACGTGCTGGTCATCGTCGCCGGCAGACTGGCGGCGTCGGGCGACTTCCGCGCCATCCGGAAGCTGATGACCGATCGGCCGCACACGTTCACGATCCGCTCGTCGGACGACCGCCGGCTCGCTGCCGGTCTGGTCGGCACGACGGCCGTCTACGGGGTGGAACTGACCGACGGCCGGCTGTCCGTCCGGACGTCGGACTTCGGCGCGTTCACCCGGGCGCTCGCGGGCGTCGCCCGGGATGCGCGGCTGACGTTGTTCGAGGTCCGGCCCACCGACGAGGACCTCGAAAGCGTCTTCGGCTACCTGGTGCAGCGGTGATCGGGTCGGTGCCGGGATGATCCGGGCGATCGCCGGGCTGACATTCCGCGCCCTCGCCGGGCGGCGGCGGACCCTGCTCGTGACGCTGCTGTGTGCCCTCCCGGTCCTCGTGGCCCTGCTCGTCCGCGCCTCCGGGCGTGCCACCGACCTCGACACGGTCACCGCGACCGTCGTCGATCGGTTGGTGATCTCGACCCTCGTCCCCCTGGTCGCTCTCGTGTTCGGGACGTCGGCGCTCGGCTCGGAGCTCGACGACGGGACCGCGGTCTACCTCCTCGCCAAGCCGATCTCCCGCTGGAGGATCGTGGTCGCCAAGGTCGTCGTGGCGGCGGGGCTCGCGGTCATCGTGACCGTGCCGGCCGCGTTCGCCTCGGCCGCGCTCCTCGGTTCGGGCTCGACGTGGCTGCCGCATGCGCTCGGCTATGCCGCCGGGACCGCGATCGCGGCCAGCCTGTACGTGATGGTCTTCCTGGCCCTGAGCCTGGTGACGTCCCGGGCGCTCGCGATCGGCCTGGCCTACGTCCTCGTCTGGGAGGGGATCCTGGCCGGGTTGTTCGCCGGGACGCGGACCTTCAGCATCCGGCAGTACGCCCTCGGCGTCGCCCAGGCGATCGGCGGGCCCGCCTCGTCGAACGGCCCAGAGCGTCTCGAGGGCATGACCGCGATCGCGCTGGCCGTCGCCGTCTTCGCGATCGCCCTGGTCATCGCGATCCGCCGCCTCCAGTCGTTCGAGGTCGGCGAGGCGGACTGAGGGAGGGCGGGGCACCGCCTCCACGGCGCGCGCCGGTCCCGGCCCGGGGAACGTCAGCTGAGCGTGACCTCGGTCAGGTACCGCCGGCGGTCGCGCAGATCCACGGTCGGGCCGACAAGGGTCACCTCGGCCACCAGCGGCAGATCGACCGACGACGTCCCGACGAAGATCCGGATGAGCCCGGGTTCGATCACCCTGCGCAGGTCCGCGCCGACGTAGGCGAGCTGCTCGGTGGACAGCCGGAACGACACCGTGCGCTTCTCGCCGGGCGCCAGCCCGACGCGCAGGAACCCGCGAAGGTCGAGGACCGGTCGGGCGACCGACGCCTCCTCGTCCCTGACGTAGAGCTGGACGACCTCGTCGCCGGCCCGATCCCCGGTATTGGCGACGTCGACGGTCAGGCCGATCGTGCCCCCGTCGGTCGGCACCTCCGGTCGGTCGAGGCGCAGGTCGGAGACCTCGAACGTCGTGTACGAGCGTCCGAACCCGAACGGCCACAGTGGCGTCGCCGGGCCATCGACGTACGGGCCCTTCCAGTTCGAGCGTCCGCCGGTCGGATGATGGCGATACGCCAAGGGGACCTGGCCGACGTTCCGCGGGATCGAGATGGGGAGCTTGCCGCCCGGATTCGCGACGCCGGTCAGGACGTCGACGATCGCCTCCGGCCCGGCCTCGCCCGGCGCCCAGGCGAGAACGATGGCGGCGCAGTGGCTGGCGGCCCATTCGATGGCGAGCGGTCGCCCGCTGACCACGACGAGGACCACCGGCGTGCCGGTCGCGACGACCGCCTCGAGCAGCTCCTGCTGCCGGCCGATGAAGCCCAGGTCGCGTCGGTCGCGGAACTCGCCGGTCGTGGCATCCTCGGTCAGACCCGAACGTTCGCCGAGGACGACGATCGCGACCTCGGCAGCTCGCGCGACGGCGACGGCCTCGGCGATCTCCGTGTCGCTCCCGTCACGGAGGGCGCAGCCCCGGGCGTATCGGACCTCGGATCCGACGAACCTGCCGACGATCGCATCGAGGATCGTCTGGCGCCCGGCCAGCTCGTCGGTCGGCGCGATGGAGTGTTCGAGCGGGAATCCGAAGGCGTTCTCCCGGTTGCGCATCTCGGCCAGCGTCTCGATGTGGAGGAGATGGTCGTAGTCGCCGAGCAGGTCGCGCGCGCTGTCGGCGATGGGGCCGATGACGGCGATGCGGCGGAGGTCGCCCGCGAGCGGAAGGATCCCGTCGTTCTCGACCAGGACGATCGACCGGCTCGCCATCGCGCGGGCCACCTGCGTCTCCGTCGCGGCCAGCTGGACCAGCGCATCCGGCTCCGGCAGGGGCACGATCGGACGCTCGAACAACCCGAGCCGGAACTTCATCCGGAGGGTGCGCTCGACGGCCGCGTCGAGCAGCGCGATGTCCACCCGGCCGTCGGCCAGCGCCTCGAGCAGCGGCTTGCCGTAGCAGACGGCACTCGGCAGGTCGCTATCGACGCCGGCTCGGAGGGCGAGCGCGGCGGCCGTGCCGAGGTCTCCGGTCAGCCGGTGCTGGGTGGACAGCATCCGGATCGCGGTGTAGTCGGAGGCCACGATCCCGTCGAAGCCCCAACGTCCCCGAAGGATCGTCGTCAGCAGCTCGTCGTGGGCATGGCACGGCACACCGTCGACGTCGCAATAGGCCGGCATGATGCTCGCCAGTCCGGCTTCTCGGACCGCGGCCTCGAACGGGAAGAGTTGTTCGTCGAGCATCTCGCGCGTCCCGAGGTGGACGGGCGCCTGATTGAGGCCGCCCTCCGCCGACCCATGCCCGACCATGTGCTTGCCGGTCGCGAGGACGCCCTCGGCGAGACTCGAGCCCTGCAGGCCGCGCACGTAGGCGCAGCCGAGCTCGGCTGCCAGGTAGGGATCCTCTCCGTAGGTCTCCTCGACCCGGCCCCAGCGTGGATCGCGAGTCACGTCCAGGACCGGTGATAGCGCCTGCCGGGCGCCGGTCGCCAGCATCCGCCGGCGGATGGTGGTGGCCATCCGTTCGACGAGGTCGGGATCCCAGGCGGCGGCAGCGCCGATCGATTGCGGGAACGACGCGGCGTCGCGGGCGAGCAAGCCGTGGAGCGTTTCCTCGTGGAACAGGGCCGGGATGCCCAGTCGCGTCTCCTCGGCCAGGAACCGCTGGATCTCGTTGCCGACCCGGGCGACATCGACGGCATCGAGGTTGGTGGCTCCGGCCAACCGGCTGACGTGGCCGATCCCAACGGGTGCCAGCTCGCGGGCCATGACGACATCGAGCGTCCCGGTCCCGATCAGCTGGAACGACCAGACCGACGCGAGCTGGGCGACCTTCTCCTCGGTCGTCATCCGGGCGAGCAGGTCCGCGACCCGCCGATCGATCGACAGGCCGGGATCGCGGTAGCGCGGCTCGGTGACGGCCATCAGCCCTTCACCGCCCCGGAGGTCAATCCGCCGACGAGCTGACGTTCCGCGAACAGGTAGAACAGGAATGCCGGGATCAGGGCCAGCGAGGTGTAGGCCAGGATCCGCGCGGTATCGGTGGTGTACTGCGTCGAGAAGTTGGTCACTCCGAGCGGCAGGGTCCAGAGGTCCTGGGTCGAGAGCATCACCAGCGGCAGCAGGAATTGATTCCAGCTGAACACGATGGCCAGGACGGCGACCGTGGCCAGGACCGGCTTCGACAACGGCAGGAGGACCCGCCAGAAGAACCCGAACGATCCGCAGCCGTCGATCGAGGCGGCATCCTCGAGCTCGGCCGGGATGCTCCGGAAGAACGGGCGCAGGATCAGGATCGTCAGCGGCAACGCGAAGGCGGCCTCGGGCAGGGCGATCCCGAGCGGGTTGTCGAGCAGTCCGAGGTCGCGGACCAGGATGAACAGCGGCAGGATCGCGACGGCCGACGGGAAGAGCAGGCCGAGGGTGAACAGGGTGAACACGACCTCCCGGCCGGGGAACGACCGGCGGGCGAAGACGAACGCAGCCAGGGCCGAGAACAGGACGACGAGGATCGTCGAGATCGCAGCGATCACGGTGCTGTTCACGAGCTGCCGCCAGAAGCTCGGCGACGTCAGCGCGTCGGTGTAGTTGGTGGTGACCCACGGGTTCGGCAGGCCGACCGGGTCGTTGGCCAGCTGGGCGGCGTCCTTGAACCCGCCGATGAAGGCGTAGGCGACCGGGACGACGATGACCGCCGCGACCGTCAGCAGCAGGGCGAAGCGGATCGCGCTCATCGCGCGACCCCGCGCCCTCTCCGCCAGGGGTCGACCGGATCCGGGATGCATGGTCGCCGCCATGGCCTAGCCGGCTCCCGTCGTCATGGCGCCTTCGATGTCGCGACGCATGACGAACCGCTGATACGCCAGGGCGACGATCAACGCGAAGATGAACAGGATCACCGCGACCGCGCTGCCGTAGCCGAGCTGGAACCGGCGGAAGCCCCAGTCGAACATGTACGTCGCCATCGTGTTCGAGGCAGCGACCGGTCCGCCGTGGGTGGTGACCCAGACCAGGTCGAACAGCTGGAGCGCGCCGATGACCGACAGGAAGACCGACACCCGGAGGGTCGGCCCGAGGAGCGGCAGGGTCACGTACCGGATCGTCTGTCGACGGGTCGCTCCATCGATGGCGGCGGCCTCATCGAGCTCGCCGGGGATCCCTTGCAGGCCGGCCAGGAGCAGGATCATGTGGAACCCGAAGTACTTCCACGAGATGATCACGAAGAGCGCGAGCAGCACGGTCTGCGGATCGGCCAGCCACGGCTGGTAGAGCGACCCGAGGCCGACCGCGTGAAGCACGCCGTCGGCCAGCCCGTCCGGCTGGAGCATCAGGCCCCAGACGACCCCGGTGATGACCTCGGCGATGACGTACGGCGCGAAGAAGATCAGCCGAAGCGCAGCCCGCCCGCGGAACCGCCGATTGAGCATGAGGGCGAGTCCCAGGGCGAACGGGATCTGGATCGCCAGCGACAGCCCGACGATCGTCAGATTGTGAGCGACCGCACCGCGGAAGATCGGGTCGGCCACGGCCCGCTGATAGTTGGCCAACCCGACGAAGTCCGTCAACGGCGTCAGCCCGTTCCACTTGAAGAAGCTGTAGTGGACGGCCTGCGCGATCGGGAGCAGGACGAACAGGCCGTACAGGCACAGAGCGGGCAACAGGAACAGAGCGATCACGGTCCGCTTGCCCGGGCCGCGTCCGATCCGGGAGCTGCCGCTGACCGTGGTCGTCATGCCTGTCCTGAAGATACCGAACGGGCCAGCGCGAGGCTGGCCCGTTCGGCTCGATCCATCAAGACCCGACTACTGCGTCTTGGCAGCGTCGCTGATGGTGGTGGTCACCTGCTCGGGCGTGCCGGTCCCCGCGAACAGGGTCTGGATCGCGTCGTTGATGACAGCGCCGAGCGCAGGCGTGGTGGCCTGGTCGAGGTAGAGCTGGACGAACTCGGCCTTCGCGCGAGCCGCCAGGACGTCCTTGAGCTGCGGGTCGGTGACCGACGACTCGGTGCCGACCGTGGTCGGCAGGATGCCGGTGTTCAGGGCGCCCCACCGGTTGGCCGCGTCCTTGCTGACCAGGAAATGGAGGAAGTCGATCGTCTCGGGCGGGGCGTCCTTGCCGACCGCGAAGCCGTTGCCGCCGCCGAACCCGTCGGTCGGGGCGCCGGCGCCGCCGGTCAACGCCGGGAACGGGAACCAGCCGAGGTTATCGCCCATGCCTTTCTTGTCGGCCGAGTTGGCCATGACCGTGCCGGGCAGCCACTGGCCCATGAGCTGCATGGCCCCCTTGCCCGCCGCCATCGATGCCGCGCCACTACCGGCGCCATCCCAGATCGCCGCGAGGAACCCGGGCTGGAAGGGCTTGGTGTCGATCAGTCGCTTCAGCTGCTTGCCGGCCTCGACGAAGCTCGGTCCGGTCCAGTCGCCGCTCGCGATCGCCTTGTCCATCGCGTCCTTGCCTCCTGCCCGGATGGCGAGGTACGCCCAATAGAACATGCCCGGCCACTTGTCGCCCTCGGCCAGGGCGATCGGGATGAGGCCGGCGTCCTTGAGCTTCTGGACGTCGGTCAGCAGCTCATCCCAGGTCGCCGGCGGAGCGGTGATGCCGGCCTTGGCGAATTGCTCCTTGTTGTACCAGAAGCCGACCATGCCGAGGTCGAACGGGACACCGTACTGCTTGCCGTCGACCTGGTACATCCCCAGGGCACCCGGGTTGATCGTGTCCTTCCACGACGCGATGTCGGACGTGATGTCCTTGACCAGGCCGGCCTGCTGCTGCTCGTTGAGTCCGCCGCCGCCCCATGACTGGAACAGGTCCGGTGGGGTCTTGGCCTGCAGGGCGGTGGTGAGCTTGGTCTTGAATGCCTCGTTCTCGAGGACGGTCAGGTTGACCTTGACGTTGGGATGAGCGGCCATGTACTCGTCGGCCAGCTTCTGCCAGAGGGCCTTTCCTGGATCGTTGTTCTGGACGTGCCACCATTCGATCTCGACCTTGGCGGCCTCCGACGGAGCCACCGAGGCCGCCTGGCTGGGCGGCGCCGCGGTCGGCGCGGTGCTGGGCGCACTGGTCGCTCCGGTGCTCGTACAGGCGCTGGCGAGGACGGCGATCATGCCGAGGACCCCGACCCTGCGCCACCGTGTCGACACCACTCGACGTCCGATCATCGCTGTCTCCTCCTTGCGATCCGGGATGGTTTGGTGGCCGTGAGGGCGGCGGACGACCTCGACCCGCTGTGAGGAGGAGGATCCTCGCGGGACGAGGTCGTCGCCGCCGTACGACCGGGCGAAGGGCCGACAGGCTGGCTGGTCACCGGGCTCACAAGGCGCCCCTCGCTGCGAAAGTTTCGAACTACCGCTCGGTCACTTTCGGAACGCACTCTAGGCCCACAAGAGAGGGTCGTCAAGCGGCTGCGACGCAACAGAAGGGCTTCCTTCATGCCGAAAGTTTCGGTAGACTGGAGCGATGGATCCGCAGCCCACGCCGAAGCGGTCGGTGACGGACCGGCCGACCATCGCCATCATCGCGAAGGAGGCCGGCGTCTCGCCGCCGACCGTCTCGAAGGTGATCAACGGGCGATCCGATGTCTCGCTCGAGACGCGCCGCCGCGTGGAGCGGATCATCCGCGACCACGGCTACACCCGGCCCGGCCGGTCCAACCGCCAAGCCCCGCTGCTCGAGCTGGTGTTCCATGAGCTCGAGAGCGAATGGGCGCTCGAGATCGTGATGGGCGTCGAGCGCGTGGCTCGCGAGCATGGGCTGGCGGTGGTGATCACCGAGATGCACGGTCGTCGCACACCCGGCCGTGGATGGATCGAGGGCGTCCTCAACCGCCGGGCGACCGGCGTCATCGCGGTCTTCTCGAACCTGAACGAGACGATGCAGACGCAGCTGAAGACCCGCGGGATCCCGTTCGTCGTGGTCGACCCGACCGGCGAGCCCTTGCATGACACCCCGTCGGTCGGCGCGACCAACTGGAGCGGAGGCCTGGCGGCGACCCGCCACCTCCTCGGGCTCGGGCATCGTCGCGTCGGCGTGATCACCGGCCCACAGGAGATCCTCTGCAGCCGGGCCCGCCTCGACGGGTATCGAGCGGCGATGGATGCCGCCGGGGCGCCGCTCGACCCCGAGCTGATCCGACACGGCGACTTCCACGTCGAGGCCGGCATCCGCAACGGCCGCGAGTTGCTCCGGCTCCCCGATCGCCCGACCGCGATCTTCGCCGGCAACGACCTCCAGGCCCTGGGCGTTTATCAGGCGGCGCGCGACGCCGGTCTGAGCGTGCCCGAGGATCTGAGCGTCGTGGGGTTCGACGACCTGCCCGTCGCCGGGTGGGTCAGCCCGCCGCTGACCACGATCCGTCAGCCGCTCGAGCAGATGGCGGTCACGGCCGCCCGGCTCGTCATCTCGCTCGCTCGCGGCGAACGACCGACGGAGACGCGCGTCGAGCTCGCCACCGAACTGGTCGTCCGCGAAAGCACCGCGCCGCCGGCGCGCTGACGGCGGCGCGCCGACCCACCCGTCCTGCCGCGATCGACCCGCCGACATCGGTCCCGCACGGGCCGACGGTGCGCGATGACAACGGGATCCTCGGCTGCCGCGGACATATCCCGCCGATCCCGTGTATCCTCCGCCCGAACGCGGACCCACCGAACGGGAACACGACAACCGAAGAACGCCGCCGAACGGCCGACCTCGTGTCGTCGTCTCGTCGTCAGCCATCGCTGACGCTGTCCTCATTCCTGCCACGCATCCGTGTGGCTTCCTCCTGCGGAATGTTCCGTGCCGTCGTGCGGCCCAGCCCATCGCCATCGCGTGCAGCGCGATGTCCTGGTGGAGAGGAGCACATTGAGCCGGATCCCCATGCGCCTCAGGGCGTCGGCCATGACAGGCCTTGCCGTCGTCATCCTGATGACCGGCACCGAAGCCGTACTCGCGACCAGCCAGGTCGCGGGGCAGACCATCGATCCCACGTCGCCCGCCAGCGTGACCGCGCCGGTCGCGCCGGCGATCCTGGCCGAGCGCGCGGTCGCCGACGCGCCGGTCACCGACGGCGCGATCGTCGACGCGAGCCTCCACCCGGTCGTCTCGACCGGCACGACGCGGACGGCCGCCGGATCCACGCCGACCCCCGCCGCCAGCGCGACCGCCAAGGTCCCGGCTTCGGCCGTCGTCGTGGCGTTCGCCCGCAGCCACTTGCGTGCCCGGTACCGGCACGACGCCACCGGACCGTCGAGCTTCGACTGCAGCGGCCTGATGTGGCGCGTGTTCCAGGAAGCCGGGCTCGGGAAGAAGGTCACCAGCCGGAGCGCCCGGGGGATCTACGTCTCCTACCGGTCGCGCGGACTGGCCTCGCGGACGAACCCGCAGGTCGGCGACCTGATCGTGTGGGGCCAGGGCAGCCACGTCGGTGTCTACATCGGGCGCGGCTACGCCATCAGCGCGCTCGTCCAGGGCGTCCGGGTCCACCGGGTCCACGCGATGTTCACGCCGTTCACGGCGTACCTGCACACCCACCTGGCGAACGTCCTCGAGCCGTCCTGGGAGCTCCAGCTGGCGAGGCACGTCCGGTCGGTCCGGCACACGACCCGCTCGACCTTCCTGCGGGCCTCGGCGAGCGCCTCGGCGGCCGCCGACGGCACGATCCGGTCGGGCGTCCGCTTCGTCGTCGTGGCGCGCCACCGCGACGGAGCCGGTCGCCTGTGGCTCAAGGCCTTGACCTTCAGCGGTCGGACGGGCTGGATCCGGTCGACCGCCTCGGCTCGCTGACGGCCCGCTAGACTCGGCTCGTGGCAGGCCGAGTCTTCCGTCGATCGATCGACCCGGATCCGCCGGTCGCCGTCCGGGCCGAAGGCGCGACGATCTGGGACGACCGCGGTCGGTCGTACCTGGATGCCGCCGGCGGGGCGATCGTCGTCAACGTCGGTCACGGGCGACGCTCCGTCGCCGACGCCATGGCCGAGCAGGCGGGCCGCGTCGCGTACGCCCACGGCAGCGCGTTCACGAACGAGGCGCTGGAGGCGTACGCGGCCGAGATCGGCCCGCATCTCCCGCTCGACGACCCGGCGATCTATCCGGTCTCGGGCGGGTCGGAGGCGATCGAGACCGCCCTCAAGCTGGCGCGCGCCTACCATCTCGCCCGCGGCGAGGCGGACCGGCTGGTGGTGTTCAGCCGGTGGGGGAGCTATCACGGCAACACCATCGGTGCGCTCGACCTGTCGGGACGCCGGTCGTTGCGCCGTCCGTACGAGGGCTGGCTCGGACGCTTCCGCCACCTGAGCGCGGCCTACCCGTACCGCGCCGGCGACCCCGGCGCGAACGCACTGGCGAGCGCCGACGAGCTCGCCGACGAGCTCGAGCGGGCGATCGGGTCGGCCGGGCCCGGGACCGTCGCGGCATTCGTGGCCGAGCCGATCGTCGGCGCCACCCTCGCCGCCGCGGTCCCGCCGGACGGCTACTGGCCGGCGGTGGCCGAGATCTGTCGCCGGCACGGGGTCCTCCTGATCGTCGACGAGGTGATGACCGGGTTCGGGCGGACCGGGCGCTGGTTCGGGAGCGATCACTGGGGCGTTCGTCCGGACATCCTGGTCGCGGCGAAGGGCGCCACCTCGGGCTATTGGCCGTTCGGGTTCGTCGCGGCGTCCGGCGCGGTCCACGCCGCGGTCACGGCTCCGGGCGCCGGCTTCGTCCACGGCTTCACCTACAGCCACCACGCGGTCGGTGCGGCGGTCGCCCGTGAGGTCCTCCGGATCCTCGAGACCGAGGACCTGGTCGCCGCCAGCGCCGTCAAGGGCGAGCGCCTGCGCGAGCTGCTGGACGAGCGCCTCGCCGAGCACCCGAATGTCGGCGAGATCCGCGGTCGCGGCTTGATGCTGGGGATCGAGCTGGTCGAGGATCGCGAGTCCCGCGCGCCGTTCCCACGCACGGCGCGCCTGACCGAGGGCGTCCTCCGATCAGCCCGCGCGGACGGCCTGTTGCTCTACAGCGGGACCGGGCTCGCGAATGGCGTCGATGGCGACTCGATCCTGCTCGGTCCACCGTTCATCGTCAGCGACGACGAGCTCGGGCGGATCGCGAGCGGACTCGCTGCGGCGCTCGACACGGCGATCGCCCAGCTGCTCAGCGAGGGCTGACCTCGGCCTACCTCCGACCGGCGCGGGTGATGATCAGGACGCCGATCACCACCAGGACGATCGGCAGGAGCAGGTCGCCCAGCCCGGGGAACCCCGGCCATAGCCGGCCGGCGATGTCCGAGCCGCCGGCGAGTGCGAGGATCGCCCCGACCACGAGCTGCCAGCCCCACTGTCGTCGTGCCGCCCAGCGCATCCCGGCGACCGCCAGCAGCCCGACCCCGAACAGGAACGTGCCGTAGCCGGAGCCGGCGGGGATGACCCCGATGTCGACGAGCAGCCCGGGCAGGCTGTAGGCCGTGATGAGCAGGCCGGGGTAGAGACCCCAGCTGCGCCCGGTCGCCCACGACACGAGGAGGGCGACGCCGAACGCGGTGGTCAGCGCCGACCCGACGATGTGCGCCTGCGGATAGGCCTGTCCGAGGAGCAGGATCCCACCGAAGACGACGAGGAAGACGCCGATCCAGGGCAGCCCCCGGCGGACGTCCTCGTCGCCCCAGGTCCAGGTCCGGGACTCGAACCGGAAGGCCCTCCCGCTCCCGGACCCGGATCCCGGTTCCTCGACCTCGCCCCGCAGGACCGGTCGATCCTCGTCGGTCATCCAGTCACTCCCTCGAGCCCCGGCCGGGCCGGCCCGGAGGCCGGCTCATCGTCCTCGTCCTCGACGTGGTCGAAGCCGAGCCGGTCGGCGAAGCGCTTGAGCGGGCCCGGCGCCCACCAGTTCCAGTCGCCGAGCAGGCGCATCGTCGCCGGGACGAGCAGGACCCGGATGATCGTGGCGTCGATGAGGACGGCGATCGCCATGCCGACCCCGATGCTCTTGATCGTGATGATATCGGCCAGGGCGAAGGCGGCGAACACGGAGACCATGATCAGGGCCGCGCCGGTGATCATCCCGGCGGTCTTGGCCAGACCCTCGGCGACCGAGGCGGTGTTGTCGCCGGTCCGCCGATAGGCCTCCTGGATCCTCGACAGGAGGAGCACCTCGTAATCCATCGACAGCCCGAAGATCACGCTGAACATGATGATCGGGTTGCCGGCGATGGTGTAGCCCAGCGGCGTGAAGTGGAGCGTGTCGCTGAAGTGACCCTCCTGGAAGATCCAGACCAGGGCGCCGAAGCTGGCGCTGATCGACAGGAGGGTCATGATCACCGCCTTGATCGGGATCGCGATCGAGCCGAACAGCAGGAACAGGACGAAGGCGCTGGCGACCAGGGTGAGCCCGATGGCGTAGGGCATCCGATCGGCCTGGGACTGGAGGAAGTCGTAGCCTCCGGCGGCGGCCCCGCCGATCGCGACGGTGGCCCCGGTGCCCGGCGCGACGGCGCGGATCGAGGCGGTCTTGCTCGTCGCGGCTGGGGTCGCCGCGTCGAGCGGGCTGATCGCGTCGAACCGGACGATCGAACCCCGGACGTACGCCTTCTGGAGCGCGTCGAGTGCGGCCGCCACCGCGGGCGGTCGCTGTGCGGCCGGCAGCGCGTAGAGCGCGGCGATCTGCTCGGGCGTCATCGCGGCCCCGGTGGTCGGGTCGGTCAGCGAGTAGGCTCCCTCGACGTGGTCGATCCCGTCGACCTTGCCGAGGTCGGCCGCATACCGGGCGAGGAGGAGCGCGTTGTCCGGGGAGGTCGGGTCCCCGGTCACCGTGACGAGCGCCACGATCGGGCTGGTCTCGCCCTTCGGGAACTCCGTCTGGATCGCCACGTAGGCGTCGCGGCTCTCGAGGCCGGGCGGGTAGGCCGACGCATCCGGCACGCCCTGCTGGAGCCGGAAGAACGGCGACCCGAGCACGAACAGGAGACCGAGGGTCGGGATCAGCACGGCGATCGGGTGGCGCATGACCTGGCGCGCGACGCGCTGCCACCAGCCTTCCCGCTCGGCGACCGACGGGCCGACCCGGAACCGGGCGAACAGCGCCTGCAGGCTGAGCGCGTTGACCCGCGGCCCGAGCATCCCGAGGACCGCCGGCAGGAAGGTCAACGAGAAGAACAGCGTGCTGACGACGACGAGACCGCCGGCGATCCCGATCGAGGCGATCGCCGACGCGCGGAAGAGGAGCAGGCCCGACAGGCCGATGGCGACCGCGAACCCGGAGAAGGCGACCGCCTTGCCGCTCGTCGCCACCGCCCGTTCCACGGATTCGCCGACGGTCCGGCCCCGGGCGAGCTCCTCGCGGAAACGGCCGACGATGAACAGCGAGTAGTCGATCGACAGGGCCAGGCCGAGCATCGTGGCGATGTTGGTGACGTAGATGCTCATCTCGACCCGTTCGCTGACGAAGAAGATCAGCCCCAGGGTCGAGGGGATCGCCAGGAGGGCCACGATGATGGGCATCCCGGCCGCGGCGATCGACGCGAACACGAAGATCAGGATCAGGGCGGCGAACGGCAGCGAGACGGTCTCCGCCTTGAGCAGGTCCTTCTCTGACTGGCTCGCCGAGTCCTTGGTCAGCGGGGCGTATCCGGTCAGCTCGGTCGAGTAGCCGGCCGGCGGGACGATCTTCGCGCGCAGGCCCGCGACCAGGTCGACCGACTGCTCATTGGTGCCGTTCAGCTGCACGACCGCGTAGGCGGACCGGCCGTCGGTGCTGATGAACCGCCTGTCGCCCGTCTGGGCGAAGCCGACGACGCCGGCCACCGCCGGATCGGCGACGACCGGGGCGAGGGTCGAGGCGATCGCCGCCTGGTAGTCGGGTGAGGTCGCGTCGCTCGAAGCGGTCGACCGGAACAGGACGATCAGGCTGGACCGCCCGACGCCAAAGTCCCGGGCGAGCGTCTCGTCGACGCCGGCCGATTCGGACGCGGTGTCGAGCCAGCCGCCCGAGCTCAGGTGACTCGACGCCTGGGCCCCGAACACGCCGAGGACCACGGCGACGGCGATCGCGATGACCGCCACCGGACGGCGGGATCGGTAGACGAATGCACCCCAGCGACTGAACATGCGGGCGGTCCTTCCTGGTCGGCCGGTGACGTCGGTCCGCGACGCCTGCTCGGTATCAGGGCCGTACCATAGAGAATGACGGTTCTCCTTGTCAAGCCTCGAGGTTGACTTGAGCTCGCTGCGGGCGTAGCATCTCAGGGAACATTCGTTCTTCTTCATCGAGGCACCATGCCCCGCGTCACCCCGGCCCACGAACAGCAGGTCCGCGATCGGATCGTCCGGGCCGCCATCTCGGTCTTCAACGACAAGGGCTACCACCGGGCGACGATGCAGGACGTCGTCCGGGTCAGCGGCCTGTCGGTCGGCGCGATCTACACGTACTTCGGCGGCAAGACCGAGCTGTTCCTCGCCTCGTGCACGATGTCGATGGATGGCGGCTTCGGCGAGCTCGGGGATCGACTCGCCCGGGGCCGGACGCTGTCCGACAAGCTCGGGATCGCCGTCGGATTCTTCATCGACGCGATCGAACCCGTCGACTCGGGCACGCCGGGCTCGGCCACCTACCTGGTCCAGGCGTGGGCCGAGGCCGGCCAGGCGGAGACGGTCCGCGAGACGCTCGTCCGGCGCCGCGAGCAGATCGGCGCCGTCGGGCAGATCCTCCTGCGCGATGGGATCGCCCAGGGCCAGCTCCCGGCCTGGCTCGATGTCGAGGCGATCGCCCTCGGGTTCAGCGCGCTGCTCGACGGGCTCCTCCTCCAACGGGTCGAGGACGGGGAGGCCTGGCGGCGCGAGGACGCCGAACGACGGGCGTTCGCGATGCTCGAGCTCCTGCTGGCCGCGGGTCCGGGTTCCTCTCGACCGGCGGTCTCACGGCCGGCGCCGGAGCCGTTCTCCCTCGCCCCGGCCACCGCGACCGACCTCGCGTCGTAGGGTCGGCGACGTCCTCGGGCGATCCGCGATCCCCCGTTCAGACCTGGGGCGGGAAGACCGTCGCCCAGTCGGACCGCATGCTGACGACGGTCCAACCGTCGGTGGCCGCGCGCTCGAGCGCACGCTCCGCGCCGGCATCCGATGCGAACTCTCGCTCCGCGTCGTCGTGCCGGACGAGCAGCCCGAGCGACGGCCGGCCCGCGAGCCGGGCGTACGACAGCATCTCGATGTCGCCGTTGGAGTTGCCGCCCGCGATCAGCGGCCGTCGTCCGGTCCGGCTCCAGATCCGGATCGGCTTCTCGGGACCGTCGTCGATGACCTCCATGCCGGGCCTCAGGACGATCGAGCCGCCCTCCGCCCCGTCCCGATACTCGAGCGAGGCGGCGCTGCCGATGACCCGTTCGCGCGGGATGCCGTAGAGCTGGTCGGAGATCGCCCGCATGAAGTCCCGGCCGCCGCCGGACACGATGTACGTCACGAACGCGTTCGCCTCGAGGTACCGAAGCAGCTCGACCATCGGCTGGTAGATGCACGTCGCGTACGGGCGCCCGAGCGTCGGGTGGGATTGTCCGAGGACGAAGGCGGCCGCCTCGGCCTCGATCGATTCCACGTCCTCGCCCGCGGCCGCGGCCAGGATCCCGCCGAGGACGACCTTCACGTCCGTGTCGTCGCCCTGGTAGTACTTCGCGAACGCGCCGCCGAGCCACTGGTAGTCCCGCTCATGGGCGGCCTTCCAGGGCTGGCGCTCGCGCAGGGCGGGATCCGCCTCGGCGGCAGCCGCGAGCCTGCGCAGAAGGTGGTCGAGCTGGATCGGCATCGGGTGCTCTGCCCACAGGGTCCCGTCGTTGTCGAACACGGCGATCCGATCAGCCGGTGCCACGTAGTCCCGCCCACCGGGTTCGCTGACCCGCTCGACGAAGGACACGATCGACCGTCGGCTTGGGCCGTCCTTCCATGACGCGAGATGCTCGCTGGCGGCTCCACCGGGCGTAGGCATCGATCCCTCCTGGCAAGCGTGGGTCCGTCATCCTGGGCCGACGTTCGCGCTCGCGAAGGCACGATAATCGCTCTGTGCCATACGTCCAGACCGTCAGCGGTCCCATCACCCCGGAGTCCCTCGGCTTCACTCTGCCCCATGAGCACACGGGGATCTCGCTCTGGCATATCCCGAACCGGTGGGACTACTGGGAGCTGACCCCGGACGACGCGCTCATCCTGCCCGAGCTCACCGCGTTCAAGGCAGCCGGTGGCGGGACGGTGGTCGACCTGACGTTACCCGGCGTCGGCCGCGACCCGCTCCGTCTTCGACGCTACGCCGAGGCGACCGGCCTGAACGTCGTGATGGGGGCGGGCTGGTATCGGACGGCCTACTACCCGGTCGAGGCGCTCATCGACCGGCGCTCGGTCGACGACCTGGCCGACGAGCTGGTGCGAGAGACGCGCGACGGGGTCGGCACGACCGGGGTGCGGCCAGGGATCCTGGGGGAGATCGGCACCGACAAGCCGTGGCTGACCGCGCTCGAGGAACGGGTCCACCGAGCGGCGGCCCGGGCTTCCCGGCGGACGGGCCTGGCGATCACGACCCACTCGGTCCAGTCGCCGGTCGGGCTGGACCAGCTCCGGGTCTTCGAGGACGAGGGAGCCGACCCGGCCCGCGTCGTCATCGGCCACGCCGATTCGTATCCGGTGCTGGGCCACTCATCTCGAGCTGGTCCGCCGGGGTGCGAACCTCGAGTTCGACTTCCTGGGGATGAGCTTCACGCCGATGGAGCAGCACGGCGAAGGCAGGATCGTCGACCTGATCGTCGACCTCATCGGCCGCGGCCACGTCGACCGGATCCTGCTCAGTCAGGACGTCTGCCACAACTCGCAGCTGAAGGCCTACGGCGGGAACGGCTATGTCCACCTGGTCGAGACGTTCCTCCCGCGCCTTCGCGCGGCCGGCGTCCCGGACGACGCCATCCGGACGATGACCGTCGACAATCCAGCCCGGATCCTGACCCTGTCCGACGGGGACTGAGCGTCTACGCCTCGAGGTTCGCCTCGACCGACAGGGCGACGTTGCCCTTGAGCGCCTGCGAGATCGGGCAGCCGTCCCGGGTCGCCTCCGCGGCGGCCCGGAAGCCGTCGGCATCGAGTCCGGGCACCCGGCCGGTCACGGTCAGGGCGCTCGACACGACCCGCCAGCCCGCATCGGTCTTGTCGAACGTGACCGCGGTACGGACGGACAGTCGCTCGGGCGGCGTGCCGCCGCGGGCGAGAGCGCCGGACAGCGCCATCTCGAAGCAGGCGGCGTGGGCCGCGGCGAGCAGCTCCTCGGGGCTCGTCCGGCCGCCAGGCGACTCTGTCCGCGCGGCCCAGCTGACCGGCAGGTCGGTGAACGCGTGGCTGCTGACGGCGCTGACCGTCCCGTGGCCGCTCGTCAGATCGCCTTCCCAGGCGGCTTCGGCGTGTCGGATCGCGGTCATCGGCGGACCTCCATGACGAGTCGCTCGCGGACCGCGGCGACGAACGGACGATGGACATGGGTCCGGGGCAGGGTGACCCGGGTCACGGCCCCGAACCGTCGATGAGCGTCGATCGCCTCGACGAACGCAGCGACGAACCCGGGTGTCCCGACCGGGTCGAAGCCGTCCTCCCACCATAGCCCGATGACGCGGAGCGTGCCCGCCTTGCGGTCGATCCGCGGTTCGATCCGGCCGACCAGCCGGTCGCCGTACAGGATCGGCAGGACGTAGTAGCCCCAGCGGCGCTTCTTCTCGGGGACGTAGACCTCCCAGACGTAGTCGAAGCCGTGGAGCGAGCGCAGGAAGTCGCGGTCCCAGTTGTAGGGGTCGAGCGGGGCCAGGAACGCGACCCCGGGATCCACGCCGCCCGGGCGCGGTCGACCGGCGGCCTCGACCGAGACCTCGCGCTCCGCGGCCTCCAGGATCGGCAGCTCGGCGCTGACGATGAACCGGTCCCCGCGGACACCCTCGACGGTCACCGGCGTGAGGTCGCCCGCTTCGAGCAGCTCAGCCAGCAGCTGCGGTCGGGTCGGACCGTCGCCGGTGCGACCGGCGGGCGAGTTGACCGGCGCCGTCCCGTACCACAGCTCGGCGGACCCGCTCCGTCCGAGGAGGCCATGGCCGCGATAGCGCGACAGCAGCTTGTGGCGGCGCTGGTCGCGCTCCGAGTGACGGATCGACAGGAGCTCCTCGGGGAAGAGCCGCTCGGCCAGGTCGTACAACCTGCGGTTGCCGTCCCGTCGCGACAGCCCCAGGACCCCGGCCTCGCCGAGTGCCTCCAGGATGGCTCGGACCTGGTTGGTCGGCCGCCAATACCAGTCGATCGCTGCACGCGGCTCGACGTCGGTGGAGCTGAGCGGACCGTCGCGCCGGATCCGATCGAGGAGCTCCTCGACGAGAGGGGCGTGGTCGCGGAAGGCGCTCGCCTCGTGCTCGGCGAGGTTGGAGTCCCAGGTGACCCGGAACCACGGCAGCTCGGCGGTGGGGACGAGGCTCAGGCCCTTGTTGTACGTCTCGTACAGCAGGCGGTGCTCGTACAGGAGGGCGTCGGTCAGCTCACGTCGGTAGCCGTCGATCCGGGCGAGCAGGATCACATCGTGGTTCCGGCCCGCCACCTCGAGCGGGTCGAACTGGAGCGACCCGAGTCGATCGACCACGGTCATCACGCTCGCGGCCTCGCCCGGAAGCGAGCGCGGGGGCGCGAGCAGGTGGCGCGCGACGAGGAAGCGCCGGGCGGTGGCGCGCCCGATCGCGATGGGCTGGGTCATCCGGCCGATGGTAGCGGCCGGAGCGGTCAGGGGCTGTCAGGTATGGCGGCGCGACAGATCGTTGGTCACCGTCATATGATGGGCCGGTACCGAATCATCAGGTGAAAGCTAACGATTTGCCCGAGACGAAGCAGCCCTACCAGCCAGACGAGCGGACCCGCCGGATCGCCGCGGTCCTCGACGCGATGGACGACCTGGTCCAGCAGATGTCGGAAGGACACACGGTCGAGTTCCTGGAGATCGGGATCACGATGCCCCAGGCCAAGACGCTCTATCTCGTCGCGACGGTCGGGGACATCCGGATGTCCGTTCTCGCGACCCGTCTCGGCGTCACGCTGTCCACCGTCAGCGGTCTGGTCGATCGGCTGGTGGACGCCGGGCTCGTGAGCCGCCACGACGACCCCGCCGACCGCCGCCAGGTCGTCGTCGCGATCACATCCGAGGGGGCGCGTCTGCTCGAACGGTTCAGGGAGTTGAACCGGCGACAGCTCGGCGACCTGATCGACGGCCTCACGGACCGGGACCTGGTCACCGTCGCCCATGCCACCACCATCCTCGCTCGGGCCGCCGAGCGGCTATCCAGCCAGCGATCGACCGCGAGCGCCGTGCGCCCGACCGGTCCGGCCGCACGCCACCCGAAGCCGACACCGGGCGACCGAGTCGCCGACCCCGCGAGTGTTGCCCACCGGGCCGAAAGGAATCGTTCGTGAGTCGCATCACCGAGTTCGCCGTCAGCCGTCGGAGCGTCACCCTGCTGCTGGCCGCCGCCGTGTTCATCAGCGGCGCCTACGCCTGGGGCAATCTCCAGCAGGAGCTCCTCCCGGACATCGAGTTCCCGATCATCACCGTGATCACGCCGTATGCCGGTGCGGGTGCCGCCGACGTGACCGACCAGGTGTCGAAGCCGATCGAGCGGGCGATCTCGAGCGTGCCCCGGCTGGTCAACCTGCAGTCGACGTCGGGCAATTCGATCTCGCTGGTCGTCGCCCAGTTCTCCTTCGGGACGGACGTCAAGGAGACGCGTGCGGCGATCGAGCAGAACCTCGGCGTCGTGGGCTTGCCGCAGGGAGTCACGCCGCAGGTCAACGCCCTGAACATCAACCAGACGCCGGTCATCATCGCCTCGATCTCCGGGACCGGCCAGGCCGGTCTCGAGGACGCCGCGAGGATCGCCCGGACCGACATCGTGCCGGCGCTCCAGGGCCTCGACGGGGTCGGTGCGGTCGACGTCACCGGCGGCCTCGAGCAGCGCGTCATGGTGACGCTGGACCCTGCCAAGCTGGCGGCGGCCGGCATCTCGGTCCAGCAGGTCAACGGCGTCCTCGCGGCGAACAACCTGACCCTCCCGGCCGGCCAGCTGTCGACCGACGGCACGAACATCCCGGTCTCGACGACCAACAGCTTCTCGTCCATCCAGCAGATCCAGGACCTGGTCGTGGGCGTCAAGCTGCCCGCCGTCGCGAGCCCGGCGCCGGGCGGCGCGACCAGCCCGGCCCCCGTCGGCGCCAGCCCGATCCCGAGCACCCCGCCTGCAAGCGTGACCCCGGTCGTCCCCACTCCGATCACGATCGGCGATCTCGGGACCGTCGCACCGGTCGGGGTGGCCACGACCGGCTACGCCCGGACGGACGGTCAGCCGGCGGTCACCATCAGCGTCTCCAAGGCATCGGGTGCCAACACGGTCAAGGTCGCCGACGCGGTCCAGGCCGAGCTGACGGCCGCGCAGGCTCGGAACCCCGACCTTCGGGTGCTGACCGTGTCGGACCTGTCCGGGTTCATCAAGGAGTCGCGCGACGGTCTGGTCCGCGAGGGCGGGCTCGGTGCGCTGTTCGCGATCCTGACGATCTTCCTGTTCCTGTTCAGCCTGCGCTCGACGCTCGTCGCCGCCGTGAGCATCCCGCTGTCGATCTTCGCGGCGCTCACGCTGATGCAGCTGACCGGCGTGTCGATGAACATCATGACCCTGGGCGGCCTGGCGGTCGCGGTCGGTCGAGTGGTCGATGACGCGATCGTCGTCCTCGAGAACATCTACCGCCATCGGGCCCGAGGGGATGAACGGCTGACCGCCGTCCTGACCGGTGCGCGCGAGGTCTCGGGCGCGATCACGGCCAGTACCGCGACGACCGTCATGGTCTTCCTGCCGCTCGGATTCGTCGGAGGCCTGGTCAGCCAGTTCTTCCTGCCGTTCGCGCTGACGGTCACCTTCGCCCTGCTCGCCTCGCTGCTCTGCGCGTTGACCGTCGTACCCGTGCTCGCCTACTTCCTGGTCGACCGGGTGAAGATGCAGGTCGACGAGGACGGCGAGCCGAAGCGCTCCATCTGGATCCGCATCTACACCCCGACGATCAAGTTCGTCCTGCGCAGCCGGGTGACCCGTTGGGCCGTGATCGTCGGGGCGGGCGCGCTGTTCTTCGCCGCCCTGTCGCTCGTCCCGTCGATCCCCACCCAGTTCATCAACGCCGGGGGCGAGAAGATCCTGCGGGTCAGTCTCGAGCCGCCGCCCGGCACCAGCTCGAGCGGCGTCCTCGACCGGACCATCGCCGCCGAGCAGATCCTCAAGACGAACCCGGACGTCCAGCTCGTCCAATCGACCGTCCCCGGGGAAGGCGACACGAGCACCCAGTCGCTGTCCGCAGCGTTCTCCGGCCGATCCGCGAACAGCTCGTCGATCCTCGTCCGGCTCGATCCGAAGGTCGACATCAAGGCCTCGACGGAGCAGATCGCGAGCGCCCTCGCCCCGATCGAATCGGACGGCTACGACATCGCCGTGTCCGAGGCCAGCGGCTTCTCCGGCGGCGGGATCAACGTCATCGTCAGCTCGCCCGACCGTGCCGCCGTCGCGACCGCCGATGCCGCCATCGTGGCGGCGCTGGAGAAGAGCCCCGACCTCGTCAACGTCAAGAGCGACCTGTCGCAGGGGGCTCCGACGATCGACGTCGCGGTCGACCCGAACAAGGCGCTGGGCGCCGGGTTGACGACCGCCCAGGTCGCGAACGAGGTGCGGACCGTGCTCGTGCCCGGCCGCGCCACCCGCGTCCAGATCGGCGACCAGCCCACCGTCGACCTCTACGTCCAGGTCGATCCCAGCCAGGTCGACTCGGTCGATGCGCTCAAGAAGCTGCCGGTCGGGACCGGGCGGACCGTCCCGCTCGGCTCCATCGCCGAGGTCAAGCAGGTCGACGCTCAAGGCAGCATCACCCGGATCGACGAGCGCCCGGCGTCGTCGATCTCGGCCGAGATCACCTCGAAGGACACCGGTGCCGTCTCGCGCGCGATCGCGACCGAGGTCGACACGCTCAAGGCCGACGGCACGATCCCGGCGGGGGTCGAGGTCACCCTGGCGGGCGTGACCCAGCAGCAGGGCGAGGCGTTCGGGGGCCTGTTCGCGTCGATGGGCGTGGCCATCCTGCTCGTGTACGTGATGCTCGTCCTCACCTTCAACTCGCTGGTCACCCCGTTCGTCATCCTGTTCAGCCTGCCGTTGGCCCTGATCGGCGCCTTCCCGGCGCTGTACATCACCGGCCGGCCGATCGGGATCAGCGCCCTGATCGGGTTCCTGATGCTGATCGGGATCGTCGTCACCAACGCGATCGTCCTGCTCGACCTGGTCGAGCGCCTGCGCCGGAACGGCATGAACACGCACGACGCGCTGGTCGAGGGCGGCCGGATCCGGGTCAGGCCGATCCTGATGACCGCCATCGCGACGATGCTCGCGCTGATCCCGCTGGCGGCCGGCTTCAACCAGGGCTCGATCATCGCCGCCGAGCTCGGGACGGTGGTCATCGGCGGCCTGTTCAGCTCGACGTTCCTGACCCTGATCGTCATCCCGGTCGTCTACTCGCTGGTCGACGGGGCCAAGCGGCGAGGGCGACCCGCGCCGGAGCCGGTCAGCTCCGCGAGCGAGCCGCCGAGCCCCGAGGGCGCGCCCGCCTGACGGTCGCACAGCTCGCGCGGAGCGGGTCGCCGTCCGTTCGCATGCCAGGCGGCGAACCTGGCGGGCGGAGCCGGCTCGGCCTACTCGAGCGTGCTCACTCCGCGGGCGGTTCGGTCCCTCGGTCGAGGAGCGGTCCGAGGGCGAACAGGTAGAGGACGAGCAGGACGCCGATGATGGCGACCGGCTCCCAGCCGTCGGCGATGACGGCCAGCCAGACGACGGCGACGACGACGCCGGCGACCCGCAGGGCGGTCCGATGGGCGCGGGCCAGGGCGAGGAGCGTGGCGCCCGTACCGGCGCCGGGCTCGCCGACCGACGAGGCCGCCGCGCCCGCGGCAGCGGCCCTGCCGGCATCGACGCCGGCCGAGCCGGCGCGCCGGGCGGCCGACCCGGCCGAGCCCACGACCTCGACGACCTGCTCGCGGCGGCCGAACAGCCAGGCGAGCACGGCGACGATCGCGCCGAGCGCGGTGACCACGATCATGACCCCGAACAGATCCTTGACGGCGGCGTCCAGGACGCCATGGACGGTCGACGCCCCCGGACCGTCGGAGATCGCCCCGACCACCCCGTTCTCGACGCCGCGGATGACGGCCCGGGCGACGAGCAGCGAGAGGACGACGCCACTTCCGAGGAGCAGGACGGCCCGCCGTCGATCACGCGCGAGAAGCGTCGCCCCGATGAACAGGAGGATCGTCAGGATCAGCGCGGCGACGGTCAGCAGGTCGAACACGTGCACGGCCGTCCGGGCGGCCTGGAGACGGTCGGCCCGGATGAGCGGCAGCGTCCCGAAGGTGTCCGGCAGCGTCACGCCGAGCGCATTCTGGAGCGCCGTCCTGGCCTGGTCCGGCGCGGACGGATCCGACAGGTCGGGGATCGGCAGGTTGGCCGGCAGGATCCCGTCGGACTGGAGCGTCGCCAGTGCCGAGCCGACGAGCGGGAAGAGGTTGAGGGTCACGTAGCCGTTCTGGAGGGTGACCGAGTCCGACTCACCCCGGAGCAGCTTGACGACCGTCGCGTGGGCCACCCGGTTCATATTCGTCCAGGCCGTCTGGAAGCCCTCGGTCGACATCAGCTTCGCGATGGCGGTCTGGATCTGTGACTGGAGGGTGCCCGCGATCGGCCCGGCCAGCAGAGCGGCCTTGTCGGGCAGCGCGCTGGCGAGCCGGCCGCGGACGTCGAGTGCGGTCACGACCTGCTCGCTCAGGGCCTCGCTGAGCGACTGGATCACCTCCGGGTCCTCGGCCACGCTCGACGTGATCGAAACCCAGCGGTCGGTGTTCAGGACCGACTGGTGGATCCAGAACAGCGACGTGCTCGCGACGAGCGCGAGGCAGGCGAGGATCCCGAGGACCACCGCGAGCACCCCGCGGCGTCGGCCGGATCGTCTCACTGGGGTCGCCGTGGCGGTCGATGGCATCGCTTCGGTCATGTCTGGCTCCCGGATGGTCAGCTCGCCCGGATCTCCCGGACGTTATCGATAAGGGTCAGGACGGCCACCCCGACGACGACCGCGAGGACGATCTGGGTGGCGTAGCCGACGGCGAGGACGACGCCGCCGACCAGTGCCATGAACAGGGTGATCCTCAGCAGCAGGTCGATCAGGCGTCGCCGGAAGGCCGCCTCGAGGATGATGTAGCCGCCGACCGCGAGCAGGACCACCGCCCAGGACGGTAGGTTGGTGAAGTAGCGCAGCACGACGAGCGCGATGATCCCGAGCCCGACGCTGATCGCGGACCAGAATTCGACGATCCGGCCGTACTGCTGATCGCCCTGGACCTGCGGGTGGCTGGCGTGATGGAGATGGGACCGCGGGTCGCCCCGGTCGCCGGCCTCGATCCGTCCGCGTCGCCGCAGGAGCGCCTCTCGCTCGTCGCCGATCTCCGCCCGGCGGGCGCGCAGGCGGGCCAGGTCCCCCTCGCGCGCGGCGACCTCGGCGGCTCGGGCGTGATAGGCCTTCTCGAACGATCCGTCGGCGGCCAGTGCGCGGGCTGCCTGGTCGAGGCCGGTCAACCCGTCGGTCGCCTTGGCGATCTCGTCATCGACCGTCGCGGCCTCCGCGTCGAGGACGACGATCCGCCCGTCGACGGCCTCGATGGCCCGGCTGGGCGGGGCGACCTTGTCGAGGCCGAGGAACCCGATCGGGTCGTTCCACGACGGCCGGATCGAGCCGGTCCGGGTGTACTTCAGGCCGGCGGGCGCTCGCTCGCCGGCGAATCGATCGCGCGTGTCGAGGCCCCACAGTCCACGGTAGCCGTCGACCCACGGGACGCTGTCGTCGACCTCGACGACGGTCCACTCCGCTGCCTGGCCCGGTCCGATGGCGAACCCGTCGCCGCGGGCGTAGTCGATGAACGGGATGCTCAGGGCGGCCGAGACGCGAGCCGCCAGGTCACCCGGATCGCCTTGTCGGAGCGTGTCCCGCCAGAAATGGCGGGCCCACTCGAGGAGGCCGTTGATCCCGCGCATCGCGGGCAGCGGGACGGTGGTGATGTACTCGCCGGGCTCGAAGTAGGCGGCGTGCGAACCGGCGCCGGCGTGGATGACCGGGTGGTCTCCCTCGAGCCGGATGAACGGATCGTCCCAACGCCGCCGCAGGTCGTCGCCGGAGTAGTCGTGGGCGGCGCAGCCGAACCAGACCGGCCGCGGGCCTCCCGGGGCGGCCTCGAGGACGACGAAGGCCTGCTCGAGGTCTGCCTCGTGGTCGTTCGCCCCGTCGAACGTCGAGCGCCAGTCGTTCATGAAGTAGAAGTACAGGTAGTGGAGGACGATCCAGCCGTCCCGGCGGACGACCCGGCCGTGATAGACGTAGCGGGCATCCGTCGCGCGGGCAGCCTCGTACTTGACCGACGCCGCGGCGGCCGTCCCACCCGGGACCTTGCCCCGCAGGAGCAGCGAGGCGTTGAACCCGGCGTCGATCAGGCGCGCGAACAGGCCGACCCGGGCGAGCCGGCCCGGAGCTCGGAAGATCGGCCGACCCGGGCGGCGCGACCACTGCGCGAGCGCGACCCCGCCGAGCGGCTCCTGGACGAGGCGGAGGAAGAGCGTCTCCCCGGGTGGGGCCGTCTGGTCCGCGAGGATCGTCGTATCGAGACCGCCGCGCTCCACGAGCAGGCGGGTGTGCCCTTCCGAGGTCCCGACGAGCAGGTCGCATTCGGCCAGGTAGGGCTCGACCGCGGTCGGGAAGAACAGCTCTCCGTTGGTGTACCGGATGACCGGCTCGTACGCTCGCAGGAGCTCCAGGTCGGTCGTCATTCGCCTTCCGCTCCGCGCGCGGTCATCGTCCGTGTCGACGGGTCGTCCCGCCCGAAGGCCTCGCGGACCGGCCGTGTGTTCAGGTAGACCACGGCGACGACGAGGATGAACAGGCGCAGGTCGTCCGACCGGCCGGACAGGGTCGAGAGGAGCTCATTGAGCAGGCTGATCCCGGCCACCAGCAGGACGATGACGAAGCCGACCGGCATCAGCCGGAGCAGGCCGATCGCCCCCACGATGCCGAGGGCCCCGAGGACGACCGTGATGGCGCCGACGACCCGGTACTGGTCAGCCAGATCGCTCAGGATGGTCTCGTTCGCCGGCGGCCCGATCCCGTAGACCGACAGGATCCGGAGCGCGGACAGCACGATCGTCAGGATCGCGACGACCCATACGCCGAACGGGACGCGACGCTGTTCCGACTTCACCCGATGTCCTGCCCTCCACGCGGAGTCTGGCAGATTGCGACGGGGGACGCGGCTCCCGTTTCGACTTCGACCGAGGTCGCCCGGCGCAGTCGCAGGGCACCTTGACGGTGACGGGTCGGGCCTCGTTGACGGCAGCGTCGGTAATTCCGATAATATGGGTCGGAATTCCTGCATCGGCGCCCGGCCCCAGCGGTGCCGCCGGCCCGGATCCGTCAACCACCGGAGATGGCATGACCTCGAACGCGACCAGAGACGCCGTCCGTGATCGCCGCGACGAGTTCGCCTTCCACGACGACATCGTCTACCTGGCCGAGACGAAGCGCGGCCTGACCCGCGACACCGTCGAGGAGATCAGCCGGTTCAAGAACGAGCCGGAGTGGATGCTCAAGTTCCGGCTTCGGGCGTACGACCACTTCCTGGCTCGGCCGATGCCCACCTGGGGCGGCGACCTCACCCACATCGACTTCGACAAGATCGTCTACTACCGCAAGCCGTCCGAGCGCGAAGAGAAGTCGTGGGACGACGTCCCGGAGAAGATCAAGGCGACGTTCGAGAAGCTGGGCATCCCGGAGGCCGAGCGCAAGTTCCTGGCCGGCGTCGGCGCCCAGTACGACAGCGAGGTCGTCTACCACTCGGTCCGCGAGGAGCTGTCGAAGATCGGCGTCGTGTTCATGGGCACGGACCAGGCCCTGATCGAGTACCCGGAGATCTTCCGCAAGTACTTCGGCACGGTCGTTCCGCCGGAGGACAACAAGTTCGCCGCGCTCAACAGCGCGGTCTGGTCCGGCGGGTCGTTCGTGTACGTCCCCAAGGGCGTCGAGGTCCCGCTCCCGCTCCAGGCCTACTTCCGGATCAACGGCGAGAACACCGGCCAGTTCGAACGGACGCTGATCGTCGTCGACGAGGGTGCCCGGGTCCACTACATCGAGGGTTGCACGGCCCCGATCTATGCCACCGACTCGCTCCACGTCGCGGTCGTCGAGGTCATCGCCCTGCCCGGCTCGAAGGTCCGCTACACGACGATCCAGAACTGGTCGAACGACGTCTACAACCTCGTCACCAAGCGCGCCCACGCCCATGCGAACTCGACCGTCGAGTGGATCGACGCCAATACCGGTTCCCGGCTGACGATGAAGTACCCGGCCATCTACCTCCGCGGCGAGGGCGCCACGGCCGACATCATCTCGGTCGCGGTCGCTGGGGCCGGCCAGCACCAGGACACCGGGGCCAAGGCGGTCCACCTCGCGCCGAACACCAAGTCGCGGATCGTCAGCAAGTCGGTCTCCAAGGACGGCGGCCGGGCGACCTACCGCGGCCAGCTCAAGGTGGCTCCGGGGGCGACGAACGTCGTGGCCAGCGTCCGCTGCGACGCGCTGATGCTCGACGACATCAGCCGGAGCGACACCTACCCGTATATCGACATCCAGGAAGACGACACGACGATGACCCACGAAGCGGTCGTGGGCAAGATCAGCGCCGACCAGATCTTCTACCTGATGAGCCGCGGGCTGACGGAGAACGAGGCGCAGAACCTGGTCGTCCAGGGGTTCCTCGAGGTCTTCACCAAGGAGCTGCCGATGGAATACGCCATCGAGTTCAATCGGCTGGTGAAGCTCGAGATGGAGGGCTCGCTCGGATGACGGTCCCGACCGCCGACCCGGCGGCCGGAGCCGGTCCGACGGCACCGACCCGGGCCGCGCGGCGCGGTCCGGCCGATCTGCCGTTCCGCTTCCCCGATCGCGACCTGGTCGAGCGGCTGTCGACGGAGCGCCACGAACCCGACTGGCTCCGGGCGGATCGGGTCGCCGCGATCGAGGCCTACGACGGCCTCCCCGCCGAGGCGAACCGGCTGTACACCCCGTACATCGACCTGCGGACCGCCGACCTGCTCGACGTCGACCCCTATGTCCGGACGGCCTCCGCACCCGCCGGTTCGGGCGTCGTCCCCGACGGGACGAGCGGGCTGATCGAGCTGCGCGAGGACGGCGTCGCGGCGCTGGCGCTGTCGCCCGCAGCCGTCGCCGCCGGCGTCACGCTCGAAACCCTCGCCGCGGCGCTGGAACGGGACCCCGACGGACTCCGGGCGGACCTGGAGGGTGGCTCGGACCTCCCGGTCGACGACAAGTTCGCCCAGCTGACCCGGAGCTCGTGGACCCAGGGCGTTCGTCTGGCCGTGCCCGCGGGGGTCCAGCTCGACCTGCCGTTCCTCGTCCGCTGGGCGGTCGGGAACCCCGGGCGGGCGCTGGCCTCGAGGACGATCGTGCGCCTGGGCGAAGGCGCACGGGCCGCGCTCGTCGAGGAGCTGGTCGCGTCCGGGCCCGAGATCGACTGTGCCGCGGGCGAGACCGTCCCGCAGGCGTTCTTCTCGGGGACCCTCGAGGTCCGCCTCCACCGCGCCGCCCACCTGTCGGTCGCGTCGATCCAGGACCTCCCGTCGAACGTCGTCGCGTTCCAGCACCGACACGCGACGATCGGCGCGGCGGCGACGCTCGACTGGGCACTGGCGCAGCTCGGCGGCCGGCTCGTCCGATCGCGCGTGGACAACCGCCTCGAGGGCGACGGCTCGACCGTGGAACAGGTCGAGATCGTGTTCGGATCGGGCGATCAGGTCTTCGATCTGACCTCCTATACCCGTCACCTGGGACGTGACACGACCGGGAACCTGCTGAGCAAGGGGGCCCTCGAGGACGCGGCCCGGAGCTACATGAAGGGGCTGATCGTCATCGACAAGACCGCCGTCGGGACCGACAGCTTCCTCGGCGAATTCGGGATGAACCTATCGCGTCAGGCCCGGGCCGTGGCGATCCCGAGCCTCGAGATCGATCAGCCGGATTGCCGGCGCGCCGCTCACTCGTCGTCGGTCGGGCCGATCGACGAGACCCAGCTGTTCTACCTCGAGAGCCGCGGCATCGACCCGGACGACGCCCGCAAGTTCATCGTCCTCGGCTTCCTCGAGCCCGTCGTCGCACGCGTCCCGCTCGCGGACGCGCAGGATCGGCTCCGGGTCCTGCTCGAAGAGAAGTGGACCGCCGGCGCAGGCGCGCCGGCCGTCGGCGCGGCCGCTGCCCCGGCCGGCTCGGGCCCGAACGATCCGATCCGCGCCTGACGGTGTCGCCGGCGACGAGACGAGGCCGGTCGTGACTCGGCGGGTCGACCTCCTCGGTCTCGACGACGTCCCGCCCGGAACGATGGCGATGGCCTGGGTCGACGGGACCGACCCGGTCCTGGTCGTCAACCTCGACGGCGACGTCCGTGCCTTCCAGGGCATCTGCAGTCATGAGTACTTCGAGCTCGACAAGGGGTTCCTGACGGCGGGCTCGCTGACCTGCGCGCTGCATCTCTCGCGGTTCGACCTGGACACCGGTGACGCCCTCGATCCACCCGCCGAGGTGCCGATCGTGCGCTACCCGGTCGTCGTCGCGGACGGACGGGTCCTGATCGAGGTGCCCGAGGGTCCGCTCCCCGTCAACGAGTGAGGTCGCCCGAGCGAGAGGGGCTCGGTGGCCCGTCGCCAGCCGTCAGCGCGGGATGACCGTCCCGAGGTCGGCTTCGGCGGCGCGACGGACGATCGCCCGGCCGAAGACGAGGTCGGCCAGGCCGGTCCCGAGGTGGGTCGCCACGACCCGCCCGCCGTGCGGCCGGCCGGTCGCATCGAGGATGGCCGCGCCGATCGTGGCGGTCGGATCCGGGTAACCCTCGAACAGCCCGGCGGCCCGCGTCGCCAGGAACTGGCCCAGCTCGTCGACCACGAACAGGCTCGCGTCGTGAGCGACCGTCGCGGAGCAGTACGTCGCGTAGTCGACCGGCACGACCAGGGCGTGCGGCGTGAGCCAGTCGTCGGTCATCACCTGGTTGACCGGTCCGAACGACGCCGCGGTGATCACGACGTCGGCGTCCATCGTGGCCTCGCGCGGGTCGCGCGCAACGTGCGCTGCGGCGATCCCCGCCGTCGCGCGAGCGACGGTCGCCAGGGCCTCGGCGTGCTCGGGATGGCGGGCGAAGATCGTCACGATCGCCCCGGGCAGCACGTGGCCGACCATCTCGACGTGGCTGTGGCCCTGGACGCCGGCCCCGACCAACCCGACGCGGTGACCGACACCGGAGGGACTCCCGCCGCCGGGTTCCGGGGCGAATCGATGGATGACCACACCGCTGATGGCGGCGGTCCGCGCTGCGGTGATCGGCCCGCCGTCGAGGATGGCCAGCGGGACGCCGGTCGCGGGGTCGTTGAGGACCACCGTGGCGAAGATCGTCGGGAGACCGCGGGCGCCGTTGCCGGGGTAGCCGACGATCCACTTCATACCGACCAGGTCGTCGGCGCCGGCTGGGTCCGGCCCGCGGAGAAGGGCAGGCATCGCGTGGCCGAACGACGATGGCGCACGGGGATGGACGCCGATCTTCGGCGGCAGCTCGACGGAGTCGTCGGCCAGGGCGATCAGCGTCCGCTCGGCCAGCTTGAGCCGCTCGTCGAGCGGCGGGAGGGCGGCGACGACGTCGGCCGCCGATAGGTACCGCAGGGGTGGAAGGGTCACCCGACCAGTCTATCGCCGCGCCGGGTTCGGAACGCCGCTACCATCGGGCGATGGCGCCGATCGACACCGCCCAGAGCCTCGACAACCTCAAGCTCGAGCGCGACGCGATCGTCCTGTACGACGCGCTGGCGACGATCGAGAAGGAACCCGGTCGAGCGCAGGCGTTCCGGACGATCGCCGCGAACGAACGACGCCATGCCGAGATCTGGGCGACGAAGCTGCGCGACCTCGGTGCGGACGTCCCGCCGCCCGGACCGCCGCGCGTCCGGATCCGGGCGATCATCGCCCTGGCTCGCGTGTTCGGGACCTCGGCCGTCAGCGATCTGGTCCAGGCGCTCGAGGGCGACGAGGAGGATGCCTACCAGGGCCAGCTGTCGCCCGAGGTGGCCGCCATCGCGGCCGATGAACGCGAGCACGCCGAGATCTGGAAGCGGCTCGACGGCAAGTCGCCGACCGCGCCCGTCCTCGACGACGCCGCGCTGCGTGCCGCGCACAGCGTCCGATCCCCCGGATCGATCGGTCGCGACGAACGCTGGCATCGGACCGGTCAGTCGGGGACCCTCCGCGCGGTGATCTTCGGCGTCAGCGACGGCCTGGTGAGCAACACGAGCCTGGTGATGGGGGTCGCCGGCGCCGCCTCGGGCGACTCGCGCTTCATCCTGCTGGCCGGGATCGCCGGCCTGCTCGCGGGCGCGTTCAGCATGGCCGCCGGCGAGTACATCTCGATGCAGTCGCAGCGCGAGCTGTACGAGCGCCAGATCGCGCTCGAGCGGGCCGAGCTGGAGGCGATGCCCGACGAGGAACAGGCCGAGCTGGCGGCGATCTACCGCGCCAAGGGCTTCAGCCCGGCCGAGGCCGACGCCATCGCGGTGCGCCTCTTCCGCGATCCGGAGCACGCCCTGGACACGCTCATCCGCGAGGAACTCGGCCTCGACCCCGACGAGCTCGGCTCCCCGTGGGGCGCGGCCGGCGGGTCGTTCCTGGCGTTCGCCGTCGGGGCGGTTATCCCGGTCGTGCCGTTCCTGATCCTCACCGGTCAGGCCGCCATCGTCGTGAGCCTGGGCCTGAGCCTGGTCGCGATGTTCGCGGTCGGTGTCGGGGTGAGTCTCCTGACCGGGCGCGGCGCGATCTTCTCCGGTTTGCGCCAGGTCGGCATCGGTGCGGCCGCGGCGGGCGTGACCTTCGTCGTCGGCCGGATCATCGGCGTGTCGGTCAGCTAGGGCCCGGCTCGATGCCGTCGCGTGCCAACGTCCTGGGGAGCATCGCCGCCGCCGTGGCGGTCTTCCTCCTGTTCACGTTCTGGATCCGCTGGCCCGGCTTCCTCGCCTTCGCGGCAGGTGCCATCTTCGGGGTGGCGTTCCTGATCGTCGCCACCTCGCTGGGCGACGACCCGCGGGCGGCCGACGAGGCGTGGCGGGCCGCGGCGCCCGACCTGCTGGGGACGGCCACGGGCTCGGCTCCGGGACGCGAGGAGAACGTCGAGACGTCCCCCGACGTCGAGGATCGGGTCGAGGGATGAACGACGGGACGCCCGAGCGGCGGCTGGCCTCCGAAGGCCTGGACGCGCACCCTTGGTCGAACGGCCCGGGCGTGATCTACGGCGTGCACCGCCACGACTTCGACAAGGTCATCGTCGTCGCGGCCGGGTCGATCGAATTCGACCTGGTCGAGCGCGGGGAGCGGGTCGCCCTCGCGCCCGGCGACCGGCTGGAGCTTCCGACACGGACGGCCCATGGGGCGACCGTCGGTCCGGTCGGCGTGACCTGCCTGGAGGCGCACCGGCCGGCGGGAACGCTCCCGGACGAACCGCGCCGCCTCATCGCGGGAGACTGGTAGGCTGGCGCCCTAGCGCCGGGCGAAGAAGGCCCAGATGGGCAGGTCGGCATGGGGGTCGTGGGGCTGGTGATTGCCCTCGCTCGGATCCAGAACGATAGCGGCGATGGCGAGGGCGGCGATGACGCCGAGGACGATCACGGTGATCATGATCTCCTCCTTTCGATAGATATGAGTGCTGAACTGGATGGTAGCCTAACAAATCGAGAGTGTCAACGTCATCATGACTAACGGATAGCGACAATGCCTCCAAAGGACCGGTTGAGTCCGAACGATCTTCGGATCCTGTCGCTGCTCCAGCGCGACGGCCGCGCTTCGTACGCCGAGCTCGGGGCGGCGGCCGGGATGAGCGCCCCGTCCGCCCACGAGCGCGTCAAGCGGCTCGAATCGCGCGGGATCGTCCATGGCTATCGGGCCGTGGTCGACGCGGCGGCCACCGGCTACGGCGTCCTGGCGTTCAGCCGCATCCGCCAGGCGCCGGGGACGCCGACGACCGACCTGACCTCCGACTTCGCGACGATCCCGGAGATCGAGGACTGCCACCACGTCGCCGGCGAGGCGGACTACCTGCTCAAGGTCCGCGCCGCGGACACGCTCGACCTGGAACGCGTGATGCGCCGGATCCAGGGCATCCGTCACGTCTACACCACGGAGACCGAGATCGTCTTCTCGACCGCGTTCGAAGGACGCCCGCTCGCGCTCGAGCGCGAAACCGATGAGGCATCCGAGGCGTAATCATGGCGGGACCACGCACCGACCCGACCGAGGACGCCCGTCTCGTGGAGGCGGTCGTGGCCGGATCGGAGGACGCGTTGGCGACCCTCTACGACCGTCACGCCGGTGCCGTCTACGCGACGGCCGTCCGATCCATCTCCGACCGCAGCATCGCCGAGGACATCGTCCAGGAGACCTTCCTCACCTTGTGGAACCGAGCAGAACAATTCGACCCCGCGCGGGGCTCGCTCGCCGCGTGGCTGTTCACGATCGCCCGCAACCGGGCCGTCGACCGGATGCGCGCCTCTGGGCGGCGTCCCGGGGTGGTGTCCATCTCGGCGGCGAGGATCGGCGACGAGACCGACGCGGCCACGCTGGAGCGGGTCGCCCGGACCGGCGACGTCGTCGGCGCGGCGAGCCCCGAGCGCGGGCCCGAGGGCGAGCTGGCCGGTGCCGAGCTCCGCATGGAGCTCCAGCAGGCGCTCGCGACGATGATCGAGCCGGAGCGCCAGGTCCTCCTGCTCGCCTATCGCGACGAGCTCACCCAGCGCGAGATCGCCGATCGGCTGGGCTGGCCGCTCGGCACGGTCAAGACGCGCACTCGACGCGCCCTGGCGAGGCTGCGTGCCGTCCTCGGCCCGGAGTACGCACCGGTCGCCGGTCCCGGCCTCGATCCCATGGACGCGGCGACGCCGGCCGGCCCGAACGGGCTGACCGCGATCGGGGCGGACCGGGAGGCCGACAGCGGCGTGAGGGTCGAGTCGTGACGGATCACGCGCAGGTCCGCGAGCTGCTCGAGCTGGCCGCTGTCGAGCCCGGCGGCCTGGACCGGCTCGCGGCCGGCGACACCGCGGAGGCGGCCGCGACGGCCGGTCACCTGGCCGGCTGTCCGACGTGCGCGGAGGAGGCTCGCCGGCTCGCGGCCATCGGACCGGTGCTCCGCGACGCCGTCGCCAGCGTCCCTCCGGACGAGCTGAGGGCGAGCACGCTCGCGCTCGTCCGGGCCGTCGGCCGGCAGCGGGGCGTCGCGGCCGGCAGCGCCGACCCTGCGCCGCCCTCGTCCATGGCACCGATGGCGACGATGCCGGACGGACTGGCGGTCGACGACGGCGGCGGACCAGCCCGGCCGATCGCCCTCGCGGCACGCCCGCGCTCGCGACGGACGCTCTGGACATCGCTCGCGGCCGCCGCCGTGATCGTCGTCCTCGCGGCCGGTGGGCTCCTTTTGTACCGCTCGGCGGTCGACGCCGGGGCCCAGGCGGACAACCTCGCGGGCCTCAACCAGGCGACCCTCGACCTGACCGCCCAGCCCGACGCGGTCCGCGTGTCGCTGGTCGGCGTGGCGGAACCGACGGCGGAGGCTGGGACCCTCCTCTTCTCGTCCACCTCCGAGGAGCTGGTGGTGAGCGCACCGAGCCTGACGGAGCCGGGGCGGGGCCAGGCCTTCGCCTGCTGGATGACGCGCCCGGACGGCTCGCGGGTCCGTCTCGGCTGGATGGAGTTCGGAGGGGGCCTGGCCTACTGGTCGGGCTGGTCGAGCGAGCTCGCCGCGGCCGGCCCGGGGACGACGTTCGGCGTCACCCTTGTCGATGCCGACGGCAAGCCCGTTGCCCCGGGAGACGTCCTGACCGGCACGGTCGAGCGCAGCTGACCGCCTTGATGCCGTCAGCCCGGTCCGGGCTCGGCCGGCGACCCATCCGCGAGCTCGGCGCGCAGCGCCTCCACGCTGTCCCAGTCGGCGCCGCAGGCCAGGCACTCGATGCCGGGCGGACCCTCCAGGCGGACGTCGGTCTGGATGCCGAGCGTCTTGTTCGCGATCTGATAGTCGGTGAACTCGAGCTCGGGGACCTCGATGACGGCGAGCCGATGCTGTCCGCAGCGCGGACATGGGTCGAGCGAGCGCTGGCTGGGATCCTGGGCGTCGGGCATGGCGCGAACCTCCGATCGGTCTGGCAGGTCACATGATGGCGCCACCGCCCGACGAGCGTCGGGACCGGGCCGGTCCGCGATCCGGGAACCGCGTCCCCGAGGCCGAGGTCGAAGCGATGTTCGACGACATCGCCCCGGTCTACGACCGGATGAACACGATCATGACGGCCGGTGGCGACGGCCGCTGGCGACGGGCCGCCGTCGAGGCGACCGGCCTCGAAGCGGCCGGATCGGCGATCGACGTCGCGTGCGGGACCGGCAAGCTCAGCGTCGCGCTCGCCGATCGGGTCGGGCCGTTCGGTCGCGTCGTCGGGGTGGACCTGTCGGCGGCGATGATCGGCTACGCGCGGGCGACCACCGGCGACATCGTCCAGCTCGAATTCAGCGTCGCCAACGCGCTCGACCTGCCGTTCGACGACGCCACCTTCGACGTCGCGACGATCGCCTTCGGGCTGCGCAACCTGGCCGACTACGAGGCCGGCTTCCGCGAGCTCGCTCGGGTCGTCCGTCCCGGCGGCCGGGTGGTCTGCCTCGAGCTGTCCGTACCGCGGCCCAGGATCTGGGGCATGGTCTACCTCGGGACGTTCCGGCTGCTCGCGCCGCTCGCTGCCGGGTTGTTCGCCCGGGGGCGGACCTACCGCTACCTCCCGGCGTCGCTCGAGGGGTTCCCGGATCCGACCACCCTCAGCGGGACGATGATCCGGGCCGGCCTACGGGACGTCGGCTACCGTCGGCTCGCCCTTGGCGCCGTCGCCCTCCACGTCGGGATCGTCGGTCCGGGCTGATCCGACCGACCGGTCCGGTCGGTCGGGGGCCTCGACCGGATCCCCGTCGTCGTCGGAGACGGGCAGGTCGGTCGGGGTCCCGTCGTCGTCGGTCCGCAGGTCGGCCATCACCAGGTAGACGAGTGCGCCGCCGATGACGATCCCGAGGATGAGCAGCCACCACTGGAACTCGGCGTTCACGCGGGGCGGCTCGCGGCACGGGTGATGGGGGACATCGGGCGCCAGTATACGGACGGAAGGGGACGGCGACCCCGGACCGTCTACACTCCCGGACGATGATCGACTTCACGCCGAACCCGATCGCGGTCCAGCTCGGGCCGCTTCCCGTCTACTGGTACGGGATCTGCTATGCGCTCGGGCTGCTGGCGGCCTACCAGGTCATGCTCCGCGAAGGCCGGCGGCGCGGCCTCGATACGGACCTGATCATCAACGGCCTGATCATCGTCGCGGTCGCGGCACTGATCGGCGGGCGCCTCTACCACGTCATCGACCAGTGGGTCCTGTACAAGGACGATCCGCTGACGATCTTCCTGCCGATCCGGAAGGCCGCCGACGGGAGCTACGCGTTCGCTGGATTCAGCGGCCTGGGCGTCTACGGCGGGCTGCTGACCGGGACGATCGCGGCATGGGCGTACCTGCGCTGGCACCACCAGTCGTTCTGGCGCTGGGCGGACGTGGTGGCGCCGGCGCTGTTCGCGATGCAGGCCGTCGGCCGGTTCGGGAACTTCTTCAACCAGGAGCTCTACGGTCCGCCGACCAACCTGCCGTGGGGGATCGCGATCCAGTGCAAGAACCGGGTCGCCGAGTTCGCCTGTCCGGTCGGGTCCGATCCGCTGGCGACCCTCGGGCAGCACTTCCACCCGCTCTTCCTGTACGAGGCGGTCTCCGCGGTCATCGGCATGCTGTTCCTGCTCTGGCTCGGGCGACGCTACTCCGACCGGCTGCGTGCCGGCGACCTGCTCCTGATCTTCTTCATCTGGTACAGCGTGACGCGCTTCTCACTCGAGTTCCTCCGGGCGGGCTACAACTGGACGCTCGGCGGGATCCCCACGGCCCAGATCGTGTCGGGCCTCACGATCGTCCTGGCGACGACGGTCCTGATCGCACGCCATCTGCGGAAGGGTCCGAGCGTCGGCGAGATCGAGGCCGAGGAGCGCGCGGCCAAGGCCGCGGCGGCGGCCGAGCCCCCGACGCGGCGCCGACCGACGACGCCGCCCCCGACGACGCCCGCCCGACGACGCCGGCACCAGCGAGCCGACGCCGCGCCCCCAGCGAGCGACGCAACCGCCGCCCCCAGCGAGCCGGACGCCACCACCGCGCCGCCGCCGGAGTCGGGCGACGCCGGCCAGCCGTGACCGCGACCCCCGGTGACCCGACCGGGTCGCCGAGCGAGCGACCGACCCAACGCGGTCGGTTCGGTCGGGGTCGCCCGCCACCGGGACGGATCTCACCCGAGGCGATGGCAGCGGCGCGCGGCGGAGCCGTCGAGGGTCTCGATTGGCTGGGTCGACCGCCGGAAGCCGACGCGAGCCTGCTCGTGCGGTTCATGGCGATCGTGGGTCGGGTGGTCCTGTTCGGCCTGTTCCGGTTCCATCTCCAGGTCGAAGGTCGGGACCTTCTCCCACGCCGCGGCGGCTACATCGTCATCGCGGCGGCCCACCGCGGCTGGATGGATCCGTTCGTCGTCCTGGCCTCGCTCCCGCTCCAGCCGCGGGTCTGGTTCCTCGGCTCTGGGCCGTCGGCCTTCGGGTCGCGCTGGCGCGAGGCGCTCATCCATCGGCTCGGGGGACTTCTCCCCGTGTGGCGTGGCGGCGTGGGAGTGGACAAGCACGTGGCCGCGGCCCGCGCGGTGATCGGCAACCGCGCGGTCTTCGCCCAGATGCCGGAGGGGACGGTCAGTGGGCCGGCCGGACGGATCGGTCCGTTCCGCACTGGCGCGGCGCTCATCGCCCTGCGGACGCAGGCGCCGCTCGTCCTGTTGGCGATGGCCGGGACCGAGGAGCTCTACCTCGGTCGACGGCTAGCGGCGCGGATCCTGCCACCGACCAGCGTGGCCGAGCTGCTCGGGACCGGATGGGACGGCCGCCTGCCCGAGGCGGGATCGCGTGAGGAGCTCGACCTCGCCCGCAGACTGACCGATCGGTTCGCGGAGCGCCTTGGACCTGCGGTCGAGCAGCTCTATCCGTGGACGATCGATCCGACCGACCATCCACGACGGCTGCGCGAACCCCTGACCTGGCTGCTCCTGCGAAAGGGTCGGCTCGACCGCGAACTCCCGGACGATCGGCCTGCCGCTGATCCGCCGCCCGGGACCGGCTCCGGCGCGACCGACCCCCCCGATGGGTGACGTGTCCGGGACCGCGCCGGGCGAGGGAAAGGGTGGCCGACGCGCGGGCCGACCCGAACCGCCCGACTGGGGTCTGACCCGGCCCGAACCGGCGGCGCCGCGGCTCTACCGGTGGCTCATCGGGGCCTGCCGCCTGATCGGCCTGCTGCTCCGACTCCGCCTCGAGCTCCAGGGTGCCGAGCACCTGCCCCGGGATGGACACGGACGACCGTCCGGGGGCTGGATCGCGCTCGGCGTGCCGCACCGGACGTGGATCGACCCATTCGTCCTGGCGATCCTGCTGCCCGTCGAGCCCCGTCTCGTCTTCCTTGGCGACGGCCGGGCCATCTACCGATCGAGGATCCGCCGGGCCCTCTTTGCCCGCATCGGCGGTGTCGTGCCGATCTGGCCGGGGACCGGTCCGGCGGCATTCGACCGGCATCTGGCCGCGGCCCGGTCGGTGCTCGAGTCCGGGGCGGTCTTCGCCCTGTTCCCCGAGGTGGGTCCGCCCGTCCCGATCGAACGTGCCCGGCCCTTCGGAGGGGGGATCGGCTACTTCGCACTGAGGACCGGCGCGCCGGTCGTCCCGCTCATCCTCGGCGGGACGCACGAGCTGTTCGTCGGTCGGCGGATCGTCCTGCGTGTTCTGCCACCGGTCACCGCCGAGTCGCTCCTCAGGGGCTCCGGTCCGGACGGCACGGCCGTGGGCGACGGCGTCGGGAGCGATCGGTCGGGCGTGACGCACCCCGCGGATGCGGCGGCCGACCGTGCGGCGGCCCATCGTGTCGTGGCCGCGCTCGAGGCCATGGTCGCACCGCACGTCAGCGAGTGTCACCGGCTCGTCGAGCCGCCGCCCGGCGCCCGACGGCCGTTCCGCCGCCTGACCAACCTGTTCCACTGATGCCGCCGGCCCAGCTGAGGGCCGCGAGCGTCGCCGGATCCGAGCGCCTCGCGCCGGCGCGGCCGTCCCGCCGACCGGGCACCTATACTCGCCCGCGATGGAGTACGCCGGATCGATCCTCGACCTCGTCGGGAACACCCCCCTCGTCCGTCTGAGCCGGGTCACCCGCGAGCTGGGACCGGTGGAGCGTCAGCCTCTCATCCTGGCCAAGCTGGAGACGATGAACCCCGGCGGCTCGGTCAAGGACCGGATCGGCCTGCCGATGATCGAGGCCGCCGAGCGGGCCGGGCTCCTCAAGCCGGGCGGGACGATCATCGAGCCGACGAGCGGCAACACCGGGCACGGCCTGGCGATCGCCGCGGTGCTGAAGGGCTATCGCTGCATCTTCGTGATGGCCGACAAGCAGTCCGCCGAGAAGCAGCAGCTCCTGCGGGCCTATGGCGCGGAGGTCGTCCTCTGCCCGACGAACGTCGATCCGGACAGCCCCGAGAGCTACTACTCCGTCGCCGCCCGGTTGGCGCGCGACATCCCCGGTGCGTTCAAGCCCGACCAGTACTGGAACCAGCAGAACCCCGACGCGCACGAGGCGACCACCGGGCCCGAGCTGTGGCGCCAGACCGACGGCCGGATCAGCCATCTCGTGGCGAGCGTCGGCACCGGCGGGACGATCACCGGCGCCGCCCGATACCTGAAGCGCCAGAACCCCTCGATCGTGGTCGTCGGGGCGGACCCGGAGGGGAGCGTCCTGTCCGGCGACACGGCGCGGCCCTACCTGACCGAGGGGGTCGGCGAGGACTTCTTCCCGGGCACCTACGATGCCTCGACCGTCGATCGCTGGGTCCGGGTCTCCGACCGGGATGCCTTCGCGGCCGCCCGTCGGCTGACCCGCGAGGAGGGCATCCTGGCCGGCGAGTCGTGCGGCACCGCGCTCGTCGCGACGCTCACCGAGGCGCGTCGGATCATGGCCGACGACCCCGACCACGCCCCGGACCGGGTCATCGTCACGATCCTGCCGGACGGCGGTCGCTCGTACCTCTCCAAGCTCTACAACGATGAGTGGATGCGGGTCAACGGCCTGATGGATCGACCGGGCGCGGTGACCCGTGTCTCCGAGCTGCTCGCCGACCGCCATCACGGCGGCGATCGGCCGGATGTCGTCGTGGCCCGGACGACCCACCGGGTGGGCGAGGCGATCGCCACCCTCCAGGACTTCGGGATCAGCCAGATGCCCGTCTCGGAGGCGGCCAGCGGCGACGACCTCGCGTCGATCGTCGGCGCGATCTCCGAGAAGGGCCTGCTCGACCGGGCCTTCCGGGACCCCGAGGCCGTCGAGCGGACCGTCGGCGAGATCATGGATCGGCCGCTCCCGACCGTCGCCGTCGAGGCGTCGCTGGCCGAGGCGTTCGCCCAGCTGACGGGGGGAGCGGCGGCCCTGCTCGCGATCCGCGACGGCCGACCGATCGGGATCGTCACCCGCCTCGACGTGCTCGAATACCTGACCCACCACCCGTCCGACGGCAGCTGAGAGGCGGATCGTCGATGCGCCACGATCCCGACGAGGAGGCGCCCGGCTTCGAGACGCTCGCCGTCCATGCCGGCCAGGAGCCCGACGAGCTGACCGGGGCGGTCGCGCCCCCGATCTACCAGACGAGCACGTATGCGCAACACGGCGTGGGACGACCGACGCGCGGCTACGAGTACGCGCGGAGCCAGAACCCGACCCGTGAACGACTCGAGCGGGCCGTCGCGGGCCTCGAGGGCGGCCGCCACGGGATCGCCTTCGCCAGCGGTTCGGCGGCGACCGCCGCGATCGCCGAGCTGGTCGCCCCGGGCGAGACGATCCTGGCCGGCGACGACGTGTACGGCGGGACGTGGCGCTACCTCGAACGGGTCGCCGGACCGCGCGGCGTGACGACCCGCTGGCTCGACCTGGCGAACGACCCGGCCACCGTGCTCCGGGACGAGCTCGACGCCCTGACCCGGATGGTCTGGCTCGAGACGCCGTCCAACCCGCACCTCAAGGTCATCGACATCGAGGCCGTGGCGGAGCGGCTCGATCCGCACGCCGGTGCCCGTGGGCAACGGCCGTTGCTCGTGGTCGACAACACCTTCGCGTCGCCGGCGATCCAGCGCCCATTGAGCCTGGGGGCCGACATCGTCTTCCACTCCGCGACGAAGTACCTGGCCGGCCACTCGGACGTGGTCAGCGGGATCGCGGTCACGGACCGGGAAGATGTCGCGGAACGCCTCCGCTTCCTCCAGAACGCGATGGGTGCCGTGCCGGGGCCGTTCGACTGCTTCCTTGTCCTGCGCGGGCTGCGGACGCTGGCGCTGCGGGTCGAGCGACACGCCGCCAACGCCGCGGCGGTCGCCCGGTTCCTGGCGGCCCGCGCCGATGTCGACTGGGTCCGCTACCCGGGCCTGGTCGACGGGACCGACGCCCATCCGCAGGGCGACGTGGCCGCGCGCCAGATGCGGTCGGGCGGGGGGATGGTGTCGTTCGCCCCGCGGGCCGGCGGCCGGTACGCGCGCGGGGCCGACGAGCGCGCGGTCGCGGTCTGCGAGGGGACCCGGATCTTCACCCTGGCCGAATCCCTCGGCGGCGTGGAATCGCTGATCGAGCTGCCGGCCCTCATGACCCACACCTCGGTCGCCGGCTCGAACCTGCAGGTCGAGGCCGCGCTCATCCGGCTGTCGGTCGGGATCGAGTCGGTCGACGACCTCATCGCCGACCTCGGTCGCGCGCTCGACGACGCGTAGCGTCCCCTGCACGCTGGGCCGTTCGCGGCCCCCGGGCCCGGCTCGCGCGGGGCTAGTCCACCGGCTCCAGGTCGATCGTCCGGACCTGGCGGGTCCCGCCACCTTCGGTCCGCACATGGGCGGTCGGGATGACCGCACCGCCGAACCGCTCGATCACCGCGATCTCGCCGCTGAACAGGCCGGTCCCGTTGATCCGGACCTTGTCGCCGACGGCCAGGTCGGTCCGGCCGTGTCGTGCGGCGGTGTTGATCTCCGCGACGGTCGGACGAACGTACGGTTCGGGGGCGGTGACGCCGGGGATCGGTGGCTTGGGTGGGGGCGGCTTCCGGTAGACGGTCTTGCGCTTCGGGGCTGGCACGTTCGGTGGTGGACCTCCGTGGTCGGACTCGCGGGCGGCTGGGTTGCCGCCACGATCATACGGTGGCGATCGGGGATGGCGCCACGATCGGATCCCGGTCCGGGTCCGGCCGGAGCGTGGTCTCCGACGTCGCGGTCCCGCCTCCGGACGGCACGCGATCCGTCGAACCGACCGACCCATCTCGGGGCGACCGACACCACGACGCCTGCGCAATCCTGCCGCAACCTTGCCGCAACCCGCAGGGGGATGTAGGATTCCCCGGACTGCGAAAGCCGACTCCATCCGATCGTGCTCGTTCGAGCGGATCGGGGGTACGCGCGGCCGGTCGGACCGATGGCCCATGACCCGGGCGCGGGATCGACCCGCTCCGACGCCGACCAGGGAGCGACCGCCAGTGACCGCTACGCGAACCCCCTCGAAGCCGCCGCCCGACCTCGGACGGCTGGTCCGGGCCAACCTGTCGACGGCCGAGCTCTACGAGGATGCGATCCGCGCCGGCGACGGTCTGGTCGCCGCCGCCGGCCCGCTGGTCGTCCGGACCGGGAAGCACACCGGTCGCAGCCCCGAGGACAAGTTCATCGTCGATGAGTCCGGCAGCCACGACAAGATCTGGTGGGGCCCGGTCAATCGCCCGATCAGCGAGGCGAACTACGAGCGGTTGCGCGGGCGCCTGGTCGAGCACGTGGCCGAGAAGGCGCTGTACGCACAGGATGTGTTCATCGGCGCCGATCCGGCCCACCGTCGGAGCCTGCGGGTCTACACCGAGACCGCCTGGGCCAGCATCTTCGCCCGCAACCTGTTCCGCCGGCCGAGCGCCGCCGATCTCGAGACGTTCGCCCGGAACTTCACGATCATCGATGTGCCGTCGTTCAAGGCCGATCCCGCTACCGAGGGCACCCGGACCGAGACGGCGATCCTCGTCCACCTCCGCCGGATGGAGATCATCATCGTCGGGACGGAGTACGCGGGCGAGATCAAGAAGTCCGCGTTCACGGTGATGAACTACCTGATGCCCGACGAGGGCGTCCTGCCGATGCATTCGGCCGTCAATGTCGGCGTCGCCGGGGACCCGGTCGTGTTCTTCGGCCTGTCCGGGACGGGCAAGACCACGCTGTCGGCCGACCCGCTCCGGAGCCTGATCGGCGACGACGAGCACGGCTGGGGTCCCGACGGCGTGTTCAACTTCGAGGGCGGCTGCTACGCCAAGACGATCCGCCTGTCGCCGATGTACGAGCCGGACATCTTCCAGACCACCAAACGCTTCGGGACCATCCTCGAGAACGTGGACCTGGACCCGCGGACCCGTGAGCTCGACCTCGACTCGGACCGCTTCACCGAGAACACCCGGGGCGCCTACCCGCTCGAGTTCATCGGCAACGCCGATCCGACCGGGATGGCCGGGCAACCGACCCATGTCGTCCTGCTGACCGCCGATGCCTTCGGCGTGCTGCCCCCGATCTCCCGGCTGACCCACGACCAGGCCGCCTATCACTTCATCAGCGGCTACACCGCGAAGCTGGCCGGCACCGAGATCGGGATCAGGGAGCCTCGGGCGACCTTCAGCGCCTGCTTCGGCGCTCCGTTCATGCCCCGCCATCCGGGCGAGTACGCCGACATGCTGGTCGAGCGCCTGGCGCGCTGGGATGTCCCGGTCTGGCTCGTCAACACCGGCTGGACGGGGGGTCCGTACGGGACGGGCGAACGGATGAACATCGACCACACGCGGGCAATGGTCCGGGCGGCGCTCGATGGCAGGCTCGACGAGGTCCCGACGGTCGAGGATCCGATCTTCCGGGTGGCGGTCCCGACATCCTGCCCCGATGTCCCGGCGGAGTTCCTCCAGCCGCGCTCGACCTGGCAGGACACGGATGCCTACGACCGCCAGGCGGCCAGGCTGGCGAGGATGTTCGCCGAGAACTTCGCCAACTACCACGACGGCGCGTCCGACGCGGTCCGAGCCGCGGGTCCACGGGTCGCGGGCTGACCTCCTCGGCCGGGACCTCGTCAGCGGGTCGTCCAGGCGGCCCGACCTTCGAGGATGCCGACGACCGCGGCCAGGCCGCCGACGACGATCATCGCCGGGTTCGGGCCTGACAGCAGCCCGAGGGCGGCGAGGATGAGGCCGAGAACGACGAGCTCGCCTCGGGTCGAGGTGGTCTCCATCTGAGTGGCTCCCTGTGGTGCTTCCGGATGACGTCGTCAGCGTCGCACTCGGATCTGCGCCACCGCGACGGACCGATGTCCCATCGCCCACCCCACGAATGTCGACCCTCCCGAGTGCGGTATACGATTGGCCGACCCCCGACCCTCGCCCTCGACCCCACCCCCACCCCCCATCCGAAGGAGCCGATCGCCGATGTCGCGCAACAAGGTCACCGTCGTCGGCGCCGGCAACGTGGGCGCCACCGCGGCGCAGCGGATCGCCGAGGCCGGCCTGGCCGATGTCGTCCTGATCGACATCGTCGAGGGCCTCCCGCAGGGCAAGGGCCTCGATCTCGCCGAGGCGGCTCCGGTCGTCGGCCACGACGCCCGGGTCGTCGGCACGAACGACTACGCCGACACGGCCGGGAGCGACATCGTGGTCGTCACCAGCGGCCTGGCCCGCCAACCCGGGATGAGCCGCGACGACCTCCTGGCCAAGAACGCCGGGATCGTCCGCTCGGTCGTGGAGCAGGCCGCCAGGCACTCACCGGACGCGGTCCTCATCATCGTCACGAACCCGCTCGACGCGATGTGTCACGTCGCTTTGCAGGCATCGGGCTTCCCGCGGGAGCGCGTCCTGGGCATGGCCGGCGTGCTCGATTCCGCGCGCTTCCGGACGTTCATCGCCCAGGAGCTCGGGGTGTCGGTCGAGGACACCACCGCGTTCGTCCTCGGCGGCCACGGCGACACGATGGTCCCGCTGCCTCGCTATTCCACCGTCGCCGGGGTCCCGATCACCGAGCTGCTGAGCCCCGACCGCGTAGCCGCGCTGTGCGAGCGGACCGCCAACGGCGGGGCCGAGGTCGTCGCCCTGCTCAAGACCGGATCGGCCTTCTACGCCCCGGCCGCCAGCACGTTCGAGATGGTCGAATCGATCCTGCGCGACCGGAAGCGCGTCCTCCCGTGCGCCGTGCTGCTCAAGGGCGAGTTCGGCGTCGACGGGTTGTTCGTCGGCGTCCCGGCCGTCCTCGGCGAGGGCGGCCTGGAGCGCGTCTTCGAGATCGAGCTGACGGCCGACGAGCGGACCGCCTTCGACCGCTCCGTCGCCGCCGTCCGTGACCTCGTCGACAAGCTCGGCTAACGGGGGTTCGCCGCGCGCGTGTGCGTCCGCGGATCCGTCGACGAGGGCCACCTTACCGGCGCCTTTGCCGATCTCGCGATTGACCCGACCCGTCCCGCGCGGCTAGGGTTGGCCCGATGCTCAGACGCTCGATCGGCGCGTTGACCGCCTCCGTGCTGCTCCTCGTCACCCTCGTCCCCGCCGCGGTGGTCGCCCAGGCGCCGGTCCGCCCGCATACGCCCCTCCCGGCATCGATCAAGGGCGCCAGGCTGCCCCAGCCGCTGCGGGACACGAAGGTCGCCCAGAAGGCGAAGATCGCCACGTCGCTCGACGCGGTCCCCGGCAAGGTCCGCGTCTTCGTCCGCCTGTCGAGCGCGCCGGCGGCCGAGTTCTCGGCGAGCGGAGCGGCCGTGGTCATGTCGCACGTCCGGGTGAATCGCGCCCAGCAGACCCGTCTCATCGCCCGCGCCCGCCTGCTCGATGGCGGCGTCCGCGTCCTGGGTCGGACGGACCGAGCCTCGAACACGGTCGCCTTGCGGATCGACAGCAGCACGCTCAAGAAGCTCGCCAAGGACCCGTCGGTCCTGTCCATCACCCCGATCGTCGACTACCAGCTGGCCCTGACCGAGACCGTCCCGTACATCGGCGCCAGCGCCGTCCAGAAGGCCGGCTTCAAGGGACTCGGGATCAAGGTCGGCGTCATCGACAGCGGGATCGACTACACCCACGTCGCGTTCGGCGGCCCCGGCACCCCCGCAGCGTATGCCGCGGCCTACGGCAGCGGGCCGAGCGACCCCAAGAACACGACGCTCGACGGCCTGTTCCCGACGGCCCGCGTCGCCGGCGGCTACGACTTCGTCGGCGAGAGCTGGCCGGGCGGTGACGGGATCGAGGATCCCGATCCGGACCCGATCGATCTCGAGGGCCACGGGACGCACGTGGCGGACATCATCGGCGGCAGGCTCGGGGTCGCCCCGCGGGTGAAGCTCTACGCGCTCAAGGCCTGCTCGGCGGTCTCGACGGGGTGCTCCGGCGTCGGACTGCTCGAGGCGGTCGACTGGGCGGTCGATCCGAACCACGACGGCGACACGAGGGACCATCTCGACATCCTCAACATGTCGCTGGGCGCCGACTACACCTCGGGCTACATCGACGACCTGGCGCTGGCCGTCGACCAGGCCAGCCGGGTCGGCGTCCTGACGGTGGCGGCCGCCGGGAACGGCGGCGACAAGCCGTACATCTCGGGGTCCCCGGGGGCGGCGAGGACCGCGCTGTCGGTGGCCGAGACCCAGGTCCCGAGCGCCCGCGCCTTCCCCCTCGTCGTGGACTCGCCCGCGGCGATCGCGGGGTCGTACGCCAACACCGCCACCCTCGACTTCGCGCCGCTCGGGAGCGGGTTCTCCGGCGAGGTCGCCGAGGTCGGTCGGGGCTGTCCCGCCGGCAGCGTCACCGGCCAGCCCGGGGCCGACCCATACGACGCCGACCCGAGCGGCAAGGTCGCCCTGATCGACCGCGGCGGCTGCGCGGTCAGCCTCAAGATCGATCGGGCGGCGAAGGCCGGGGCGAGCGCGGTGCTGATCGGGCTCGTCGCCCCCGGCGACGCGGTGTCGTTCTCCAACGGCGGAGGCGACACGTTCGTCCCGTCGATGGTCATCACCCAGGACCTGAGCGACTCGATCAAGGCCAACATCGCGGCGCCGGTCACCGTGACGGCCTCCGCCGCCGTCAGCATCAAGCTCGTCGGGAGCATGGCCGGCTCGTCGTCGCGCGGCCCGTCGATCGACCTCAACCTGATCAAGCCCGAGATCGGCGCACCCGGTGCGTCCGTGTCGGCCGTGGCCGGATCCGGGACCGGGACCGAGGCCTTCGGCGGCACGTCGGGCGCCACGCCGATGGTGACCGGCTCGGCCGCGCTCCTGCTCGACGCCTATCCGCATCGAACGGTGTCGGAGCTCAAGTCGCTGCTGATGGACACCGCCGAGACGAAGGTCTACAACAACGCCGCGATCACCCCCGGCTACCTCGCGCCGGTCACCAGGATCGGCGGCGGCGAGGTCCGGGTGAACCGGGCGCTGGCCTCGCCGGCGGCGGCCTGGGACCGCGACGGCAAGAGCGGCGACCTGTCGTTCGGGTTCGTCGATGCGAGCAAGCCGCGGACCACGCTCACGAAGTGGGTCCGGGTGCGGAACTACTCGAACCGGACCCTGCACTACGCGATCACCCCGAAGTTCCGGTACGCGAACGACCGGCTGAACGGCGCCGTCAGGATCACCGCCCCGGCGTCGATCACGCTCGCCCCCCACGCCATCCGGACGTTCAAGGTCAGCCTGACGATCAACGGGCTGAGGCTGCGCGCCTGGGCGCTCGACTCGGGCGCCGCCGCGCTCGATGCCCGCGCGCTCGACCGGCTCGAGTACGACGGGTACATCACGCTCAACGACACCCGCACCCACCGGGACGACCTGCACCCGCTCCACCTGGCCTGGCAGGTCCTGCCGCGCCTGTCCGGCAACGTGACCGCTGCATCGACCTCGCTGGTGGCCGATGGGACGATCTCCGGCGGCGACTTCGACGGTCTCCCCGCGGCCGATACCACGTTGGCGAACCACGGCGTCGGGACCGCCCACATCGACGAGTACTCACTCGTGGCGACGAGCCCGCAGCTGCCGGCGGCGGCACGCGGCTCCAACCAGCCGGTCATCGACATCAAGGGCGTGGGCGTCCAGACATACCCGGTCCCGGCCGGCTACTGCGGGCCGGGCGAGTCGTTCGTGTACGCCATCGCGATCAGCGACTGGGAGCGCGAGACGGTCGGGTCGTACCCCGGCGTGTTCGAGGCGTTCCTCGACACGGACACGGACGGGACCGCCGACTACGCGGTGTTCAACGCTCCGATCTCGGGGGCCGGCACGACCGGCGACGTCCGCACCCTGACCTGGGTCCAGGACCTCGCCACCGACGAAGCCACGGCCGACTTCTACGCCGACCACGGGACGAACGATTCGAACATCGTCCTCCCGTTCTGCGGCGACCAGATCGGGCTCGACGCGACCGACTTCTTCTCGCCGATGTCGATGGACGTCGGGGCGTTCGACGGCTACTACACGGGCCGACTGACCGACGTGGTCGAGGGCCTGACCGTGGCGCCGCTCGGCGAGCGCTTCTTCGGCCTGTTCGACGGGACCGGTCAGGCCTCCGGCGACATCGCGCGGTCCGCGACCGGGGACCTGTCGATCGTCGACTTCGGGACGGTCGACACGAACCCCGGCGAGTCGGGCGTCCTCCTCATCCTGAACGCCAGCCGGGGGGACATCCGCGGCGGTGCGCCGAAGGGCAACGACGCGCTCCGGATCCAGGTGACCGGCGGGCCATAGGCTGGTCCAGCCGCCGATGGCGGCAAGGCGGACGGCTCGATCGTCGCCGCTGCGCGGCTCGCGCGCGGGCGCAGGCTCAGCCGGACGGCCGCAACGGGTTCGGCTGATCGCACCGGCGGACGTCGCCGCCGTTAGTCGCCCGGTAGTCGTACGCCGTGCCGCCGGCCTCGACGACGATCCAGTACCCCGGGGTCACCATCTGCGTGTACATCTGGCCGGGGACGGGGCAGCCGAGCGAGCCGTCGGGCCACTGGACCTGCTCGGAGCGGACCACCGTGAACGTCGACGGGTCGAGTCCGGTCCGTTGGGCCAGGTCCGCCGTGACCTTGGCCATGACGCTCGCCGGCACCTCGCCGGTCACGGGGGCGCCCGTCGCCGGCGCGGTCGCGAATGGCGGGCTGAGCTCGGTGGTCGGTCGGCCGGCGCCGGACGGCGAGCCACCGGTCGGACCGACCGACGACGTCCCCGCGGACGAGCAGGCGATGACCATCGGGACGACGACGAGGAGAAGGAGCGAGCGTCGGGTCATCCGGGCCTCACGGTCATGGACGGAGTCTGCCACGCCATGACGATCCCCGTCGGCGTGCGGTTCCTGCGCTCCGGGCGGCCGACCGTCAGGGGTGAGCGATCGACCCGATGCCGTCGTCCGGGCGGGAGGGGCGGGGCGCCCGGACGGGGTTCCCGCCGAACGCGACGCTCGCCGCGCGGACACGCGATCGTTCGAGGGCATCGGCGAGCGCGGCGCGGTAGGCGGCATCCGTCTCGGGCAGCGGCTCCACGTCGAGCTCGCGCGCGAGGAGCTCGCTGATCCGCCGGTATTGGCGGATGACCTGGGAGCGCGAGCCGAGCCGGCCGTGGACCCGCAGGAGGACGGCATGAGCCTCCTCGCGCAGGGGATCGCGGACGAGCAGGCGCTCGGCGGCGTCACGCGCGCCGTCGAGGTCGCCGGCGAGCAGGCGTCGCTCGGCGCCGAGCGCCAGCGCATCCTCGAACGCGTCGGACAGCCGCTCCCGGTCGACCGCGAAGCACTCCAGGGCGAGGCATTCGGTCAGGTCGCCCTGGTACAACGCGATCGCGTGCTCGGGGCCGCCCGCGGGGTCGCGCAAGGCCGTCTCGAACCGGACGACATCGACATCGAGCGGCGCGCAGGACCGGAACCCGATCACCTCGGCGTCGATGTCGAGGTAGTCGGTCAGGCCGACCCCGGCCGCCGCGAACGCCGAGCGCACCAGCCAGAGGGCCTGGCGCAGCGACGCGGAGGTCCCGGCCCCATCGGCATCCGGCCAGATCTCGGCGGCGACCGCCTCGCGCGTCCGCACCCGCGGCCTGAGCGCGAGGACCGCCATCAGCGCCTGGGCGCTGCGGGACGCGAGTCGGATCTCGCGACCGGCGACCGACAGCTCGACGCGACCGAGCAGCCGCACGTCGAGCGGACAGGTCGTCGTCGGGATGGGCATGAGGACCGGGCTGAGCCGGTCGGGTCGCACCGGAGCCGGACCATCCTGCCGGTCGGTCGCGGGGTTGGATCGTGCCACCGCTGTCTCCACCGTGCTCTCGGATCGTCGCCCGGGCCGATACCCGACCTCCCCCCTGCGGGGCCGCGCATCGGCCTGAGCGACGTTGACGATCCGCCGGTGAGCCCCCGCTCACCGCCCCCCGACCATCGGTCCGACGTCTTGTGCGGGACGTCGTCGGTTTCGACTATCGATCCCGACCGGACGGCCCAGCACCGGCCAACGGACAGGCGGGGTGTCGGCCAGCCGACACCTTGCGGTACCGCGACGACGCCTTCCAGGGTGGGTTCGTTACACTGCCGCGGTGCCGCTCGCCGTGATCACGTTCACCTTCGACCCGCTGCTCCGCATCGGCGACTGGACGGTCCGCTGGGAGACGGTCGGGATCGCGCTGGCGATCCTCATCGCCCTGGTCGTGGCGGCGGTCGTCGCCGGGCGGGTCCCGGTGCCGGCGCACGGGACCGACGATCTGTTCGGCCATCTTCGGCGGGACGACATCCTGTTCATCGCGGTCGGGATCGTGCCCGGTGCCGTCATCGGCGGCCGGATCGCGTATGTGGCCCTCCATCTCGACTACTTCAGCCGGTTCCCGGCCACGATCGTCGATCCGGCCACCGGCGGGTTGGCCCTGTCCGGCGCGGTCCTCCTGGGCGCCTTGACCGGGGGCATCGTCGCCCGGCTGTTCGACGCCCCGGTCGCGCGCTGGTACTGGGTCGCCGTCGTGCCGATGCTGCTCGCCCTGTCGCTCGGCAAGGCGGCCAACATCCTCGGCGGGACGGGCCAGGGCCTCCCGTCGACGCTCGACCAGGCGACGCGCTATCTCGGGCCCGGGCCGTGGGGCAGCCTCGGCCCGGACGTCCCGTCGATCCCGGCCCAGGCGTACGAGGCGATCGGCGTCGGCGTGCTCCTCGGGTTCATGGTCGCCGCCTGGGCCCTGGGCGCCTTCCGGAGCCGCGACGGTCGGGCATTCGCGGTCGCGCTCGGCGGTTGGGCGGTCGTGAGGTTCGGGGTCGCCGCGACCTGGCGGGATCCGACGGTCCTCGGTCCCTTCCGCGCCGAGCAGCTGCTCGACCTCGGGATCATGGCGATCGCGATCGTCGCCTACCTCGCGATCTCGGTGCGGAAGCGCGGTGGCGCGGCGGAGGCCGACGACCTCGCGCCGTCGTCGAGCGCGCCGGTCGCCCGCGTCGCCCCGGACGTCCCGATCGCACCCGCAGCGTCGACGCCCCCGGACCGGCCGGTCGAACCGCCGGCGACGTACATCTGGGACGAACCGACGGCCGCTCCGGGCGGACCGGCGCCGGCCCCGGCCGGCACGGCCCCGTCCGCACCACCTGCCTCACCCCCCGCCGATCTCGACTGGCCGGACCCGGAGACCCGTCGTCGGTTCTGAGCGCGACGCGGTATCCTCGATGACCGAACCGTCGCCATGGAGAGGTCACCCGATGGCCCAGATCGCCGAACCTCGCAGCGGGGCTCCGTCTCCCGCGTCGCCCGCCGATATCGGACGGGTCAGCCACTGGATCGGCGGCCGGATCGTCGCCGGCACGTCCGGCCGCGAGGGTCCGATCTTCGATCCGGCGACCGGCCGGCGAACGCACGCGGTCGATTTCGCCGGCGTCGAGGAGGTCGATCAGGCGGTCGCGGCCGCCGCGGCGGCGTTCCCGGCCTGGCGGGCGACCTCGCTCGCTCGCCGCTCCGAGATCCTCTTCCGCGTCCGCCAGCTGCTCGACGGGCATCGTGCCGAGCTCGCCGCGCTGCTCACGTCGCAGCACGGCAAGGTCACCGCGGACGCGCTCGGCGAGGTCGCCCGCGGGATCGAGAACGTCGAGTTCGCGTGCGGCATCCCGCACCTGCTCAAGGGTGGCTTCAGCGAGCAAGTGTCGACCGGGGTCGACGTCTTCTCGATCCACCAGCCGCTCGGCGTCGTCGCGGGCATCACCCCGTTCAACTTCCCGGCGATGGTCCCGATGTGGATGTTCGCCAACGCGATCGCCTGCGGCAACACGTTCATCCTCAAGCCGTCCGAGAAGGACCCCGGCGCGTCCATGCTGATCGCGGAGCTGCTCAAGGAGGCCGGCCTGCCGGACGGCGTGTTCAACGTGGTCCACGGGGACAAGGTCGCGGTCGACGCGGTCCTCGCCCATCCGACGATCCAGGCCGTGTCGTTCGTCGGCTCGACGCCGATCGCCCGCTACATCTACGAGACCGGGACGAAGGCGGGCAAGCGCGTCCAGGCGCTCGGCGGGGCGAAGAACCACATGATCGTCCTGCCCGACGCGGACATCGCGATGGCGGCCGATGCCGCGGTCTCGGCCGCCTACGGCTCGGCCGGGGAGCGCTGCATGGCGATCTCCGCGCTCGTCGCCGTCGGCTCGGTGGCGGACCCGCTGGTCGAGGCGATCCGCGAGCGGCTGCCGAAGATCAAAGTCGGGGCCGGCGTTGACCCGTCGTCCGAGATGGGCCCGCTGGTCACTCGCGAGCACCGCGACAAGGTCGCCTCGTACCTCGACAGCGGCAAGGCGCAGGGCGCGAGCGTCGTGGTCGACGGCCGCGACGACCCGGTCTACCGCGGTGACGGGTTCTTCCTCGGCGTCTCGCTGATCGATGACGTGACGCCCGAGATGGACTGCTACCGCGACGAGATCTTCGGGCCGGTCCTGACCGTGGTCCGGGTCGACACCTACGACGAGGCGCTCAAGCTCATCAACGACAACCCGTACGGCAACGGGACGGCGATCTTCACCCGCGACGGGGGAGCCGCCCGCCAGTTCCAGTTCGACGTCAACGCCGGGATGGTCGGGGTCAACGTGCCGATCCCCGTGCCCGTCGCCTACTACTCGTTCGGCGGCTGGAAGGCGTCGCTGTTCGGCGACCTCCACATGTACGGCCCCGACGGCATCCAGTTCTACACGCGGACCAAGGTCATCACCGAGCGCTGGCCGGATCCGGGCACCTCGAAGGTCGACCTGGGCTTCCCGCGCAACCGCTGACTCGCCCGAGACCGGGGCGGTCAGGCGAGGCGGGCGTAGTCGGCCGTCGAGCGCTTGACGAACCGGCCGTGGCCCTTGCGGCCGGTGAACTCGCCGTTCCGGACGATGACCGCGCCGCGTGACAGGACGACGTCCGAGCGGCCCTGGACCGTGCGGCCCTCGTAGCACGAATAGTCGACGTCCATGTGGTGGGTCGCCGCGCTGATCGTCCGCTTCGCGTTCGGGTCGTAGACGACGAGGTCCGCGTCGGCGCCTATCGAGATCGAGCCCTTGCGTGGGTACATCCCGAACATCCGGGCCGGCGCGGTCGAGATGACCTCGACCCAGCGCTCGACGGAGATGCGCCCGGCGACGACCCCGCCGTCGTGGAGCAGGTCGACCCGGTCCTCGACGCCCGGCAGCCCGTTGGGGATCTTCCGGAAGTCGTCCTGGCCGAGCTCCTTCTGGCCGTGGAAGTCGAACGGGCAATGGTCGGTCGAGACTATCTGCAGGTCGTCCTTCACCAGGCCCGTCCACAGCTCGGCCTGGTGGTCGGCCGGGCGGAGCGGTGGCGAGCAGACGAACTTCGCGCCGTTGAACCCATCGCCCATGTCGTCGAGCGACAGGAAGAGGTACTGCGGGCACGTCTCGGCGAACGCCATCGAGCCGCGGTCGCGAGCGTGACGGACCTCGTCCAGCGCCTCGCGGGCGGACAGGTGGACGATGTAGACCGGGACCCCGGCCGCCTCGGCCAGCCGGATCACCCGGTTCGTGGCCTCGCCCTCGAAGATCGGGTAGCGGGCGACGCCGTGGTAGTACGGGTCGGTGTGGCCCGGCCGCGACCTCGTCGGCCGCGACGACGTCGATCGCCATCCCGTTCTCGGCGTGCATCATGATCAGCCCGCCGTTCGTGGCCGTCCGCTGCATCGCCCGGAAGATCGCCCCGTCGTCGCTGTAGAACACGCCCGGGTACGCCGTGAACAGCTTGAAGTCGGGGACGCCTTCGGCGACCAGCGTGTCCATCTCAGCCAGGGTGTCGTCGTTGACGTCGCTCATGATCATGTGGAAGCCGTAATCGGCGACCGCGTTGCCCTCGGCCTTGGCGTGCCACGCGTCGAGCCCTTCGCGCAGCGACCTGCCCCGCGTCTGGACGGCGAAGTCGACGATCGTCGTCGTCCCGCCGAACGCCGCCGCCCGCGTCCCGGTCTCGAACGTGTCCTTGGCGAACGTCCCGCCGAACGGCAGCTCCATGTGGGTGTGGACGTCGATCGCGCCGGGGATGACGTACTTCCCGGTGGCGTCGATCGTCTCGTCGGCCGTCGTCCCCGCCCCTGCCAGGTCGCGGCCGATCAGGGCGATCGTCTCGCCGTCCACGAGGACGTCGGCCGGCGTCGACCCTTCGGCCGTGACGATCGTCCCGTTCGTGATCAACGTGCGCATCGCGTCCTCCTCCGTTCGGATCGGGTGGGTCAGCCGGCGGCGGCCGGCACGTCGCGCATGACCGGCACGATCTCGCGGCCGTACGTTTCGAGGATCGACTCCTCGTCGCCGTTCATCAGGTAGATGTTGAACTGGTCGACGCCCGCCGCCGCCAGCTCGTGGAGCTTGGCGAGGTGGTCGTCGACCGAGCCGAGGACGCAGAACCGGTCGGTCACCTCGTCGCCGACGAACCCGGCGTTGGTCGAGCCGACCTCGGCGTGATGCTGATAGTCGTAGCCGGTCCGGTCGGTGATGTAGCCGGTCAGCGACTCGGGCAGCTCGTCACGCGGGTACCGGTTGACCAGGTCGACGACGTGGTTGCTGACGAGCGCCGGGAACCAGCGCGTCCGCGCCCGGCACAGGTCGAGGTCGCCGAGATGAGCCGGCGCGGCCGCCTGGACGCGGACCGAGCCGGGCGCGCGTCCTGCCGCGACCTCAGCCTCGCGGACCTGCCCGACGAACCAGCGGATGAGGTCCGGGTCGGCCAGCTGGAGGATCACCCCGTCGGCGACCCGCCCGGTCATCGCCAGGGCCATCGGACCGTAGCCGGCCACCCAGACCGGCAGCTTCCATCGGCCGGTCCAGCCGAAGCGCAGTTCCATGCCCTCGTATGTCACGGCCCGGCCCTCGACGAGGTCGCGGATCACGACGATCGCCTCCTCGAGCGTGGCCATCGTGGTCGGCGGCTTGCCCAGGACGCGCCGGGCGGAGTCCCCGCGTCCGATCCCGAGGTCCATCCGGCCGCCGCTCAGCTCGTCGAGGACCGCCAGCGTCGAGGCGGTCACGCTCGGCTCGCGGGTCGCGGGGTTCGTCACGCACGTCCCGAGCCGGAGCCGCTCGGTCGCCCCGGCCATCAGCGTCAGGAGCGGGTACGGATCCCGCCAAAGCACGTGCGAGTCGAACAGCCAGCCGTAGTCGAAGCCGGCCGCCTCGGCCTGCCGGGTGAGCGCGAGCGTCCGCGCGACGTCGTGCTCGGGCTTGAGCGTGAACCCGAACCGCATCCCGTCCGCTCCGCTCAGCTGGCCGTGCGGGTCAGCGCGCCGATCCCCGTCCGGCGCATGAACGCCTTGTTCGACGACGGCCGGCCGAGGAACCCCGCGACCATGTCTTCGGCGTCCCGCGTCGCCCCGGGTTCGAGCAGCTCGCGCCGATACGCGGCGCCGACGACCGGCGAATCGACGCCCTCGGCCTCGAACCGGCTCCACAGGTCGTCGCCATACACGTGGGACCACAGATAACCGTAGTAGCCCGCATCGTAGCCCGCGACGATGTGGGCGAATGCCGCGGGCCAGAACGAGTCGGGGATGCTCGGCAAGAGGCGGACCGCGTCGGCGGCCGCCTTCGCCTCGTCGAGATCGACCGGCTCGGGTCCGTGGACGCGCATGTCGAAGTCGCCGTAGAAGCCGAACGAGCGCAGGTATTCCGAACCGATGTCGACGGTGCGCGACGCGGCCACCCGGGCGGCGAGCGTGGCCGGCATCGGCCCGCCCGACGCGTGGTGGCGGGTGACCCGGCCGAGGATCGCCGGCGACCAGGCCCAGTTTTCCATGATCTGCGAGATGGCCTCGGGAAAGTCGAGCTCGAGGCCCCACATCGAGAGGCGCGCTGATCGGTTCCTGCCGATGACCTCGTGAAGAACGTGGCCGAACTCGTGGTAGAGCATCACCATGTCGTCGTGGCGGAGCAGCCCGGGGTCGCCGGCGGACGCGCGGGGGACGTTGGCCACGACCGCCGAGATCCCGCCGAGCCGACGGCCGTTCGCGTCCTCGTGGGCCAGACGGAGCGGCCAGGCCATCGCGTGACCGAACTTGCCCGGCCGGGGGTGGAGGTCGAGGTAGAACCAGCCAAGACGATCGCCCGTCGCCCGGTCGCGGACCTCGTACAGAGGCACCTCAGGATGCCACGCCATCGACTCGGCGACGCGGACATAGTCCAGGCCGAAGACGTCACCGGTCAGCTCGAGGAGTCCGTCGATCGTGGCTGCCAGCGGCAGGTAGGCCGAGACCTCGTCGGGGTCGACGCCGTACTCGTCGGTGCGGATCCGCTGGTCGTAGTACGGGATGTCCCAGGTCGAGAGATCGGTCTCGCCCGTGTCGGCGTGAAGGTGACCGCGCATCGTCGCGTACTCCACCTGTGCGAGCGTTTGGAGCGCCGGCAGGATCTCGTCATGGAAGGCCGCGACGCGCTCAGGGGTCGCCGCCATGTTCGGTTCGATCCGAAAATGCGCCCACGAGGGATAGCCGAGGAGCTTCGCCTTCCGCCGGCGAAGGGCCAACGTCTCGTCGAGGATCGGCCGGTTGACCTCGACCGCCCGGCTGGACATCTTCGTGGCGAGGATCCGACGCAGGTCGCGCCGCGGCGAGCCCTCGATGAACGGGTAGTAATCCGGGTAGTCGAGTGTGACCCGGAGCGTCCCGGGTGCCGTCCCGGGACCAAGCCGATCCACGTAGGCGGCGGACAGCCCGACGAGGTCCTCGCGGTCCAGGTCGATCCCGTCCGACCACTCGTCGAGGTTGCGCTCGAAGGATGACCCGAGCACGACGATCCGTTCGGTGATCGCCTTGATCTCGGCCCGCTCCGCATCGGGTAGGGCATGACCGGCGCGACGCAGGTCGCGCAACCAGCGGTCGAGCAGACGGCGCTCCTCGCCGAGGAGGCTCGCCGCGTCGGCCGACTCGGCGTACGTCCGGATGGCCGTCGCGATGTCATCGCGCAGGACCAGCCCCTCACGCCAGGCGTTCAGGCGCGCGTCGATCGCCTGCGCCGCGGCCCGGACGTCGGGGTCGGGGTGGACGCGGACCAGGAACCCGGTCCGACCGCCGACCGTCCAAAGGTCGCCCTCGGCGCGATCGATCCGGCCGACGACGTCGGCGAACCGGGGATCGCCCGTGGCGGCCGAAGCGGATGCCTCGGCGATCAGGTCGTCCGCAACGGCGATCCCGGCATCGGCGGCCTCCCGGATCCCGTCGGGCGTGACGGTCCGGTAGTCGAACGGCTCGTCGACGGGCGGCCGGACGGTGCGCATCGGCTAGGGTCGGACGAGGTCGGCGTAGGCGTCCGGTCGGCGATCCCGGTAGAACTGCCAGGTCTGACGGACCTCGGCGATCAGGTCGAGATCCATGTCGCGGACCAGGAGCTCCTCGTCGTGGGCGCTGCCGACCTCGCCGATGAACTGGCCGCGCGGATCACAGAAGTAGCTCTGGCCGTAGAAGTCGTCGTCGCCGAACTCGCTCTCGATCCCGACCCGGTTGATCGTGCCGACGAAGTAGCCGTTGGCCAGGGAGTGGCTGACCTGCTCGACCCGCCACAGGTATTCCGACAAACCACGGCTGGTCGCGCTCGGGATGAACACGATCTCGGCGCCGTTGAGGCCCAGTGCGCGAGCGCCCTCGGGGAAGTGGCGGTCGTAGCAGATATACACGCCGACCTTGCCGACGGCGGTCTCGAAGACGGGGTAGCCCAGGTTCCCGGGCCGGAAGTAGAACTTCTCCCAGAACCCCTTGACGTGCGGGATGTGGGTCTTGCGGTACTTGCCCAGGTACGTCCCGTCCGCGTCGATGACCGCCGCTGTGTTGTAGTAGATCCCGGTCGCCGTCCCGTCCTCCTCGTACATCGGGACGATGAGGACCATCCCCGTCTGCTTGGCGAGGTCCTGCATCCGCTTGGTCGTCGGGCCGTCCGGGATGTGCTCCGTGTAGTCGTAGTACTTGGCGTCCTGGACCTGGCAGAAGTACGGCCCGTAGAACAGCTCCTGGAAGAGCATGACCTGGGCGCCCTGGCGCGATGCCTCGTGGGCGTGGGCTTCGTGCTTCTGGATCATCGACTCCTTGTCGCCGGTCCAGGTGGCCTGGACGAGCGCCCCTCGGACGTTGCGCGGCATCTCGGTCCTCACGTCTAGCGGTGTCGGTGCGAAGGGGGCGAGCGTACACCGCGAGGCGGACGGCCCGCCCGACCCCGGCCGGATCCGGCGGTCGGGCGGGACCGGCTCGTCTAGGCCGAGCGCTGGTAGCTCCGGAACGCGCGGGTCGCGAACGCGAGGCAGACGATCGCGACGACCACCAGACCGCCCATCCGGGGCAGGATGAAGCTCCAGTCGGCGCCGGCCACGAGCGCCTCGCGGCCCGCCTCGACGGCCCAGTTCACCGGGTTGATCCGGGCCAGCGTCGCGATCCACTCGGGCGCGAGTGCCAGCGGCATGAACGCGGCCGACACGAAGGTCAGCGGCAGGACCATCAGGGTGTTGATCCCGATGACCGATTCACGCTGGCGGAGCAGCAGCGCCGACGCATCCGACAGTGACGCGAACGACGCCGCCAGCAGGACCGCGCACAGGACGAGGACCACGAACCCGACCAGGCCGCCTTCGAACCGCGCCCCGAGCAGGAGGGCGAGCGCGCAGATGATCGTGGCCTGGAGGGCCAGGGCGATCGCCTCGTAGGCGACCCGGCCGGCGATCAGCGAGCTGCGGTGGACCGGCGAGACGAGGAACCGATCCATCAGCCCGCGATCCATGTCCTCGATGATGCCCATGCCGCTCCAGCCGCTCGAGAACAGCGCGGTCATGACCACCACTCCCGGCACGAGGTAGTCGAGGTACGAGGACCCGGCGCCGAACCCCGGGATCTCGGTGACGCTCCGGAACAGCGCCCCGAACAGGAGCAGCCAGATGATCGGCTGGACGAGGGTGATCGCCAGGAACCATGGCTGGCGGACCAGGACCCGGGCATGGCGCTGGGTCATGAAGGCGGACTGGGCGACGGCGGTCATGCGAAGGACTCCTCGGTCTGCTGGCGATAGGCTCGCCCGGTGTGGCGGAGGTAGACGTCGTCGAGCGACGGACGAGCGACCGTGATCGAGGCGACCGGGATCCCGGCGCCGTCGAGGGCGGACAGGACGGCCGGGACGAGGGTCGCCCCGTGGGTCGCCCTGGCGCGCAGCGAGCGTCCGTCGACGACGGGCTCGTGCAGGCCGGCGATCCCCGTCAGCGAGGCGGCGGCCCGGGCGCTCCCGGCGGCCTCGTGGAGCTCGACGAGGATGGCGTCCCCGTGGAGCTCGGCCTTGAGCTCGTCGGGCGTGCCGCTGGCGACGATGCGCCCGCGGTCGACGATCGCCAGGCGGCCGGCGAGGCGGTCGGCCTCCTCGAGGTAGTGCGTGGTCAGCAGGATGGTCAGCCCGTCCTCGCGGGTCAGCCGGCCGATCTCCGCCCACAGCTCGGCGCGCGCGGCGGGATCGAGGCCGGTCGTCGGCTCGTCGAGGAACAGGACCGTCGGTCGATGGATCAGCCCCATCGCCACGTCGAGCTTGCGGAGCATCCCGCCCGAGTACGTCTTGGCCAGCCGGTCGGCCGCCTCGGTCAGCCCGAACCGCTCGAGCAGCTCGCCGGCGCGAACGCGCATGACGGAGCCACCCATCCCGTAGATCCTGGCCTCGAGGATGAGGTTCTCGCGGCCCGTCGCCTCCGGATCGACCGCGATCCGCTGGCCGACCGCGCCGATGGTCCGTCGGACCCGGACCGGGTCTCGCGCGACATCGATCCCCGCGACGGTCGCTCGGCCACCGTCGGCGCGGGCCAGCGTGGTGAGGATCCGGACCGTGGTCGACTTGCCGGCGCCGTTCGGCCCGAGCAGCCCGAACACGGTCCCGGGCTCGACCTCGAAGCTCACGCCGTCCAGGGCGACGACGTCGCGCGGATAGCGCTTGACGAGCGCCTCGGCGGCGATCGCCGGACCGGCGCTAGACTGTGGTCCTATCATCCTGACCTCCTAAGTCGTTTAGCTGCTAAGATACATGCATCATGAACCGATGGAGATGATCATGTCAACCGCTCAGCTCGATCCGGGCGACTCCTGGCGGCGGCTCGTGGCCCGCGCCCTCGTCTTCCATGAGGCCGTAGCCGAGCGGCTCGGGGTCAACGCGACCGACCTCAAGTGCCTCGAGCTGGCCGTGGGCGAGGACGAGATCACGCCGACGCGGCTGGCGGAGCTGACCGGCCTCACCAGTGGGGCGATCACGGGCGTCCTCGACCGGCTCGAGCGGCGGGGGATCGTCCGTCGGGCGGCCGACCCGGACGATCGTCGCCGGGTCGTGGTCCGGGTCGATCCCGAACGCGCGAAGGAGATCACCGCCCTGTACGCGCCGTTCCTCGCCGCGACGTCGGAGCTGCTGGCGGACTGGACGCCCGACGCCCGGGCGGCGCTGACCGCGTACCTCGTCGGAGTGGGGGACGCGCTCGAAGCCGAGATCGTCCGGGCCCGGGTCACCGTCCGCGGCGGGTTCATCGGCGACACCTTCGTCGCGCCGCTCGGCGAGGCGACGGCCGGTCGTCTCGTCTTCTCGTCCGGGGCGTCGCGGCTGTCGATGAACGCGGCCGCCCTCGGCCAGCAGGCGCGGGTGGTCGTCGAGAGCAGCGCCTCCCGGCTGTCGTTCGACGGGGTCGCCCCCCAGGGGGAGCTGGTGCGCGGCCGGTTCGGCGGTCCGCTCCCGGAGATCCGGGCTGCCGGTGGGCTCGTGACGATGCGCTATCGACGCCGGCTGCTCGACGTCAAGAGCCGGTCGGCGCGGGTCGCGCTGAGCGGGGACGTGCCGTGGTCGATCGAGGTCGACGGCGGCCTGACCGACCTCGACGGCGACCTGCGCCGGGTCCGGCTGTCCGGCCTGACGGTGCGCGGCGGCGCGAACCACGTGCGGCTCCGCCTGCCCGCCCCCGACGGGACCGTCCGGGTCGCGGTGGCCGGCGGTGCCAGCAACGTCCGGTTCGAGCGTCCGCGCGGCGTGCCGGTCGCGCTACGGATCCGCGGCGGCGCGTCGCATGTCCGCTTCGACGACCAGCGCGTCCGGACCGCGTCGGGCGACCTCGAGCTCCGATCCGACGACTTCGCGAGCGCGGCCGATCGCATCGAGATCTCGTTCGGCGGGGGTGCCAGCAACCTCGAGGTCCTGCGGAGCTGACCCGTGGTGGTGCGTCGGCGCACCACCGAATCCGCGATCGGAGCGCGAGCGCGACGACCCTCCTTACGGTCGTCTTACACCCATGGCGGGCGGGCGGTGCGACCATCGACCGAGGTGCCCATAGGGTCGAGGCGCACCCGGGGATCCCGGGACTCGATCCACACTCGGAGGTAGGACATGCTCCACCCACGAACCTCGATCGCGAACCGCGTCGGCCGCATCCTCGGGACCGGATTGCTGTGCGTGAGCGGCCTCGGGCTGGCTCTGGCCGCTCCGGTCGGCGTCGCCGCGGCGACGCCGGCGACCACGGCGTCCGTCGTGACGCCCACGACCACGACCTGCACCGGTCACTGGCCGCGGTCCGTCCAGGGTCGGCCGCGTCTCCACGTCGGCTCGCGGGCCGGCGACTACATCTGGCATGACGCCACCGGCTGGCATCTGCGGGTCACCCACCCGGGCAGCGCGGCCGTCGTCTTCAGCGGGACGATCCGATCCGACGTCGCGCTCACCGTCAAGGGCGTCCGGCTCGAGAGCCAGGACACCTTCACGGTCAGTGCCGACGGCAAGTCGGTCAGCTACCGGTTCGTCAATCACGGCCGGATCGACGGCCTCGACTTCACGACCGCCTGCGCGACGCGGCTGTCGTTCGGCGCCCACATGAACGGCCACAAGCTGTCGATCTGGCGGATCTGGGTCGGTCGTCTCGGCCACCATCCGCTCGAGAACCCGTTCGTGATCCGTCGCCTGGCCTGACGGGCCGGGCTCACGGCACCAGGAGCGACCCCGGTCCGCCCGATGGACCGGGGTCGCTTGCTGTTCGATGTGATGTAATGCGGGCCCGACCCCCGCGCGCCCATCGCAGCCGAGGTGCCCCCGAGATGTCGACCAGCACCGCCCCCGGGACCATGAGCTCCGAGGAGATCGTCCGCCTGTCCCGAGAGCACACGTTCTTCTCGTGGTCGGCCCAGGGGGCGCTCGACCCGATCGCGATCGACCGAGCCGAAGGCATCTACCTCTACACGCCCGAGGGGCGCCGGATCATCGACTTCAACAGCCAGCTGATGAGCGTCAACATCGGGCACGGCGACCGGCGGGTCATCGACGCGATCACCGCCCAGGCGACCAAGCTCCAGTACGTCCAGCCGGCATTCGCCAGCGAGCCGCGCGCCCGGCTCGGGGCGAAGCTGGCCGAGATCATGCCCGGCGACCTCGACAAGGTCTTCCTCACGCTCGGCGGCGCCGAGGCGGTCGAGAACGCGATCAAGCTCGCCCGGCACTACACCGGCCGGCCGAAGATCCTCGCCCGCTACCGGAGCTACCACGGGGCGACGATGGGCGCGATGACCCTGACCGGCGACCCGCGCCGCTGGGCCAACGAGCCGGGCATCGTCGGCGTCGTCCGCTACCCGGACACGCACCGCTGGGGCGAGAAGGAGCCGCGACCGGTGGCCGAGGCGCTCCAGGGCCTCGAGGACGTGATCCTGTACGAGGGCGCCCACACGATCGCGGCGGTCTTCCTCGAGACCATCGTCGGGACGAACGGCATCCTGATCCCGCCGGACGGCTACATCCAGGGCGTCCGCGAGATCTGCGACCGCCACGGGATCCTGATGGTCGCCGACGAGGTGATGGCCGGGTTCGGACGGACCGGGCGCTGGTTCGCCATCGACCACTGGGACACCGTCCCGGACCTGATGACGATGGCCAAGGGCCTGACCTCGAGCTACCTCCCGCTCGGCGCGGTGGCGATGCGCCACCACATCGCCGAGGCGTTCGAGACGAAGATGTTCTACGGCGGCCTGACCTACAGCAGCCATGCCGTCAGCTGCGCCGCGGCGGTCGCCACGCTCGGGGTCTACGAGGAGGACGGGCTGATCGAGAACGCGGCCCGGCTCGGGACGGTCATGCGCCGCCACCACGAGGCGCTCTACGCCAAGCATCCGAGCGTGGGGACGCATCGGAACCTCGGGTTGTTCGGGATCGTCGACCTCGTCCGCAGCCGGGATCCGTACATCCCGATGACCGGCTTCAACGGCACCTCGGACGAGATGAAGGCGATCGGCAAGTTCCTGCGCGACAACGACCTGTACACGATGATCGCCAACAACTCGATCCACACCAACCCGCCGCTGTGCATCACCGAGGAGCAGCTGGCCGAGGGCTTCGCGATCATCGATCGCGCGCTGGACATCGCCGACGAGGCGGTCCGGGCCTAGATGACCGTCGCGGTCGACGCCACCGCCGTCGTCGAGCTCGCCGGCGTCAGCAAGGCCTTCGGGACCGGACCCTCGATGGTGTCGGCCCTCGACGGGATCGACCTTCGCATCGGGTCGGGCGAGTTCATCTCGCTGATCGGGCCGTCCGGGTGCGGCAAGTCGACCCTGCTGCGGGTCATCGGCGACCTGACCGAGCCGACGGCCGGATCCGTCCGGATCAACGGCAAGCCGGCCGATCGCGCCCGCCTCGACCGCGATTACGGGATGGTCTTCCAGGCCCCGGTCCTGATGGATTGGCGGACGGTCGGCCGCAACGTCGAGCTGCCGCTCGAGATCATGGGCTTCACGGCCGCCGAGCGGTCCGCCCGCTCCGCCCGGATGCTGGACCTCGTCGAGTTGGCCGCCGTCGCCGACCGGTATCCGTGGGAGCTGTCGGGCGGGATGCAGCAGCGGGTGGCCATCGCGCGCGCCCTCGCCTTCGATCCGAGGCTGCTGCTGATGGACGAGCCGTTCGGCGCCCTCGACGAGATGACCCGGGAGCGGATGAACCTCGAGCTGGCCCGGATCTGGCGGGCGACGGGCACGACGATCGTGTTCGTGACCCACTCGATCCCCGAGGCGGTCTTCCTGTCGACCCGCGTCGTGATCATGACCCCGCGGCCGGGACGGATCGCGCGGATCGTCGAGGTGGACCTGCCAGAGCCCCGCGAGGTCGCCACCCGCGAGTCGCTGCGGTACTTCGAGCTGGTGACCGAGGTGCGCGAAGCGCTCCGGCGCTCCGACCCGACCGAAGGGTCCCGGGCGGCGGCATCGGCACCCGCGGCGGGATCGGCCCCCGCGCCGGACTGACGGGTCAGCGACCCTCAGCCAGGATCGCGGCGATCGCCGCGAGGTGCGCCGGCGTGCTCCCACAGCAGCCGCCGATGATCCGCGCCCCGGCCCGTCGCATCGACAGGGCCTGCCCGGCCATCGTCTCGGGATCGGCCCGGTAGACCGCCTGCATGTCGACGAGCTCGGGCATCCCCGCGTTGGACTTCGCCACGAGGAGCGCCTCGGGCGCGACCGCATGCATCCGCTCGATGACGGCCAGCATCTCGTCGGGTCCGTTGCCGCAGTTGCCGCCGATCGCGTCGGCGCCCCAGGCGGCCAGCGACTCGGCCGCCTGCTCGGGCGCGACCCCCATCATCGTGTGGCCCCGGGTGTCGAAGGTCATCGTGGCGATGACCGGGATCGCCGGGGCGGTCCGGCGGACGCCCTCGATGGCGGCTTTGATCTCCTGGAGGTCGGACATCGTCTCGATCCAGATCAGGTCGACGCCCCCGGCCACGAGCGCGGCCGCCTGCTCGGCGAACACGTCGACCGCGACCTCGTAGGCGAGGGTCCCGAGCGGCGCGACGATCTCCCCGCTCGGCCCGATGTCGCCGGCCACGAGGGCCCGACCGCCGGCGGCGTCGACCTCGGCTCGGGCGAGGATCGCCGCGGTCCGGTTGAGCTCGGCCACGCGATCCTGGAGCCCGTGGAGACCGAGCCGGAGGCGGTTCCCGCCGAACGTATTGGTGAGGAGGATCCGGGAACCGGCCTCGAGGTAGCCTCGCTGGATGCGCCGGACGACATCCGGGTGGCTGAGGTTCCAGACCTCGGGCGGGTCGCCGAACTGGAGCCCGGCCGCGAACAGCATCGTGCCCATCGCCCCGTCCGCCAGGATCGGGCCTCCCTCGGCGAGGAGCGCCTCCCACGCCTCGGCCGCGACTCCGCCGTCGATCGCCCGACGGGTCGCGAGATCCGGGAAGGCGATCGGATCGACCGTCGCCATCGGGCGCGGCTCGGCCGGTGCCCTGTCGGCCGCCCCGGTCGCACCCCGGCGCGAGGGTGTGCGACGGGGCTCACTCGGTCCCGAGGTCAATGTCCCGTCCCGAACTGGCGGTCGCCGGCGTCGCCGAGACCCGGCATGATGTAGCCCTTGTCGTTGAGCTGCCGGTCGAGCGCCGCGCAGTAGATCTCGACGTCGGGATGGGCGGCCAGGACGGCGTCCACGCCCTCGGGCGCGACGATGAGGTTGATCAGCTTGATCCGGGAGGCGCCCCAGCGCTTGAGGACCTCGATCGCGGCCGTCGCCGAGCCGCCGGTCGCGAGCATCGGGTCGAGGATCAGGCACAGGTCGACGGTGTGCTGGTCGGGCAGCTTGTTGTAGTACTCGACGGGTCGAAGCGTCCGCTCGTCGCGGAACAGTCCCAGGTGCCAGACCTCGGCCGTCGGCATCAGCTCGAGCATCGCATCGACCATCCCGAGGCCCGCCCGGAGGATCGGCACGAGCCCGATCCGGTCGGCCAGCTCGAATGCCCCCGTCCGCTCGATCGGCGTCTCGATCTCGATCGGCCGGAGCCGAGCGTCGGCCAGCGCCTCGTGCCCCAGCAGCCACGACAGCTCTCGGACGACCTCGCGGAACTTCTTCGGTTCGGTCGACGTGCTGCGCAGGATCGCCAGCTTGTGGAGGACGGCGGGATGGTGCGAGACGTGGAGGTTCGGTCGATCGACGCCGGGAGATGGGTCGCTCACCGGGGTCCTCCGGGCTCGCTGGGGCACATCCCCGGCATCGTAGCATCGGCCCCCGACCCGGGATGGTCGGGTCGACGCTGCGGACCGCCGGGCGCGGTATCCTCGGCGACGTGACCGTGACCCGCCCCGCGACCTCGCGTCCTCGCCCCGTGTCGGCTCGCGCGGCCGTGCCGATCCGGCGCGGCGCCCCGCCTGTCCTGGTCCGGCAGACGCGCAACGGGATCGTCGAGAGCACCCATCGCGGCGATGTCGTGGAGGTCGACGCGGCCGGTCGGATCGTCCGTCTGCTCGGCGACCCGGACCGGATGGTCACCCTCCGGTCGTGCGTCAAGCCGTTCGGGCTGCTCGCGCTGATCGAGGCCGGCGGGGTCGCCGCATTCGGGCTGACGCCGCCCGAGATCGCGATCATGGCGAGCTCGCACTCCGGCGAGGACGTCCACGTCCGGACGATCCAGGGGATCTACCGACGGGCCGGCGTGAGCCAGTCGGTCCTGGCCTGCGGATCCGAGGGGATGCCGCTCGACGCCCTGACCGCCGCTCGTCTCGCCCGCGACGGCGAACGGCCGGGCCCGGTCCGCCACATGTGCTCCGGGCAGCACTCGTCGATGATCCTCCTCGCCCGGCTCAAGGGCTGGTCGCTCGACGACTACTGGCAGGACGATCACCCGTCGCAGGTCGCCTACCGGACCGCCGTGGCCGACGCATTCGGGGCCAAGGTCGACCGGCTGGTCAGTGCGATCGACGGCTGCGGGATCCCGACCTACGCCTTCCCACTGCGCGATGTCGCCCGGGCGTATGCCGTCCTGGCCGATCCGGCCGCGGTCCCGGCCGGCGATCCGCGCAGTGCGCTCGCGCCGTCGCTCACGCTCGTCCGCGACGCGATGCTGGCCCATCCCGAGATGATCGGCGGGATCCGCGATCGACTCGACACCTCGCTGATGAAGGCCCTGCCCGGACGGATCGTGAGCAAGGGCGGGATGGAGGCCCTGCGCGGGCTCGGGATCCTCGCCGGCCCGCGGCCGGGCAACGGCCGGGCCGCCCATCCGGCGACCGGGATGGCGATCAAGATCGAGGACGGCGACGGGTACGACCGAGCGACCTGGGCGGCCACGATCGAGGCGGTCCGCCAGGCGGCCGTCCTCGATGACGGACCGCTCCGCGAGCTCGGTCGGTACCATCGGCCGGTGCTGCTCGACCCGCACGGCCGGATCGGTGCCGAGGCGATCGCGGACTTCGACCTGGCGCCGGTCGGCGAACTGATCGGCTGAGGGCCCACCGGATGACCTGCCGGAGCGCATCCCGACGGATCGACCGTTGACCGCGATCGACCCCTACCGGACGCTCGAGATCGCACCGGGGGCTTCGCAGGCGGAGATCAAGCGAGCGTACCGGCGACTCGCCAAGCTCTATCACCCCGACTCGGGCGGCGAGCGGGCACTGTCCCGGTTCCTGGCGATCCAGGCCGCCTACGAGATGCTCGTCGACGAGCCGGACCGACCGAGGACCCTCGGCCGTGGGACCGCCGCCAGGCCCACCCCGTCGCCGGCGTGGCAGGCCGACGCGTCCCGGGCGCGCGCGACCCGCGAGGCGTATCGGGCGCGGACGCGACGGAGCACCGGATCGTCGGGGCCGGCCGCCGGTCCACCAGGGAGCAAGGCCGGATCGCCCCCCGGCGCGGAGCATGCCGACGGTGCTGGAGCGGGCGGCGCCGGCGCTGGCGGGGAATCCGGATCCGCCGACGGCGCCGCGGGCTCGAACGCGGGGAGCCGCTCGAGACGGTCCGGCCGCCGGACGAAGGCCACGATCGGATCGACGAGCTACGACGGCGCCGATCGCGAGCCGTTCGACCCGGCCTGGGAGGGCGCGACCTGGTACGGCGCCGGGAGCGGGACGTACTGGACGATCAACCCGAAGGAATACGCCGATCCGCGGAAGCACGGTCCGGAATACCTCGCCCGCTCGCGTCGGGCCACCGGTGGATCCGCGGAATCGACGCACCCGGGCGACGACGTGCCGCCCGGGACCTCGGAACCACCTGCCGAGGCCGGTGCGGGTGGGACGGCCGGCCCGACCTCGGGAGCCGCGTCCGGTGATGCTCGTGGACGGCGATCGGAGACGACCGGGCCGGCGACGCCGGCCCCGGAGCGACCGGCGGGGTCGTCGGGCGGCGACCCGCGGACGCGGACGACCACCGAGCCACGGACGGGGCCGTCCACCGACCCGCCGACGGTGGCTCCACGCCCCGTCCGTCCGTCGGCTCCACCGCCCGGGCCGTTCGCGACCGCGGCCGGGGTCGCCGGATCGCCGGGGTGGCCCGGCTCGAGCGAGCTGCAGCGAGCCGCGTCCACCCCGCCGGGCAGGATCGTCGTCGCGCTCATCGGCTGGATCCCGCTCGCCGTCGCCCTGGCGGCGCTGACCGAGGCCGTGCCGGTCTGCAACGTAGGGACGGTCTGCGACGACCCGCTGACCGGCGGCCTGTGGATCGTGGACCTGGCTGTCATCGCGCTGCTCGTGGCCGTCCCGCGCCTCGGCTGGATCGCCGCCATCGGCTCGCTCGCGTTCTTCGTCGCCGGGCTGATCGCCACGCCCGTGCTGCTGGCCGTCGGCGGGACGCAGACGGCCGCCGGGACCGCCGGCGCGTTGACCGTCGTGCTCGTCGTGGCCTGGCTGGCGGGGGTCGCGCTCGCGCTCAGCGGTCGAGTCGACCTCCCGCCGTGGCGGCACGGTCGCGTACGATGACCGGGTGAGCCGCCGGACCGACAGCCCGACCGAGATCTCGAGTGCCGCCCAGGAGTACCTCCTGGCCCTCCGCGTGATGGCCGTCGACGGAAGCCGGGTCACGGCGTCGCAGGTCGGCCGTCACCTCGGCGTGAGCACCCAGGCCGCGAGCGAGATGTTCCGCCGTCTGGCCACCGACGGTCTGGTCAGCCATCCGGCCGAGACCGGCGGCCGTGAGCTGATCCTGACCGACGCCGGACGCGCGGCGGCCGACGCGATCTTCCGCCGGCACGCCTTGCTGGAGTGGTTGCTGACATCGGTCGTCGGCCTCGGCTGGGCCGAGTCCGACGAGGAAGCGGCCCGTCTCCAGGGCGCCATCTCGCCCCGGGTGGAGGCGCGGCTGGACGAGATGCTCGGCCACCCCGAGACCTGCCCGCACGGGAACCCGATCGACGCGGCGACGGCCCGTCGACGTCCGCCCGGGGTCCCCCTCAGCTCAGCCGAGGCCGGCGACCGGGCGACGATCTACCGGATCACCGAGGAGGCCGAGGAGGATGCGGGCCTGCTGTCGTATCTCGAGGCCCGGGCCCTGACGCCTGGAGCCCACGTCACGATCCTGGCGCGCTCTGGGTCGCTGGACTCGCTGACCCTCGACGGCCCGCGCGGCCGGGCCACCCTCGGGCTCCGCCCGGCCGCCCTCATCCGGATCCTGCCCGGCGAGGCGGATCCCGCGCTGTTCCACCGGGTCGCGACGCGTTCGACCGCCTGACGACCCTCGGCGGCTCAGGCCGCGGACGCGATCGCCCGTTCCTTCCTGGCCGGTCGTGTCATAGACACTTGACAGTCTGTTGTAGTAATGCTACATTCCATAGCAGTAGAACCGCATCCGAGGAAGGACGTACCGATGATGCCCGTGACGACCCGATCGCGATCCACCCGGATCGACCGACTCTCCCAGCGGACGCGGCGGATCGTCGCGGTGGCGACCCTGACAGGGCTGCCGGCGATGTTCATCTGGTCGTCGTACTGGCTCGGAACGTCCGTCCCGAACGTCATCTGGGGCCTCGTATCATTCCTGCTGATCGGACTGACCGCGATCGGAGCGCTCGTCCTGTATCGCTTCGTCCGCGATCGGGCGGACCTGGGTTCGACATCGCTCGATGAGCGCCAGCGTCAGCTCCGCGACCGGGCCTGGGTCCTCAGCTATGGGATCCTGAGCACCGTCGTCGTCGCCCTGGTCGGAGTCCTGGCCGTCCTGGTCCTCGGGATGGAGCGTGTGGTGACGCTCGATCCCAACCTCATGTCGGCCGTCGCCCTGTGCACCGGCACCCTGATCCCGCTCGTTCCGGTCGCCGCTCTGGCCTGGCTCGAGCCCGACCTGCCGGAGGACGACTGAATGGCGAGGTCTCCGGAGCGGTCGGAGCCCACCCTGCATAACCGCCTGGCCGTCCTCCGCGCCGAGCGCGGGCTCAGCCGACAGGACCTCGCCGACGCGGTCGGTGCCAACTACCAGACGATCGGCTATCTCGAGCGGGGCGAGTACAACCCCAGCCTGGCCCTCGCCTTCGCGATCGCGGATCACTTCGGCCTGCCGATCGAGGCGGTGTTCAGCCCGCGTCCCTTCCCGGCCCTGTCGGACCTCATCTACAACCGGCCCGCGTCCTGACCGGTCATCCGCCCGGTACCATCAGCGGATGACCGACCCCGCCCAGATCGTGTCCGACGTCCGTGTCCGGATCGCCCCGAGTCCGACCGGTCCGCTCCACATCGGCACGGCCCGGACGGCACTGTTCAACTTCCTGTTCGCGCGGCACGTCGGCGGCACCTTCGTCCTGCGCCTCGAGGACACCGACGTGGCTCGCTCGTCGCTGGCGTACGAGAAGGACATCCTCGACGGCCTCCATTGGCTCGGCCTGACCTGGGACGAGGGCCCGGGCGTCGCCGGGGAGGAGGCTCGCGGGCCCTACGGCCCGTACCGCCAGATGGAGCGCCTGTCCCGGTATGCCGAGGCGGCCGACCGGCTTCGCGCCGCGGACCGGGCCTACCCGTGCTTCTGCACGGCGGACGAGCTCGAGGCGGAGCGCAAGCGTCTCGAGGCGGCCAAGCTGCCGCCACGCTACAGCGGACGGTGCGCCCGCCTGACCGAGGCCGAACGGGCCGCGTTCGTGGCTGAGGGCCGCTGGGCGGCGCTCAGGTTCCGGGTCGGCGAGGGCGTGGTGGGGTTCGACGACATGATCCGCGGTCGGGTCGAGATCGACGTGGCCAACATCGGCGGCGACTTCGTCATCGTCCGCGGGGACGGGACCCCGCTCTACCACTTCACGGTCGTCGTCGATGACGCCGCGATGCGGATCACCCACGTCATCCGGGGCGAGGACCACCTGAGCAACACGCCCAAGCACATCCTCCTGTTCCGGGCGCTCGGCGAGGAGATCCCTCGCTTCGCCCATCTGCCGCTGATCCTGAACCCGGACCGGACGAAGATGAGCAAGCGCAAGAGCCAGACGGCGATCGGCGACTACATCTCCGAGGGCTTCATCCGCGAGGGACTGGTCAACTACCTGGCCCTCCTCGGCTGGTCGACCGGGACGGAGGAGGAGGTCCTCGGTCTCGACGAGCTGTGCGCGAGGTTCGAGCTCGAGGCGGTCCACAAGGGTGGGGCGGTGTTCGACCGCGAGCGGCTCGAGTGGCTCAACGGCCAGTGGATCCGGAGACTGACGCCGGGCCAGCTCGTCGAACGGCTCGAGCCGTTCCTGGAGGCCGAGCGGGTCGCCGGGCGGATCGATCGGGCTCCGTCCGAGGACGAGATCCTGGCCCTCATCCCGCTCGTCCAGGAGCGCCTGCCGGTCCTCGGGGCGATCGGGGACCTCGCCGGGTTCCTGTTCGTCGACCGGCTCGACGTCGATCCGGCGCTGCTCGTCCCCAAGCGCTGGGATGCGGCCACCACGCGGTCCGGGCTGATCGCGGCCCACGAGGTCGTCGCTGCGGCGGGGTCGGTCGCCTTCGAGGCCGACGAGCTCGAACCGCCGCTGCGTGCCCTGGCCGAGGCCCGCGGCTGGAAGGCCGGCGACCTGTTCATGGCGATCCGCGTGGCGGTGACGGGTCGGACGGCGACGCCACCGCTGTTCGATACGCTGGTCGCCCTCGGACCCGAGCGGACGCTCGCTCGGCTCGAGGCCGCGATCGCCCTGCTTCCGGAGGTCCCGACATGAACGATGCAGACGTGCAGGCCTGGCTCGACCGGTATGTCGCCGCCTGGACGAGCTACGACCCGGCGGAGATCGGCGACCTGTTCAGCGAGGATGCCAGCTACCGCTACCACGCCGGCGACGACCCGATCGTCGGGCGCGCCGCGATCGTCGCCGATTGGCTGAGCCCGGGCGGCGACCCGGCCCAGCGCGATGCGCCCGGGAGCTGGCGGGCGCACTACGCGCCGTTCCTCGTCGTCGGCGATCGGGCGGTGGCCTACGGGACGAGCGACTACGACGCGACTGACGCGGCACCCGCCCGGGTCTACGACAACTGCTGGCTCCTGGAGTTCGATCGGGACGGTCGGTGCCGCAACTTCGTGGAGTACTACAACAAGCGATCGGATGCGTAGCGCCGCGCGTCGCGCTCCCGGTCCCGGCCGTCATGGCTGCCCGTTGACCCTCCGTTAACCCCCGACCGCTACCATCGGTCCCGATGGCACGAACGATCCTCGTCGTCGACGACGAGCCCACCCTGCGCGAGACCCTGGCCGACGGGCTCGAGGCGGAGGGGTTCACGGTGGTCACCGCCGGCGACGGCCGCGAGGCCCTGACCCGGTTCCGCGCCTCGCGACCGGACCTCATCGTGCTCGACCTGATGCTGCCCGAGCTGTCGGGCGTCGAGGTCTGCCGGATCATCCGGGCCGAGTCGCCCGTGCCGATCCTGATGCTGACGGCCAAGGATTCGGAGGTCGACAAGGTCGTCGGGCTCGAGCTCGGCGCCGACGATTACGTCACCAAGCCATTCAGCCTGCGCGAGCTCATCGCCCGGATCCGCGCCCTCCTGCGGCGGACGGAGCGAGGGGTCGCCGAGGGCGAGCCGCCGGCGGTCGTCGACCTGGGCGACGTCCAGGTCGACCTGGCGGGCCACCGCATCCTGCGCGACGGCCGGACGGTCCCGGTCAAACCGAAGGCCTTCGAGCTCCTCGTCTTCCTGCTGCGGCATCCGGGCCAGGCATTCACCCGGGACCAGCTGCTCGAGCACGTCTGGGGCTACGACTATGCGGGCGAGACCCGGACCGTGGACGTCCACGTCCATTGGCTCCGCAGTCGGATCGAGACCGATCCGTCGAACCCCGAGTTCCTCCACACCGTGCGCGGCGTGGGCTACGTCTTCCGCCGCCCGGCCTAACGGCGCGCTACTGGAACAGCCCCCACAGGACGAGGAAGCTCACGCCGCCGATGAAGGCGGCCGCCGGGATCGTCACGACCCAGGCGATCAGGATGTCGCCGACGACGCCCCAGTGGACCGCCTTCGGCCGGTCGACCGAGCCGCCGCCGGTGATGGCGCTGGCGATGACCTGGGTCGTCGACACCGGGATGCCGAAGTGGGACGCGCCCAGGATGACGGTCGCCGCCGTGGTCTCGGCCGCGAAGCCGTGGACCGGGTCGAGCTTGACCACCTTGCTCCCCATCGTCCTGATGATCCGCCACCCACCAGCGGCGGTCCCGAGGCTGATCGCGGTCGCGGCGACGAGGATGACGGGCAGTGGGACGACCTTCGTGTCGATGATCCCGGCCGAGTAGAGGGCGAGGGTCATGATGCCCATGGTCTTCTGGGCGTCGTTCGAGCCGTGGGCGAACGCCATGTACGTCGCTGACACGACCTGGAGCCGGCGGAACCGCCCGTTGAGGCGCTGGGGATGGCCGCGCTTGAAGATCCAGTAGATCGCGACCATGAACCCGAACGCCCCGACGAAGCCGATGATCGGCGAGCTCACGAGCGGGATCAGGACCTTGGTGACGACGCCATTGACCTGGATCGCCGCGATCCCGCCCCCGGCGAACGACGCGCCGAGCAGCCCGCCGATCAGGGCATGGCTCGACGAGCTCGGGATGCCGAGCCGCCAGGTGATCAGGTTCCAGACGATCCCGCCGATCAGGGCGGCCATGACCACGAGCTCGTTGGGGTTGGCGCCCGTGCCGGAGTAGGGCAGCGGGTTGACCAGGCCGGAGGCGATCGTCACGGCGACCGCCGTCCCGGTCAGGGCACCGACGAAGTTGGCCGTGGCCGACAGGACGATCGCCTGTTCGGGCTTGAGCGCTCGCGTCGAGACCGATGTCGCGATCGCATTGGCCGTGTCGTGGAAGCCGTTGATGTAGTCGAAGACGACCGCCAGAACGAGGATCGTGATCAGGCCGATCGTGACGCCTTCGGGCACAGGTGCACTTCTCCGTCCACGAGGTGACTGGGCAGCTGGGGCGACTCGGGGACCGCGGAGAGGCTAGCAGGTCCGGCGCGGTCCCGCGGCCCGCACTATCCTTACCGGCCATGCGCCTCAGCCGACTGTTCTTCACCTCGCTCCGCGACGATCCCGCCGATGCCGAGATGGCGTCCCATCGGCTGCTCGTCCGCGCCGGCTACGTCCGCCAGCTCGGATCCGGCCTGTACAGCCTGCTGCCGCTCGGGCATCGGGTGAACCAGCGCGTCGAGCAGGTGGTCCGGGAGGAGATGGATCGGATCGGCAGCCAGGAGATGTCGATGCCGGTGGTCCACCCCGCGGACATCTGGCGGGCGTCGGGGCGCTACGCCGAGATCGGTCCGGAGCTCGCCCGATTCAAGGATCGGGGCGGTCGGGACATGGTCATCGCGATGACCCACGAAGAGGTCGTGGCCGGGCTGCTGGCCGAGATCGTCCGGTCGTATCGGCAGCTGCCGATGATGGTCTATCACTTCCAGACCAAGTTCCGGGACGAGCCCCGGTCGAGGGGCGGGCTGATCCGCGTCCGCGAGTTCGTGATGAAGGACGCCTACAGCTGCGATCTCGACGAGGCCGGGCTCGACGTCAGCTACCGGCGCCAGTACGAGGCCTACGTCCGGATCTTCGAGCGGCTGGGCCTCGAGGCCATCCCCGTCGCGTCCGACGTCGGGATGATGGGCGGGTCCCAGGCTCACGAGTTCATGGTCCTCAACCCGGCCGGCGAGGACGTCCTCGTCCTGTGCACGACGTGCGACTACTCGGCCAACCGCCAGGTCGCCGCGGTCCGCTCGCCGGAGGTCCCCGCGGCGGCACTCCTGCCGATGGAGGAGGTCGAGACCCCCGGGACGACGACGATCGCCGACCTCGCCGCCTTCCTGCGGATCGACCCGTCGGGCACGGCCAAGGCCGCCTTCTTCGTCACCGGCGACGGGCGCCTGATCACGGCCATCGTCCGCGGCGACCGGGAGGTCAACGAGACGAAGCTGGTCAATGCCGTCAAGGCGGCCGGCGGGATCCGACCCGCCCAGGTCGAGGAGATCAAGGCGGCGGGGATGGAGCCCGGCTACGGATCGCCGATCGGGGCGACCGGCACGGTCGTGGTCGTCGACGAGCTGGCGGCGCGATCGCCGAACCTGGTCGCCGGGGCGAACCGGGTCGGCTGGCACATCCGCAACGTCAATGTCGGGCGCGACTTCGCTGCCGACGTCGTCGCCGACATCGACAACGCCCAGGACGGCGATCCCTGTCCGAACTGCGGCTCGCCGGTCATCCTCCGCAACGGCATCGAGGTCGGCAACATCTTCAAGCTCGGGACGAAGTACACCGAGGCGTTCGATGCCCGCTACCTCGGCGAGGACGGCAAGGAGCACCTCATCGTGATGGGTTCGTACGGGATCGGGATCGGGCGCAACGTCGCCTGCGTCGTCGAGGCCCATCACGACGACAAGGGCATCGTCTGGCCCGCCGAGGTCGCTCCCTATCCGGCGCATCTCGTGTCGATCGGGGCGAACAAGGAGCCGCGGGTCGACCAGATCGCGGAGTCTCTCCACGATGCCGCGGCGGCCGCCGGCCGCGAGTTCCTGTGGGACGACCGGGCCGAATCGCCCGGGGTGAAGTTCACCGACGCCGAGCTGCTCGGGATGCCCTGGATCGTGACGCTCAGCCCGCGCTCGCTGGCCGCCGGTGGCGCCGAGGTCACCGAACGGGCGACCGGCGAGCGGTCGGTCCGCCCGCTGGCCGACGTCGAGGCCTGGCTGACCGGCTCGAGCTAGGCGGGCGATGGAGCGTCGGCGATGAGCGACGTCGGGTCGGCGGGGCCACTGCGCCTGAGCGCCGGCGACGCGACGCTCGAGATCCGCCCGGCCGACGGTGGCCGGCTCGCCTCGTTCACGGTCGCCGGCCGCGAGCTGCTCGTAACGGGTCGGACCGACCCGATGGCGTGGGGCTGCTACCCCATGGTCCCGTTCGCCGGTCGCGTCCGGAATGGCCGGTTCACGTTCGAGGGTCGGGACCACCGGCTCCCGCTCGGGCTGCCGCCGCACGCGATCCACGGCGTCGTGTACGACCGGCCCTGGCGGATCGACGACGCGAACACGCTGTCGATCGACCTCGGGCCGCCGTGGCCGTTCGCCGGTCGGGTCGTCCAGCGGGTCGAGCTCGAGCCGGGCCGGCTGACCCTGACCCTCGAGCTCCACGCCGCCGAGCGGATGCCCGCGACCCTCGGGTGGCATCCCTGGTTCCGCCGTCGGCTGGAGCTCGGCGCTGCGGCTGGGGACGGGCTGTCGGCCGGCGCCGAGCTCGTCCTCGACGCCGGGTCGATGTACCTGCGCGACGCGGACGGGATCCCGACCGGGACGCTGGTGCCGCCGACCCCCGGGCCGTGGGATGACTGCATGACCGACCTGCGCTCCGACCCGATCGTCCGCTGGCCCGGCCTGCTCGAGCTCGAGCTGCGATCGGACGCGTCCGACTGGGTCGTCTACACCGAGCCCGACCATGCGATCTGCGTCGAGCCGCAGACCGGTCCGCCCGACGCCCTGAACATCCGGCCGGTGGTGGTCGAGCCGGGGCGGCCGCTGACGGCGACCATGGAGTGGCGCTGGCGGTCGCTCGAGGCGGGCGCCCGAGGCTGATCGCCTCGCGCTCAGTCGGCGCGGATGCCCGGCGGGTCGGGCGGGAGCTCGATCAGATCCGAACCGGGCGGGAGGTCCGCGACGGTCGTCCCGACGGTGGTGGCGGCACCCTCGGCTCGGCGGCGGGCCTCATCGGCCGCCACCCGGGTCGCATCCGCCGCCTGCTCGGCGGCTTGTCGGGCCTTGTCGAGGATCCCCATCGTCCGTGGAGTATCGGAACCCGCGCCGTCCGGCGCAAGGGGCTCGACCGCTCGCGCGGCCGGCCCGATCAGGCGTGCTTGACGACGATCCGCTCGATGATGTTGGCCACGTCCTCGGACGCGTCGACCGCCGACTCGAGGAGGTTGTAGATCTTCTTCCACTTGATGATCTCGATCGGGTCCGGCTCCCCGTCGAACAGTCCGGCGATCGCCTTGCGGACGAGCTGGTCGCCCTCGTTCTCGAGCCGGTGCACCTCGATCCAGTAGCGATCGAGGCCCTTGAACCCGCGCAGGTTGATGAGCGCCTCGTGCAGGAGCTCGCACTGCTTGACGATGATCGCCGACTGCTCGATGGCGATCGCGGTCGGGGCGCCGATCCGATACAGCCCGAACGTGTCGCCGATCTCCTCGATGAAGTCGATCACGTCGTCCAGGCCGCTGATCAGGCTGTGGATATCCTCGCGATCGAACGGCGTGACGAACGTGCTCTCGAGCCGTCGGCCGATGTCGTGGCTGATCTCGTCGCCGCGATGCTCCGCGTCGCGGAGCTCGGCGGTCCGGCGAGGCAGGTCGTCGAAGGTCCGGAGCATCTCGTCGAGCATCCGAGCGGCGGCCAGGACGTTCGCGGCATCCTCGACGAAGAGGTCGAAGAAGCGCTCTTCGCGAGGGATCATCCGAAGTCGCAAGGACGGGCCTCCTGGGTCGGGTCGACGGGGTCCAACTCTATCCCATCCGGCTCGGACCAGCCCTTCGCCCGAGCGTGTGCGATGCTCCGCTCGTGGACACGCTCGTCGTCGGGTTCATCGTCATCCAGGCCATCCTGCTCGGGGTCGCGGCCGTGCTGGCGATCCTCCGCGGTCGGGAGATCGCCCGGATCCGCGAGTCCCTGGCCGGGTCCGACGATCCGGCCGGCCCGTCGGTCGACCCGGGGTCGATCGACCCCGAGCAGGCGATCCACGTGCTGCTCGACCGGGCCGGGACCGCCGAATGGCAGACCGGCCAGGTGGTCCGGGATCGCGCCGCCCTGCTCGACATCATCGGCGTCGGGATCGTGCGGCTCGATGACCGGCTGATCGTCGACGTCGCCAACCAGGCCGCCCACCAGTTCCTCGGCCGGCCGCCGGGGTCACTCGTCGGTCGGAGCGCGATCGAGGCGTTCATCGACCCGGTCATCGACGGCGTCGCCGAGACCGCCCGGGAGTCGGGGTCGGCGTACGGTGAGCTGACCCTCCGGCGCGACGACGGTCCGACCCTGGTCGTGCGCGCCCGCCGCTCACCGGTCGCCGGGATCTGGCTGGTGATGGAGGATGTCTCGGAGCTGCGCCGGCTCCAGCGCATCCGGGCCGAATTCATCGACAACCTGTCGCACGAGCTGCGCACCCCGCTGACGACGGTCAGCCTGCTGGCCGAGACCCTGGTCCGGGAGGCCGACCAGGCCGGCGAGGCGATCCCGCCGAGGATGCGCGACCGGATCGGCAAGATCGAGGTCGAGACCGACCACCTGGTCCAGATGGTCGAGGAGCTGCTCGACCTGTCGCGGATCGAATCGGGCGGCCCGCTCCTCCTGCTCGACGAGGTCGACCTCGGGCGGCTCGCCGTCGCCTCGGTCGAGCGCCTGCGCCTGTTCGCGGAGCGCCAGGGCGTCGAGCTCCGGACCGAGGTCCCGGAGGCCGTGCCGCCGGTCCGCGGCAACGAGGACCGGCTCGGGCAGGTCCTGGTCAATCTCCTCCACAATGCGGTCAAGTTCAGCCCGGACGGCGGCGAGGTCGTCGTGCGGGTCGAGACGACCGCGGAGGACGTGATCGTGTCGGTCGAGGACCACGGCATCGGGATCCCGAAGGCGGACCAGGCGCGCGTCTTCGAGCGCTTCTACAAGGCCGACAAGGCGCGCCGCAGGGGCGGTGGGACGGGTCTCGGCCTGGCGATCGCGCGCCACGTCGTCGAGGCGCACGGTGGCCGGATCCGGGTCGAGTCCGAGGAAGGCCGCGGGTCGACCTTCTCGTTCGCCCTCCCGATCCTCGTCCCGGCGGCAGCCTGACCAGGATGGATCGACTCCACGTCGCGACGCTCAACATCCTCAACCTGGCCGACCGCTGGGACGAGCGCCTGCCGCTGATCCTGGCCGATTTCGCGGCGCTCCAGCCCGACGTCATCGGGCTCCAGGAGGTCGTCTACGTCATGCAGCAGGACCGGCTCATCGGCGCCGCCGGGGCGGGGGAGTACCGGTCGGTCCGCGGCTGGGCCGGCCGCCCCGAGTACGGCAATGCGCTGCTCGTCCGGGCGGGCCTCGAACCCACGCTGGCGGAGCGGCTCGATCTCGGGCTCGAGCGGTCCGCGCAGCGGGCCGTCGTGGCGCTGCCGAACGGCGCGACGGCCCTCCTCGCGGTCACCCACCTCCACCACGCCGTCCCGGCCGCGACCGAGCGTGACGAGCAGGCGGGGAGGTTGCTGGCCTGGCTCGACTCCGGGCCGTCGACCACCGCCCAGGTCGTCGTCGGCGACTTCAACGCCGATCCCGGGGAACCGGCTTATGCCCGGATGTCCGCGGCCGGCTTCCGCTCGTCGTATCGGGAGGCCAACGGCGCCGAGCCGGCGGTCACCTGGCCGTCCGGGCTGCAGGCTCCGGCGATGGACACCGACGGCGACCCGGACTGCCTCGACTACATCTGGGTCCGCGGAACGGTCGCGGTGGACGACTGTCGCCTGGCGTTCGACCGACCGGCCGTCGACGACCCGACCCTCTACCCGTCCGACCACCTGGGGCTGTCCGCTCACCTGCGGATCGGCTGATGGCCGTCGTCCCGGCGCTCCGTCTGGCCCATCGCGGCGACCATCGGGTCCATCCGGAGAACAGCCTCGCGGCGGTCGTCGGGGCGATGGACGTGCCCGGCTGCGACGGGGTCGAGTTCGACGTCCGGTCGTCCGCGGACGGGGTGCCGATGCTCCTCCACGACGAGACCCTCGAGCGGACCCACGGCCGGCCGGAGGCCATCGGGGCGCTCACTGCCGCCGAGCTCGACGGGCTCGGCGTCCCGAGACTCGATGCCGTCCTGGCCGCCCTGCCACGCCGGGCCTTCCTCGACGTCGAGCTGAAGGAGTCGTTCGGGCGGCCGCTCATCGAGGTCCTTGCCGCCGGGCGCGGGCCCGAGCTGCGGGACGCCGTGATCTCGGCATTCGATCCGGCCGTCCTGGCCCGGATCGAAGGACTGGTGCCGACCTGGCCGCGCTGGCTGAACGCCCGGACCCTCAACCGGACCGTCATCGGGCGGGCCGTGGAGGGCGGTTGCGTCGGCGTGTCGATCGAGTGGTCGTCCCTCACTCCGGCGAACGTCCGCGCAGCGCGCAGCGCCGGCCTGCAGGTGGCGTCATGGACCGTGACCAAGCGGTCCGCTTACACCCGTCTCGTCGAGCTCGGGGTCGGTGCGATCTGCGTCGAGGGCGAGGCCCTGACGGCCTGACGGCGGACGGCCTGACCGCTTATGGCCTGATCGCCGCCGGTTCGTGGGCCGGGACGTCCGGGCCCGCCGGAGGGCCCGCGCCCGTATCCTCGCCACGATCCGGAGGCTGGAGGGATGGCATGGCCCGTCGGGAACGAGCCGACCTGGTCGTCGTGGGAGCGGGCACGATCGGTGGCTGGGCCGCGACCTTCGCCCGCGAGGACGGCATCGGGCGGGTGGTCGTCGTCGAGCGCGGCATCGCCGGCAGCGGCGCCAGCAGCCGGGCCGCGGGCATCGTCCGTGCCCAGGGCGGCACGCCGGCGACGGTCGCGCTCGGTCGTTGGACGATCGCCTTCTACCACGGCCAGGCGGCACGCTACGGGACGGACTCGGGGTTCCGCGAGCTCGGCTACCTGATCCTCGCGGTCAGCGCGCAGGACGAGCGCGACGGGCAGGCCCGCGTGGCGATGCAGCGCGGGGTCGGACTCGATGTCCGATGGCTGAGCCCGGCCGAGGCCTGCGCCGAGGTCCCGACGCTCGCTCCCGGCGGCCATCGCGGTGGCAGCTTCATCTCCACCGACGGCGCGATCGACCCGCCACGGAACGTCCTCGCCTACTCGCTCGCGATGCGACAGACGGGGGTCGAGCTGCGCGAGCGGACGGCCTTCACGGGCCTTCGGCTGGACCGCGGCCGGGTGGTCGGCGTCGAGACGAGCGCCGGCGCGATCGATACCGAGCATGTCCTGCTGACCGGCGGTCCGACCCTGCGGGAGGTCGGACGGATCGCCGGCGTCCGCATCCCGGCCGGCGCCGTCCGGCATCAGATCGCGGTCACCGAACCCCACCCTGCTTTCGACGTCGCGCGCCAGCCGATGGTCTTCGACCTTGCCCGCGGCCTGTACTGGCGGCTCGAGGACGGCGGCCTCCTGTTCGGGATGAGCAATCCCGACGAGCCACCCGGGCCGGCGACCGAGATCGACTGGCCCTACCTGCGTCGGATGCGCCGTCGGCTCGACCGCTTCGTGCCGGCCGCGCGCGGCCTCGGGCTGCGCCGTGCGTGGGCGGCGACGATCGACTTCACACCCGACCACCTGCCGATCCTCGGTCCGGGCCTCGATCCGGGCGGAGCCCCGATCCCGGGGCTGTGGGTCGCGTCACCCGGGGGCCACGGGATGATGTGGGGTCCCGGCGTGTCCCGGGTCGCCGCTGACCTGGTCGCGACCGGCCGGACCGACCTGGTCGACCTCACCGATCTCGGACTAGATCGGTTCGACGCCGACGGGCGGAGCCGGATCGCCCCCGACGCGGTCGCGTTGCCCTTCCCGGCGGTCCTGACGAGCTGATTGCTCCCGACGGACCGGCCGGCGGCCGACGCGGGAGTAGAGCCTACTTCGGCGGGCGAAGCAGCTCGGGTGGCAGCAGCCAGCGCAGGACCCCCGTCCCGGCCGCCAGCGGGCGGGCGATGTCGATCCTGGCCATGGCACCCTTGCGCATCACGATGTCCAGCGCGCCGGTCAGCAGCCCGAGCGATTCGCTGAAGTCGGGGTCGTGCCCCACCAGCACGACCGAGGCCGGATCGCCGGCATCGGCCAGGATGCCGTCGATCGTCGCCGGCGACAGGATGTCGGCCAGCCGATCGTCGACGACCGGGCGGATCCCGAGGTGCGCCGCGAACAGCTCGGCCGTCTCGCGCGCCCGGAGCCGGGGCGACGTGACGATGGCGTCGGCGTCGAACCCGAGACCGGCGAGGTGGGACCCGAGCCGTTCGACCTGGTCGCGGCCCTTGGCCGACAGCGGCCGGTCGAAGTCCGATCCCTCCCACTTCATCGGGTCGCCGGCATGGGCGTGCCGGAGCAGGTACAACTCGATCGTCATCCCGTCAGGATGTCACGAATGGCGGGCGACGTCGTCACGGATTGAGGTCGACGATCTCCCCGGTCGCGAGGAACACGATGTCCTCGGCGATGTTGGTGACCCGATCCCCGATCCGCTCGAGGTAGTGCGCCGAGAACAGGATCCGGGTGCCCGGGTCGACGTTGGCCGGATCGGCCCTCATCAGGGCGAGTGTCTCTTCGAACGTCCGATGGTAGAGGACGTCGACCTCGTCGTCCCGGGCCGCGACGGCACGCGCGGCCGCCTCGTCGATGTCGACCAGGGCACTCAGGATCCCGCGCACGAGCGATGCGGTCAGCCGGGCCATCTCGGGCAGGCCGCGGTAGTCGCCGAGCGGTGGGAACGGAGCGAGCTTGCGCGCCTGCTTGGCGACCGACGCCGCGTGGTCGCCCATTCGCTCGAGCTCGTAGGTCACGTGGTCGAGCGACAGCAGGAAGCGCAGGTCACGGGCGACCGGTTGTTGCGTCGCGATGACCGTGGCGATCTGCGATGACAGGTGGAACTGCGCCTCGTTGATCCGGCGATCGTCGCGGATCACGGCCAACGCCTTCTCCGCGTCGTGGCGGACGAGCGCCTCGAGGGCGGCCAGGATCTGGTCCTCGACGAGGACGCCCATCCGGAGGACGCCTTCCTTGATCTCGCGCTGGCCGCGGTCGAGCTCGGGTCGGACGGAGTGCCCTGAGTCCTGGGCGATCGTCGCGACCTGGTCACGGACGAGATCGGTGCTCTGGCGGTCGGGGGTCATGACACTCCTCTCAGCCGAACCGGCCGCTGACGTAATCCTCGGTGAGCTGGTCCCTCGGGCTGGTGAACATCTCCTTGGTCGGACCCATCTCGACGAGGTAGCCAGCCCGATCCTCGCCCATCGTGAAGAAGGCCGTCTGGTCGCTCACTCGCGACGCCTGCTGCATGTTGTGGGTCACGATGACGATCGTGTACCGGTCGCGGAGATCCGTGATCAGCTCCTCGATCTTGAGCGTCGCGACCGGGTCGAGTGCCGAGCACGGTTCGTCCATGAGGATGACCTCCGGGTCCACGGCGAGGGCCCGGGCGATGCACAAGCGCTGCTGCTGTCCGCCGGACAAGGAGACGCCGCTCTGGCGCAGCTTGTCTTTGACCTCGTTCCACAGGGCGGCTCGCTGGAGCGACCGTTCAACGACCTCATCGAGCTTCGACTTCGAGTGTCTGCCGGTGAGTCTCAGGCCGGCCACCACGTTGTCGTAGATCGACATCGTGGGGAACGGATTCGGCCGCTGGAACACCATCCCGATGACCCGCCGGAGCTGGACTGGATCGATCCGCGTGTCATAGACGTCGACGCCATCCAAGGTCACGGTGCCCTCGACCCTGGCACCGGGGATGACCTCGTGCATGCGGTTGAGGGTCCTCAGGAAGGTGCTCTTGCCGCAGCCGGATGGACCGATCAGCGCCGTGACAGATTGGGGCGTGATCGGGAGCGACACGTCGCGGACGGCGCGGAACGCGCTGTAGTAGACGTTGAGCGCCCGCACCTCCATGGCGCCCGTCCCGACCGGCGTCGGCGAGGTCGAGCCCGGCGAACCGTGTGGGATGGTGTCTGGAGTGCGCGCCGGTGCGTCGCTCGGCGACGCGCCGTTCGACGGTGCCATCGCAGCTGTCTCACCCGCCCTGTCCGGCGATTCGATGGCCATCTCTGGGATCTCCTTCATCGGGAGCGCGTGCTCCACGTTCGAGCTCGGACGAGGACGTTGATCGTCAGGACGAAGATGAGCAAGAGGAGGGCGGCCCCCCACGCCTGCTCATTGAGGGCCGCGATCGGCTGCCTGGCGTTCGTGTAGACGAAGATCGGCAGAGCATCCATCGGTTTCGACCAGTCCCCGACGTTCACCAACCGGCTGCCCAGGGCCGTGAACAGGAGGGGCGCGGTCTCGCCCGCCGCGCGGGCGACCGCCAGCATCACCCCGGTCAGGATCCCCGGCAAGCCCGTGCGCAGGATCACCGACAGGACCGTCCTCCAGGTCGGGACGCCGAGCGCGAACGATGCCTCGCGGAGGTCTCCCGGCACCAGCCGGAGCATCTCCTCGGTCGTTCGCATGATGATCGGGATCATCAGGAAGGCGAGAGCCACACTGCCAGCGAACGCATTGTACTGATGGAACGGTAGGACCAGGAACGTGAATACGAAGATCCCCATCAAGATCGACGGGATCCCGACGAGGACGTCGGCTGAGAAGCGGATGACCGTCGCCGAGCGGCGGTGGCTGAACTCGCTCACATAAACGGCCGCGAGGATGCCGGCAGGGATGGCGATCAGCGATGCGAGTGCGACCATCTGGATCGACCCGAGGATCGCCGCCTCCGCCCCGCCGCCGACCCCAAGGGCCTTCGGCGCCTTCGTCAGAAGGTCGAGGTTCAAGGCACCGATCCCGTTGATCACGACGTAGGCCACGATCAGGAACAGCGGAATGACGCAGATCACCGCGGCGACGAAGGAGAGGCCACGGAACAGACGATCGGTCAAAGCGCGACGGCGATCCGTGCCTGAGCGGACGAGCGACGCGGGGATCGCGCGACTGGCGACGGCCATCTGTCAGCCTCCCGTGGCCTGGCCGACGCCGTCGCCGGCGACGCGCCGGACGAGGAGCCGAGCCACGATGTTCAGGCTGATGGTCATGATCAGAAGGATGAACCCGAGGGTGATCAGGGCCGAAGTCTGGAGCCCGACGCCCGCCTCGTTGAAGGTCGTCGCGATCTGGGACGAGATCGTCTGTCCCTGGTCGAACAGCCGGGTCGGGACCCGTGTGTTGTTGCCGATCACCATGGTGACCGCCATGGTCTCGCCCAGGGCTCGTCCGAGCCCCAGGATGATCGCCCCGATGATCCCCGACCGCGCGAACGGGATCACTGCCTTCCTGACGGTCTCCCAGCGGGTAGCGCCGAGGGCGAGCATCGCCTCACGCTGATTGTTGGGGACCGCGATGATCACCTCCCGCGAGATCGACACGATCGTCGGCAGGATCATGATCGCCAGGATCACCCCTGCGGCGAAGATCCCGACACCGAACGACGGACCGGCGAGGAACGACACGTACTTGCCGATCGTGTCCGAGATCCCGGCCTCGATCGTTCCGCGCAGGAATGGGCTCAGGACGAAGACGCCCCAGAGGCCGATCACCACGCTCGGGATCGCAGCCAGGAGTTCGATCAGGAAGCTGACCGGGACGGAGACCCGTCGCGGAGCCAGCTCGGCAAGAAAGATCGCCGTGAGGAGGCCGAGCGGGGCAGCGAGAAGGAGAGCGATGAACGAGGTTTCGAGCGTCCCGATGATGAACGGAAGGGCGCCGTAGACGGATGTGACCGGGTTCCAGACCGTGCCCGTGATGAACGCCAGCCCGAAGGTCCGCCATGTCGGGATCGAACTGATGAACAGGAGTGTGCCGATCCCGGCGAGGAGCACGATGATCCCGAATGCGAACACCCCGGACCCGCCGCGGAAGAGCCGGTCGGCACTCAGCCAGCGCGCCCGCGATCCAGAGGTAAGGCGTCCGGACTGCCTGAGCGTCGTCACCGGGGACTCTCCTGTGCGAGTGAGCTTACGGCGTGCAGATCGGCCGGACCGCGCTCCGTCCGCGGGAGATGGAGCGATAGCCCCGCCGGCCGGGCGGGGCTATCGAGTTCCTGGAACGAGGTGCTCAGGGCCAGATCGGGGCGCCGCCCGAGGTGACCGTGTGGAGCGAAGCCAGGGCTTGCTGCTGGACCGGTGCCGGGAGCGGGGCATATCCCAGGCCCGCCTCCATCGCCTGTCCGTCCGTCAGGGCCCATGCCGTGAAGGCGACGAGGTCCTGACCCTTGCTCTTGTCCGTCTGATCCTGGTAGAGCAGTAGGTAGGTGTAGGAAGCGATCGGGTAGGTCGTGGGACCCGCACCGTTGATGATCGGCGCCTGGCGCGCATCCGCCGGGAAGTTCGCTGCGATCGCCTCTGCCGCGGCGGTCACGCCATCGGTCGAGCCCGGAACGTAATTGCCGTCGGCGTTCTTGATCAATGCCGATGCGATCTTCGCCTGGGTCGCGTACTGAAGCTCGACGTACCCGACCGAACCGGGGATCTGCTTCACCGCGCCGGCGACACCATCGTTCCCGGCCGCTCCTTGACCCACCGGCCACTGGACTTCCTTGCCGGCTCCGACCTTGGTATGCCAGTCGGGGCTGACGGCATCGAGGTAGGTCGTGAACGCATTCGTGGTGCCCGACCCATCCGATCGATGGGCGACGTTGACCGCGACATCGGGGAGGGTCACGCCGGGATTGTTCGCTGCGATCTTGGGGTCGTTCCACTTGGTGATATTGCCGAGGAACAGGTCGGCCACGTTCTGGCTGTCAAGCTGAAGCTTGTCGACCCCGTCGAGGTTGTAGATGATCACGACGGCGCCCAGCGCGGTCGGCACGTGGAGGACCTTGGTACCGCTTGGCAGTGCCGAGATCTCCTCGTCCTTCATGGCGGCGTCCGATGCCCCGAAGTCCACCGTCTGCTGGGTGAACGCCTTGACTCCGCCACCCGAGCCGATCGACTGGTAGTTGAACAGGACCTGCGGGTACTTCGCCGTGTAGGCCTCGAACCAGGAGTTGTAGAGGGGCGTGGGGAAGGTCGCCCCGGCGCCCTGGAGGGTGATGTTCGCCGACACCGGCTCCGGGAGGGTTGCGGCCGGCGACGCAGCGGCGGAGGCCGGGGCGGTCGAAGCGACGACCGTCGGGGCCGGCGTCGCCGCGGTGGTTGCGGCGGTGGTCGGCGCAGCCGTCGAGCCGGAGCTCGAGCAGGCGCTGGCCGCCAGGGCGGCGACGAAGGCTAGCGCGGCCAAGCGCTTCGGGGTCGTGGTGGTCACGTCGATGGACTCCTCCGGGCGGCGGACATCAGCGGCCCGCCTGTGGCTTGGTCGTTATGGTTCGAGGTTGGGTGGCGCCGATGAACAGGCGGTCAGCGTGCCATTCGCCATTTGTTAACGATCCGGGGCCGTCCACCGGGACCGTGACGTGCCGCCGACCCACGCACTGGGCCGTCGTGGCACGATTGACGGCACAGCCGCATGGAGGTCGGGATGGCGAAAGCAGCCGCGAAGCACGACGCCGACGACGCCGACCGCGCGTTCAGGAAAGCCTGGAAGCTGCTCGGGCGCCTCGAGCGTCGGCTCGAACGAGCCCGGAAGCAGGAACGCAAGCGGATCCGCCAGCTCGGGGACGGAACGGGGCCCGACGCGGCCAAGCGGAGGTCCCAGCTCGAGGCGGCGCGATCCGAGGTGACCCAGATCGAAGGGCTGCTGACCGAGCTGTCGGAACTGATGGCCGCCAATGCGCGAGCATCCGGGGGCCAGACCGTCAAGGACATGGCCACCTCGGTCGCTGCCGAGATCAAGGAAGAGGCCGCCGAGCCGCCGACCCTGCCGACCCGTCGTCGCAACCGGCATCATCGGCCCCGCCGTCGCCCGGTCGAGGCGGAGGCGGTCGCGACCGAGGCCCTCCCCGCGGAGGCGGCCGAACCGGAGCCGACTGCTGCGGCCGAGCCCGAGCCGACCGAGCCGGTGGAGCCAGAGCCCGCAAGCCGTTCTCGCAACCGGCACCATCGGCCGCGGCGTCGCACCACCGAGGCGGAAGCGACCCAGGCCGACGCGCTCGCCGACGAACCGATCGGATCCGCGCCAGAGCCGGCGCCGGAGCCCGAGCCCGTGCCGACGCCGGAGCCCGAGCCCGAGCCGACGCCGGAGCCCGAGCCGGAGCCCGAGCCGGAGCCCGAGCCCGAGGCGACGCCGGAGCCCGAGCCGACGCCGGAGCCCGAGCCGGAGCCCGAGCCCGAGCCGACGACCGAGCCGACGCCGGAGCCCGTGCCCCGGCCTGAGCCGACGACCGAGCCGACGCCGGAGCCCGTGCCCCGGCCTGAGCCGACGACCGAGCCGACGCCTGAGCCTGAGCCCCAGCCTGAGCCCGAGCCGACGCCTGAGCCCGCAGCCCGAGCCGACGCCTGAGCCCGAGCCCCAGCCTGAGCCCGAGCCGACGCCTGAGCCTGAGCCCCAGCCTGAGCCCGAGCCCCAGCCCAGCCCGAGCCCCAGCCTGAGCCCGAGCCCCAGCCCCAGCCCGAGCCGACGCCTGAGCCCGAGCCCCAGCCTGAGCCCGAGCCGACGCCTGAGCCTGAGCCCCAGCCTGAGCCCGAGCCCCAGCCCCAGCCCGAGCCGACGCCTGAGCCTGAGCCCCAGCCTGAGCCCGAGCCCCAGCCCCAGCCCGAGCCGACGCCTGAGCCCGAGCCCCAGCCTGAGCCCGAGCCGACGCCTGAGCCTGAGCCCCAGCCTGAGCCCGAGCCCCAGCCCAGCCCGAGCCGACGCCTGAGCCTGAGCCCCAGCCTGAGCCCAAGCCCCAGCCCGAGCCGACGCCTGAGCCCGAGCCCCAGCCCGAGCCCGAGCCCGAGCCGACGCCCGAGCCCGAGCCGACGCCCGAGCCCGAGCCGACGCCCGAGCCCGAGCCGACGCCCGAGCCCGAGCCGACGCCCGAGCCGACGCCCGAGCCCGAGCCGACGCCCGAGCCCGAGCCGACGCCCGAGCCCGAGCCGACGCCCGAGCCCGAGCCGACGCCCGAGGGATCACCTGGGTCGGCCCCCGAGCAGGAGTCGAGGCCTGCGGCCGGGCAGGAGTCGTCGACCGCCGAGGCGCCGGCCGAAGGGGAGTGAGTCAGGCTCGTCGCGCAGCGTCGATCGATATCGGCTCGACGTCCGTCCACCTGCTCATCGGCGATCTGTTCGACGGCGTCGTCGAACCCGTGCTCGACCTGTCCGAGATCCTCGGTCTCGGCTCGAGGATCGCGGCGGCGGGGATGCTCGGCCGCGACGCCCGCGCCGAGCTCGTTCGGACGCTGGCCGCGTATGTCGACGAGGGGCGTCGCCTCAACGTGGAGTCGATCGCGATCGTCGGAACGGACCCGCTTCGGCACGCTGCCGACGCCGGTCGCGCGTGCAACGAGATCGAGCGTGCGACCGGCGTCCCGGTCCAAGTCCTCGACCAGGACGAGGAGGGGGCGCTGACCCTCCTCGGCGTCACCGGGGGGCCGATCGACCGGGATCTCGCGATCGTCGACATCGGCGGCGGGAGCACGGAGATCGTCGTGGCGCGCGCAGACGGGTCCACCTTCGTTGTCGGCCTTCCGCTCGGGGCGTCACGGCTCTCCGCCACGGTCGTGGTCGACGACCCACCGAGTCCGGCACAGGTGCTCGCGTTGCGGCGCGAGGCGGATCGGATCGTGGCGGCCGCGCCGGACCTCGAGCTGGGTGAGGTCATCGCCGTTGGCGGGACCGCATACGGCGTCGCTCGGATCGCGACCGGCCCCGGCTTCGGCGAGCGCATCATCGATTTCGGCCGGCATCGCCCTCGCGGTCGCGATGTCAGGCAGCGAGCGCGCGGACCGGCTCGCCGAGCTGTTCGGGTTGAACCCACGCCGAGCCAGGATCATGCCGGCCGGCGCCGCCATCGTCGCGTCGCTGGCCGAGCGTTATGGGATCGAGCGCATCCGAGCGTCCGAGCAGGGCATCCGCGAGGGGCTCATCCGCGCCGTCCTCCGCGACGGACCCGCGTGGCGCGATGGCCTGGTCCGCAGGCCCACGGAGCGGTCCGGCTAGAGCGCTGCGATCGTCCGGGCCAAGGCGCGCCGGAAGGTCAGGCCGGCCACGCTTCGCCACGGCACACCGACCGTTCGCTTGAGTCGAGCGACCTCGCGCTCACGGGCCACGAGGTAACGGCTGATCGCCGAAGACTGGGCGTCGGTCAGGTCGCCGGCGTGCTCGACGAGGTACGCCCGAGCCATGTGCGCGCCGATCTCGGCGTCGTTCATCGCGCCGAGGTGATCCTGCAGGGCGACCACCCGCGAGATGAGCGCGGGTGCCTCCGGCCCGAGCGCCTCGCGCACGAACTCGAGGGTGTAGCGCAGGCGTTTGGCCTCGATCCGGAGCTGGTGCAGGGTCGGCACATCGGCCCACTTCAAGACCGACTCGTAGGCACGCACGTGCTCGTAGGCGCGCCAGATGTGCGACCCCGCGGTGTCGCGAACCCGATGGGGATTGGTCGGATCGACGGGAAGGATGGCCGCGCCGGGGGTGACCACGAACTCGCTGTAGTCGTCGATGAACCGACGATATCCGCCGGAGTCGAGCTCGCGGATGAGGAGCCGCCGTCCTGCCTCCCGCTGTTCGCGCCACGAGTCGAGCAGCGGGTCGAGCCCGTCACGCTCGCCGCTCGGCAACGCGGCCGCGAATGCGGTCGTCGCCTCGATAAGCACGTCCAGGTCGCGGACCGTGCCGAGCCGGGCCGCGATCGTCCGAAGGCGGCGCTTGAACTTCGCCGTCCGGTCCGGCCGGAAGCCGTCGCCGAAGACCCGCCAGGCAGCGCGCATCCGTCGGGTGGACACCCGCATGGCATGGAGCTCCTCGAGGTCCGTCCCCTCGCGGGTCCCCTCCTCGCGGGCGAGCATCCGGGCCAGATGGAACCGGAAGACCTTCCGACCGGCCTCCGCGTGCAGGTCGTCGGCACCGATCCCTGGGGTCTTGCCGACCGGGATCATCCCGACCAGCTCGATATTCGAGGGCGCTCCCAGGATCGGCGGCGAGACCGCCTCCGCCTCCTCGATCAGCTCGGGCGTGTCGTCGAGTGCTTCCAGGTCGATGACCGGCCCTTCGATCGGACCGTCCTCGGACGTCATCGGGACCGCGTCCGCGGGCTCGGGCGGGGTCGGCTCGCGGTCGCCGCTTGGTGATCCGGCCACGGCGGGCTCGGCCGCGGCGGGCTCGGCCTCGGCGGGCTCGGCCACGGCGGGCTCGGCCGTCTGCACGACGTCGGTCGGCGCGGGGACCTCGGTCCGATCCGTCGTCGCGCCGGTCCGGGCCGGCGTCGCGGCGCCGGTCGCCGGTCCCGGTTCGGGGATCGTCACGGGCTGCGGTGGCGGCGCTGTTCGGGCCGACGAGGACCGCGTCGGCGGCCGACGGGTCGCCGGTTCGGTCTGTCGGGCGCGGGCCGCCGAACGAGCGGCGGCCGGACGCGCCGCCTGGAGCGCGCGCGCCAGCTTCGACCCCGGCGCCGATGTCAGGCCGTGGTGCCCGTCGAGCAGGGCTTGGAGGGGTGCAAGGTCCGCGACCGAGCCGCGAGTCAGCTCGAGCTCGAGCTCGAGGAAACGCTCGACCACCCGGCCGCGAGAGACGACGTCGACCTCGTCGAGGCTGAGCTCGACGGCCGCGTCGTCGTTCGGCAGCTCGAGATCCCGCTTCCGTCGGAACTGGCGGATCGTCACCAGCTCGAGCAGGGGAGCGTCTCCGCACAGCTCGAGGATGAGCGAGCGGGCGGCCGACGGCGGCCAGGCGGCGGCCTCCGGGGTCCGGTCGGCCGGTCCCTCGAGCTCCTCACGCCGATGGAGCGACCCCTCGCCCTCTTCGGTCGACTTGACCGTCACCATCGTCCCGCTCGACGAGGTCCGCAGGCGAGCCGCGTAGCCTGCCCGTGCCAGGGCGCCGTCGGCGGAGTCGATGTAGCGATCCTCGTGCTGGGTCGGTCGCGGCGCGCCGACCGCCCGGAACCCGGCCAGGGTGTCGGCATCGAGCAGGCGCTCGCCGATGGTCCGGTCGGCGACCGCGTACTTGAGCTCGATCTCGAGCGGTCGTTCGACGGTCATGCCCGGGGATCCAGCGAGCCGATGATCGAGCCTGGTCGATGCGGCGCGGTCGCGTCGCGCGCGGCCTCGAGCGCGAAGCGTCGATGCTCGGCGAACGTGTCCACGGTGCCCTCGACCCCGGTCAGCTCTTCGGTGCGCCGCCAGACCGCATCCGTCCCGAGCTGCCACGACCGGCGATCGTCGGCGAGCATCGTCCGGACGATCGCCTCGATGCGGGCGGCCGCCTCGGCGTCCTCGATCGGCACGACGGCCTCGACCCGTCGGTCGAGGTTCCGCTCCATCAGGTCCGCCGAACCGATGTACCACTCCTGCATGCCGCCGTTGGCGAAGCCGAAGATGCGCGAGTGCTCGAGGAACTCGCCGACGATCGAGCGGACCCGGATGCGCTCGGACAGACCGGGCACTCCGGGACGGACCGAGCAGATGCCGCGGATGATCAGATCGACGTCCACGCCGGCCTGGCTGGCCCGGTAGAGCGCCGTGATCGACTCGGGGTCGACGATGGCGTTCAGCTTGAGGACGATCCGTGCGTCACGCCCGGCCTTGGCGAACTCGATCTCGCGCTCGATCAGGGCCAGGATCCGGTTGCGCAGGCTGTGCGGCGCCACGAGCAGGCGGCGGAAGTCGCGCTGGCGGGACAGCCCGGTCAGGACGTTGAACAGGTCCGTCGCGTCCGCCCCGAGCTCCGGCCGGCACGAGATCAACCCGAGGTCCGTGTACAGCCTGGCGGTCTTGGGGTTGTAGTTGCCGGTCCCGATGTGGACGTATCGACGCAGGAGCGAGCCCTCGCGCCGCACGACCAGCGCGACCTTGGAGTGGGTCTTGAGGCCGACCAGCCCGTACACCACGTGGGCGCCGGCCTGCTCGAGCTTGCGCGCCCAGACGATGTTGGCCTCTTCGTCGAAGCGCGCCTTGATCTCGACCAGGACGACGACCTGCTTGCCTCGTTCGGCGGCCCGGATGAGGTCCCGCACGATCGGCGAGTCGCCCGACGTTCGGTAGAGGGTCTGCTTGATCGTCAGGACCTCGGGGTCCTCCGCGGCCTGGGTGATGAACCGTCCGACCGAGGCGGCGAACGATTCGTACGGGTGGTGGACCAAGATGTCGCCGAACCGGACGGCGGCGAAGACATCGGTCGGCTCGTCCTCGTCGGGCGGGACCAACCGGGGCGGGACGACCGGGGTCCACGTCGGCAGCTGGAGGTCCGGCCGGTCGAGCCCGGCGATCTCGAACAGCCCGGTCAGGTCGAGCATCCCGGCGATGTCGTAGCAGTCCTCGGCGCCGAGACCGATCCCATCGAGCAGGATCTGGCGGGTCGCGAGCGGCATGCTCCGCTCGACCTCCAGCCGGACCGCCTCGCCGAAGCGCCGGCGCCGGAGCTCCTCCTCGATCGCCAGGAGCAGGTCGCCGGCCTCGTCCTCTTCGATCTCGAGGTCCGCGTTGCGGGTCACCCGGAAGAGGTGCGCGTCGGTGATCTCCATCCCGGTGAACAGGAGATCGAGGTTGTTCGAGATGACCTGGTCGATCAGGACCCAGGTGTTCGGCTCGGCCTCGATCAGGCGAGGCAGGACGGGCGGCACCTTGACCCGGGCGAAGCGGCGCTCGCCGCTGTCCGGGTCGCGCAGGCCCACCGCGATCGACAGGCTGAGCGTGCTGATGTACGGGAATGGGTGACCGGGGTCCACCGCCAGCGGCGTGAGCACCGGGAAGATCTCGTCGATGAAGCGCTCTCGGAGGCGGGCGTGATGCTCCGGGATCTTGCTGTACTTGACGATCGAGATCCCCTGTTCGGCGAGCGACTTGCGGATCTCGGCGAAGGCCGTCGAGTGCTCCGCGACGAGGTGCCGGACGACCGGTCGGATGAGCTCGAGCTGGCGGGCAGCAGAGAGTCCGTCGGGCGACTCCCTGGCGGAGCGGGCCGCGGCCTGCTGGCGGAGGCCGGCGATGCGGACCTGGAAGAACTCATCGAGGTTGTTGGCGAAGATCGCCAGGAATTTCACGCGCTCGAGGAGCGGGTTCCTGGCGTCCTGGGCCTGGTACAGGACACGGGCGTTCCAGTCGAGCCATGACAGCTCACGGTTGATGTAGCGCAGGCCCGCCTTGGTCGGGACGCGCCGAAGTCGCGTCGGACGGTTCTCGGCCCGGGCGGACCGTGCGGCTGACATCGAACGAGTGGCTCCCCGGTGGTCTTGGGACGCGTCGAGATGACCGTCGATGGATCGTTCGCGCGTCGATGTGGCCACCAAGCGTAGCACGGCCCCCCGGTACCTCCGGACTGGGCCGGACGTCCTGTCGGCGACCGACCCGTGAGTCCCGCGAGGGCCGGCGCGCTACTCCTCGGCCTGGTACCGACGTTCGCCGGTCCGCCGGTCCAGGAAGACCCGGGTCCGGAGCCGGCTGGTGGGGTCCACGAAGACCTCGTCGGTCGGTTCGAAGCGTGGCTCGAGCGGGCCGGGCGGCTCGCCTCCGGCGGGCCCGGGGACGGCCGCCCGGGTGTCGTGGGCGTTCGATCGATAGCGGAGTCGCTCGAGCCCCGCCGACGCCATGAGGGCGATGCCGAGGAGGATCAGCGAGAGCGCGCCGATGAACGAGCCGCGACCCCCGGCGGCCAGGATGACCAGGCCCCCGGCGATCGACACGAGCCCCGAGGCGATCAGGATGACGCGGGCGGTCCCGAGCATCGGTGTGCCTCGGACTACTCGACGCTCGGGGTGGCGCTCGCGTCCGGTACGAGCACGACGGCCGTCCCGTAGGCCACGATCTCCGACATCGTCCCGCCGAGCTCCGACGAGTCGAAGCGCATCGACAGGACGCCGTTGGCGCCGACGAGCGTCGCGTTCTCGACCATCCGGTCGATCGCCTGCCGACGGGTGTCCTCGAGCAGGGTCGTGTACTCGTGGATCTCACCGCCGACGAGCGAGCGTAGCCCGGCGGCGAGATTGCCGGCCAGACCGCGGCTCCGAACGACCAGCCCGAAGACCTGGCCCTTGGTCTCGGCGACGCGCTGACCGGCGACGTACGGCGTGGTGGCGATGATCATCGGTCGTCTCCTGGTTCGGGACCTGGATCGCCGGCGTGGCCGGCGTGATCGGGTCGGCCGATGGTGGCCCGACCCTCGGACGAGCGTCGTGCCGTGCACTCGTCGCACGGGCACATGTCCCGCAGCGTGGCGAACGAGTAGTACCCCGTGTGATGGCCGTCACCCCAGGTCGGCGCGATCGCGTACTGGCCGACCAGCTGCACGTCGACGAGCCGGGTCTGTTCCGAGGTCAGCTTCGGGGCGGAGTCGAGCCAGCCCGGCAGCCCGGCCTCGCCGCGGCAGAACGCGCAGGGGCAGAGCCAGCGGAGGGTGACCGCGTCGTACGAGGTCCGGTGGTCGTCCCGCCAGTCGATCTCGAGCGTGCCCGCGCCACGATCCGCGTGGATCCTCGCAGGCGCGGTGGCAGCGCTCGACGCAGCGGTGGTGCTGGAGCCCGCGGCGGGACCGTGGATCGTCACGATCCGATTGTAGGCGACGATCCGGCATCGGACCGGGGCGTGCGCGGGTCGGGCGCGGCGCCGGCGGGCCTGGGCGCGGCGCCGCTCGCCCCCACCATCCGGTCCCGGTCCGCACCGCACCGAACGTCCTGGGGACGGGTCCGCGGGTCGCGGGTATGCTCCGGTGATGGCCCTCGTCATCGACCGCCTCGTCAAGCGGTTCGGTCCGGTCGTCGCCCTCGACGGGATGGACTTCCGGGTCGAGCGCGGCGCGATCTTCGGATTCCTCGGGGCGAACGGGGCGGGCAAGACGACCACGATCCGGATCGTCCTCGACCTGCTCAAGCCGGACGAAGGCGCCACGACCTGGCTCGGCCGCCCGACCGACGAGCTTCCGCGCCGGACGTGGGGCTACCTCCCCGAGGAGCGCGGCCTGTACCCGAGGATGACGGTCCTCGATCAGCTGGTCTTCTTTGCCGGCCTGTACGGCGTCGAGCGGTCGGACGCGACCCGGACCGTGCGGGAGTGGCTCGAGCGACTGCGGATCCCGTCGGCCGCCGACCGCCGGACCGACGAGCTCAGCAAGGGCAACCAGCAGAAGGTCCAGTTCATCGCCGCGATCGTCCACGACCCCGAGGTCCTGATCATGGACGAGCCGTTCAGCGGTCTCGATCCGGTCAACAGCGCGATCATGCGCGACGCGTTCCTCGAGATGCGTGGCCGCGGCAAGACGCTCGTGTTCTCCACCCATCAGATGGAGACCGTCGAGGCGCTGTGCGAGTCGATCGTCATCGTCGATCGCGGCCGCGTCGTCGTGGGCGGGGCGGTCCGCGAGGTCAAGCGCGCGTCGGGGCGCCAGGTCGTCCGGATCGCCCTCGACGAGGACGGTCGGGCGGACGGGCCGGACCACCTCGCCTGGCTCGATGGGTTCCAGGGCGCGCGGCTGACCCGGCCGGGTGCCGACTACGTGGAGCTGACGGTGCCGCGCGGGGTCGATCCGCAGGCGATCCTCCGGGCGGTGCTGGACCGTGGCGATCGGGTGGCCAGGTTCGAGATCGCCGACCCGTCGCTCGAGGAGATCTTCATCGAGCGTGTCGGGATCCGACCCGGCGACCCCGCCGACATGGTGCTCACCCCGAGCGGCACTCCGGAGGCCGTCCCGTCATGAGCGGCGCCGGCCGGACGAGCCCCGGTCTCCGCAAGAACGGCGCCCTCATCGCCCGGCGCGAATACCTCGATCGGGTCCGGACGCGGACCTTCCTGGCGGCCACGATGGTGCTCGTCGTCGTCGCCGTCGGCCTCGCGCTCGCTCCCATCGCCGTCCGCTACATCGACCGGAGCACCATCGTCCGGATCGGGATCGTCAGCGCCGAGCCGGACCTGCGGACGAAGTCGATCGAGGTCCTCGACGGCATCCTCAACAAGGTGCCCGACGGCAGCGACCCGGCCACGTGGCGGAAGCCGTACGCCTTCGTCGAGCTCGCCGACGCCGGAGCGGCCGCCCGGGGCGTCGACGAGGGCGACCTCCGCGGCGTCCTGACCGTCTCCAGGGCGGCCGACCGCGGCCTCGACTTCACGTTCCGGACGTCGGGTGCATCCGACAGCACGATCAGCCAGGTGATGCAGTTCGCCTCGTTCGGTGTCGGCGTGCTGGATGCCGGTGCCCAGTTCCGCCCGCCGAACTTCTCGGTCGAGTCGACCACCGGCGCGACCGACGCCGGCCGCCCGATCGGCGCCCAGGCGACGGCCAGCCGGGCGGTCCTGTCGACGATCCTCATCATCCTGATCTTCATCACGTTGACGATCTACGGGATGTGGGTGGCGACCAGCGTCGCGGCCGAGAAGAGCACCCGGGTGATGGAGCTCCTCATCAGCGCCGCGACCCCCCGCGAGCTCCTCGTCGGCAAGGTCGTCGGCGTTGGCGGCGCCGGGCTCACGCAGTACGTGGCGATCCTCCTCCCAGCCGCGGTCGTCGTCCTTCTCCAGGAGCCGCTGTCGGCGCTCCTGCTCGGCCCGGGGCCGGCCGGCGAGGCGCCGCTCCAGGGGCTGACCCTGCCGATCCTGGCCGCCTTCCTGATGTTCTTCGTCCTCGGATTCGTGCTCTATGCGCTCCTCTATGCGGCCGCCGGCTCCCTGGTCAGCCGGCAGGAGGACGTGCAGCAGCTCGCCCTTCCGCTCAGCCTCATCTCGATGGCGAGCTACATCATCGCCGTCACCGGGATCGGGACGGTCGGTTCGACGTTCATGGTCGTCATGTCGTTCGTCCCGTTCTCGAGCCCGTTCGTGATGCTGTCGCGGATCCTGGTCGGACGGGTCGAACCGTGGGAGATCCTGCTGTCGGCCGGGATCCTGGCGGCGTCGAGCGCCGTCGTCCTCGTCCTCGCGTCGCGGATCTACGCGACCGGGGTGCTGTTGTACGGCCAGCGCCCAGGCATCCGCGACTTCCTCCGCGCCGCCCGGACCGCGATCGGCTGACCTGGCACTCAGTCGCCGAGGTCGAGCGGGAGTCGCTGGATGAGGGCCAGGATCGGCGTGGTGCCGACCGGAGCCGACGGACCGTCGGTCGTGTCGACCGTGCCAGCCCCCTCCGATGTCGGGACCGCCGCCCCCCCGGCGGCCGCCGGATCGGCCGGCACGAGTCGCCACAGCCGGCTTCGGACGCCCGACAGGTACGGACTGCGTCGATGGCGACCGATGATCGCGGAGATGCCCTGGGCACTGGCCGCCGCGTGGAGCGCTCGACCCTCGCCGCGGATCGCCGGGACGACGAGGACCGAGCTGCCGGCTTCGACCGTCCGCTCGAGGCGTTCGCGGCGCCGTTCGAGCGGCTCGGCCAGGAGCGGGACCCCATCGAGGGCGACGAGGTCGAACGCGAGGTACACGACGGTCCCGGCGGGCCGGCCGGACAGCCGCTCGGCGAGGCCCGCCGCGTCCGTCCGACCGCCCGCGTCGACCACGACGAGCGAGCCGTCGAGGACCGCGGCATGACCGCCCAGACGGCCGATCAGTCCACCGGTCCCGGTCAGCTCCGGTAGCACGCCCGCTCGGTCCCGACCGCGCCGGTCGACGATCCGCACGGACCCCTCGCCGCTGGACGGGTCGACATCGACGTAGGCGAAGGCACGCTCGCCGCCCCACCACGGCTCGAACAGGTCGTCCGCGTCGTCGAACGGCGTCTCGACCGTGCGGGCCAGCATGTGCCTCAGCGCCGCCGGCGGGCCGGGACGCTCGGGATCCATCCGGAAGCTCAGCTGGTCGCCGTCGGATGACGTCATCGCCCGCGATGGTACCGGCTAGACTCGCGGCCATGGCCAAGACGACCGTGCTCCGTGCCCCGCGACCCGACGACCTCTACGCGCTGCGCGTCGCGACCGGCCCCCGCGTGGCGCCCGACGGGAGCCAGGTGGTGTTCTCCCTGCAGACCGTCGCCCCGTCGAAGGACGGCTATCGACAGGCGCTCTGGACGGTGCCGACCGACGGCTCCGCGCCGGCGCGCCAGCTGACGATCGGCGCCAAGCGCGACGGTCACCCGCGCTTCTCGCCGGACGGCCGGACGCTGGCGTTCGTGTCGGATCGCCGCCTCGCCGTCGAAGAGCTCCCGGGTGCGCCGGACGATCGGGAGGACGCCGGTCAGGTCCACCTCCTGCCGCTCGACGGGCCCGGGGAGGCGCGCCGCCTGACCGACCTTCCGCGCGGCGTCGACGGGTTCGCCTGGTCGCCCGACGGCCGCCGGCTGGCGGTCCTCAGCTCGTCGCACGGGGCGACCCGCGAGGAGGACGCACGGCGACGTGGCATGGCCGGCGCGAAACCCGCACCCGGGGATCCCCCGCCGGCGGACTACCACTACATCGACCGGCTCCGGGTCATGCTCAATGGTGCGGGCTTCACCTACGCCCGGCTCCCGCAGCTGTGGATCGTCGATGTGGCGACCGGCTCGGCGCGTCGCCTGACGGACGTGGCCGGTGGGGTCGAGCAGCCGACCTGGTCCCCGGACGGGACCCGGATCGCGTACGCCGCCGATCCCGCTGCCGAGCGCGACATCCGCTGGCGGAGCGACGTGTTCGTCGTGGACGTCGCGACCGGCGCCCGGACACGGGTGACCGGCGGGCGCGGCTTCTTCGGCTCGCCGGCCTGGGCGCCCGACGGTCGGTCGTTGGCCGTCCTGGGCCACCGGTTCCCGGCCGCCGCGGGGAGTCGGAACGACATCTGGCTGTTCGCGGCGGATGGCTCGGAGAACGGCCCGCGGGGCGGTCGCGACCTGTCGGGCCGGCACGACCTGATGCCCGGCTCCTCGATGAACAGCGATCTCACGATCGGCGAGGAAGGCCATCTGGCGGTGACCGCCGACGGTGGCTCGATCCTGTTCACGGCCCCGATCGACGGCGCCTACGAGCTGTGGCGGATCGCCGTCGCCGACGGTGCGCTCGAGCGCCTGACCGAAGGACGCCACTACCTGTCGGGCTGGGATGCCGTGCCCGGTCGCTCCGCCGGCTCGACCCGCGTGGCGGTCCTCCGCTCGGCACCGACGACGCCCCCCGACGTCTACGTGCTCGACGTGGCCGCGCGTCGGGTGACGAGACCGCTCGAGCTCCGGCGCCTGACCGAGATCAACGCAGCGGCTCTCGACGGGATCGCCCTCGCCGAGCCCGAGACCCGCTGGTCCACGGTCGACGGCCGCCTCGTCCAGGGTTGGCACGTGCCGGCGTCCGACGTCGCCCACCCCGGCCGCCGGCCGCGCCGCGCCGCGCCGCTCGTGCTCGAGATCCACGGCGGTCCGCACACGCTGTACGGCTGGTCCCCGTCATGGGAGTTCCAGTGCCTGGCGGGAGCCGGCATCGGCGTGTGGTATTCGAACCCGCGCGGCTCCGAGGGGTACGGCCAGGCGTTCAACGCGGCGAACCACCGCGACTGGGGCCACGGCCCGACCCGGGACGTGCTGGCCGGCGTCGAGACACTCATCGCCGACGGGGCCGCGGATCCGTCAAGGCTCGGGGTGACCGGCGGCTCGTACGGCGGCTACCTGACGAGCTGGATCGTCGGCCACGACCAGCGCTTCAGGGCTGCCATCACCTGCCGCTCGGTCAACGACCTGGTCAGCCAGATGATGACGGGCGACATCGCCGGTCCCGAGTTCGGCCGGCTGGAGTTCGGTGCGGCGCCGTGGGAGGACCCGGCGCTCTATCGCGACCTGTCGCCGCTGACCTACGCCGAGGAGATCCGGACGCCGCTGCTCATCCAGCACTCCGAGAAGGACCTCCGGACGCCGATCGGACAGGGTGAGGAGCTGTTCACCGTCCTCCGCTCGCTCGGGCGACCGGTCCGGATGATGCGCGTCCCGGACGAGACCCACGAGCTGACCCGCTCGGGGACCCCGTTCCGCCGCGTCGAGAACCTGGTCCAGGTCGGAGCCTGGTTCCGCCACTACCTCATCGAGGGCAAGGGCGGCCTGCCGCCGCTGCCCAAGGTCCGCGCGGGGAGGTAGCGGCGGGGGATCGACCGGGTCCGCCGGCCGCTAGGATTCGCGGGTGACCGTCCCCATCCTCCAGCGCCGGAGCAGCGCGGCCGTGCTCGGCGGCCTCGGCTTCCTGCTCATCGGCTGGACCGGGCTGCTCGTCCCGTCGCTCATCCGCTCGGTCGAAGGCGGGTTCGGCCAGACCGATGCCGGGATCGGGCTGTTCTACTTCGTCGACGCCGTCGCGTACGTGTCCGGATCGCTCGTCGGCGGGTTCCTGACCGAGCGGCTCGGGCGGCGGGCCGTCCTGTCGTCCGCCGCTGCGCTCGTCGGCGTCGGCCTGGTGGCGATGGGGAGCGTCCCGTCTTGGACGCTGTTCCTGCTCGCCGCTCTGCCGCTCGGCCTCGGCTCGGGGGCCATCGACGGGGGCGTCAACGGCCTCTACCTCGATCTCTACCCGACCTCGCGCGGACAGGCGCTCAACCGCGTCCACCTGTTCTTCAGCCTGGGCGCCCTGACCTCCCCGCTCATCGTCGGGCGGCTGGTCGACGCCGGGGTCGCGTGGCAGGCCGTGATCCTGGGGACCACGGTCGTGGCGTTCCCGTTGGCGGTCCTGCTGGCGGTCACCGGACTCCCGTCCGGCCGGCATCATCGGCCGGGGGACGGTTCGTCGGCATCGATCGGCTACGCGCTTCCGTTGATCCTGCTGGCGGTCGCGATCGGCTGCTATGTCGCTTCGGAGATCGGCGTGTCGAGCTGGCTGGTGCGCTACCTGAGCGCGGCACCGCTGAGCACCGCGACGGCCGCGCTGTCGCTGTTCTGGGCGGGCAACCTGCTCGGGCGCCTCGTGTCGGCTCGGTTCGCCGACCGGTTCGACCACCTCCGCCTGGCGATCGCCTCGAGCCTCGTGGCGGCGTCGACGATCATCGTGGCGCTGGTCGCGCCGTCGCTCGAGCTGTCCATCGCGCTTGTTCGCGCTGGTCGGCTTCGCATCCGGGCCGATCTACCCGTTGATCATGGCCATCGGCGGCGACCGGTTCCCCGACCGGTCCGCGGCCGTCAGCGGGTTCCTGGCCGGGACCGCCGTCATCGGCTCGATCGTCTATCCGCCGGTCATGGGCTTCATGTCGGTGACCGTCGGGCTGACGACTGCGATGCTCGGCTCGGCGCTGCTCGGGTACGTCAGCGCGGGTGCGCTCGTCCTGAGCGGTCGGACGGCGGCGGATCGAACGCCGCCCGGCTAGGTCAGTGCCCGACCAGCCCGCCGGTCGCGGTCGCCCGGGCACGGCGACGCCCGGGGCGCGGTGTATCCTGACCGACCGATGACCACGATCCGGCATCCCGACAGCCTCACCCGTGAGCGCGCCCACGAGCTGATCCGGGCGTTCGACGGGGGCGCCGGCTCGCTCGGCGGACTGCTCGGCCGGGTCAGCCCCGTCGACCAGGTCGGCGTCGACGAGCGGGTCGACGCGCTCAAGAAGCGCTCGATCAAGAAGGCCTCGAAGCTGTGGGCCCTCGACCTTGCGATTCGGATGATCGACCTGACCACGCTCGAGGGGAAGGACACGCCAGGCAAGGTCCGGGCGCTGTGCGTCAAGGCGATGCATCCGCAGCCGGGCGATCCGACGATCCCGCACGTGGCCGCGATCTGCGTCTATCCGGCGATGGTCGCCGAGGCCCACGAGACGCTTGGCACCTCGGGGGTCCGCGTCGCCAGCGTCGCGACCGGGTTCCCGAGCGGGCAGACCTTCCTCGACGTCAAGCTCGCCGAGACGCGCCAGGCCATCGAGGCCGGCGCGGATGAGGTCGACATGGTCATCGACCGCGGTGCGTTCCTGGCCGGCGACTACCTGACCGTGTTCGAGGAGATCGTCGCGATCAAGGACGCCTGCGCCGAGACGCACCTCAAGGTGATCCTCGAGACGGGTGAGCTCGAGACCTACGACAACGTCCGCCGGGCCTCGATCCTGGCGATGGCCGCCGGCGCCGACTTCATCAAGACCTCGACCGGCAAGGTGACCCCGGCAGCCACCCTGCCGGTCACGCTGGTCATGCTCGAGGCGATCCGCGACTTCGAACGGGGGACGGGTCGAGCGGTCGGGATGAAGCCGGCCGGCGGGATCCGGACGGCCAAGGAGGCGATCCAATACCTGGTCGTCCTGTACGAGACGCTCGGGCCGCGCTGGATGACCCCGGAGCGGTTCCGCTTCGGCGCGTCGTCGCTGCTCAACGACGTCCTGATGCAGATCGAGAAGGAGCGGACCGGTCGCTACCAGGGCCCGGACCACTTCACGATCGACTGAGGGAGGGTCAGCGGCCCGCCGTTCGCGCCGCGCGATGCCACGGGATGACGAGGCGCTCGATCAGGCCGACGAGGAGCCACAGGGCGATCGTCATGACCGCCGTGACGACGATCGCGCCGAACACGAGGTCCGTCCGGAACAGGTTCTTCGACAGGACGATCCAGATGCCGAGCCCGTCGACGGCCCCGACCGCCTCGCCGAAGATCGCGGCGACGACCGCATAGGTCACCGCGATGCGCAACCCCGTGAAGAACGACGGCAGCGCGCCGGGCAGGCGAAGCTTGAGCAGCTGCTGCGACCGGCTCGCCCCCATCGAACGGAGGAGATCCGTGGCGTCGCGACTCGCCATGGCCAACCCGTCGAGCAGGGCGACCGTGATCGGGAAGAACGTGACGACGACGACGACGATGACCTTCGGGAGCAGGCCGATCCCGAACCACAGGACGAACAGCGGCGCGACCGCCACGATCGGGATCGTCTGCGACGCGATGAGGATCGGGTAGACGGCCCGCCGGACCCAGTCGGATCGGTCCATCGCCAGCGCGGCCGTGACGGCGAAGACGACCGACATGCCGAACCCCACGACCGTCTCGCCCAGGGTCGTCAGGGCGTGGCCGGCGGCCACGGCCCGGCTGTCCCACAACGCGCTCAGGATCCGCGACGGGGCGGGCAGGGTGAGCGGATCGATCTCGAGAAGCCGACAGACGAGCTCCCAGGTGACGAGGATCACGGCCACGAGGGCGAGCGCCGGACCGATCCGCGCGAGCGTCCCGCGCCCGGCCCCGGGCCTGGTCGGACGCTCGTCGCCCCGGGTCATGGCAGGTAGTCGTCGGTGAAGTAGGTCCCGAAGTCGGGTCGTGTCGGCAGCGGCTTCCCGTCGGGTCCGGCCAGCAGGCCCGTGTCGAACAGGAACCCCGAGTAGTCCGCCCACGTCTGCGCGGTCTGCCGGCCGACCGCGCCCGGCGTCCCGTACAGCGCGTGCTCGGCCAGGTACCGCGCCGAGTCGAGGGGCAGGGCCGTGTTCTCGTCGAACACCCCCGGGTTGGACGCGATGAGCTTGGCCGCGGCGCCGTCGGGGTCGGTCGCCGCCTGCTCGAAGCCGGCCACCGTGGCGGCGAGGAAGCGCCGGGCGACGTCGGGGTGGACGGTCAGCCAGTCGTCATTGCAGACGAGCACGACGGCGTAGGAGTCGGGCAGGCCGTAGTCGGTGAATGCGAACGTCTTGAGCTTGATCCCGCGTTCCTGCGCCTCCAGCGCCTCCCAGGCGGTGAAGGTGATCGTGAAGTCGGCCTTGCCGTCGTAGAGCGCCTCGTAGGCGGCCGTGTCGAGGGTCGCGACCTTGAACTTCCCCGTACCGCCGTCGTGCTTGATCACGGCCTGGAGCTCGGGGACCTCCTGGGGCAGGCCGAAGCCGGCGTAGAGCTTCCCGTCGAGGTCCTTCGGGCGCGTCACCGATCCGTCATCGCGCGTCGCGATCTCGGTGGCCGTGTGGGCCAGGATCGCCATCACCGAGCGCTCCTTCGCGCCGGCCGCGATCGCGAACGTCGCACCCTCCTGGGTGCTGATCCCGCAGTCGGCAGCCCCGGACGACACGAGGATCTCAGGGCTCGTCGTGGCGTACGGGATCACCTGCAGGTCGATCGCCTGGTCCGCATACGTGCCGTCGGCCTGCGCCACGTAGAACCCCGTGTGGTTCGTGTTCGGCGTCCAGTCGAGGGCGAGCCGGACCGTCGCGGTCGCCGGCTTCGGAGTGGCAGGCGTCGGTGAGGCGGTCGTCGGCGCCGGGATCGAGGCGTTGGACGCTGGGGTCGAGACGCCGACCGCTGAGCTGGGCGACGCGGCGCCGACGGTCGCCCCGGACCCCGAGCACCCACCGATGAGCGCGCCCGCGACCGAGGCCACCGCGACCGCGGCGAGGAGTTGGCGATGGTTCACGCTGGCCCGGGACCTCCGACTCGAACGAAGAACGCCGCTCCCGAAGTGGGGAACGGCGTCGAGTCGACGGTCGGCCTGCTTCCTACACCGGTACGAGCCGGATCAGGTTCGGCGGGTCTGTGGCCTCGGCCACACTCTCAGCGCGTTCGCGCTCCCCGGAGGCGTATTCGGTTGTCGGGTGAGTCTACTCCGGGTTCGCGGCGGTCGCTGGGAACCGGGTGTCTCCCGGTGATGCGAGTCGGCGCATCGACCCGCGCCGCACGTCGCTGGGAACCGGGTGTCTCCCGGTGATGCGAGTCGCCGCATCGATCCGCGCCACGCGGGCCGGTGACGACGGCGGCGCAGAGACATGCGCCTCAGCCCGATCGACTGGTTCCGATGCACCGAGTCGCATCACGGGCGGCGCAGGGATCCCGGAGCCGCCCAGCGACCCCCGAGCCGCGCGCAACCCACCCGGATCCGCGGCCGCCGCGACCCCCGGTGCCATAATGCCGACGATGACGACCGAGACCGGGTCGACGACGACCGGCATCGAGCCGACCGCGACCACCCCCGCCACGAGCGACCCGCAGGCCCCCAACAGCTGGGGTCTCGGCGATGGCCAGGCGGTCCCCTGGGAGTACGCGCCGGCCCCGGAGTCGCGCGACATCGTCAAGCTGAAGAGCCGCTACGGCCTGTTCATCGGCGGCAAGGACGTCGCCGCCCAGGGCGGCGGCACGTTCGTGACGATCGACCCGTCGACCGAGCAGCCCCTGGCCGAGGTCGCCCGGGCCACCGAGGCGGACGTCGACAAGGCCGTCCGCTCGGCCCGCCGAGCGACCGGCAAGAGCTGGGGCGGTCTCCCGGGCCGGGAGCGGGCCAAGTACCTGTTCCGGATCGCGCGGATCCTCCAGGAGCGCAGCCGCGAGTTCGCCGTGCTCGAGAGCATGGACTCCGGCAAGCCGATCAAGGAGAGCCGCGACGTCGACATCCCGCTCGCCGCGGCGCATTTCTGGTACTACGCCGGCTGGGCGGACAAGCTCGAGTACGCGTTCCCGGGCCGGATCGCCAAGCCGCGGGGCGTGGCCGCCCAGATCATCCCGTGGAACTTCCCGCTGCTGATGCTGGCCTGGAAGATCGCGCCGGCCCTGGCGGCCGGGAACACGGTCGTGCTCAAGCCGGCGAGCACGACGCCGCTGACCGCGCTGCTGTTCGCCGACGTCTGTCGCCAGGCGGACCTGCCGGCCGGGGTCGTCAACATCGTGACCGGCCCCGGCGAGATCGGGATGGCCCTCGTCCGCCACGAGGGCGTCGACAAGGTCGCCTTCACGGGTTCGACCGAGGTCGGCAAGCTCATCGCCAAGGGCATCGCCGGTCAGGGCAAGGGCCTGACCCTCGAGCTCGGCGGCAAGGCGGCCAACATCGTCTTCGACGACGCGCCGCTGGACCAGGCGGTCGAAGGGATCGTCAACGGGATCTACTTCAACCAGGGCGAGGTCTGCTGCGCCGGGTCGCGCCTGCTCGTCCAGGAGTCGATCGCGGGTCCGCTCATCGACAAGCTCAAGGACCGCCTCGCGACGATCCGCGTCGGCGACCCGCTCGACAAGAACACCGACGTCGGGGCGATCAACTCGAAGGCCCAGCTCGACAAGATCACCGAGCTCGTGGCGTCGGGCGTGGCCGAAGGAGCCGAGCTCTACCAGCCCGCCTGCGAGCTTCCCGAGCGCGGCTTCTTCTTCCGCCCGACCCTGTTCACCAACGTCGCCCAGAGCCATCGGATCGCGCGCGAGGAGATCTTCGGGCCGGTCCTCTCGACCCTGACCTTCCGGACGCCGGAGGAGGCCATCGAGAAGGCGAACAACACCCCGTACGGCCTGTCGGCGGGCATCTGGACGGACAAGGGCAGCCGGATCCTGATGATGGCCCAGCGCCTCCGCGCCGGGGTGATCTGGGCCAACACGTTCAACAAGTTCGACCCGGCCAGCCCGTTCGGCGGCTACAAGGAGTCCGGCTACGGCCGCGAGGGCGGGCTCCACGGCCTGCTCGCCTACGTCCGGCTCGAGGATCGCTGAGGTGCCGTCGGTCCATCTCGGCTCGAGCCCGACGGCCCGGATCGACGTCCGCAAGACCTACAAGCTGTACATCGGCGGCGCCTTCCCGCGGACCGAGTCCGGCCGGACCTACCTGGTCGAGACGCCGGGCGGCGACGCCGCTCGCCAACGCCTGTCAGGCGTCGCGCAAGGACCTTCGCGACGCCGTTCGCGCGGCGCGCAAGGCGTTCGAGCCGTGGGCCGCCCGATCGGCGATGAACCGCGGCCAGATCCTGTATCGCGTCGCGGAGCTGATGGAGGGCCGGCGGGACCAGTTCGTCGCGGAGATCTCGGCGGGGGAGGGCCTCAACGCGGCCCGCGCCCGCGAGGCGGTCGACCGCGCCATCGACCGATGGGTCTGGTATGCGGGCTGGTCGGACAAGCTCGGCCAGGTGCTCGGCAGCTCCAACCCGGTCGCCGGCTCGTACTTCAACTTCACGATCCCAGAACCGACCGGCGTCGTCGGGATCGTCGCGCCCGAGCGCTCGTCGCTGCTCGGCCTGGTCAGCCGGCTCGCCCCGGCCCTCGTCGGTGGCAACGTCGTGGTCGTGCTGGCGTCCGAGACGCGGCCGCTCGCCGCCGTCACCCTGACCGAGGTCCTGGCCACCTCCGACGTCCCGGGCGGCGTGGTCAATCTCCTGACCGGCCGGAAGGCCGAGCTCGTCCCGGTCCTCGCCGCGCACGTCGACGTCGACGCGATCGACACCTGGGGGATCGCCCCCGCCAGCCAGGCCGACGTCGAGAGCTCGGCGGCGGACAGCATCAAGCGGGTCGCTCGGCGTCCCCGCGGGGTCGTCGACGAGCGCTTCGACTGGACCGACGACCGGGCGGCGCAGCGCCCCGAGTGGATCGCGGCCTTCCTCGAGATGAAGACGGTCTGGCATCCGATCGGCGCGTGACCCGACCGACCCGACCGACCACGACGTGACCGCGACCGGCAGCGTCGAGCGACGGACCTACGTCAAGGCGGACCCTCGCGCCGTCTGGGCCACCCTCCACGACCCCGCCGCCCAGGACGTCCTCTACCCGGAGCTGACCCTCGGGCCGCCCGCCCCGAGCTGGCCGGCAGCCGGGGCTACCAGGTCGGCACGTCTCCGGCTCGGGTTGCTCCGGACGAGCGTCCGGCTGGAGAGCCTGGAGGCACGCCCCGAGACCCGCTTCCGGACGATCCTGGTCGGCGACGGGATCCATCTCGAGCGGTCGTGGGTGCTCGAGCCCGGCGCCGGCGGTGGGACGCGGATCGTCGCCCGGGCGGATCTCTGGACGGTCGGTCGGTCGGTCGCGCTGCTCGTCCGGGTCGGGCGCGGATCGGCCGCCACGATCGTCGAGACGAACCTGCGCATCCTCAAGGAGATGGCCGAGGGCGGACAGCGCTGATGCCGCCCGCGGTCCTCGCCCTGCTGCTGACCGCGGCCGTCCTCCACGCCGGCTGGAACATCCTGCTCAAGACGGCCGACGACCCGCTGCGCACGGCGGGGCGGGGGATGGTCGTCGGGTCGGCCGTGCTCATCCCTGCCGCGACCGTCGGGTGGCTCGTCACCGATCGTCCCGGCGATCCCGCCGGAGGCGTGGGCCATCGCGCTGGCCTCGGGCAGCCTCGAGGCGCTCTACTTCTCGCTGCTCTCGGCCGCCTACGCCCGCGGGGACCTGTCGCTGGTCTATCCGATCGCCCGGGGCACCGCACCGGTGCTGGCGGTCGCGATCGGCATCGTCTTCCTCGGCGAGCGCCTCGGCCCGGTCGGAACCGTGGGCGTGGCGCTGCTGCTCGTCGGGATCCTGTCGCTCCAGCGGCCGTGGGCCGTCTTCCGCCGCTCCTCGGAGCTGACGCCGAGGATGCGCCAGGCGGCCTGGCTGGCGGTCGCGACGGGCGTGACGATCGCGTCGTACTCGGCGGTCGACCTCAACGGGGCCCGGATCGTCGCCCCGTGGTTGTACGTGGCGATGATCTGGGGGTTCACCGCCGCGATCCTGCTGGTCGGCATCGCGGTCGTCGATCGGCGCGCCCGGGCGTCGATCGGGTCTGGCACTGGCCTCGGCGGCCGTCGCGACCGAGACCGACGACGTCGCCATCCTCGACGACCCGACCCTGGGTCGACCGGGCGCCGCCCCGGCCGGCGGGGCCCAGCGCCACTCGCTCCTCCGGTCCGACGATTGGGGCCGTGCGGCGGTCGGTGGGCTGATCACCGTCGGGGCCTACCTGCTCGTGCTCATCGCCTTCCGGTTCGCGCCGCTGACCGCCGTCGCCCCGGTCCGCGAGTCGGCGATCGTCCTCGTCTCGGGCTGGGGATCGTTCCGGCTCGGGGAAGCGGCCACCCGGCGTGCCGGCCTGGGCCGATTGGCCGCGGCGGCCATGATCGTGGTCGGGGCGATCCTCCTCGCCGTCGAGCCGTAGCCGGCGGCGCTGGGACGCTCAGGTGGTCGGCGGCGCCTCGGCGGGTACGGGCGCGCGGCCGAAGATCCGGCGCGAGCGGCGCCCGCTGTTCACCAGTCCGACGCCGCCCAGGATGATCGCCGTCCCGATCAGCGTCCGCAGGTCGATCGTCTCGTTCAGGACGGCCACGCCCAGGACGATCCCCACGATCGGCATGACGTAGGTGATCAGCGACAGACGGGTCGGTCCGAGTCGGTGGATCAGTCGGAAGTAGATCAGGTAGGCGAGCGACGACCCGAACACGCCGAGCCAGACGACCGCGAACCAGGCCTCGGCGGTGGTCGGCAGCTGGACCGGCGACTCGAACACGAGCATCAGGACGGTGATGATCACGAGCGCGATCCCGACCTGGAAGAACGCCGGGACGGTCGGATGGTGGCCGCGCATCCGGGCGCGGACGAAGACGTTGCCGGCCGCGTAGGACACCGACGCCCCGAGGATGGCCAGCTCGCCGAGCGTCGAGTCGCCCCGGCCGCCGCTCAGTCCGTGGCTGAGCAGGACGATGACGCCGGCGAACCCGACGATCAGCCCGACCAGCCGGTCCACGGTGATCGCCTCGTCGGCGAGCACGAGCGACGCGATGACGATCGTGACCAGCGGCGTCGTCGCCTGGAGGATCGTGGCCAGCGACGAGTCGATGTACTGCTCGCCCCAGGTGATCAGGCTGAACGGGACGACGATATTGAAGACGGCCATGACCACGAGCTTCCCGTAGGTCGACCGGTCGCGCGGGATCGGCGCCCGCGACAGCCGCAGCGCGACCGACAGGACGAGGACGCCGAAGAACAGCCGCAGGGCGATCAGGGTGAACGGCTGGAGCGTCTGGACCCCGATCTTGATGAACAGGTAGCTGCTGCCCCAGAACAGCGAGATCAACCCGAACAGGAGCCAGTCGCGGGTCGTCGGTCGAGTCATCGCCGGATGATACCGAAGATTGGCCTATCGGGATAGTCCAATATCGCGACCAGGTGCGGGCGGTCTGCGCGAACGTCCATGCCCGTACAACCGCCTCGCGCCCAGCCGAGTTGCATCGCCATCCGGGCCGACTCCAGTCGCTACCATGCCGTCACGGGCCGCCCGGCCGGTGAGGAGGAGTCGTGGATCCGCAGGCAGCCGCAGCAGCCGCCCTCGACCCGGCGACCCTGGCGGTCGCCTTCGACGCGGCGTTCCCCGACGGGGCGGCCGGCGGCAGCCTCGAGGTCGTCCGTGCCCCCGGCCGGGTGAATCTCATCGGCGAGCACACCGACTACAACGAGGGGCTCGTCCTTCCCGTGGCGATCGACCTCGAGCTCCGGATCGCGCGGCGCCCCCGGTCGGACCGACGCGTCCGCCTCGCGCTCGCGGCGACCGGCGAGGTCGCCGAGCTCGACCTCGACCGGATCGGGCCCCCGAGCGGCGCCTGGCTCGACTACGTGGCCGGGACGGCCCTCGAGATGATCGAGGCCGGCCTGCCGACCGTGGGCTTCGACGGCGTCCTTGCGAGCTCGATCCCACAGGCGTCCGGCCTGTCGTCGTCGGCGGCGCTCGAGCTGGCGGCCGCGTGGGCCCTTTCACCGCCGACCGGTCCCGGAGCCGATCCGCTGACGCTGGCTCGGATCGCCCAACGGGCGGAGAACCGCTATGTCGGCGTCCAGTGCGGGTTGATGGACCAGTTCGCGTCGGCGAGCGGCGTCGCCGGCTGCGCCGTCCTGCTCGACTGCCGGTCACTCGAGCATCGCCCGGTGACCCTGCCCGCCGACATCGTCCTCGTGGTCGCCCACACCGGCATGCCTCGGACGCTCGGGACGTCCGAGTACAACGCCCGCCGGGCGGACTGCGAGCGGGCGGTGGCCGCGATCGCGACGCGCGAACCGACGGTCCGTGCGCTCCGCGACGTGGATCGCCCGATGCTGGCCCACTGCCGGGACCTCATGGACCCGATCGCCTACCGGCGGGCCGAGCACGTCGTCGACGAGAACGCCCGGGTCGTCGCGGTCGAGGCAGCCCTCGGCGCCGGCGACCTCGACGAGGTCGGTCGACTGTTCGCGGCCAGCCACGCTTCGCTCCGCGATCTGTTCGAGGTGAGCTCACCCGAGCTCGACACGCTGGCCGAGCTCGCCTGGTCGACGCCCGGCGTCGTGGCCTCGCGGATGACCGGGGCGGGGTTCGGAGGATGCACCGTGTCGCTGGTCCGTCCGGACGCGGTCGGCGCATTCCGCTCGCGGGTCGAGCACGACTACCCGGCTCGGACGGGTCGCTCGCCGCGCGTCTGGGCCGTCCGGGCGACCGACGGCGCGGGCCTCGTCACCGACCGGGACGTCAGCCCTTGGTCGAGCCCAGGGTCAGGCCGCTGATGAACTGCTTCTGGGCGGCGAAGAACACGATCATCGTGGGCAGGGCCACGATGATCGCGCCGGCCGCGATGAGGTTGTTGTCGACGAAGAAGTTGCCCTTGAGGCTGTTGAGCGCGGAGGTGATCGGCATCCGCTCGCCGCTCTTCATCAGGATCAGCGCCCAGAAGAAGTCGTTGTAGATCCAGGTCGTCTCGAGCACGACCAGCGCCGCGAACGCCGGTCGGACCAGCGGCATGATGATCTTGCGGTAGATCTGGAACACGCCCGCGCCGTCGACCACCGCGGCCTCCGTCATCTCATGGGGCAGCGTCTTCATGTAGTTGCTGAGGACGAACGTGCAGAACCCGAGCTGGAACGCCACGTGGATCGCGATGACGCCGAAGAACTGGTCGTACCAGATGCCGTTGTCGCTCAGGGGCGCCGGCAGTGGCAGGAGGAGGTACAGCCGGAACAGGGGCGTGATGATGACCTGCTGGGGCAGCAGGTTGCCCGCCGTGAAGATCATCAGGAAGACCAGGTTGAACCGCCAGCTGAAGCGGGACAGGACGAACGCCGCCATCGAGGCGAGGAGCAGGGTCAGGAAGACCGCCGGCACCACCACGATCACCGTGTTCAAGAAGTACGACGGGAGCTGGCCGGTGGTGAATGCCTTGACGTAGTTGTCGAAGTTGTACGACCCGCCCACCGATGCGTACCCGAGCTTGGCGGTGTCTTCGTACGGTCGCAGCGACGTGTAGAACGCGTAGATCAGCGGGAAGAGCCAGACCAGGGCCATCGTGAACAGGAAGACGTGAAGGCCGATCCGGCTCCAGCGGATCCCCGTCTTCTTCTGGACCTGGGCGGCGGCCACCTCGGAGCTCACGGCGGTCATCGGGACTCCTCGCGCAACGTCCGGCTGAGGTAGAGGATGATCGGGCCGACGGCGACCACGAGCAGCACGACGGCGATGGCCGAACCGAACCCGATCCGGCTCGCCTCGCCGATGATGTTGTTGGTGACCAGGACCGACAGCAGCTCGAGTCCGTTGAGGCCGCGGTTGATGATGAAGGCGAGGTCGAAGGCTCGGAGCGACTCGATGACCGTGATCACCAGGACCACGATGTTGATCGGCCGCATGACCGGGAACACGACCCGGAAGAACGTCTGGCTCTCCGTGGCGCCGTCGACCTTGGCGGCCTCACGGAGCGTCGGATCGACGCCCTTCAGTCCGGCGAGGTAGAGGATCATCACGTATCCCACCTGGCGCCAGCTGGCGAAGACGAGGATGGCCCACAGGTTCAGGCTGGAGTTCCCGAGCCAGTCGACGGGTTTCACCCCGAAGCCCGCCAGCACCCCGTTCACCAGCCCCTGGTCGGTCGACAGGAACAGCTGGGCGATGAACCCGATGATCGCCAGCGAGAGGACGACCGGCAGGTACAGGGCGCCCTGGTAGAACCGGGTGCCGCGGATCTCCTTGTCGAGGAGCACCGCGAAGAAGATCCCGAGCGGCGTCGCGATGAACAGGAAGACCCCGAGCCAGATCATGTTGTGGGTGATCGCCGGCCAGAACGGCGGATACGTCGTGACCAGGACGCGGTAGTTGTCGATCCCGACGAACTTGATCCGGTCGAGGCCGCCGATCCCGTTCCAGCTCGTGAACGACAGCACGATCGAGAACAGGGTCGGGATCCAGACCAGGAAGACGTGGACGAAGAGGGGGATCCCCAGCAGGACGGCGAGGACCATCCAGTCGCGGCGGGTGAGGAGGCCGCGACCCTTCAGCCGCGGTGGAACGGGAGCAGCCCCGACCCCGTCCGGGGTCGGGGCTGCGGATCCGGCGACGTCAGACGTCACGGCGTTCGACCCGGCTCAGCGGGTCACTGTGGAGGAAGCGAGTCGTAGACGCCCTGGATCTTGGCCGTGTAGGCGGCCAGGTCCTGCGACGGGTTCTTGATGAAGTCCTGCAGGAGTGCCTGCATGCCCTGCGCCCCGGCGAAGTCGGAGCGAGTATCGCGGTCGAGGAACTGGGCGACACCACCGGACGCCCCGATGATCTCGGCCATCTTGGTCTGCTGCGGGGTGAACGAGCTCGTGTCCGTCACCTTCGATGCTGGGATCTGGCTGTGGTCCTTGCCGAGGAAGGCCAATTGTGCCTCAGGCGTCGCGAAGCACGCGAGCATCGCCTTGTCGGCCGGGAGATTCTTGGGAGCCTTGCTCAGGATCCACGCGTCGACCGGGGCGTCGATCCCCATCTCGGAGTCGAAGCTGGTCCCGAGGGTCGGGAACGGGAAGAAGTCGACGTCGGCCAGGTCCGCGGCCGGCACCTGCTGGGACGCGAACGTGCCCAGGAAGTACATCGCAGCCTTGTTGTTGGCCCACGTCTGGGCGCCTTCCTGCCAGGTCCGCCCGAGCGGGTCGGGCTGGGTGTAGGGCAGGAGCTCCGCCCACTTCTTGAAGACCGCCTGGACCTTGGGATCCGTCCACTTCTGCTTGCCGGCCAGCAGGTCGGCGTGGAACTGATACCCGTTCATGCGCATGTTGAGGATATCGAACGTGCCCATGGCCGGCCAGCCGTCCTTGTCGGCGAAGGCGAGCGGGATGAGCCCGTCGGCCTGGATCTTCTTGGCCAGGGTCACGAACTCGTCCCACGTCTTCGGGACGGTGTAGCCCTTCTGCTGGAAGAGGCTCTTCCGGTAGAGGACGACCCACGGATAGGAGACGATCGGCACCGCGTACTTCTTGCCGTCGTCACCCTGGGATGCCTTGGCCATGCCGTCCGTGTAGTTCGCGCCGATGGTCTGCCAGACGTCGTCGATCGCCGTCAGCAGGCCGTTTCGCGCCGGGAACCGAAGGCGCTCACCCGTGAACCACTTCACGATGTCATCGGGCGTGGCCTGCATGAACGAGTTGAACTGGTCCTGGAAGTCGTTGTGGACCGAGGTCGAGACCGTGGCCTGGACCCCGGTCTTGTTGGTGCAGTAGTCGACCATCGCCTTGACCGACGACGCCGGCACCGTCTCGTGCTCGTTCGAACGGATCGTCGTCGTACCGAGAGTGCCGGCGGTGGCCGGGCCCGAGGTGTACTTGGGGGGCACTGCCGGTGGGGCCGATGCGGCCGATGCGGCCGCCCCGGCGCTGGGCGTGCTGCCTGACGAGCTACACGCGGAGAACAGCATGAGGGCCACGGCTCCGAACGCGAGGCCCCTGAGCGCCAGACTATGGCGCGGCGTGGATGCCACCATCGAACTCCTCCTGTGCAGTGCCGACATCCTGGTCAGCGGCCAACAGAAACCGACACAACCAAACGGATTGTCCGGTCGCCAGACCGCTCCTGTCAAGATGCGAGGGAAGGAATTCTTCGTTTCTTGCTCGGATTCGTTGACTTGTGTCGGTTCGGTGGTGCACAGTTGTCGTGACACGAACGGGCCGGCCAGGTCGACGACGCGACACGGGGCAGGTGTCGAGGTCGGCGATGATGAGACCCGGGTCGTGCATGAGCGCGGAGGGATCACGTGCTAGCGCGCCAGCGCCAGGGATACATCCTCGACCGGGTCCGGGAGGACGGCGGGGTCCGTGTCGCCGACCTCGTCCGTGAGCTCGGTGTGTCGGACGTGACGATCCGGCGCGACCTGGAGCTGCTCCACGATCGCGGGCTCATCGAGAAGGTCCATGGCGGTGCCACCGCGCTCGACGGCAGCGCCCTGTTCGAACCGGGGTTCGCGGCGAAGTCGGCGCTGCAGCAGAGCGAGAAGGACGCGATCGCGGACGCGGCGGTCGCCCTGGTCGAGCCGGGCACGGCCATCGGGATCTCGGCCGGGACCACCACCCACCGGATCGCCCGCCGCCTCGCCGACGTCGTGTCGCTGACCGTGGTGACGAACTCGCCGAGGGTCGCCGACGTCCTCCACGAGCTCGGCCGGTCGGACCAGACGATCATCCTCACCGGTGGCGTCCGGACGCCGTCGGATGCCCTGGTCGGGCCGTTCGCGGTCGCGGCCCTGCGCAGCGTCCATCTGGACCTCGTGTTCCTCGGGGTCCACGGCATGGACGAGCACTCCGGCTTCACCTCGCCGAACCTCAGCGAGGCGGAGACGGATCGCGCCCTGATCCAGTCGGGCCGTCGGCTCATCGTCGTCGCCGACCACTCGAAATGGGGGGTCGTCGGGCTGAGCTCCATCGCCCGACTCGATGACGCCGACGTCCTCATCACCGACGACGGGCTGGACCCGGCCGCCCGGGAGATCGTCGCCGGTCAGGTGCGTCGGCTGATCGTCGTCGAACCGGATCGGAGCGACGCCGCAGGAGCGGTGCGGCCGATCGCGACCGAGGCGCCGTTCGATCCGTCCGATGCAGTCATCCCGACGGATGCCTCCGGCTCGTCGGCCGCGACGGGACTCCATGGCTGAGGCCGCCCCGTCCCATGCGGTTCCCGGCGAGGATGCCGCCGACCTGGCGGCGCTGGTCGCCCAGCCGCATCGGCGGTACAACCCGCTGATCGACGAGTGGGTCCTCGTCTCCACGGGCCGGACCCAGCGACCGTGGCAGGGCCGCCACGACCCTCGCCAGGCCGACGCTCGGCCCTCGTACGATCCCACCTGCTACCTGTGCCCGGGCAACACCCGGGCGAACGGTCGGACCAACCCGGTCTACGACCGGACGTTCGTGTTCGACAACGACTTCGCCGCGCTCGAGCCCGACTCGTCGGCGATCCGGGTCGAGGACGATCTCCTGGTCGCCGAAGGTGAGCCCGGGACCTGCCGGGTCATCTGCTTCTCGCCCCGACACGACCTGACGATGGCGCGGATGTCCCCCGAGGACGTGCGGGCGACGATCGACATGTGGGCGGAGCAGTCGATCGAGCTCGCCGGTCGCTACCGCTGGGTCCAGGTCTTCGAGAACCGCGGCGAGACGATGGGCGCGTCGAATCCCCACCCCCACGGGCAGATCTGGGCGGGCACGGCGCTGCCGCGAGAGGCGGCGCGGGAGGACGAGGGGCAGCGTCGTCGCTACGCGCAGACGGGTCGCCCGCTGCTGCTCGACTACGCCGTCCAGGAGCACGCCGGGCCGCGGGTCGTCGTGGAGAACGACGAGTGGCTCGTGGTCGTCCCGTTCTGGGCCGTCTGGCCGTTCGAGACCCTGGTCATCCCGAAGCGACGCGGTGACCCGGCTGCCCGACCTCACCGACATCCAGCGCGACGTCCTGGCGACCACCCTGATCGACCTCCTCAGCCGCTACGACAACCTCTTCCGCCAGCCGTTCCCGTACTCGATGGGCTGGCACCGGCGCCGTCCATCGACGGTCGAGTCGACCACTGGCAGCTCCACGCCCATTTCTACCCGCCGCTGCTGCGGTCGGCGACGGTCCGGAAGTTCCTCGTCGGCTACGAGCTCCTCGCCGAGACCCAGCGCGACCTGAGCGCCGAGGACGCCGCGGCGCGCCTTCGGTCGGTCTCGCCGGTCCACTACCTGCTCGAGGACGATCCCGCCTCGGGCTGACCGTCTACGATGACGGCTTCACGGACGGAGGCACCCGATGGAGCTGTGGGGCGGTCGGTTCAGCGAGTCGAGCGACGCTCGGATGGCCGAGTTCACCCGCTCGGTCGAGGTCGACGCCGCGCTGGCGCTCGATGACCTGGCCGGATCCGTCGCCCACGTCCACGGGCTTGGGCCGGGCCGGCCTGCTGACGGACGACGAGGTGGCGACGCTGGTCGCCGGGCTGGACGCGCTGCGATCGGAGGTCGCCGCCGGGACGCTCGCCTGGGACCCCAGCCTCGAAGACGTCCATCTGAACCTCGAGGCGGCGCTCGCGAGGCGGATCGGACCGATCGCCGGGAAGCTGCACACCGGTCGCTCGCGCAACGACCAGGTCGCGACCGACCTGCGGCTCTGGTCTGCGCCGGACGATCGACCGGCTGGACGACGCGATGGTCCGCTTCGAGCGGGCCCTCGTCGGGCTGGCCGAGCGTGACGGCGACGCCGTCCTGCCCGGGACGACCCACATCCAGCCTGCCCAGCCGATCCTCCTCGCGCATCACCTGCTGGCCTACGTCGAGATGACGGAGCGCGATCGCGGCCGGCTGGCCGACTGCCGGCGCCGCGCCAACGTCTCCCCGCTCGGCTCGGGTGCGCTCGCCGGTGCCGGCTATCCGCTCGACCGTGAGGCGACCGCCCGCGAACTCGGCTTCGACGGCGTCACCGCCAACTCGCTCGATGCCGTCTCCGATCGCGACTTCGTGGTCGAGTTGGTGGCTGCGGCGGCCCTCGCGATGATCCACCTCAGCCGGTTCGCCGAGGAGCTGACCTGGTGGTCGAACCCGCAGCTTCGGGTTCGTCCGCCTCGCCGACGCGTTCTCGACCGGCAGCTCGATGATGCCGAACAAGAAGAACCCGGACCCGGCCGAGCTGGTGCGCGGTCGGGCGGCCCGGGTCATCGGCTCGCTGACCGGGCTGTTGACGCTGCTCAAGGGCCTGCCCCTCGCCTACCAGCGAGACCTGCAGGAGGACAAGCTCCCGCTGTTCGAGAGCGCGGCCACGCTCGAGGCGTCGCTCGGGATCATGGCCGGGATCGTCGACACCGCTGGCGATCGACCGCGACCGGATGCGTGCCGCGGCAGAGGAAGGGTTCATCACGGCGACGGCCGTCGCCGATGCGCTGGTCCGGCGCGGGGTGCCCTTCCGGACTGCGCATCACGTCGTCGGGACGCTCGTCGCCGCGGCGGAGCAGCGGGGCGTCCAGCTCCAGGACCTCGACGATGACGCCATCCGCGCGGCGCTGGCGAAGGGGGACGACGATACGGCCGTCGCGCTCGCCGAGGACGAGGCGATCGGGGCCGATCTCCGAGCGGCGGCGGGGATCGACGGTGCCCTGGCGAGCTGCGACGTGATCGGCGGGACGGCACCATCACGGGTCGCGGACGCGCTCGTCGCGGCACGCGCGCGTCTCGACGGGAACGTCGCCGCGGGCTGACCGCTTAGCCGTTTCGGGTGGGAGTCGCGCGCCGGCGTTCCGGGCCGGCGCCGGGAGGCAGACGCCCGTCCTCGAGCACCTGGCGGAGCGACGCCTCGGTGTTGGCCACATGCACCAGGGCGGCCGCCTCGGCGAGAGCCGGGTCGCGCGCGACCAGCGCTCGCAGGATGTCCGCGTGCTGAGCGATCGTTCGGGCCGTCGAGTCCGCCTCGAGGACGCCGCGCCAGACGCGCGCCCGGAGTGTTCGGCTCGACAGGCCTCCGAGCATCGACGCCAGCGTCTCGTTGCCTGCGCTCGCGGCGACCATGGCATGGAACTCCGTGTCGAACCGGAGGAGCTCGTCCTCCGAGTCGGCGGCCTCCATCGACGCAAGGCAGCTCCCGAGCGCCGTGAGGGTCTCCTGGTCGATCCGTAGGGCCGCCATCGCCGTCGCGGCTGGTTCGAGGATCCGCCGGACGCCGATCAGCTCGAGTGAGAACCCTTCCTGGAAGAGCTCGGCCGCGGCACCGATGCCGGCAAGGAGCAGCTCCGGGCGGAGGCTCGTCACGAAGGTCCCGTCGCCCCGACGGACGTCGAGCACGCGGGTCGTCACGAGGGCACGGACGGCCTCCCGGACGGTGTTCCTGGACGCGCCCAGCTCGGCGGCGAGCTCGGCCTCCGGCGGCAGTCGCGATCCGGGCACCAGCTCGCCCGAGGCGATCATGTCGCGGACCCGCTGGATCACGGCCTCCGTCAGTGGAGCGGACACTCGGTTCCTCCCTCGGATCGTGAGTCTGCGTGAATTGACCACTAGACATCGGATGTCTTGGTGGCTATCGTACCTCCGCAGCGCCAGATGTGGAGGTCTTGTGCCCCAGACACCCGACGACTATCGCGGCCTCCGGCTTGGGTTGCGGCTGCTTCGGATCGGTCCGGTGCTGATCCTCCTGATCCTCGTCGCGGTGCTGGCGGTCCTCTCGCCGTTCTTCTTCACGACCCGCAATCTGGGCAACGTGATGGCCGCGACCGCGGCGATCGCCGTGCTGTCGATGGGCCAGTTGCTGGTCATCCTGACGCGCGGCATCGACCTGTCGGTCGGCTCCGTGCTGGCCCTCACGTCGGTCGTCGGCGCGCTCGTATTCTCGAGCATCGACTCCGGCCTCGTGGTGATCGTGGCGATGCTGGCGACCGGCCTCCTGGTCGGGGCGGTCAACGGGATCGTCTACGTCAAGGGTCGGCTGCCCCACCCGTTCGTGATCACCCTGGCGATGCTGAGCATCGCGCGCGGTCTGGCGTTGTGGCTGTCGGGCGGCCAGCCGATCCGCGGGATGCCCCCGATCGTCGACGCGATCGGCGGCGGCACGATCGGCTGGTTCCCGGTCTCCGCTGTCCTCGTCCTGGGCATCGCCGTGGTCGTCTATGTCGGGACCACGCGGGTGGTCTGGGGTCGATGGATCTACGCGGTCGGCGGGAACCCCGAGGCGGCGCGTCGCACCGGGATCCCGGTCAACAAGGTCCTCATCTCGGTCTACGTCCTGAGCGGGCTTGCGGCGGCCGTGGCGGGGATCATCACCGCCGGACGGCTGAACGCCGGGTCGCCGACCTTCGGCGAGCTGGCCGAGCTGGACTCGATCGCCGCCGTCGTCATCGGCGGGGCCAGCTTCCTCGGCGGTCGGGGCAACGTGGTCAACGCGCTGGTCGGCGCGCTGATGATCGGGGTCATCCGGAACGGGATGAACCTGCTCGACGTCGACGCCTTACTTCCAGCTCATCGTCATCGGCATCGTCATCGTGCTGGCGGTCGAGGCGGACGTCCTGCGCGGCTACCTCGAGGAGCGGTTCCGCGTCGCCGAGGCGTCTCGATCATGACCGAGACGACCGGTCCCGGCGTGACCCGTGCAGCCGCCGGCACCGGGCCGCCGGCGCTCGCCGTCCGCGGCGCGACCAAGCGGTTCGGCGCCGTGCTGGCCCTCGATGCGGTCGACCTCGAGATCTGCGCGCGGCGAGGTCCTCGCCCTGCTCGGGGACAACGGCGCGGGCAAGTCGACCCTGATCAAGTGCATCAGCGGCGTCCACCGCCTCGACGAGGGCGTCATCGAGATGGATGGCGAGCCGAAGGCCATCCACTCGCCCGCCCAGGCGCGGGCGCTCGGGATCGAGACCGTCTACCAGGACCTGGCCCTGTTCGACAACCTCGCTCCGGCCGAGAACTTCTACGCCGGCCGCGAGCTGTCGGGACCGAGCTGGCTGCCCGCCGGCTTGCGCTTCCTCGATCGGAAGGCGATGACCGACGAGACGGGCAAGCTCCTGGACCGGCTCGAGGTCGGCCTTCCGAACCTGTCGAACCAGGTCGGCCTGCTGTCGGGCGGCCAGCGCCAGGCCATGGCGGTCGCCCGAGCTGCGGCGTTCGCCTCGAACGTCGTGATCCTCGACGAGCCGACGGCCGCGCTCGGCGTGCGCGAGTCGCGCCGCGTGCTCGACCTGATCGCCCGGCTGCGGGAGGCGAACTACGCCGTGATCGTGATCTCGCACGCCCTCGACCACGTCATCGATATCGCCGACCGCGCGGTCGTCCTGCGACGCGGTCGCAAGGTCGGCGAGGAGATCCCCACCCGCGAGAACCAGCAGCGGATCGTGTCGCTGATCGTCGGAGGTGAAGGTTGAGTCGATGAGCCGTCACGCCCGCGGCTGCGGCATGCATCGCGGGCCCACCCCACCAACCACCCGGCCAATCACGCAGGAGAAGCGAGGGATCATGTTCAAGAGGACAGCCGGTCTGCTCATCGCCGTCGGCCTCATCGTCGGCGCGTGCTCGAGCAGCTCAAGCTCGAGCGCGCCGGCGACCGCCGCCGCTCCCGCCAGCGCCGCCGCCCCGGCCAGTGCCGCAGCTCCCGCCAGCGCCGCGGCCGAGAAGACCAAGATCGGGTTCATCACGAAGTTCCCGGTCGACTTCTACGACACGATGGTCGACGCGGCCAAGACCTGGGCCAAGGACCACCCGGATGTCGACGTGGTCTACGCCCAGGGCAAGAGCGGGACCGACGACGAGGGCGAGATCGCGGCCATCGAGTCGATGATCACCCAGGGCGTCAAAGCCATCGCCATCACCCCGACCAGCCCGAACGTCCAGACGGCCCTCGACAAGGCCACGGCGGCCGGGATCAAGGTCGTCCTGATCGACAACGACATCCCGGATTGGACGGGCAAGTCGTCGGTCGTCGCCACCGACAACCTCGCCGGCGGCAAGCTCGCCGGGTCCTGGCTCAAGGACAACTTGCCGGCTGGCGGCAAGATCGCCGTCCTGAAGGGCCGGCTCGGCAACCCGTCGCTCGAGGATCGGGTGACGGGCATGCTCGCCACGCTCGGCACGGCGGCGACGGTCGTCGGGAACAGCCCGGCCACGGACTGCGACGAGACCAAGGGGCTCAATGCGGCGGGTGACCTCCTGACCGCCAATCCGGACATCACCGCCATCTACTCCGCCTGCGGCCCGCCGGCCATCGGGGCGCTCCAGGCGATCAAGAACGCGGGGATCGCCGACGGCAAGATCACGGTCGTCGGATTCGATGCATCGCCGGATGAGATCAAGGCGATCCTGGCCGGCACCGAAGCGGCGTCGGTCGCCCAGTTCCCCGCCAAGATGGGTTCGCTCGGGCTTGAGACCGCCTGGAAGGCGGCCACGGGCCAGACCGTCGAGAAGAGTGTCGACACCGGGACCGAGATGGTGACCAAGGACAACGCAGCGACGTTCCAGTAAGACCGATCAGCGCAGGGCGGCGGCCGGGGCTCCTCCACGGCCGCCGCCCAACCATCCAACGCCGGACAAGGAGCCACCCTGTGCCCGTGACGATCACCGACGTGGTGACCCACGACATCCGCTTCCCGACGTCCCTGACGCTCGACGGGTCGGATGCGATGAACGGTCGTCCGGACTACTCGGCCGCCTACGTCGTGCTCCGGACCGACCATCCCGACGGCCTGGAAGGTCACGGTCTGACCTTCACGACCGGCCGCGGGAACGAGCTGTGCGTCGCGGCGATCGAGTCGCTCCGCGGCTTCGTCGAGGGTCGCACGCTCGAGTCCCTGACCGACGATCTGGGAGCCTTCTGGGCGTCGATCGCGGAGGACGAGCAGCTCCGCTGGCTCGGACCCGAGAAGGGTGTGATCCACCTGGCCACGGCGGCGATCGTCAACGCCGTCTGGGACCTGTTCGCGAAGGTCGAGCGGAAGCCGCTCTGGAAGCTCCTCGTCGACATGACGCCCGAGGCGCTTGTGCGGTGCATCCCATTCCGCTACATCACCGATGCCCTCACCCCGGATGAGGCGCTCGAGCTGCTCCGGCGGAACGTCGCCACGAAAGGGGAGCGGGAGCGCGAGATGCGCGCGGACGGATTCCCCGCCTACACGACCTCGTCGGGTTGGCTCGGCTACTCGGACGACAAGGTCCGCCGACTCTGCCGTGACGGCGTCGCCGCCGGCTGGTCGCACTTCAAGCTCAAGGTCGGCCGCGACCTGGCCGACGACATCCGACGCGCCCGGATCGTGCGCGAGGAGATCGGCCCCGACCGCACCCTGATGGTCGACGCCAATCAGGTCTGGGACGTCGACCAGGCGATCGCCTGGATGATCGAGCTCGCCGACTTCCGCCCGTGGTGGATCGAGGAACCGACGAACCCGGATGACATCCTCGGCCACGCCCGCATCGCTCGCGCTCTCGAGCCGTTCGGGATCGGCGTGGCGACGGGCGAGCACGGCCAGAACAGGGTCCTGTTCAAGCAGCTCCTCCAGGCCCGGGCGATCGGCTTCTGCCAGATCGACAGCTGTCGAATGGGCGGCGTCAACGAGATCCTGGCGGTCCTGCTCATGGCCGCGAAGTTCGGCGTGCCGGTCTGTCCGCACGCGGGCGGGGTCGGGCTATGCGAATACGTCCAGCACCTCGCGATCTTCGATTACATCGCCGTCGGCGCGTCCCTCCGGGGCCGGGTCGTCGAGTACGTGGACCATCTCCACGAGCACTTCCTCGATCCGGTGGTCATTCGCGGCGGTCGCTACCAGGCACCGACCGCGCCCGGGTACTCGATCGAGATGAAGCCAGCGTCGCTGGCCGCCTACGCCTACCCCGACGGGGCTGCCTGGGTGGCGTTGCGCGCGACCGGCGTCGCCTGAGTTGACCGTCCTCGAGCAGATCGCCGCCAGTGGTCTGGTCCCGGTCGTCCGGATCGAGCGAGCCGCGGACGCTCCCGAGCTGGCCCGGACCCTCGCGGGCGCGGATCTGGCCTGCATCGAGATCACCTTCCGGACCGACGCCGCTGTTGACGCCATCCGGGCGATCCGGGCCGAGGTCCCCGACGTGCTTGTCGGCGCCGGGACCATCGTCGCGCTCGACCAGCTGGACCGTGCCCTCGAAGCCGGGGCGCAGTTCATCGTCAGCCCCGGTCTGCAGGCCGACGTCGTGCGCCGCTGCCAGGCCCGGCCCGTGCCGGTCCTGCCCGGGGTCTATACACCGACCGAGATCCTTGCGGCCGTCGATCTCGGTGTGTCGGTCGTGAAGCTGTTCCCGGCCTCGGCCGCCGGTGGCCCGGCCTACCTTCGCGCGCTGGCCGGACCGTTCCCGTCGGTCTCGTTCGTACCGACCGGCGGCATCGACCAGGCTGACCTCGAGGCCTATCTCCGCGTCCCGTCGGTCCTCGCCGTGGGCGGAAGCTGGATGGTCCGACCGGAGCTCCTTGCGGCACGCGACTGGGCGACGGTCGGACGGCTGGCCGCGGAGGCGACCGCGGTCGTCCGGTCCGCGCGGACCGACGTCGCCCGATGACCCTCGAGCTTCGGCCATCCTCGGAGGTCCGTTGGGACCTCGTCGCGCTCGGCGAGGTGATGCTTCGGCTCGACCCGGGCGAGGAGCGGATCCACACTGCACGTCACTTCCGTGCCTGGGAGGGCGGTGGCGAATACAACGTCGCCCGCGGCCTGGCGCGCTGCTTCGGGGCCGACACGGCGATCGTCACCGCGCTCGCCGACAACCCGATCGGTCGCCTCATCGAGGACCTCATCCGCCAGGGCGGCGTCGACCGGTCGTACCTGCGCTGGGTCCCGTACGACGGCATCGGTCGCGCCGTCCGGAACGGCCTGAACTTCACCGAGCGAGGCTTCGGGGTCCGCGCCGCTATCGGCTGTTCCGATCGAGCGAACTCCGCTGCGTCCCAGCTCCGGCCCGGGGACGTGGACTGGGAGCGGATCCTGGCTCGGGACGGCGCCCGCTGGCTCCACACCGGCGGGATCTTCGCCGCCCTGTCCGACAGCACGCCGGACGTTGTCCTGGAGGCGATCGGGGCCGCCCATCGACATGGCACGATCGTGTCCTTCGACCTGAACTACCGCGACTCCCTGTGGCGCGGGCGCGGCGGGACCGAGGCGGCCCAACGGGTGCTCGCCGGGATCGCCGGCGCGGTCGATGTCCTGATCGGCAACGAGGAGGACTTCGTCGCTGCGCTCGGACTCGAGGTCGAAGGGGTCACCGATGCGTACGACCGGCTCGATCCCGATGCCTACGCCGCGCTGCTGTGCGCCACCGCCGACCGGTTCCCCAACCTCAAGGCCGTCGGGGTGACCTTACGCGTCGCCCGCACCGCCACCCGCAACGACTGGGGCGCGATGCTCTGGGCGGACGGGACCGTCCACCGAGCGACGACGCGAGCGGACCTCGACATCCTCGACCGGATCGGTGGCGGCGACTCGTTCGCCTCGGGCCTGATCCACGGCTTCCTGGCCGGTCATCCTGCGGGTCGTGCCGTCGAGTACGGAGCGGCGCACGGGGCCCTGGCGATGACGACACCGGGAGACACGTCGATGGTCACCCTGGCCGAGGTCGACGCACTCATCGCCGGGGCCGGAGCCCGGGTCCGTCGATGAGCGGGCCTGCGGATCGTCCCGCCCTGGTCCTCGTGGCGCCGGACCGATTCGCCATCGAGCTGCGTCCGCCCGGTCGAGGCCGTCGCCGGCCAGATCGCGGTCGATGTCGACTGGGTCGGGTTGTGCGGCACCGACCTCCACATCGTCGAAGGGTCGCACCCGCGAGCGAGCTTCCCACTGGTCCTGGGACACGAGCTCGTCGGCCGGGCGCGGACGGGCGCACCCACCGACCGATTGGTGGTGGTCGATCCGCTCATCGCCTGTGGCCGGTGCGCGGCGTGTGTGCTCGGAGCAAGGCACGTCTGTGCGAACCTGCGGCTCATCGGGATCGACCGTGACGGAGGCCTCGGCGGCCGGGTGGTCGTCGATCCCGAACGGCTCCACGCGGTCCCGGACGGGCTCGATCCGGTCGTGGCGGCGCTCGCCGAGCCGCTGGCCGTGGCCGTCCATGCCACCCGTCGGGCGGCGGTCGGTCGCGACGATCGCGTGGTCGTCATGGGTGCCGGGCCGATCGGGTTGTTGCTGGCACTGGCGGCTCGTCGGGCGGGCGCCGCGACCATCCTCATCGGCGAACCGGCGCCTGCCCGCCGGGCGATCGCCGCCGCGGTCGGATTCGAGACCCTCGCCATCGAGGATCCGGTCACCGACCTCGCTCGACGGACGGACGGCTGGCTCGCCGACGTCGCGTTCGATGCCGCTGCCGTGCCGGCCGTCGCAGCCCTGCTTCCTCGGCTGGTCCGACCGGCCGGACGGATCGGGTTGGTCGGAACCTACGGTCGCCCCGTGGAGCTGGATCTCCAGGCCGTCCTGTTCAAGGAGCTGACGATCGTCGGGAACCGCGTCTACGAGCCCGCGGACATCGACGCCGCGCTCGCCATCCTGGTCGACGACCCAGCGTCATTCCGACCGCTCATCACCGAGGTCGTCGCCCTTGACGGCGCCCCGGCCGCGTTCGACCGCCTGCGGGCCGGCGACGGCGTCAAGTTCCTCGTCTCGACCGGCTCGGTCTGATGCTCGCCCTGGTCAAGACCGCGCGCGGCGACGGCAACGTCCGGCTCGAGGAGCGCCCGACCCCGATCCCGGGCCCGGGCTGGGTGTCGATCGCCGTCCGCTACGCGGGGATCTGCGGGACCGATCTTCACATCCTCCACGATCACTTCCCATACTGGCCGCCCGTCGTCATGGGCCATGAGTTCTGTGGGATGGTCGAGACCGTGGGTGACGGCGTCGATCCCACCCTGCTTGGCACCCGGGTCGTCTGCGAGCCCCACTCGTTGGCCTGCGGCACCTGCCACCTCTGCCGACGCGGGTTCGCTGAGCTGTGCGCCGCCAAGCGTTCCCCTGGCTGGGGGATCGACGGGGCCTTCGCCGGGAGCGTGGCGATGCCGGCCCACCTCCTCCATCGAGTCCCGGACGGGCTCCCGGATCGGGTCGCTGCCCTGACGGAGCCGATGGCCGTCACGGTCACCGCACTGGCCCGCGGGCGGGTCGAGGCCGGGGACACCGTCGTCATCGTCGGCCCCGGACCGGTGGGGATCCTGTGCGCGATCGCGGTCCGGGCCATGGGCGCGGCGCACGTCCTCGTCGTCGGGCGGTCGGAGTCGGACCGCCTCCGGTTCGCAGCGACGCTCGGGTTCGCGACCGCCACCGACGGCGCGGTCGACCTCGTCACCGAGCTGACCGCGGGACGGGGCGCCGACGTCGTCGTCGACGCGTCGGGGTCGGCGGAAGCGATCGCCACCGCGCTCGCCCTCGTCCGCCGCCGCGGTCGGTTCGTCGCGATCGGGATGAGCGGCCGAGCGACCGTTTCGGTCCCGTGGGACCTGGCCATCACCCGCGCCGTCGACATGACCTTCTCGATGAGCTCGAGCGGGTCGGCCTGGGACCCGGCGATCTCGATCCTCGCGCGGTCGGCGCCGGGCCTGGATGCGATGTCGACGGTGTTCCCGCTCCACGACTGGGAAGTGGCGTTCGCCGCCGTCGCCGATCGGACGGTCATCAAGGCTCTCGTCGACCCTCACGCGGGCGCCGAAGGATGACGGATGATCGACGGATCCTGATCACGGATTGCGACCATCCGACGGTCGAGGTCGAACGCGCCATCATCGAGGGAGCCGGGCTGGCGCTCGACGTCGCGACCTGCCGGACCGCAGAGGATGTCATCGCCGCCGCGACCGCGTCGGCGGCGGTCGGCCTCATCGTCCAGTACGCGCCGATCACCGGCGACGTGCTCCGCGCGCTGCCCGGCTGTCGGGTCGTGGGGCGGTACGGCGTCGGACTCGACACGATCGACCTGACCACGGCCGCCGAGCTCGACATCGCCGTGGTCAACGTGCCCGACTACTGCACCGACGAGGTCGCCGATCACGCCCTGGGCCTCATCCTCGCCCTGACCCGCGGGATCGTCCCCCTCGACCGCGGCGTCCGACAGGGCACGTGGGACTTCCGCCTGGCGGGTCGCGTGCGGCGAGCGTCGAGCCAGCGTCTCGGGATCATCGGGCTGGGCCGGATCGGGACCGCCCTGGCCGCGCGCGCCGGCGCGCTCGGCTTCGACGTGGTCGGAACGGACCCTCGCGGCTCGGGCCGCTCCGACGTGATGGTCGTGGACTTCGAGACGCTGCTCCGCACGAGCGATGTCGTCAGCATCCACGCCCCGCTCGATGCCACGACCCGACACCTGATCGACGCCGATGCGCTCGGGATGATGCGACCCACGGCGATCGTCATCAACACCAGTCGTGGCGGGTTGATCGATCAGGACGCCCTCCTCGATGCGCTGCGCTCCGGACGGATCGCCGGGGCCGGACTCGACGTCCTCGAGCGCGAGCCGATCCCGTTCGATGACCCGCTGATCGGTCTCCCGAACGTCGTCCTGACCCCGCACGCGGCCTTCTATAGCGAGGAGTCCCTCGTGGAGATGAAGCGCAAGGTCAGCGAGCGGGTCCTGGCCGTCCTGTCCGGGAGCCGTGGGTGATCGACGCGCACCAGCATTTCCTCGACCCTGGGCGGGTCGACTACCCGTGGATGGCGGGCCCATACCTGCGACTCCGCCGGACCTTCCTCCCGGGCGATCTGTCGCCGGCCCTCGACGCCGCTGGTGTCGACCGGGCGATCGCCGTTCAGGCGTGCAACGACCTGGACGAGACGCACATGCTCCTGGACATCGCCGCCACCGACCCGCGGTCGGCCGGCGTCGTCGGCTGGGTCGACCTGACCGATCCTGCGATCGGCGACGTCCTGGCCGAGCTCCGGGGGCGACCCGGGGGTGACCGTCTGGTCGGGATCCGCCACCTCGTCCATGACGAGCCGGACCCGGAGTGGCTGCTCCGGCCCGACGTCGCCCGCGGTCTATCCGCGATCACCGAAGCTGGGCTCGTCTTCGACCTGCTCGTGCGCGGACGCGGGAGCTGCCGGCGGCGTCGGTGGTCGTCGACCGTCATCCGGATCTCCGTTTCGTGGTCGACCACCTGGCCAAGCCGCCGATCGTGTCGGGCGCGATCGAGCCGTGGGCGTCCCTGCTTCGTTCACTCGCCGGCCGCGACCATGTCGCGGCCAAGCTGTCCGGCCTGGTCACCGAGGCCGACTGGGGGCGATGGTCGGACGCGGATCTTGCGCCGTACATCGACCGGGCACTCGAGATGTTCGGGCCGGACCGCCTGATGTTCGGCTCGGACTGGCCGGTCTGCCTCCTCGCCACGACATACGACCGGGTGGTCCGGTCGGTCGTGGACGCGCTGGGCGATCTGTCCGCACCTGAACGTGCGACGATCCTCGGAGGGACCGCAACCCGCGTCTACGGCCTGACCTGAGGAGACCCGTCGCGATGCCAGCCACCGAACGTTTCCTGGTCACCGGCGCTCTCGGCTGCATCGGCGCCTGGACCGTCCGTGAGCTCGTCCGAGAGGGGACGCCCGTCGTCGCCTTCGACCTGGCCGCGGACCCGCGCCGGCTACGGCTGATCATGTCGCCGGACGAGCTTGCCGAAGTGACGTTCGCCAGCGGCGACATCGCGGATGCGGCGACCATCCCGGACCTCCTGGACGAGCACGGGATCACCCATATCGTCCATCTGGCGGCGCTCCAGATCCCGTTCTGCCGGGCCGATCCGCCGCTCGGCGCGCGGGTCAACGTCGTCGGGACGGTCAACGTCTTCGAGGCCGCGCGCCGTCGCCTCGACCAGGTCCGCGGCCTCGCCTACGCCAGCTCGATCGCGGTCTTCGACGCGGCTGACGCCGACGCCAGAACCGGGTTCGTCTCCGACGGCGACGCCGGTCATCCGACCACCCACTACGGCGTCTACAAGCAGGCCAACGAGGGCAACGCCCGGGTCTACTGGCAGGAGGGCGGGCTGGCCAGCGTCGGCCTGCGCCCGATGACCGTGTTCGGCGTGGGTCGCGACCAGGGGCTGACGAGCGCGCCCACACGGGCGGTCGTCGCGGCGCTCGTCGGCCGGCCGTTCGAGATCGGGTTCAGCGGCCGGACCCTGTTCCAGTACACCGCCGACGTCGGGCGGACCTTCGTCATGGCCGCGCGCAGCGGGCTCGATGGCGCTCGGATCTTCAATCTGGGCGGGTCGACCGCCTCGATCTCCGACGTGGTCGCGGCCATCGAGGCGGCCGTGCCGGAAGGAGCGGGCCTCATCCGGATCACCGGCGACCCGCTGCCGTTCCCCGACCTGATCGATGCATCCGGAGCCGAGGCGCTCGGGCCGCTGCCGGTCACCCCGATCGAGTCGGCGGTCGCGCAGACGGTCGCCCTGTTGCGCGGGCTCCGGGCCGACGGTCGGCTGGACCCGCTCGAGCACGGTCTCCCGGCCGCCTGAACCCGCTCAGGCGACCTTTGGCTACTCGAAGTAGCCGGACAGGTCGAGGATGAGGTCGGTCGTCTTGCCGGATGTGGCCTTGTAGACGAACGAACTGTGGCCCGCGCCGTTGAGCGGGGCGACGATCCCGTTGGCCATCGTGTCGCCGACCGGGAAGTTGATCGTGGAGGTCGGCGGCGTGGGATCGGGGTCCGGCGTCACAGCGGCATAACCCGCGGCGGTCTGGGCGCTGACCGTCAGGTTGCCGGTCACGGCCATCGCCGTGCCAGGGACGCCCCAATGGCCCTGGACGGCGAGCGTCTTGGGCGTGCCGGACGTGAACTTGCCATGGACGCCCGACAGTGTCGCGGACGATCGGCTGTCCATGACCCGCGACGGTGCCATCGGGACGAACCGGAGGCCGGCCGTTCCAGGCTCGAAATAGCCCGTGATGTCGAGCAGGATGTTCGCCTTCCCCCCCGCGGCGGCCTTGTACACGATCGACAGCGCGTGGTTCGAGTCGAGCGGGGCGAAGACGCCGTTCGCCCGGGTGGCGGCCGCCGGGAAGTTGATCGTGGAGGTCGATGGCGCGTTGGTGAGGTCCTTGGTGACCGCCGCGTACCCGGCCTTGGTCGGTGCCACGATCGTCAGATTGCCGGTGATGGCGATGGCCGTCGTCGGGATCCCCGGCGTCGAGCCGCCGATGACGAGCGTCTGGGCGACGTTCGCGCTGAACGGCCCGGACAGGCCGACGGCGTGCCGGGTGTCGAGCGCGCGGACGGGGCCGACGGTGCTGAAGGTCGCCCCGCTGTCGTCGGCCAGGAAGTAGCCGGTCACGTCGAACACGAGCCCGGTCTTCTTGCCGGACGCGCCCTTGTACACGGCCGACAGGGTGCCGGTCGCCGACAGCGGGATCGTCACGTTGTTCGCCCGGGTCTGGCCGAGCGGGAAGTTGATCGTGGAGGACGGCGGGCTGGTCGTCGGGTTGACGGTCACGGCGACGAACCCGGGCGCGGTCTGGCCGGTGACCGTGAGGTTGCCGGTGACCGCGACCGCATCCGGCGAGATCGTGCCCACGCCGGCGACCGGCCATGTCCGCGCGGTGTTCGCCGTGAAGGCGCCGTTCAGGCCGACGTTGTGCCGGGTGTCGAGGACGCGGACCGGGGCGATCGGGACGTAGGTCGTGCCGGCCGTCTGTAGGCGGGTGACCTTCGTGGCCCAGAAGGATGCCCCGACCGAGAACTGGTTCGCATCCCAGGCCTGGTTCGGGACCTGGGGATCCTGGGCGATCCCGACGAAGTCACCCCAGCGGGTCCCGGGATACGTGCCGGTCCCGGCGCCGAGGGTCTGCCGGTCGCTCAGCGAGCCGGTGTCGCCGAGGGCCTGATGGGCCGACCAGGACGACGGGAAGTCGCTCGAGCTCCCCGAGGACTGGGTCCAGCCGACGTGGAGCGTCCCGTTGCCGGTCAGCCCGATCCCGCCCATGTAGCTGTCCTCGCCGTTCTTGGCGACGAGGAAGTCCTGCGTCTCCGTCGGAGCATCGTTCGCCAGGTTCGAGGTGTCGAGCTCGATCACCCGGACGCAGTCCCGCTGGGTCGAGTCGCCGGACGGCTGGCAGCTGGTCGTGGACACGAGGACGAGCCGGTTGCCCTGCGCCAGGGCGTCGGTCGGCCGCGAATCGACCGCGTCGACGATCGTGGCCGGGCTACCCGGTTGGTTCGGCGCCGGCGGGTCGATGAACGGCGCAACGCGTGGGTACTCCTCGGTCAGGCTGTCGATCCGCTCGTATTGGAGGCGATTGGGCCCGGTCTTGACACGCACCGAACCGACGAGCGAGACGTAGCCGAGTCCGAAGGTGCCGGACCCGAAGTCAAACTGGCCGACGATCTGCATCCGGCCGTTGGTCGCCGGGACCTGGACCGCGACCCGCGGGGTGAACCAGTGCTGGGTCGGCCCGAAGGGTCCCAGCGGGTCGGCGAACTGGGTCTCGAGGACGTACAGGGATCCGCGGTCGAGCACGTCGGCCCAGTCGACGTAATCCACGACGGACGTCAGGAACGGCGACGTGTCGGCGACGCAGTCGGGCCCGGCGACCATCCCGTACAGGTTGCTCGCCAGGCCGATCTTGTCCGTCGTCGTACCCGGCGCAGGGTAGTCCGGCAGCTGGTCGTCGAACTCGACCCAGCTCTGGTCCCATGTCCCATTGGCGTCCGCCGTCCGCGACACGGCCAGGTCGACATACCCGTGACCGAACTGGACGTTCGGGTCCGAGGTGTCGCAATCCCAGCTCACCTCGGTCGCCAGCCAGCGACCGTGGAGGCTGTCGTAGATGACGTGCGGGTCCGAGTCGAACGAGCCCGGCGGCAGCACGAAGAAGTCCGGCATCGCCACGTCGGAGATCAGGACGCCCTGGCGATCGGACACCCGGATGTCCAGGTTGACCGCCTGGACGATGTGGTCGGGACCGACGGCGACCCACGGGTCGGGCGGCTCGCCGTTCGTCTGCAGGAGGCTCGTCTTGGCCAGGCCGTCGAAGCTCGTCTGGGCCGCGGTCGGATCGCCGTTCGCGGTGGCCTCGACCGGGTCCGGTGGCGGACCGACGACGAGCGGCTTCTTCGTGCCGGGCTTCTTCGTGCCGGTCGTGGCGTGGCCCGCTCGTTGCAGGAACGGCAGCGTGCGATGCGTCCGCTTGGTCGGCTTCTTCGCGGCGAGGCTGCGCACGTTCACCGATCCGCGCGTCCCGGCCGTGCGCGACGTGAGCTTCGAGGTCGGCCACGGATCGCTTCGAGGCGGAGGGCGGGGTGCTCGCGCTCGATCGCGCGCCAGTCCCGGCCGGTCCGCGAGAGGTCGCGAGCGCAGCGGTCGACGCCGTCGCCACGAGGACGAGCAGCGAGGGCCAGCGAGGCGCCGGTCCGGAGCGAGCGACCTGGAGCCATCGTCATCCCCTCCGCCTCGTCGCCGGACGCGGGTCATCGGCCGCGATCGCCACGACGTCGCGACGGTAACACGCCCGCATCGGTTGTCCATGGACGTTCCTGCAAGGTGCCCGCGAACCCGCCCCAGGGCTCCTCGGCGCTGCATCGGCGCGCTACAGTCCGCCCATGACGATGTCGCTCGAGACGATCCGCGCGGCCCCGAAGGTGCTCCTCCACGACCACCTCGACGGCGGCCTCCGGCCGCGGACCATCGTCGAGCTGGCGGCCGAGACCGGCTACGACGGACTGCCGACCGCCGACGCGGACGAGCTCGCCGCCTGGATCCGACGCGGCGCGGACCGCAAGTCGCTCGAGCTGTATCTCGAGACGTTCGCGCATACGGTCGGGGTCATGCAGACCGCGCCGGCGATCAGCCGGGTCGCGGCCGAGTGCGCCGAGGACCTCGCCGCGGACGGCGTCGTGTACGCGGAGGTGCGCTACGCCCCGGAGCTCTCGACGGCCGGCGGCCTCACCCTGGACCAGGTCGTCGACGCGACGACGCACGGGTTCCGGCTCGGGATGGAGCGGGCCGCCGCGGCCGGGCGGACGATCATCGTCCGTTCGCTGTCGACCGCGATGCGCCAGGAGGATCGGGCGCTGGAGATCGCCGAGCTGGCCCTCCGCCATCGGGACGAGGGGGTCGTGGGCTTCGACATCGCCGGACCGGAGGCCGGGTTCCCGCCGGGTCGCTTCAAGGACGCCTTCGACCGGCTCGTCCACGCGAGCTTCCACCTCACCCTCCACGCCGGCGAGGGCTACGGCCTGCCGTCCATCCGCGAGGCCCTCGACCTGGGCGCCGAGCGGCTCGGGCACGGGGTCCGGATCGTCGACGACATCGAGCTCGACCGGGACGGCCGTGCCCATCTCGGCCGGCTCGCGGCCTACGTCCGGGACCGGCGGATCCCGCTCGAGCTGTGCCCCACCTCGAACGTCCACACCGGCCTCGCCGGGTCGGTCGCCGACCACCCGATCGACATGCTGCGCCGGCTCCGGTTCCGGATCACCGTCAACACCGACAACCGCCTGATGAGCGACGTCACCCTGTCGAGCGAGTTCGCCGCGCTCGACTCGGCGTTCGGGATCGGCCTCGGCGAGATGGAGTGGCTGACACTGAACGCGATGAAATCGGCGTTCCTGCCGTTCGACGAGCGGCTGCGGCTGATCGACGAGGTGATCAAGCCGGGCTACGCGCGGCTGCGTCGGGAGGCGGCCGGATGATCGTCCGGACCTGGCGCGGCGCGACGCGCGCGTCCGACGCGGCGGCCTATCTCGCGTACCTGATGCGGACGGGGATCCCGGAGTACGAGGCGACGCCCGGCAATCTCGGGACGCTCCTTCTCCATCGCACCGCCGGCGACCGCGAGGAGTACCTCATCCTGTCGTGGTGGTCGTCGATCGACGACGTCCACGGGTTCGCCGGCGCGGACATCGCGACGGCCGTCTTCTACCCGGAGGACGATCGCTTCCTCGTCGACCGCGACCTCGCACGCCTTCCACTGGGAGATCGGCCACTCGAGCGTCGGCTCGCCTCGGGGCTAGGCGCTCGGCGCGCCGGCCGCCTCCTCGATCGTCGTCGGGAGCGAGTCCAGGAGGGGATCCGTCCAGGTCCACGCGGCGCCGTGGTGCTTGCCGACGGCGCCGTGGCGCGCGGCCTCGACCCGCAGCGGCAGGCCGAAGATCTCGATGAACCCGACGGCCGCCGCGTGATCGAAGGCATCGCCCTCGTCGTAGGTCGCCAGGCTCTTGTCGTACAGCGACAGCGGTGACCGCCGACCGACGACGACCGCCGAGCCGTGGTCCAGCCGGATCCGCGCATCCCCGCTGACGACGCGCTGCGACGAGGCCACGTAGCCGCGCAGGTCCCGGTGCAGCGCGCTGAACCACAGGCCGTCGTAGGTCAGCTGGGCGAGCTCGTCGGCGACCAGGCGGTCGAACCGGAGCGTGTCCTTGGACAGCGTCAGGCCTTCGAGCGCCCGATGGGCGGCGTGGAGGATCGTCGCCGCCGGCGCCTCGTAGATCTCGCGGCTCTTGATCCCGACCAGGCGATCCTCGACGTGGTCGATCCGCCCGACGCCGTGGGCGCCGCCGAGGGTGTGGAGGCGCTCGATGAGCTCGACCGGCGGCAGCCGATCGCCGTCGAGCGCGACCGGGATGCCGCCCTCGAAGGCGATGGTCACCTCGACCGGGTCGGGCGCCGCACTCGGGGCGACGGTCCACTCGTAGGCATCGGCGGGCGGCGCGACCCAGGGGTCCTCGAGGACGCCGGTCTCGCACGAGCGGCCCCACAGGTTGACATCGATCGAGTACGGCGAGCTCTTGGTGATCGGGATCTCGATCCCGCGCTCGTGGGCGTAATCGATCTCCTGGTCCCGGGACAGGCCCATCCCGACCCGCATCGGGGCGACGACCTCGAGGCCCGGGTCCAGCGCATGGACGGCCACGTCGAAGCGGACCTGGTCGTTGCCCTTGCCCGTGCAGCCGTGGGCGACCGCATCGGCACCCTCTCGCGCGGCGACCTCGACCAGGAGCTGGGCGATCAGCGGACGGGCGAGTGCGGTGGCCAGCGGGTACGCCCCCTGGTACAGCGCGTTGGCCTGGAGGTGCGGCCAGACGAAGTCGGTGGTGAACCGCTCGCGCGCGTCGATGACGTAGGCCTTGCTCGCCCCGGCGCTCATCGCCCGTCGCTCGACGCCCGCCCGGAGCGACCCGCCGCCGACGTCGATGGTCAGGGTGACGACCTCGACGCCGAACTGCTCCCGCAGCCAGGCGACGGCGACCGACGTGTCGAGCCCGCCCGAGTAGGCGAGGACGACCTTGTTCATGACAGCGCCTCCGACGATGCGACGGACTGGGCCTCGATCGCCCGGAACCGCTCGAGCCAGCGCTCGAGCCGAGCCTCATCGGCGAACAGGACGAGGAGGGTATTGTCCCCGGCCAGGGTGCCCTCCTGCTCGGTCAGCGAGGAATCGTCGATGGCCTGGGCGATGGTCGAGGCGGTCCCCGGCGTCGCCACGAGCAGCAGGATCAAGCCCGCTCCGCCCGACCGACACGGGGATGTCGGCGAGGATCCGGCGAAGCTTGTCGTCCGACCGGGGCGGGCGGACCGCCAGGTCCTCGGACGCCACGTAGACGTGCCGGTCGCCGCGCGGGATCTTGACCAGCCCGAGCTCGGCGATGTCGCGGGAGACCGTGGCCTGGGTCACCAGGTAGCCGCGCCGGCCGAGCTGCTCGGCGAGCTCGCCCTGGCTCCCGATCGGCAGCCGGGCGACCAGCTCGCGGATCGCCCGCTGGCGATCGACCCGCGTCCCGCTCGACGTGCCGTTGCGCATCGTGGCCTCCTCAGACCGCCCCGACCCGGGGCGAGCGGCTGGCCGTCAGACGCGTCCCGAAGGTCGGGTCGTCGAGGGCGCGGGCGAGGGCCTCGGGGGCCGAGGCGTCGGCGATGATCGCCTCGGCGCCCTCCCAGCCGAGCGCCAGCAGGGCGGCCCGGATCTTCGGGACCATCCCGCCGGCGATCGTGCCGTTGTCGATGAGCGCCTCGGCTTCGCCGGCGGTCAGGCTGTCGAGCCGCCGGCCGTCCGCGTCGCGCACGCCGTCGACGTCGGTCAGCAGGACGAGCTGGCGTGCCCCGAGTCCGCCCGCGATGCCGGCCGCGACGTCATCGGCATTGACGTTGCAGACGATCCCATCCTCGTCCCGGGCGAGCGGGGCGACGACCGGCACCTGTCCGCCGACCAGGAGCGAATCGATGAGGTCCCGGCGCAGGCCGACCACGTGGGCCACGAGGCCCATCCCCGGGACGCGCTCCGCGACGAGCATCCCGCCGTCGACGCCCGACAGGCCGACGGCATCGACGCCCAGGTCGCGCAGGCCGGCCACCAGCTCGCTGTTGACGACGCCGCGCAGGACCGCGGCGGCCACCTCGAGCGAGGCCGCGTCGGTCACCCGCAGGCCACCCTCGAACGTCGACGGGACGCCGAGCCGATCGAGCCATTCGGTGATCCGCTTGCCGCCGCCGTGGACGAGCACGACCGGACGCCGCCGGGCGACCGAGGCGACCTCGCCGAGCACCTGGCGCTGGTCGGCGATCGTCGTCCCCCCGAGCTTGACGACCAGGACCTCGCTCACGTCGTGTACTCCGCGTTCTCGACCACGTAGGCCTCGGTCAGGTCGCAGCCGAATGCCTCGCCGGTCCCGGCGCCGAGGCCGAGGTCGAGGCGGACGAGCAGCTCCGGGGCATCCATCGCGGCTCGAGCTGCCGCCCGATCGAACGCGACCGGGCCGCCGGCGGGTCCGTCGAAGACGAGATGACCGGCGATCGCGACGCGAAGTCGCTCGGGATCGACCGCCGCCGGCCCGCCGGCGCGCCGTTCGGCATCGCTCGGGGTCAGGCCGCCGGCCTCGAGGACGCGTGCATCGGCCAGCCTCGCGTTACCGGCAGCGCCGACGATCCGGCCCCAGTTCGGGTCCCGGCCATGGGCGGCGGTCTTGACCAGGCTGCTCGAGATGACCGAGCGTGCCACCGCCCGGGCGTCGGCGTCGTCGAGCGCGCCCGATACCTGGCAGGTCAACAGCGTCGTGGCCCCCTCGCCGTCGGCCGCCTGCTGACGGGCGAGGTCGCGGGCGACGGCCTCGACGGCCCGTCCGAGCAGCTCCGCCTCGGCGGTGCCGGCGACGACCTCGTCCGACCCCGACGCCCCGGAGGCGAGCAGGAAGACCGTGTCGTTCGTGCTCGTGTCGCCGTCGACGCTGAGCTGATCCCAGGTCCGGGCGGCGACCGGGCGGAGCAGGCCCTGCAGGACGCTCGGCGAGACCGTCGCGTCGGTCAGGATCACCGCCAGCATCGTCGCCATCCGCGGATGGATCATGCCGACACCCTTGGCGATCCCGGTCACGCGGACGGCCACCGCAGCTCCTTCGCGGGCCGGGAGGGTCAGCCCGACGGTCGCCGTCTTGGTCCGCGTGTCGGTCGTCTGGAGCGCGACGGCCGCGGCCTCGAGCCCGGCGTCGGTGGCGTCGAGGCCGGCCGCCCAGACGGCGGCGACGCCGGATCGGACCTTGTCGAGCGGCAGACGAGTGCCGATGACGCCGGTCGACAGGAGGAGGGTCGACCCCAGGTCGACGCCGACCGTCGCGGCGACGGTCCTGGCGACCTCGAGCTGGTCCGCATCGCCGAGGGCGCCCGTCGCGGCGTTCGCGCAACCGCTGGTCGCGACGATCGCCTGCGCCCACCCGGAGCGTCCGTCGTCGCCTGCCCCCGTGCTCGCGGCAAGGTGCCGTTGGGACAGGCGGACCGGTGCCGCGGCGAACGCGTTGGGGGTGAACACCGCGGCGACCGAGGCGGGGCCACCGGTGGCGACGATCAAGGCCAGGTCCGGCCGGCCCGACGCCTTGATCCCGGCGGCGGTCCCGCCGGCGGCGAACCCGCCCGGGACGGCCGGCCGCCGCTCGACCCCCGGCAGGGTCGAGGGCAGTGGCCGAAGGAGCATCGCGTCGTCGGTCGGCTGAGCGGTCGTGGCGAGGGCCGGGTCGGTCGACCGGGTCCGGTCGGTGGTCGTCATGGCGCGATCGGGAGCTGTTCGAGGCCGAGCGTCTCGGGCAGGCCGTGGACCAGGTTGAACGCCTGGATCGCCTGGCCGGCGGCGCCCTTGACCAGGTTGTCGATGGCGCCGAACGCGAGGATCCGCCCGGTCCGGGTATCAAGGCGCACGTGGACCCGGGCGAAGTTGCTGCCGTGGACGTGCCGCGTCGCCGGCGCCGTGTCGACGACATCGACGAACGCCTCGTCGTCATAGGCCGCCGCGTAGAGCTCGTCGAGCTCGGCCTGGTCGACGGGCCGCGTGGGTCGGACGTGGCAGCTCGCGAGGATGCCGCGGTTCATCGGGACGAGGTGCGGGAGGAAGTCGACCCCGGCGCTGCCCGGGTTCGATCCGGCGTCGAGGCCGGCGGAGGTCGCCGTCGCGGCCAGCTCCTGCTCGATCTCCGCGACGTGCCGATGACCGCCGACACCGTACGGCTTGATGCTCTCGTTGACCTCACCGAAGTGGAGCTCGGCCTTCGGCTCGCGACCGGCGCCGGAGACCCCGCTCTTGGCGTCGACGACAAGGTCGCCGATGAGTCCGGCACGAGCCAGCGGTGCCAGGGCGAGGAGGGTGGCCGTCGGATAGCAGCCCGGCGATCCGACGATCCGGGTCGCCTCGCCCTCGAGCTCGCGCAGCCGCTCGCGGTGGAGCTCCGGCAGCCCGTAGACCGCGACCGGGAGCAGCTCCGGGTGAGGATGCTCGAACCCGTACCAGCGCGGGTAGTCGGCCGGGTCCCGGAGGCGGAAGTCCGGGCCGAGGTCGATCGCACTCGCTCCAGCCTCGACGATCCCGGGCACGAGCTCGGCGGACGTCCCGTGGGGGAGGGCCAGGAAGACGGCGTCGGCGGTCGGGAGGTCGGCGTCGACGAGATGCAGCGTCGTGGCCAGGTGCGGGTGGATCTTGCCGATCGCTTCGTCATCGCGGCCTCGCCCGACGAGGCCCACGATGGAGACGGCCGGGTGACGATCGAGCAGCCGGACGAGCTCGGCGCCGACGTACCCGGTCGCACCGATGATGGCGACCCTGATGGGCGAGACGGCTCCAGGCCGGCGGTCCGCCTCGGTCGCCGCGTCGAGACTCGCGCTCACGGGCGCGTTCGGCCGCTCGCGGTCGGCCGTCTCGTGCGGGGCCCGGGGTGGATCGCCGTCATGGATGCATGACTATACATGGCGCACGCATAGTCATGCAAGAGTCGGTCACGGGCCGGATATCGCGGGTGCGGGCGCGACGGCGGGCGCGCCCACCGGATCCCACCTGCGCCTCGTGCGCACGTAAGCGCAAGAACCGTCACGATCTGCCGCCTTGGGGAGGTCCGATCCGACGTGGCCTCGAGGCCCTCGGGCGCGAGACCCGGGCCGACGAGCCGGCACCGAACCCAGTGGTCCTCGAACGTGCGGAGCATGCGCACCTGGCGGACGGATCGGGCCTTGTGCCCCATTACGTGCGGGGCATGCGCGCCTGGCGGCTGGATCGGGCCTTGGACCCCATTACGTGCGGAGCATGCGCGCCTGGCGGTGGGACGGCCGTCGCGCGAGAGAGCGCGACGGCGCGAGGGGGCGCCGCTAGCCGGTCTGGTCGGCCAGCACGTCCGGGCGGCGGTAGGGGCCGGTGACGAGGACCTCGGCCGATTCGTCGAACGGCCGCGGTCCCGTGCCGATCACGTGGTAGCCGTGATGGACCTCGGTCGCGCCGGCCGACAGCATGGCGCTGACCGGGCAGTACTTCGTCGCCGACAGCTCGATGCAGCGCCGGATCGCCGCGACCGACACACCCGGCCCCTCGACCTCGTGGGTCACGTCGACCCGGGTCAGGACCTGCGGGTACTCGTCGCGCTGGTCGCCCCGGACGTGGACCTCGTAGCGGGTGAAGTCCTGGCGCTTCTTGAGCGCGATCGACACGACGTCCATCGCGCTGCACGCCGCCAGCGCGACGACGACCGTCTCGACCGGGCTCAGCTCCCCGTCGCCGGCGGCGTCGCCGAAGACCGGCGAGCGGCCCGTCCCGGTGACCGTGCTGAATCGAAGCGCGCCTTCGTGACGGAGGACGGCGGTCCGGATCGTGGTCATGTCAGGACGGGCTCCAGGTCGGCGGGATGTTCGGACAGGAACTGCTCGCGGTAGAGGTTCGCATACAGGCCGTCCTGCGCGAGGAGCTCGGCGTGCGTCCCGCGCTCGACGATCCGGCCATGGTCGTAGACGAGGATCCGGTCGGCACGCAGGATCGTCGACAACCGGTGGGCGATGGCGATCGTCGTCCGACCCTCGACCAGGCGCTCCAGCCCGGCCTGGATCAACCGCTCGCTGACGGTGTCGAGGGCCGACGTGGCTTCGTCCAGGATCAGGATCTTCGGATCCTTGAGCAGGACCCGGGCGATGGCGATCCGCTGCTTCTCGCCGCCGGACAGCTTGTAGCCGCGCTCCCCGACGACCGTCTCGTAGCCCTCGGGGAACTCGAGGATCCGGTCGTGGATCGCCGCGGCCCGAGCCGCGACCTCGAGCTCGTCGTCCGTCGCGTCGGGCTTGGCATAGCGCAGGTTGTCCCGGATCGACGAATGGAACAGGTACGTCTCCTGGGTCACGAAGCCGATGACCTTGCCGAGCGACTCGAGGGTGACCGCCCGAAGGTCGTGACCGTCGATCAGGATCGCCCCACCGTCGACGTCGTACAGGCGGGGGATGAGGTAGGTCGTGGTCGTCTTGCCCGACCCGGACGGGCCGACCAGCGCCACGAGCTCCCCCGGCGCCGCCTCGAAGCTGATCCCCCGGAGGGCGAACCCGCTGGTCGTCGGCTGGGTCGGACCGTCGGCTCCGGCACCCGGGCGCGGCTCGGCCGGTTGATCGATCGCCGGGCCACCGCCGATCGCGTCGAGGGCGGCGCGCTGCGCGTCCCGCTCGTCGGCCACCTCGACCGCCAGGGCCGCGGCATCGGCCGCCGCGCCGACCTGGATCGCGGCGATGCCCGTCTCCTCGGCTTCATCGACCCGTTCGGCGTCTTCGCCCGCGGTGGCTCCCGCCGGCCGCAGCTCGGTCGCCAGCTCCGCCGCGTCGTCGTCGGCGCGGTCGTGGTCAACCTCGGCGGCGCCGTCGTGGGCCCCGGCGGCGATCGGCTTCGGGGGCGGCGCGGGATAGGCGAAGGAGACGTCGCGCAGCTCGACCCGGCCCCGGACGGTCGCCGGATCGAGGACCAGCGCGTCCGGCGCATCGACGATCCCGGGCTCGAGATCGAGGTACTCGAAGATCCGATCGAACAGCGCCAGCGAGCCCTGGATCTCGACCTGGACGTTGAGCAGCGCACCGAGCGGGAAGAACAGCCGGCTCTGCAGGGTCGTGAACGCGACGACCGCCCCCGGGCTCGGTGCCGACGGGTTGCCGTTCTGGGCGAGCGTCGCGGCCAGCCAGTACACGATCGCCGGGGTGATGCTGAAGATCGTGCCGATGATCATGAAGAACCAGCGACCGACCATGGCCTGACGGATCTGGAGCGCGGCCAGCCGCCGGTTGAGGTCGCGGAACCGGGCGATCGAGGTCGCCTGCTGGCCGAAGGTCTTGGACAGCAGGATGCCGCTCACGCTGAGCGTCTCCTCGGTCGCGGCCGACAGGTCGGCCAGCGACTTCTGGGTCTCGGTCGAGACCGTCCGCCTGACCCTGCCGACCCGATAGGTCAGGTACAGGAAGAACGGCATCATCCCGAGCGACAGCAGGGTCAGCTGCCAGCTGATGATGAACATCGCGACGATCGTGCTGATGGCGACCGCGAAGTTACTGGTGAGGTTGGCGGCGGTATCGGTCACCACGGCCTGGACCCCGCCGACGTCGTTGGCGAGGCGGCTCTGGATCTCCCCGGTCCGCGTCTCGGTGAAGAACCGCAGCGGCATCCGCTGGAGGTGGGCGTACAGCGCGTTGCGCAGGTCCTGCATCACGTTCTGGCCGACGACGTTGTTGAGGTACGCCTGGCCGACGCCGATCAGGCCGGTCACGATCGGGATGACGATCATCAGCCCCACGTACAGCCCGAGGTGGGTGTAGTCCTTGCCGACCAGGACCTGGTCGAACAGGGCACCGAGCAAGAGCGGATTGATCAGGCCCAGAAGGCTGGTGGCGATGATCGCCACGAACACGATCGCGACCTGGGGCCGGTAGGGCCGGAAGAACGCGGCGATCCGGCGGATCGTCTGGGCCCGCCGTTCCTTGGGGATCGGCGGGCTCATCTCCCGGGAACGTCCGTACAGCCCGCCGCGCGGCCCCATCAGGCGGCCCTGCCAGGCGAAGCTACGGAGGGTCGGGTCATCGCGGGGACGCTAGCACGAAGGCCGTCAGACGGCGGCGGCACGGGCCTCCGTCGGGGCGTGGGCCACGGTGCCGGCCTCGGCTTGCGCCTCCAGCCAGCGCTCGGCGTCGATCGCGGCCCGACAGCCGTCGCCGGCCGCGGTGACCGCCTGCCGGTACCGATGGTCGTGCACGTCGCCGGCCACGAACACCCCCTCGACCCGGGTGGCGGTATGGTCGTGGACCTTGAGGTAGCCCTTCTCGTCGACGTCGAGCCAGTCCCGGAACACCTCGCTGTCCGGCTTGTGGCCGATCGCCACGAACAGGCCCTCGGCCGGCATCGTCCGCTCGGCTCCGGTCACCGTGTCGCGCAGGCGGAGACCCTCGACGTGGGCGTCGCCGACGATCTCCTCGACCGCCGTGTTCACGTGGATCTCGATCTTCGGGTTGTTGGCCGCCCGTTCGACCATGATCTTGCTGCCGCGGAACTCGTCGCGCCGATGGAGAAGGTGGACCCGCGTCGCGAAGCGGGTCAGGAACGTCGCCTCCTCGAGTGCGGTGTCGCCACCGCCCACGACCGCGATCTCCTTGTCACGGAAGAAGAACCCGTCGCACGTGGCGCAGGCGCTGACCCCGCGACCGCGCAGGCGCGTCTCGCTCTCCAGCCCGAGCCAGATCGCGCTGGCGCCGGTGGCGACGATGACCGAGTCGCCCCGGTACTCGACGCCGCGCGCCCACAACCGGAACGGCCGCTCGGAGAAGTCGACCCGCTCGACGTCGACGTCGACGATGTGCGTCCCGAACCGCACGGCCTGGGCGCGGAACGCGGCCATCAGGTCCGGTCCCTGGATCCCGTCCGGGAAGCCGGGGTAATTCTCGACGTCGCTGGTGATCATCAGCTGCCCGCCAGCCGCGGAGCCGGCCAGGACGATCGGATCGAGGTCGGCGCGTGCGGCATAGATCGCCGCGGTGAGCCCGGCCGGACCCGACCCGACGATGACGACCTTGGCCCGCGTCCGCCCACGGTCCGCGCCATCGAGGCTGACCGCGCCGTCGTCCAGCGCCGGACGGACGGGCTCGGCTGCGAAGGCGATCGGGGTGACCGCGGCGGCGAGCGGGACCGCGCCGGTGTCGGCGCTGAAGTCGATCGACAGCCCGCCGAACGGGCTCGCGGCCGGGGGAGCGTCGTCGTGGTCGCTCGCCGGCCTGGTGATCTTGGGTTCGTCGGTCATCGCCGCGCTGTTCCTTCGCGCCTCGAAGGCGCCGTCATCTGATCTGGTCGAGGGCATCGTACCACGAGCGAGATACTCCAGGGGGGTATATCCGGCGAGGCCGGATCAGGCCCGCTCGATGACCCCGTCGTCGGGCGGGTCTGCCGACACCTTCTTCAGCTCCCCGATCCGCCGGCCCAGCCGCTCGCGAGCCACCGCGAGGTCGGAACCGGCCGTCCGCGACACGGTGATCCGGGGTCGGACCGGCTTGGCCATCTTGCCGAAGGTCTGCTCGAACTCGCCGAGCCATTCCCCGCGGAAGGCGTCGAGTCGGTCGAACAGCCCGCTGTCGCCAGGGGTCCCGATGACCAGGAACTCGTCACCGCCGTCGCGGATCGTCCGACTGCCCGGGACCCGGGCGAGGGCCCGCCCGAAGGCGCCGATGACGTCGTCGCCGCGGACCTGGCCGTGCTCGGTGTTGAAGACCCCGAAGCCGGCCAGGTCGATGAACGCGATGTCCCACTCCGAGGTGGCCAATCCCGGCATCTCCGCGACATTCCGGTTCAGGTCGGCGAACCAGGCGAAGGTCGGCAGCTGCGTGCGCCGGTCGAGGTCGAGCTTCAGGGCGCCCGGCCAGCGGAACCGCTCGAGCACGGGCCCGGTCGCCCGTTCGAGCCAGTCGACCACGGCGCCGGTCAGCCACGGGACCTCGGGTCCGAGCGCTCGCCACCAGCCCTCGGGCTCCTGCGCGCGAGCGAACCAGGCGATCGTCGGCTGCGGATCGAACGTCGGGTCGAGGGCGAGCATCAGGTCGGCCGCCATCAGCGTCGTGAGCACGTCGGACGGCTGCCCCGGGTCGCCCCAGCCGCCGTCCGCGTTGGCACTGTCGCCCACGAACGCCGCCAGCTCGGGCACGAGCGACGGATAGATCCGGAGGTGCCACAGCACGGTCCCGAGCCCGGCGCTGGCCGAGACCAGCTGCTCGCCGTCGAACGGACCCGTCCCGATGACCGGTCCGGCGACCCGCCGCGCGAGCGTGGCGTAGCGGTAGGCGATCGCCGTTGCGAGGTACCACAGGTCGTTGAGCGTGGCCGGCGCCTGGCCGAGCAGCCACAGCGCGAACAGGTCGCGCCATGGATCGTCGGCGGCGACGTGGAGTGCGAAGTCGGCCTCGATCAGCGGCAGGAGCTGGGCCCGGATCGGCGCGGCGGCGTCGCCTCGGGCATCGCCTCGCGCGGTCAGCTCGGCGAGCAGCTCGAGGACCTGGACCTGGGCGATCGGCTCGACGAACCAGCGCGCATAACCCGCCGGATCGAGCGCCAGCCGCCGTCGGTCGCGCGGTCGCCAATGGGCAGGCTCGCCATCGGTCCGGGTGTAGATCGGGGAACCGGGACCCCCGCCGGGCTCGAACGTCCAGGGGAACCCGCCGGAGCGACCGAGCTGGACCCCTGCCCGATCGTACGCGGCGAGCAGGCGCGTCACGTTGACCCGGGCGCCCCGGCGTCGGGCGAACCGATAGGCCGACGCGATGATCGGGTCCGTGAGCTCCTTCTTGCCGATGCTGCCGCCGAGACCGATCAGGGCGTCGGTGCCGAGCCGGATCGCGTCCGGGCCCAGCTCGCCCGGCCGACCGAGCCGACGCGGACGGATCGGTCGTGGGCGGTCCTCGATGGACCCGAGCCGAGCGGGTCCGGTCTGGCCCGAGCGCGCCGCCCGGCCGCTCGGGGGCGGTCCGGCTTCCTCGTCGGGCGGGATCGGGTAGGGACCCGGGTCGACGGGGCTCTCGACGCCGGTCCAGGCAGGGTATCGAACGACACTGCCCGGCATCCGGGCCTTGCGTCGCGGGACCGGCGGGTCCCCCCAGGCCTTCACGGCCGGGATCGTCCCAGAACGGCCGGCCTAGTCGATATGGTACGAACGTACCAGGGACGGGAGGTTACAGGCCGCCGAGCTGAGGGATGACGTCCCGGCCGATCGTCTCGAGCGCCGACGGGTCGGCGATCCGCCGGACGCTCACGATCACGTGTTGGGCGCCGGCGTCGGAGAGCTCGCCCAGGCGCTCGACGATGCGGGCCGGCGGCTGGCCCCGATCGGTCGGGTGGAGCTGCGGGTCGATGTCCTGCATCGTGCTCCGCTCGATCTCGTCGTAGTCGCGTCCGAGCCGATCGCAGTGCTCGCGCAGGACGCGGTACTTGTGCGCGATCCGCGGTCCGTCGCCGAAGACGTTGGTCGCGTCGCCGTACTGGGCCACCAGGCGTAGCGTCTTCTGCTCGCCGCCGCCGCCGATCATGATCGGGACCCGTGGCCGGGACAGGCTCTGGGGGGAGTTGAGCAGGCGGCCGGCGTGGACGTGACGGCCGTCGAGCGTCTCACCGCTGCCGTGCTCGCCCTGCCACATGCCGTGGGCCATCCGAAGGGTGTCCTCGAGCAGCTCGAAGCGGTCACCGAGCGGCGGGAAGGGGAACCCGAGGGCACGGCTCTCGCTCTCGTTCCAGGCGGCGCCGATGCCCAGCCAGGCACGCCCGCCCGACAGGACGTCGAGCGTCGTCGCAGCCTTGATCCACAGGCCGGGCTGGCGGTAGTGCACGCCGCCCACGAGCAGGCCGAGCCGGGCCCGGGTGGTGTGCGCCGCCATGTACCCGAGGGTCGTCCAGCCCTCGAGCATCGGGTCTTCCTCGGGGCCGATCGAACGGATCTGGAAGAAGTGGTCCATGACCCAGATCGAGTCGAAGCCGACATCGTCGGCGGTGCGCACCAGTCGCGCCAGCGTGGGTCCGATCGCCGCCGGGCCGCCGGGCCAGTCGAAGGCGTTGATCTGCAGGCCGAGCTTCACGCGTGCCGACTCCGTGTCTGGTGCCGGACGCTCCGGCCGATGGTTGCAGGGTAAACGAGAACCGAGGGCGAGCCCGGCCGAGCCATGGGCGAGGCCGGGTCAGGCCAGGACGAGGCCCTCGGTCCCCGCCGAGACGGGGTCCGGCTGGCGCATCATCCGGAACGAGTCCAGCAGTCCGAGGACGCTGGCGAAGATCGGGATCAGCAGAGCCACCTGCAGGGCGAACGGTCGGGCCTCGGTATTGATCCGGATGATCTCGGCCTGGACCTCGGGGGGCTGACCGACCAGCATGACCTCGAGATCCGTGTTGGTCATGATCTCCGCGTCGTGCTCCAGCGCGTCGGCGACCACCTGCTGCTGGGCCGGGTCGAGCACCGCGCTCGACTCCGCCAGCGCGGTGAAGCTGAAGGCCAGCGTGGCCAGCATGATCGCGCCGGCGAACGCCAGGCCGAACGACAGTCCGAACGAGCCCGCGGCCGAGTTCACCCCGGCGGCCTCACTGACCCGTTCCTCCACGATCGGCGCGAGCGTGTAGTTGTTCAGCTGCGAGACGAGCAGCCCCAGGCCGATCCCCGCGACCACCAACGGGAGTGCCAGGTACCAGCCCGCGTCGGCGCGCGGCACGATCGGGATCAACAGGACCATCCCGATCAGCAGCAGGCCGAACCCGGCCCGGATGATGCTGCTCGGACGTCGGCCGCCCGAGCGCCGACCGGCGACGAGCGCCGTCGCGAACATGCTGAGGGACAGGGGCGCCAGGGACAGGCCCGCCTGCAAGGCGTTGTACTCCAGGACCATCTGGAGGTAGATCGGGATGGTGATCATCGCTCCGCCCAGGGCGATGTTCTGAAGCATCTGCCCCGAGATCCCCAACCGGAAGAGCCGTGAGATGAACAGGTCCGGATCGATCAGCGTCGGCTTCCCGTCGCGCTTCCGGCGCACGAGCCAATACGCCAGCGCGGCGAGGGACGCCGCGCCGATCGCCAGGAGCAGGCCGACGGACTCGGCCCCTTCCTGCCAGGCGAGGATGCCGAGCACGAGGCCGCCCATCCCGAGGACGGACAGGACCGAGCCGACGATGTCGACCTGGCGCGGTCCGGTGTAGGGAACGTCGCGGACGAGCCGGCTGCCGAGCAGGACGATCGCGATCACCACGACCTCGAGCAGGAATGCCACGCGATAGGACAGGAACGTCGTGATGAAGCCGCCGATCAATGGGCCGATCGCCGCCGCGATCGCCGCCGCGGCCCCCACCAGGGCATACGTCGCCTTCTGCGCCGCGCCTTCGAAGTTGCCGTGGATGAGTGACTGCATCGCGGGCAGCAGGAGCGAAGCTCCGAGCCCACCGATCACGGCCCAGAAGATGATGATCGCCGTCACGCTCTGGGCCAGGGCCATCGCCAGGGCGCCGATCGCATAGGCGAGCAGGCCCAGCACGTAGGCCCGCTTGCGTCCGAAGAGGTCGCCGACCTTGCTGCCGATCAGGATGAACGCGGCCGACACCAGCGCTTCGAGCGCGATCGCGGACTGGATGGCGCTCACGGTCGTGCCGAGGTCGGCCACGACCGCCGAGATCGACACGTTCATGATCGAGGTGTCGACGACGAGGACGAACATCGCCATCGCCAGGAGGAGCGGCAGTCGCCGATCGGTGGCGGTCGGCGTCGGGCCCTGGCTGGTCGTGGCTTCGGTCATCGGCAAGCCGAGATCCGGATGTCGAGAGATCCCCGTCCGGCCCTCATCGCAGCCTTCGCCTCCCAGGTCCGCCGGCGACCCGGTCGCCGGGTCGGAGGCGCATCGTACGACATGCGTGACCCACGACGACCGAGGAGCCGACGACCGCGGCTCTTTGCGATGGGAGCCCCGATGTCGTATCGTCCGGCGGCCGCACGACGCCTCGAGAGCGGAGATGTCGACCGTGCCTGATCGGCGGGTTCCATGAGCGGACGGATCGAGCACTGGGTCCCCGGGGTCCGGGTCATCCGGACCTACGAGCGAACGTGGCTTTCCCGCGACCTGATCGCAGGCATCGTCCTCGTCACCCTCCTGGTGCCGCAGGGGATGGCCTATGCCGAGCTGGCCGGGCTGCCTCCCATCACCGGGCTCTACACCACCGTGATCTGTCTCGTGGCCTACGCCCTCGTCGGGCCGTCGCCGATCCTGATCCTCGGTCCGGACTCGTCCCTCGGGCCGATGATCGCCGCGACGATCCTGCCGCTCGCCGCCGGCAGTGAGGAGATGGCGATCGCGCTGGCGGGCATGCTCGCCCTGCTCGTGGGCGTCGTGACCCTCAGCGCCGGTGCGCTCAAGCTCGGGTTCGTCGCGGACCTGCTGTCCAATCCGGTGCGGACCGGGTACCTGGCCGGCCTGGCGATCGTCATCTTCGTCGGCCAGCTGCCGAAGCTGTTCGGGTTCTCGACCGATGCCAACGGCCTCGTGGCCGAGGTCGCGGCGTTCCTGCGCGACCTTGACATGACGAACCCGTGGGCGCTCGGGATCGGCCTGACGAGCCTCGCCATCATCCTCGGCCTGAAGCGCCTTTCACCGAGGACGCCCGGGATCCTCGTCGCCGTCGTGGTGGCGATCGTGCTCTCGATCGTCCTCGACCTCGCGGCCCGCGGTGTCGCCGTCATCGGCATCCTGCCGCAGGGCTTTCCGGTCCCGACGTTCCCGTCCGTGCCGACGTCCGACATCCCGGTGTTGTTCGCCGCGGCGGTCGGGATCTCGCTGGTCGCCATCGGCGACACGATCTCGGTCTCGGGCGGCTTCGCGGCGCGCGCCGGATACGAGGTCGATGGCAACCAGGAGCTCGCAGGGATCGGCGCGGCCAACCTGGCCGCGGGGCTGTTCTCCGGGTTCGCGGTCAGCACGAGCGGTTCCCGGACGGCGGTCGCGTTCCAGTCCGGGTCCAAGACCCAGCTGACCGGGCTCGTGGCGGCGGCCCTCGTCCTCCTGATGCTGTTGGCCGTGCCGGGCCTGGTCGAGGCGATGCCGCAGCCGGTCCTCGCGGCGGTCGTCATCGCCGCGTCGGTCAGCCTGTTCGACGTCGCTGAGCTGCGTCGGCTCTACCAGGTTCGCCGGACCGAATTCGGATTGGCCCTGGCCTGCGCGCTTGGCGTGATGTTCGTGGGCGTTCTCCAGGGGATCGTCATCGCCGTCGTCCTGTCGGTGATCTACATCTTCAAGCGCACGTGGGCGCCGTACTCCGCCGTGCTCGGCAAGCCACCCGAGGTGCCCGGATACCACGACATCCGGGCGTATCCCGACGCACGCCAGGTGCCCGGGCTGCTCATCGTCCGGTGGTCGGCGCCGCTGTTCTTCGCCAACGCGAACCAGTTCCGTGACCGGATCCGCGACCTCGTCAAGTCTTCCGCGCCCGTGCCGCGCTGGGTATTGGTCGCGGCCGAGCCGATCACCGATATCGACACCACCGCCGCGGCGATGCTGGCAGACCTCGACATCGAGCTGAACACGGCCGGGGCCCACCTCGCGTTCGCCGAGCTGCAGACGGGCGTCCGCGAAACGATCACGAGATATGGGCTCCTCGAGACGATCGAGGAGGGCCGCTTCTACCGCTCGGTCAGCGAGGCCGTCGAGGCGCTCCAGCGCGAGATGGCCTCACGGGAATAGGTCCATCTCGCCGGGGATGAGCGCCTCGCGGATCGTCCCCTCGCCGCGCGACGGGTGCGCGCCGCGGACGAGCGCGACCGGGCGGCCCGCGCTCTTGCCGAGCGCGAGCTCGGCCGCCGAGGCGATCTCGTCGGCGACCGCCCGGACCGTCGATCGCATCACCCGCCCGTCGGCGTCCGGACTGCCGCGCAGGTCCTCGAGCGGGGCGATCCCGGAGACGCCGATCGCGACGTCGACGATGCCCCAGCGCCAGGGTCGTCCGAACGAATCGGACACGATGACGGCGAGGTCGACGCCGAGCCCGTCCCGGACGGCGGTCCGGATCCGCAGCGCCGACGCGTCCGGGTCGGCCGGCAGGAGGGTCACGATCGAGCCGCTGGCCGGCCCGACGTTGCTCGCGTCGATGCCGCCGTTGGCGCACACGTAGCCGTGATGGGTCTCGGTGATGATCACCCCGTTCGCCATCCGGACGATCCGCCGAGCCTCGCGCAGGACCACCTCGACCTGACGCGGGTCCCGGTCCCAGCGCTCGGCGAAGGCGACCGCCTCGGGCCGAGGTTCGACGGTCGTCAGGTCGACGATGGCTCCCTCCGCCTTCGACACGACCTTCTGGGTGACGACCAGGACGTCGTCCTGGCGCAACGGGCCGACCTCCGGGGTCCCGTGGAGCTCGGCGAGCCTCGCGACCAGGATCCCCGGGAGGTCGTCCCCAGCGTGGATCTCGGGGATCCCCTCCAGGGTGAAGACCTCGAGCCGAGCGGCCCGGCTCGGAGCCACCCTCAGCCGACCCGGGCCGGGTCGAGCAGGCCCAGCTCGTCGGCCAGGATGAGGTCCTCGGGCAGGTCGAGATCGAGCGCCAGGGGGCCGCCGAGCTCGAGCGCGACCGCGTTCGCCGCCTGCGCCTCGCTCAGGTGGGCCGCCCGGCTCCCCGATCCGAACCTGAACGCGACCACGTCCGGCGGACTGACCAGGAGCACGTTGGTCCCGCGACCGTGGCGGTCGGCGACGATCGCCACCACGGCGCGGTCCGCCGGTCGTGCGGCGGCCGCGGCGCCGACCACCGCGTCGATCGCCGTGACCGAGATCGCGGGCAGGTCGGCGGCGAGGACGATGACCGCGGTCGCGCCGTCCGCCATCGCCCAGCGGGTCGCCGCACGGAGTCCCTCGTTGAGGCCGTCGTCCGGCTGGCGGACGGGCGTCGCGCCGGCGGCGGCTGCGGCCTTGAGGACGACCGGATCTGGGCTGACCACGACGACCGACTCGATCGCGTCGACCCCGCTCGCGGCCCGGATCGTCCGGTCGAGCAGGCCGGCGACCAGGGTCTGCCGCTCCTCGGCGTCGAGCGGCTCGCCGAGGCGCGACTTGGCACTCTCGAACGAGCGGACGGGGACGATGGCGACGAGGCGGGACAGGTCGGCGGCGCGGGCGGAGGTCATGTCGACATCCTAACGGGGGCGTCCGGGCGGCGGCCCATCACCCTCCAGCGAGCCGCGCTGCGAAGTCGAGGACGTCGCGGGCCAGGCGGACCCTTCCGGCGTCGTCCGACATGACGGTGTCGACGACCAGCGTGGTCATCCCGAGCGCGGCGATCGGGGACGCGAGCTTCGCGTCGATCCCATCCAGGACGAACCCGTCGACCACGCCGGCGTACAGCCGGGCCACGCCGAGCGCGCTCGACTCGTGGCCCAGCGAGGTCAGCATCCGGTCCGCCGGGCCCCGCAAGGCGCGACCGCCGACGATCCCCGATACGGCGACCACCGGGACCCCGCGAGCCCGGGCCTCCGCGACCGCCTCGCGCATCCCGGGCACGGCCAGGATCGGGCCGATCGACACGATCGGGTTCGATGGGGCGATGACGATGGTCGTCGCCGCCGCCAGGGCGTCGTGGACCTCGGGCGTCGGCCGCACGAGATCGATGCCGCGGAACCTGACCTCGTGGACCTCGGGCGCCTGGTGCCGATGGACGAAGTACTCCTGGAACTCGAGCCAGCCGTCGTCGGTCAGGACCTCCGTCCTCACGACGTCGTCGGTCATCGGAAGGATCCGAGCCGCGATCCCGAGCGAGCGCTGGAGCGCCAGGGCGACCTCGGTCTGCCGATCGCCCGCCCTCAGCCGGGCGGTCCGGACGATGTGGGCGGCCAGGTCGCGGTCGCCGAGGCGGAACCAGGTCTCCTCGCCGTAGACCGCCAGCTGGTCCGCCACCGCGAAGGTCTCGCCCCGGAGCCCCCAGCCCTGATCGCGGTCGTCGAGGCCGGCGAGGTTGTACAGGACGGTGTCGTGGTCCGGGCAGATCGCGAGGCCGTGGCGCTCGAGGTCGTCGCCGGTGTTGACGACGACCGCCAGGTCCGCCCCGACCAGGGTCTGGACGCCGTGGGCCAGCTTCGCGCCGCCGACCCCGCCGGCCAGGACCACGACGCTCACGGCGCCGGCTCGTCCGCGAGTTGCGCGTCGAGCGCCAACCGGACCTCGCCGACGCGGGCCAGGGTCTCGGCATCGTACGGCGCCGGCAGCCGGATGATGAACGTGGTGAACCCGAGCCGGCGGTAGGGGAGGAGCACCGCCGAGATCTCCTCCGGCGACCCGAGCAGGGTCGGGATCGGCGTGGTCCCGCCGATGAGGTCCGCCTCGACCCCGTTCCCGGCCAGGATCGAGCGGTACGCGGCGCTGGCTGCGTCGGCCCGGTCGCGGATGATCATCGGGAAGCTGACCGTCCGCTCGATCGACGCCGGATCCCGGCCGACGTCCGCGCAGTGCGCGAGAAGCGTCGCCAGGGCGCCCGTGACGGCCTCGAGGCTGCCGTTGGTGTTCCAGGCATCGGCGTAGCGGGCGACCGTCCGGAGGGTCTTCTTCGGCCCGGAACCGCCGACCAGGATCGGCAGGCGGGCCTGGATGGGAAGCGGCAGCTGCGCGGCCTCGTGCATCGTGTAGGCAGGCCCGGCGTGGTCGACCGTCTCGCCGTCGAGCAGCCGTCGGATCAGCCCGACCGCCTCGTCGAGACGGTCGAGGCGCTCGCCGAAGCCGGCCCCGAAATCGATCCCGTGGGCGTCGTGCTCGCGCTCGAACCAGGCGCCGCCGATGCCGAGGATGGCCCGACCGTCGCTGATGTGGTCGAGGGTCGTCGCGAGCTTGGCGGTCAGGCCCGGGTTGCGGAAGGTGTTCGCGCCGACCATCAGCCCGAGGCGGATCCGCGTGGTCAGGGCCGCCCAGGCGGCGAGCGACGTCCAGCCCTCGAAGATCGGCTGACGCCACGGGCCCTGGATGGCGAGCAGGTGGTCCCATGTCCAGAGCGAGTCCCAGCCGCCGGCCTCGGCCTCGAGCGCGGCCGCGCGGATCCGGGGCCAGTCGCTGGCCTGGGACCACAGCTGGGCCCCGAACGCCGTGGTCACAGGTCCTCCCTGATCCGCGTCGGGTGGAGGCGGAAGGTGATCCGCCGTTGTCGCGTGAAGCGGTCCCGGATGAGCCGCTCCGCCTCGCCCGGCTCATCGGCGTGATAGCGCCGGGCCATCTCGGCGATGTCCGCCTGGGCGGTCGCCTGGTCGTCGATCGCGATCACGGTCCCGCTCAGCTGCACGAACCGGTACCCGTCGGGCACGGTCAGGATCAGCCGCGGGTCGCGGACGAGGTCGGCCGGCCACAGGCGTCCGACGGCCGAGTTGACGACGATCTCGTCGTCCTCGAGGCGGTACCAGACGACCGCCTGGTGGGGGCTGCCGTCGACCCCGATCGTCGCCAGGACCCCGAAGCGCTCCGCCGCGAGGAACGCGCGCGCCGCCGCTGTCAGGGTCGGGAACGCGGTGCTGGCGGTGTCGGACGTCACCCGGCGGATGGTACGAGACGGTGCGCGGCGATGCTCACGAACCGTTGTCGTGATGTTGATCCGGGACCTTGACGCGGGATACCGCTGGGCTGTCACAATGCATGGAGCGAGTGTGCCGGCGGACCGCCGGCCCCGTCGCCTGCCGCGAGCGAGAGCAGGGTCCCAGGAGGAGACGTCCCCGACGTCGATCCGCGAAGCAGGCGTCATTCCAGTCAGGCGGTCAGAGACGCCTCACGTATCTGAGTGGGAGACACTGAGTTGCTGAACAAACGCGCGCTCCGGCTGGGGGTCCTCGGGACCACCGCCATCCTCGTCCTGGCGGCCTGCTCGTCCGGCACGGCGACGACCGCCCCATCTGCTGCGGCCCCGACGACCGCGCCGGCCCCGTCGACGGCGGCCTCGACCGGAGCCTCGGCCCCGGCCTCGGCTGGCGGCGACGCCAAGACCGCGACGTCTGCCGCCGATGTCGGCGGCGTCGACGCCATCTGCGCCGCCGGCAAGGCCGAGGGCCAGGTCAACCTCATCGCCACCCCGCCCGACTGGGCGAACTACGGCCAGATGATCACGGACTTCACGGCGAAGACCGGGATCAAGGTCCAGTCGGACCAGCCCGACGTCGACAGCGCGGCCGAGATCAAGGCGGTCCAGAACCTCGCCGGCACGGGCCGTCAGCCCGACATCCTCGACTTGACCACGGCCGTCACCCTGGCGAACACGGACAAGTTCGCCCCGTACAAGGTCGCCGAGTGGGCGGACATCCCCGACTCGAGCAAGGAATCGACCGGGCTGTGGACCAACAACTACACCGGCTATGAGGCGATCAGCTACGACAGCAGCCTCGGCACGATCACCAAGCTGTCCGACCTGACCGATCCCAAGTACAAGGGCAAGGTCGCGCTCAACGGCGACCCCCTGAAGTCTGGTTCAGGCTTCAACGGCGTCGTCCTGGCCGCGCTCGCCAACGGCGGCTCGGCCGACAACATCGCCCCAGGCGTCGACTTCTTCAAGAACTTGACCCAGTCGGGCAATCTCATCCCGGTCGACCCGGATCCGGGGACGATCGCTTCGGGCCAGACGCCCATCGTCATCGACTGGACGTACAACGAGGGAGCCCAGACGGCCAAGCTTGCGCCGAAGGGCATCGACTGGAAGGTCGTGGTCCCGTCCGACGCGCCACCGGTCGCGGCGTACTACAACTCCGCCATCAACAAGGACGGGTCGCATCCGGCGGCCGCGCGCTGTTGGATGGAGTACATCTTCTCGCCGGCGGGCCAGAACACCTGGCTGAAGGGCTTCGCTGCGCCTGTGACCCTGCCGGCCATGGTCAAGGCCGGGACCGCCGACGCGGCCGCTCTGGCCGCTATGGGCAGTCCCGCTCAGGCTCCGGTCCAGCTCACGGTGGACCAGACCAAGGCCGCCACGGACTACCTGACCCAGAACTGGAAGTTCATCACCATCGCCCCCAAGCCATCATGATGGCCCGCGCTGACATGGCGCTGACCGACTGACCGAAGGGGTCCACATGCCCGACGCGCAGGTTCTCACCCCTGCGTCGACCGGATCGCAGGGAGCCGGCTCCGCCTCTGGCGGGGCCGGCTCTCGCCGTGCATCCAGGTTGCGGGATTACCTCGCCCTGGTCCCATTCCACGCGTACGTCGGGCTCTTCCTGATCCTCCCGACGCTGGTCGTCGCCGTCGGTGCGCTCACGACCGCCGAGGGTCAGGCGACCCTATCGAACATCCAGGCGGTGTTCTCCGACGAGGTCATCATCGACGCCTTTGCGACCTCGATCAAGCTGGCGGTCATCACGGCGATCGCCGGCGCGATCTTCGGCGGGCTCCTCGCCTGGGCGGTGGCCACCGGCGACCCGAACGGCGTCCTGCGCCCGCTCGTCGTCGCCGCGTCGGGTGTGCTGGCTCAGTTCGGCGGCGTCATGCTCGCGTTCGCCTTCCTCGCAACGTTCGCCGGCCGCGGTCTCCTTACGCTCTTCTTCAAGAACGTCGTCCACCTGCCCATCCTGACCGACCAGTCCTGGGTCTATGGTCTGACGGGCCTCGTCTTCGTCTACACGTACTTCCAGATCCCGCTCATGCTCATCGTCTTCCTGCCGGCCCTCGACGGGCTTCGCCAGGAGTGGTACGACGCGTCGGCGAGCCTGGGTGGATCGAGCTGGTCGTTCTGGCGCCATGTCGGCGGCCCGATCCTCGCCCCGAGCTTCCTCGGCGCGCTCCTCCTCCTGTTCACGAACGCGTTCTCCGCCTACGCGACGGCCGCCGCGCTCGTCAGCCAGGGAGCACCGATCATCACCCTCCAGATCGGGAACGCCCTGACCAGCGAGGTCGTCCTCGGCCGGGAGAACATCGGCAAGGCCATCGCGCTCGGGATGATCGTGATCGTCAGCCTCGTCATGACCCTGTACGCATTGATCCAGCGCCGCGCCTCACGCTGGGTGAAGCAATGACCTTCACCCCGTCCGCACCGCTGGGCGCGGCTGCGGCCGACGCCCCGATCGCGGTGCCGCCGAAGGGCGGCGGCCGCCGGCGCCGGCGAAGCCGGTTCCACTCGGGGTCGAGGATCGCGATCCTGGTCGTGATCATCGGCTACCTCCTCCTGCCCCTGGTCGCGATGCTCGAGTTCTCGACGCGCGGCGACTACGGCAGCCGAAGCCTCGATTCGTTCGCCGCCATCTTCACCTACCCCAACCTCATCGACGGGATCGTGACGTCGCTCGAGATCGCCGTCCTGACGGTCTTCGGGATGCTCCTGCTGCTCGTGCCGACGATGATCTGGACCGTCGTCCGGGTCCCCCGGATGCGCCGTGTGGTGGAGTTCCTGTGCCTCCTGCCGCTGGCCATCCCGGCCATCGTCATCGTCGTCGGGATCGCCCCGATCTACCAATGGATGGGCCAGCACCTGGGCGGGATCGGCGGGTCGCCGCTCACCCTCGCCCTCATCGACATCGTCCTCGTGCTCCCGTTCGCCTACCGGGCGATCGACGCGGGTATCCGCGGCGTCGACGTCGGGACCCTGACCGACGCCTCGCGGAGCCTCGGCGCCGGGTGGCCGCGGGCGATCGTCCAGGTCGTGATCCCCAACATCCGGGGTGGGATCCTGGCGGCAGCCGTGCTGGCCGTCGCGCTGGTGCTGGGCGAGTTCACGATCTCCTCGCTGCTCTCGTTCAACACGCTCCAGGTCGTCATCCTCGCGATCGGCAAGCGCGACGCCTACACGTCGGTGGCAGTCTCGTTGACGGCCCTGGTGTTCGCGTTCGTGCTCCTGATCGTCATCGCCCGCTTCGCTCCGGGTGCCGGGTCGCGCGGTCAGGGTGTGACCGAGGACGAGGAGCCTCTGGCGACACCTACGCCTTCCACCACAGGGGCACACTGAAGACCGCCGCGGAGGAGCCCACGACATGACCGTCGCACCCGATCGGACCGGCACCGGCCAACGCAACGGCGTTGGGGTGCAGTTCCAGGACCTGCACCGCTGGTACGGCCGGGTGCACGCGCTCGACGGGCTGACCATCGACATCGCCCCCGGCGAGCTGGTCGCCCTGCTCGGGCCGTCCGGGTGCGGCAAGACGACGGCGCTGCGAGCGCTCGGCGGGCTGGACGAGGTCGACGGCGGCCGGATCCTCGTGGACGGCAAGGACATGACCCACGTCCCGGCGAGCAAGCGCGGGATGGGCATCGTCTTCCAGGCCTACAGCCTGTTCCCGAACATGACCAGCATCGACAACGTGGCCTACGGGCTCCGGCTCCGTGGCGTGGGCAAGGACGAGCGCCGCAAGCGGGCGGGCGCGATGCTCGAGCTCGTCGGGCTCGAGAAGCAGGCTGACCGCTACCCGTACCAGATGTCGGGCGGCCAGCAGCAGCGGGTCGCCCTCGCCCGGGCGCTCGCGATCGAGCCGAAGGTGCTCCTCCTCGACGAGCCGCTCTCGGCGCTCGACGCGAAGGTGCGCCGGCAGCTACGCGAGGAGATCCGCCGCATCCAGATCGCCGTCGGAACGACCACGCTGTTCGTCACCCACGATCAGGAAGAGGCGCTCGCGCTCGGCGACCGGGTCGGCGTCATGTCGGCCGGGCGCTTGGAGCAGATCGCCCCGCCGGCCGAGCTGTACGACCGCCCGGCGACGGCCTTCGTGGCGGAGTTCGTCGGGCTCACCAACCGACTGAAGGGCGTCGCGGGCGACGGGGTGGTCGAGGTCCTCGGTGCGCAGGTGCCGCTGCTCGCGGGCTCTGCGGGTCCCGGGCCGGTCTCCGCGCTCGTCCGCCCCGAGGCCGTCAGGCTCGTCGCTGCCGATGGCGCGGATGCCCACGTCCTGGCCGTCAGCTTCCTGGGATCCCTCGGCCGCGTGCAGGTCCAGCTGCCGGACGGGGACCTCGTCGTCGCCCAGGTCCCGGCGACCGACGTGGCGGGCCTCGGGCCCGGCACCGCCGTGCGGGTCACGGTCGTGCCGGCCCCCGTCTTCGCCGTGGCGGTCTGAGCCCGCGACCGACGACGACGGCTCCGATGCGGTCGCGTCCAGCCGGCAGCGATGACGGATCGACTGAGGCGAACGGCGCGATGAAGCAGCAGGCCGTCGGGTCGCCCCCGGTCCCGGACCGGTTCGCTGGCATCGATCTCGTCGTCTTCGACAAGGACGGCACCCTGATCGACTTCGACCGGATGTGGAGCGGCTGGTCGGCCGCGCTCGTCCATCGCCTCGCCGCCGCGACCGATCCATCGCTCGCCGGGCCGTTGTCCCGGGCGCTCGGCCTCGACGCGGCGGACCGGATCGTCCCGGGCAGCGCGCTCGCGGCCACCCCGATGGGACACCTCCGGGCGCTGGCGGTCGAGACGCTGATCGCGGCCGGCCTGACGCCGGCGGCGGCCGAGGCCGCGGTGACGGCGAGCTGGGATCCGCCCGACCCGGTCGCGCTCGCTCACCCGCTGGCCGACCTGCGCACGCTGTTCGGCGGATTGCAGGCCAGGGGGATCCGCGTCGCGGTCGCCACCGCTGACGATCGGGCGCCGACCGAGGCGACGCTCGCCGGGTTGGGCATCGACGGCCTCGTCGACGCGATCACCTGTGCCGACGACGGGCTGCCGGTCAAGCCGGCCCCGGACGGGATCCTCCACCTGTGCGAGCTGCTCGGGATCGAGCCGGCGCGGACCGCGATGATCGGCGATTTCGGCCTCGGACGTGGCGCTGGGCCGGGCCGCCGGCGTGGGCCTCGTCGTCGGAGTGCTCTCCGGGGTCGGCGATCCGGCCCAGCTCGAGCCGTACGCGGACGAGATCGTGCCGTCGATCGCGGACCTGCTGCCCTAGGTGTGGTGGCCGACCTCCTGGACGAGCCAGCCGTTGCCGTCCGGATCGCTGAGCGAGACGAACGTCTCGTAGTCGTTCCGTTCCGGATGGACGCCCGTCGTCTGCCCGGCCGGCCCGAAGTGGAACGGCTCACTCGCCTCCACGCCACGCTCCACGAGCCACGCCCGGGCCGCCTCGATGTCGCGCACGACCAGGTGCAGGCCCTGGTACGTGCCCGGCTCCACGGTCGAGAGGCCCACCCCGATGGTGATCGAGCAGGACGAGCCCGGCGGGGTCAGCTGGACGACCCGAAAGGCGTCGCTCGCGCGGTGGTCGACGTCCACCGAGAACCCCATCTTGTCCGCGTAGAACGCCTTCGCCCGGTCCACGTCCGAGACGGGGACCACCACCAGCTCGAGCTTGAATTCCACTTGGGTCTCTCCTTGGGCTACGGGCGGCTCAGGCGATCCGCTCGCCGGCGCGGATCGGAAGGTCGAGACGATTCTCCGGCGGCGCCAGCGGGCAGGCCCACTTCGGGTCGAACGCGCAGGACGGCTGGAAGGCGAAGTTGAAGTCGAGGATGAGGGTCCCCTCGACCGGGTCGCCACCCAGGTCGGCGCTCTTGGCGGCGTCGATGAGATAACGACCGGCCCCGTACGTCTCCGTCCCGTTGGTGGCGTCCCGGAAGGCCAGGAACAGGCCGCCGGCGTAGCCCTCCATCCAGAACACGGACAGACGGCGCTCGCCGTCCTCGAACGGGATCGCCACCGCCCCGATCCGGTGGAAGGACAGGACGTCCGCGCCGCTGTTGGGGAGGGCGATCGCCAGCGGAGCCACCGATCCGACCGCCGGGCCGCCGGCTCCGGCGCCGCTCGCGGCGAGACCGTTCGGCGCGGCGCCACTCGGCGCCGACGGCCGGTCCGGCTCGAGCCGGAGCTCGAACCGCAGGTCCGGGTCGTACGGCCAGTGACGGGCGCGGAACGCCGGGCGGTCCGCCTCGGGGACCGGTGACTGGGGGTGGGTCCGGAACAGTCGCTCGCGCGTTGCGACCCAGTGCTTCCAGGCGATCTCCGGGCTCTCCGCGGTCATCGCCCGGACGTCCGCGTACAGCTCGGCCACGCGACGGCGCCAGTCGGCGAGCTCGAGTTCGGTCCCGGGGTCGGCCGCCATGCGTCGAGTATCCGCCCGGACCGACCGGTCGTCTACGACGTCGCCGCGCGGTCTACGATGGCCTCGACGAGGCACCAGGAGGAGACGGCGTGACGGGACAGGCGGAGATCGGGGTGTTCGGCGGATCGGGCTTCTACTCGCTGCTCGACGACGTCCGGGAGGTCAAGGTCGACACCCCGTACGGTCCGCCGTCCGATAGCTTGTTCCTGGCCGACGTGGCCGGCCGCAGCGTCGCGTTCCTGCCGCGCCACGGCCGCCGCCACACGATCCCGCCCCACCGGATCAACTACCGGGCGAATGTCTGGGCGATGAAGGCCCTCGGGGTCCAGGCCGTCATCAGCCCGTGTGCCGCCGGAAGCCTGAAGCTCGAGGTGGCGCCCGGCGACTTCGTCGTGTGCGACCAGTTCGTCGATCGTACGAGCGGGCGAGCCGACACGTTCTACGACGGGCCGATCGTGAGTCACGTCAGCTCGGCCGAGATCTACGACCCCGTCCTCCGCCGGATCGCGGTCGAGGTCATCCGCGACCACGGGATCTCCGTCCACGACGGCGGCACCGTGGTCGTCATCCAGGGCCCGCGATTCTCGACCAAGAGCGAGTCGAAGTGGTTCGGCGATGCCGGCTGGGAGGTCATCAACATGACCCAGTACCCGGAGGCGTACCTCGTCCGCGAGCTGGGCATGGCCGTCGTCAACATCAGCCTGATCACCGACTACGATGCCGGGGTCCACGAGGGGACCGAGGCCGTCGACGCCCGGAGCGTGCTGGAGGTGTTCGAGCTGAACGCGGCGCGGATCCAGAAGGTCGTCCTCGACATGATCGGCCGCTTCCCGGCCGACCTGGACGCGCTCGGTGCGGCGGACATGCTGAAGTTCACCCGTGGCGACGGGCATGCCAGCTCGTCCGAGGACATCCGCCTGTTCGAGACCGGGCTGTAAGGACCGGAACCGCGTCGTGACGACGACTGACCCGCCGCCGATCGGGGTCGCGCTCCGGTCGGTGCGGGCGACCCCGGCCTGGTGGCTCGAGGGGGCGCGCCGGCTCGACGCGGCCGGCTATGCCGGGATCTGGTCGTGGGACCACTTCGTCGGCAAGGGCGACCGGACCGTCCCGGTCGTCGAGGCCTGGACGATGCTGACGGCGGCGGCGACGGTCACCGAGCGAGCGACGGTCGGGACGTTCGTCGCCAACGTCATGAACCGGCATCCGGCGGTCCTCGCCCGGATGGCGACGACCCTCCAGGACCTGACCGGCGGCCGGGTCGTCCTGGGGATCGGCATCGGCGGCCACCCGGCCGAGCACCGCGCGCTCGGGATCCCGTTCCCCGAGGCATCCGAGCGGGTCGCCCGGCTCGAGGAGGCCATCGCGGTCATCCGCGCGATCTGGGCGGGCGGTCCGGTCACCCGCCCCTCGCCCTTCTATCCCCTCGACGACGCCGTGGTGAGCGTCGGTTCGAGCCCGCCACCGCCGATCGTCATCGGCGGTGAGACGGCCGGCGGCGCGCGCCTGGCCGGCCGGCTCGGGGACGGCTGGTCGGCCTTCGACTCGACCTTCGAGCGGCACCTTCCGGCCTACCTGGAGGCGCTCGAGGCGGCCGGGCGGCCGCGCGCCGGTCAGCGCCTTCTCGTCGGATGCCAGGGCGACGATTGGCTGGCCGAGCACAGCAGCATCGCGGGCAGCCCATGGGTCGAGGCCCCGCGCGAGACCTGGGCACGTTGGCGCGAAGCGGGCGCGGACGGCGTCATCCTGCTCGCGCGGACGACCGCGGACGTCGACGCGCTCGTGGCGGCCACCGACCGCTGGTAGGCCGGAACGACCCTTCGCGCCGTCCGTGGCACCATGCACCGGTGACGCCCTCGTCCCCGCCCGCCGAGCTGACCCAGTCGTGCGTCCGCTGCGGCGCGACGGTCCCGCTCGGGACCTCGATGTGCGAGAACTGCAACCCGCTCGGGCTGAAGCAGCCGGCGGCCTCGCAGGCCCACGGGACGGTCCTCCTGGCGATCGTCGCGGCGGTCGTCTTCCTGGCCGTGCTCGGGCGGGTCGCCATCGCTGGGATCGGGCCGTTCAAGGGTGCGGTCGGGAACGTCGTCTCGGTGCCGCCCGGCCTGGCGGTGACCCTGACCGTGACCAACCTGGGCACGACCGCGGGATCGTCGACCTGTCGCGTCTATGATCCGGCGGTCCCCGGCATCGGACCCGAGTCGGCGTTCATCACCAGCCCGCGGATCCCGCCGGGGGACACGATCTCGTTCTCTCAGCAGGTGGCGATCCTCGGGTCGGTCGTCCGGCCGCTGGCCGTCGACTGCACCGGTCCGTGACGAGCGGCCGGTTCGCTGCCGAGCTCGCCCTGGCGACGGAAGTCGCGGATCGCGCGGGCGCCTTGCTGGTCGATCGCCTCGGACATGTCGGCGACGTCCGGCACAAGAGCCCGAAGGACATCGTGACCGAGGTCGACCACCTCAGCGAGGCGCTGATCCTGGACGCCGTCCGCGCGGCGTTCCCCGATGACGGGATCCTCGCCGAGGAGTCGGGTGGGAGCGGCGGCCGGAACGGTCGGGTCTGGGTCGTCGATCCGCTCGATGGGACGATCAACTACGCCAACGGGATCCCGCTGTTCTGCGTCGCGATCGGGCTCGTCGTCGACGGCCGGCCGGCGGTCGGCGTGGTCCGCGACCCGATCCGCGGCGAGACGTTCGCCGCGACGCTCGACGGTCCGGCGACGCTCGACGACCGCCCGATCCGCGCGAGCGCCAAGCCGCTCCTGTCCGACTACGTCGTCTCGCTGACGCTCGACGGGTCGCTGACGGAGCGGCTCGCGCGGGTCAACGAGGCGATCCGGGTGACCCGCCGGCTCGGGTCGGCCGCGCTCGCGCTCGCCTACGTCGGCTGCGGCCGGTTCGACGCCTTCGTCCAGACCTACGGGCTGTCGGCCTGGGACGTGGCCGCAGCCGGGCTCATCGCCGAACGAGCCGGCGCCACGGTGGCCGAGGCGCGGACCGGTGGTCCGTGGCTCGACCTCGACCGCGGCGCGACGAAGTTCGGCGTCGTGGCGGCGCCGGCCGCCCATCATGGCGAGCTTCTCGAGCTGGTCCGACCCCTCGCCTGAGCCGCCTCACGGGCCGTCCCGCCAGCGATGCGGGCGCGACCGCAGACGGGGCAACCCGACCTCGTCGCAGAACGCCAGCCACCGCTCCCGCGGCGCCCCCTGCCAGCGCAGCTCGTCGGCTGCCGTCTGGCCCAGCGGAGCGTCCGTCCGAAGGCGTGCGAGCGTCCGGTAGAGCATCGCCTCGTCGCGGCGCTCGGCGAGGGTCGCGGCGAGGGACACGGCGCCCCGGACGGGGACGTCCCAATCGGAGGCGCGTCTCGGGATCGCATCGAGCGATCCGTAGCGGAGGAGGATGGTCGCGGCCGACTTCGACCCCCACCCGGGCAGCCCCGGGTAGCCGTCCGCGGCGTCGCCGACGAGCGCCAGGAGGTCCGGGATGGAACCCGGCCGGACGCCCCATTTGGCGATCACCCCGGCCTCGTCGTAGGTGATCCGCCGACGCCGATCGACCAGCACCACCCGCTCGTCGCGGACGCACTGGGCAAGGTCCTTGTCGGGCGAGCAGATGAGGACCGCCTCGACAGCGGGGTCGTCCGCCCAACGCGCCACCGCGGTCGCGATCGCGTCGTCGGCCTCGTGGGCGACCATCGGCCAGAGGACGATCCCGAGCGCCTCGATCGCCGCCTCGGCGATCGGGAACTGGTCGAGCAGGCGAGGGTCGACGCCGGCGCCGGTCTTGTATCCGGCATAGAGGTCGTTCCTGAACGACTCGATGACCCGGTCGGTCGCCGCGCCGAGATGGGTCGCACCTTCGTCACGGAGGATGGCCAGCAGGTTCTCGACCAGGCCCCAGGTCGCGGTCAGGTCCCGGCCGTCGGTCGCCAGGACCGCCGGCCGCGGGGCGAAGAACGCCCGGAACAGCTCATAGGTCGCGTCGACCAGATGCAGGCGCACCGGGCGAAGGCGGTGTCGGGATGGGTCGCGCTCGGCGGTCAGCCGCCCGACCGCGTCCCGTGGCCGTTCGACCCGGCCGCGACCGGGGCGACCGGGTGGGTGTCGCCGGCGTCGGTCGGGACGGTCAGCGTGGCTCGCTCCGCCTCGACCAGCCCCTTGAGCCGTTCGAGATCGGCCTGGAAGACGCGCTGGAGGATCGGGCCCTGGACGAGCGCGCCGAGGTTCGGAAGGACGGGCGGCACGAGCGTCTCGGCCCACTCGACGCGGGTCCGCCGGCCGCCGTCCAGCGTGTCGAGGGTGAGCAGCCCCGCTCCGCTGAAGCGGCCCTCGTGGCGGATCGCGAACCGGTGCGGGGCGCTGAACTCGGTCACCTCGACGGGGTCGCTGACCGGGATGCCGAGGATGCGCACCTCGGCCTCACCGCGGGTCCCGACGCCGACCGGGCCGTCCGTGGTCAGGCGGACGCGCTTCATCTCGGTCATCCAGTCGGGCTGCGTCTCGATGTCCGCCAGACGTGCCCAGACCGCCGAGATCGGTGCGTCGATCTCCACCCTGGTCCGGATCGGGACGCGGATCGGCCGCCCGTCGCCGTCGACCGACAGGCCGCCGAGCCAGCGATCGAGCACGAACGCACCCGCCAGGCTGCCGACCGCGGCAAGGACCATCCGTCGGATCATGTCGCTCCCTCCTCGAAGAACTGGATGCCGGCCGCGGCCATGTCCGCGATCGCCCGGTCGCCGTCACCAGGCGCCAGGTCGACCGCGCGGACACCGTCGGCGAGGACGGCGGTCGGGTGTCCGAGGCGGACGGCGTCGAGCGCCGTCGCCTTGATGCAGTAGTCGGTGGCGAGCCCGCCGACGACGACCCGCTCGGCCCCGTGGTCGCGCAGCAGGTCCTCGAGGCCCGTCGCCGCTTCGGCGCCGGTGGCCGGATCGCGGGTCGTGAAGCCCGAATAGCCGTCCTCGCCATGGACGCCCTTGCGCACGACGGGCCCGTCCACCACGAGCGTCGGGTGGAGCTCCGCGCCCCACGAATCCGCGAGGCAGTGGACCGGCCAGATGCCGCCGTCCTTGGCGAAGTGGGGGGTCGACGCCGGGTGCCAGTCCTGGGTGTAGACGACGAGGGCGCCGGCCGCCCGCGCGCTGGCGATCTCACGGTTCAGCACCGGGATCACGTCCGTGCCGCCGGCCACGCTCAACCCGCCGCCCGGGTCCGCGAAATCGTTCTGGACGTCGACCAGGATGAGGGCGGTCGCTCGGTCGTAGCGGGGATCGTCCATCGTCGGAGGCTACCGCACTTCGACGATTCGGGAACCGTCGTGCTCGCTATCCCGGGCCGGCGCCCTCGGCGGCGGCCTCGGACAGGACGCCCTCGAGGAGGTCGCCGGCCCGCTCCCATGTGAAGTAGCGCTCGACGAAGTCGCGGCCGTCGGCCGGCGGCGTGGGGTCGGCGGCGGCCGCCCGGAGTCGCTCGACCAGCAGCGCCGCGAACCTCGCCGGGTCCGACGGCGACCCGACCGTCAGCGGGGGCCGGACGCCCTCGGTCGTGATCAGCCCGGCCGACCCGTTCGCGCTGGCGACGGTCGGGACGCCCATCGCCAGCGCCTCGAGGACCTTGTTCTGGATGCCCGCCCCGAACCGGAGCGGGGCAGCGAACACCGAGGCGGCCTCGAGGTACGGTCGGACGTCCTGCACGAAGCCGGTCACCGTGACACCGGGCGCGGCACCGGCCCGGACGAGCTTGTCGATCGGATCCCGTCCGACGATCGACAGATGCGCCTCCGGGATCGACTCCCGCACCCGCGGCAGGACCTCACGGACCAGGAACAGGGCCGCGTCGCTGTTCGGTGGGTAGTCCATCGCTCCGGTGAACACGATCTCGTTCCGTCCGAGGGTGGACCCCGCTGAGCGTCGCCAGAACCCGACGTCGACGCCGTTCGGCAGGACGGTGGCGCGTGCTCGGTCGTCATCGCCCATCAGCGCGTCGCGGTCGCGGACGCTGGCGAACAGCAGGCGCGAGCCGCGCCGGAGCAGGGCGCGCTCGATACCACGGACCTCGACGTATTCCGCCAGGAGGAGCGGGATGCGGGCCAGGGACGCGAACCGGAGGTTCCCTTTGATCCGGCTCGAGGTCGCGTCACAGACGTCGGCGACGACCGGCAGCCCGGCGGCCGCCCGGAGGGCCGGGTACGTCCGCTTGCCGCTGAACAGGACGACGTCGTGCGGGACGGCGGCGACCACCGTGGCCACCTCGTCGCGCAGCTGTCGCACGGCGCTCTCGCCGACGGAGATGGCACTGATCCGGCGCTCGGCCTGCCGCCAGCGCGAGCGGCTCCGCCGATGCGAGTCGACCGTCACGATCCGCTCGGTGAACGGCTCGAGGTGGGCCCGGTCCTCGGCCGTGAAGCCGGCCGGGACGATCGCCATCAGGCTGATCCGGTGTCCCCGCCGGCTCAGCTCGCGGATCATGTGGTAGTGGCGGAGGTAGCCGCTCGTCAGGGGCCATGGGAAGCCGTTGACGAGGAGGAGGATGCGCAGGCTCCCGGAGGGCTCGGTCATCCCGCGGCGCCTCGGACGACCGTGCGCCAGATCGCGTGATAGCGGTGCGCGCGGAGTCGCGCTCCGTCGGCCGCACGGACCGGGTCGGCGCTCCCGGCGTCCGGATCGCCGACCAGCCGGCCGGTCAGCCGCGCCAGGGCCCGGACCCAGGTCGCGACGAGGAGCGGACGGATGTAGGCGCGGTCGATCCCGGCCGCATCGGCGTACGTCTCGGCAGCCGCGCTCGCCCATGGATCGTCGTCGAAGAACGCCGCCCCGACCCGCCGAGCGTGCTCGTCCGGCGTGGTCGCCCGATCCTTCCCGCCGGTCACGCCGGCGATGTAGCCGAGGAAGAACAGGAAGTCGGTCAGCGGGTAGCCGGCCGGTTCGCCGAGCTCCCAGTCGATGGCCCCGATCGCACCGGTCCGGCCTGTCGCGACCCGGCCGGCAGAGCGGTCGCCTCGACCGGTCATCGCGGGGGTGTCGAGCCGAAGCAGGTTGGGATGACTGAGGTCGCCGTGCTCGATGACCGTCGACAGCCCGGCCGAGGCGAGCGGAGCGAGCGCCTCGCGGGCACGGCCGACGAGGGCGAGATCGGCCGGATCGTCGCCGAGGGCGTGCTCGAGGGCGTCGACCGACGGCGCGAGCAGCCTCGCCCATCGGTCGTCGTCACCGGCCGCCGGTTCGGTCCGTTGGAGTGACCTGGCCCAGGCGCCGACCTCGCGGACCGCGCGGTCGCGATCGCGGCGGATCTCGGCGGGGTCGAGCGGCCGGCCCGCCAGGGCGGTCTCGACGATCGCGGCGTGCCCTCCGATCGACTCGTGGGCGATGAGTCGCGGCACGCCCGCCGTTCCGCCCGGCGAGTGGCCCGCCAGCAGGCCCAGGCAGGCGGCCTCGGCGTCGAGCGTCCGCGTGGCGTCCGCCAGCCGATGGACCTTGGCCACGACCCTGGGTGTCTCGCCGTCGGCCGGTACCACGAGGGCGACGACGTGGGCGGAGGCCTGGAAGCGCGGTGTCACGAGCAGGCTCGCCGGACCGCCGACGCCGAGGCCCTCGAGGCCGAACCGCGCGCGGTTCGCGCCGACGAATGCGTCGACCAGCGGCGCCGCCGGGATCCCGCTCTCGGGCACGTTCACGTCCGGACGACGGCCGACGACCGTGGTCGCGTCGAGCAGCGCCGGGCCGATCCCCACCCGGAACGCCGCACCGACGAGTCGGGCCTTGAGTCGCGCCCGGCGACCGCTCCGGCGGCGGGCGAGGCTGAGGCGGACGAGGGCCGGCCGCTCGAGCGGGACGATCTCGAGACCGGAGCCATGGTTCGGCCAGACCCACGACTCGTGGACGTCGATGAACCCGTCGTGACGCAGCCGCTCCGCCACGTCCCCGGACGACGCCGCGGCGAGCTGCCCGGCCCGGCCAGGTCGGGCGCGACCCACGAGCTCGATCACGATCGAGCCGCCCGGCGCGACGCGATCGATCGCCGCGCGCACGATCGCGGCGGTCGGGGCATGGACGACGACCACGTCGGCCCGCTCGGTCGGATCGACGACGATCGTGCCGGCGAACGCCTCGAGCGCGGCGACGAGCTCCCGGTCCGGTGTCCCGGCGATCAGGACCCGGTCGAGGCGCGGGTCGGCCAGCAGGAATCGCCAGTCGAGGCGCCGGGCGAGGGCGAGCCGGTCGCCGGGGTCGTCGGTCACCTCGGCGTCACGCGCCGAACAGCCAGTGGGCGAACGGCAGACGCGCCAGCTCGGGGAAGGTCTCCGACAACCGGAGCGACCCGCGGTTCAGCCGGAAGACGGCGACACTGGCGAACGCAGCAATGGCCCCCTGGACGAGGAACGGCGGCTTGAACGCCGCGTTGACGACCGCCAGGCCGACCGCGATGACCGCGATGCTCACGTAGACCCAGACGTGGCTGCGGTCGAAGATGCTGATCCCCGTCCCGAACCGGAGGCCGGCCTGCTTGAGCAGGTTGTGGATGACGATCGTGAGCGTCGTCCCGATCGCCGCGCCCAACGCGCCGAACTGGGGGATGAGGACCAGGTTGAGGGCGACGTTCGCGACGACCGCCAGCAGGTTGACGACGATCACGAACTTGACCACGCCGAAGATCCGGAGGGTCAGCCCGTTGAACCCGAGCGCGGTGCTGAAGTAGTAGCCGAATGACAGCATCGCGAGGTACAGGGCCGACTCATCGTACTTGTGGCCGTACAGCGTCTGGGTCAGCGACCCGGCCATGCTGAACGTCGCGGCGAACAGCGGGAACGAGATGACCGCCATCCAGATCGCGGTCCGCCAGTACAGGTCGCGGACCCCCTGCGTGTCGCGCCGGGCGTACATCCGCGCGGCGACCGGGGTGAACAGCAGCGCGAAGCTCTGCATGACCAGCTGGTTGAGCCCAGCCGCCGGCTGGATCACCCGCCAGTTTGCGACCTGCTCGAGACCCGAGAAGTGCTCGAGCAGGATCGCATCGGTCGAGTTCATGAAGATGTAGACGAGGTCGGTGGTCACCAGCGGGATCGTGAACACGAGGATCTCGCGAGCCGGGATCTTCATGCTCGCCTTGCGCAGCTTGCCGAGCGTGCCGCGGCGGCCGAGGACCTGCCACAGGATGACGACGTAGAGCGCGACGCCCAGCGCGCCCGCGGCCACGTAGCCGATCGCGAGGAACAGGACGCCCGACTGGCTCAGGATCAGGAAGATGACGACGCCCAGGCGCAGGCCGGGAGCCAGGATGTACTTTCGGAAGAAGATCGAGCGCGGGCTGGCGAACACGGTCAGCAGTCCCGTCAGGAGCTGGTCGTACGCCTGGATCGGCGCGAGCAGGATCAGGATCAGCAGGAGCGGCGCGGCGTTCGGTGTGCTCTTGAGCGATCCGAGCGCTACGTCCTCGAATAGGTAGATCCCGATGATCAGCAGCGTCCCCAGGGCGAGGATCAGCCCGCTGATGCCGACGATCGTGCCGAGCAGCCGATCGTGGTCCTCCTCCTCGTCGTAGATCGTCAGGAACCGCGAGGCACCGCGGTCGAGTCCGAGGGTGATGACCATCTGGCCGAGGGCGACGATCGACAGCGCATAGGCGAACGCGCCGTATTCGGGCTTGGTCAGAGCCCGCACGATGAGGATCTGGGTCAGGAAGTTGACCCCCATCGACAGCGACCGACCGATGAGGAGCAGGCTCGACCCGCGGATCTGGGTGGTCGTGTCCTTGCCGTCGTGGGTCGTGGTGACCGTGACGTCGGGCGTGACCTCCAGGGTTTCGCTGTCGACGTCGCCGGCGTCGATCGGCTTCGGGAGTGGGACCTCGCCCTTGTCGGGGAGGCCGCCGCCGGCGGCCGTCAGCTCAGCCACGCTCAGGGCTCCCGTAGGCGGCCCAGATCGCGGCGATGACCCGGCGACGGACCGTGTCCGCGTCGGCCGCGGCGTCGACGACCGTGGCCGTCGGGAGTCGTTCGGCCAGCTCGAGATAGCGCGACCGCTGCGGCCTCGAGCGATCCGGGGTCGTGCTCGCCCTTGCGCCGGAACAGCTCGTCGCCCGGGACGTCGAGGATGACGCTCAGCCCGGGGGTCGGCGCGGCCCGGACCAGCAGGCGGCGGCGGAGGCGCGCCTTGCGGCCGCTCCCCGGCGCTCCGAGCGCCAGGTCGAGCACGTGCCGGTCGAACACCACGATCCGACCGTGGGCCCGGTGCCAGGCGGCCGACAGCGACCGCTGCCAGACCCAGGCGAGCCGGCCCGGCAGCCCGAACCGACCTCCGGAACCCTTCGTCGCACCGCCCAGCCCGCGGCCGTAGACGCCCAGGTAGATCCGTCGGACCGGGACCGGGAACCCGTCCGCGAGGGCCGCCGACAGGGTCGACTTGCCGGCCCCGTCGGGCCCGAGGAGGGCCACGCTGAGCCCAGGTCCACCCACGAACGGCAGGAACCTCGCGGCGCGGCGGAGCATCCGATTCAGGACGATACGGCCGGTGACTGCCGGTAGTCGCCGGAGCGACCAGCTACGATCGAGCCGACGGCCGAGCCGGTCGAGGGCGGCACCGTCGCCGGAGTGCTTGGCCGCCTCGACCACCCGGGCCGGCGTCCAGCCCCGCGGCAGGAACGGAGCGATCAGCCCGGCGGCGGGGCCGTCGTCGCGCGCGTTCGCGGCCAGCTCGGCGAGCCGGCCCAGGTCCTTCGGCCGCGGCCCGCTGCGATCGAGGATCGCGTGGAGCAGGAAGGTCCAGAACGCGTCGTCTGGGTCGAGCCCTGGCGGCCGGCCCGTCGCGTCACGGCGGGCGAGGCACCCTGCGGCCAGGTCGGTCGAGAACTGCTGATGGCGGCCGAACTCGAGGCGACTGACCATGTCGAGCTTCAGCCAGCCGTCGGTCGCCGGGTCGTAGGCGTAGAAGAAGCGATGCGAGCCACGACCCGGGCTCGGGACCGCACGGAACCCGGCCGAGGTCAGTTCGCGCTCCGTCGCCGCGAGCGTATCCGCGGCCACGAGGAGATCGATGTCGTCGCCCGGGGCGGCCAGCTCGGTCTCCCCGCGCAGCAGCGCCCACGGGCCGCCGGCTCGGTCCAGGGCCCCGAACGCCGCCGCGATCGGCGCCGGTAGCTGGCCTGTCATCGTCGGTCCCGGTTCCTCGTCCGTCGATGGCATGGCCGTCGCGTGTGCCACGGTGTGATCCGGTCTCCCCGTTCAGATCCAGGCGGCCCACCGAGAACGTGGCCGGTCGTCTCGAGTGGCGAGGATACAGGCTATCCCCGAAGACGGGTCGGATGGGACCTCTGGGCGGTGACCGGCGGCACCACCGCGCGTCCCGTCGGCGGTGTCGGCCCGCCACCAAGGTTGCGGGACGGTCCGACCGGATCCGGATTACAGTGCCCGAGGCCAGCCACGCCCGACCGGGATGGCCGCCGCGCGAGGGAGCCGCCCGCACCGATGTATTTCGACGAGTTCAAGCACCAGCTGCCCGACATCGACGAGTCGGAGACCGCAGAGTGGCTCGAGTCCCTCGATCAGGTCGTCCACGACGAGGGCGAGAACCGCGCCCGGTTCCTGATGTTCAAGCTGCTCAAGCGGGCCCGCCAGCTGCATGTCGGGCTGCCCCCGCTGACCCAGACCCGGTACATCAACACGATCAGCCCGGAGCAGGAGCCGTTCTTCCCGGGCGACGAGGAGCTCGAGCGTCGGATCCGACGGCTGATCCGCTGGAATGCGGTCGCGATGGTCCTCCGGGCGAACACCGCTCATACCGGCATCGGCGGCCACCTGGCCACCTACGCCTCGGCGGCGACGCTCTACGAGGTCGGCTTCAACCACTTCTTCCGGGGCAAGGACGAGGATGCCGGCGACCAGATCTTCTACCAGGGCCACGCCGCACCCGGCATCTACGCCCGAGCGTTCCTCGAGGGCCGGCTGACCGAGGACCAGCTCGACCACTTCCGGCGCGAGGTCGTGCCCGGCCAGGGCCTGAGCTCGTACCCCCATCCCCGTCTCATGCCGGACTTCTGGGAGTTCCCGACGGTCTCGATGGGGATCGGACCGATCAGCGCCATCTACCAGGCCCGGTTCAATCGATATCTCACCAATCGCGGCCTGAAGGACACCTCGGGATCGCGCGTCTGGGCCTTCCTCGGTGACGGCGAGATGGACGAGCCGGAGTCCATCGCCGGCCTGTCGCTGGCCGCGCGCGAAGGGCTCGACAACCTGACCTTCGTGGTCAACTGCAACCTGCAGCGACTCGACGGCCCGGTCCGCGGCAACGGCAAGGTCATCCAGGAGCTCGAGGGACTGTTCCGCGGCGCCGGCTGGAACGTCATCAAGGTCATCTGGGGCCGCGAGTGGGACGATCTGCTCGCCCGGGACGTCGACGGCGCCCTGGTCGAGCAGATGAACGACACGCTCGACGGCGAGTTCCAGAAGTTCTCGGTTTCCGGCGGGGCGTACATCCGCGAGCACTTCTTCGGGCCCGATCCGCGCCTTCGCCGGCTCGTCGAGCACCTCAGCGATGAGGACCTGGCCAAGCTCCGCCGCGGCGGGCACGACCAGCGCAAGGTCTTCGCGGCCTACAAGGCCGCGACCGAATACGTCGGGGCGCCGACGGTCATCCTCGCCCACACGATCAAGGGCTGGACGCTCGGACCGGGTGTCGAGGCACGGAACATCACCCACCAGGCGAAGAAGCTGTCCGAGACCGAGCTGCGGATCTTCCGCGACCGGCTCGAGCTGCCGATCCCGGACGCCGACCTGCACGACGCGCCCTACTACCACCCCGGGCCCGACTCCGAGGAGGTCCGCTACCTGCGCGAGCAGCGGGCGGCGCTGGGTGGATCGCTTCCGAAGCGGATCGTCCGGGCCAAGCTGTTCAGCGCGGTCGCGCCGGCGGTCGACGCCGAGTTCGCCGCCGGCAGCACGACCGCCGTCAGCACCACGATGGTCTTCGCCCGGATCCTCCGCAACCTCATCCGCGACCCGGAGCTCGGACCGCGGATCGTCCCGATCGTCCCCGATGAGGCCCGCACCTTCGGGCTCGACCCGCTGTTCAAGGAGGTCGGGATCTACGCCGCGCTCGGCCAGCGCTACGAGCCGGTCGACTCCGAGCTCGTCCTGAGCTATCGCGAGGCGCGGGACGGCCAGGTCCTCGAGGAGGGGATCACCGAGGCGGGCTCGATGGCCAGCCTGCAGGCCGCGGCGATCGCCTACTCGACCCAGGCGACGGCGACGATCCCGTTCTACATCTTCTACTCGATGTTCGGCTTCCAGCGGACCGGCGACCAGGCCTGGGCGCTGGCCGACGCGCGGGGTCGTGGCTTCATGATGGGCGCGACGGCCGGCCGGACGACCCTCCATGGCGAGGGGCTCCAGCACGACGACGGCCACAGCCACCTGCTCGCCTCGACCATCCCCGCCATCCGGGCGTACGACCCGGCGTTCGCCTACGAGCTGGCGGCCGTGATCCGCGATGGGATCGAGCGGATGTACGTCCGGGGCGAGGACGTCTACTACTACATCACGATCTACAACGAGAACCATGTGATGCCGCCCAAGCCGGACGGCGTCGACGAGGGGATCGTCCGTGGCCTGTACCGGTTCGCGGCCGCGCCGGATGCCGTCGCGGGTAAGGGGGGCCGGGTCCGCCTTGTCGGAAGCGGCTCGATCATGCAGCAGGTCCTCGAGGCGCAGCGCCTCCTCGGCGAGCGGTTCGACGTGGCAGCCGAGGTCTACAGCGCCCCGTCCTTCCAGCAGCTCCGGCGCGACGCGATCGAGGTCGACCGGTGGAACCGCCTCCACCCGGATGCGCAGCCGCGGATCCCGTACGTCAGCCAGATCCTCCCGGTCGACGGCGGCCCGGTGGTCATCGCCTCCGACTGGCTCAAGGCCGTGCCGGATCTCGTCCGGGCCTGGCTGCCGACCGACACGATCACCCTCGGAACGGAGGGATTCGGCCGGAGCGACACGCGCGAGGCCCTCCGGGCGCTGTTCGAGATCGACGGACCGAGCATCGCGGCGGCGGCCATCTCCGGGTTGTCCCGCTCGGGCGCGATCCCCGCGAAGCGCGCGGCCAAGGCGCTGCGCGAGCTCGGGATCGACCCCGACAAGACCGACCCGCTCGCCCTCTAGCCGGGAGTCGCGATGGACCGGACGATCAGCGTCGACGGGACGGGCCGGGCGGCGACGGTCCCCGACATCGCCGACGTCCGGCTCGGCCTGACCGTCAGCCGGTCGACCGTCGCGGAGGCCCGGGAGGTAGCGGCGGGCGCCGCCGGGCGGATCCTGGCCGCGATCGCCGCCGTCGGGGTCGACCGGGCCGATGTCCGGACCGCGTCGCTGGTGGTCCAGCCCGAGTACGACTACCGGGACGGCACGCAGACGCTCCGCGGGCAGTCGGTCAGCCACCAGTTCGTCGTGACCGTCCGCGACCTCGCGCGGCTCGGGCGGGTCGTCGACGACGGGCTGGCGGCCGGTGCCACGACCCTCGACGGGGTGACGGTCCGGACTGCGGACGCGGCGGCCGCCGACGCGACGGCGCGGGTCGCGGCGTACCGCGACGCGCGGGTGCGGGCCGAGACGCTCGCGGCCGAGGCCGGCGTCGAGCTCGGCGCGGTGCTGGCGATCAGCGAGCGCGATCCGTCCGCGGGGCCGGTGCCGATCTTCCGCGGCCCGGCGGCGCTGGCGGCCAAATCTGCGCCGACGCCGATCGAGGCCGGCGAGGGTGAGGTCGTCGTCAGCGTGTCGGTGGTGTTCGCGATCGCCTGAACGGGTCCCGGGCGCACCCGTGGCGGTCCCGGCGGGACCGAGGCGGTGCCCGCTCGCACCGTCTCGCGGGCGATGCCCGGAGTCGCGTGGAACCGTGCTGGGCGACGGCGCGTCTCGGGGCCACTGCGACCATCCTCCGGTCGCTCGGACACGACGGAGCGATCACCATGACGACCACCACGATCACCCTTCCGGTCCCCGGCCAGCGCGCCCGCTGGCTCGCCGTCGGCCTGGCCTCCGGCCTGATCGTCGCGGCGATCGCCAGCCCGGCGTTCGCCCCGCGCCCGGCTCTCGGCGCCGACTCGAGCACCGCTCCGGAGCACACCATCAGCGTGACCGGGACCGGCCGGGTCGTGATCAGCCCCGACATCGCCGACCTGCGGGTCGGGGTGAGCGCAACGAAGCCGACCGTCAAGGCGGCCCGGGCGGCCGCGGCCGAGTCGATGACGAGCGTCGTCGCCGCGCTCAAGAAGCTCGGCATCGCCGACGCCGACATCCAGACGACGACCCTGTCGCTCCAGCCCGTCTACGACTACTCGACCAACAGCAATCCGCCGCGACTGACCGGTTACCAGCTCCAGAACGCGGTCGCCGTGACGGTCCGCGACCTCGACAAGGTCGGCGACGCGATCGACGACTCGCTCGCGTCCGGCGCGACGACGTTCGACGGCGTGACCTTCCGGGTCGACGACCCGGCCAAGGCCGAGGCCCAGGCCCGAGCGGCCGCCATGGCCCAGGCCAAGTCGAAGGCCGACACGCTTGCCAGCGGGGCGGGCGTGTCGATCGGTGGCGTCGCCTCGATCAGCGAGACGGCCTCGCCGGTCCCGTACCCGGTCTACTACGCGGGCAACGCCGCCGGCGCGCTGGCGGCGCCGGACAAGTCCGTGGCGACGCCGGTCGAGACCGGCACCAACGAGGTCACCGTCACGGTCGCGGTCAGCTACCTGATCCGCTGACGCGACGACCCCGACGCCGGGGCGGGAGCCGACCGGAGGAGGCGGCTCCCGCCGTCGGCGTCTCGACGTCGGTCGGTCTCAGGGCGTCGGATCGACCCGGAGCAGGTCACCGGAGCCGAGGTCGGTGAGGTAGACGTGGCCGGCCTCGTCCTCCCCGAACGACGAGATCGAGTGGCCGGAGCGGAGCAGGAGTCGCGGTTTCGCCGAGCTCGGCTGCGCCGCGTCGAGGACCCAGATGTCGCCGCTGCACGAGTCGCCGTAGAGATAGCCACCGTCCATGGTCGGCTCGTCGGCCGCCCGGGCGACGTACCCGCCGATGATCGCGCAGCTCCCGTCGCTGTGGTCGTATTCGGCGACCGGGAGCGTCAGGCCGTCCTGGGTGCAGGTCGTCGCGTTGTAGCAGTGGCGACCTTCCATGACGTTCCAGCCGAAGTCGGGGGCCACGTTCGGTGGGTCGCTCGCCCGGATGAGGTCGACCTCCTCCCACAGCCCCTGGCCGACGTCGCCGATCCACAGGTCGCCGGTGGCCCGGTCGAACGAGAACCGCCACGGGTTGCGCAGGCCCCATGCCCGGACCTCCGGGCGCGCACCGGGGTGGTTCGCGAAGGGGGCATCGGGCGGGATCGTATACGGCGGATCCGACCCGTCGGCCGCGCCCGGCCGGATCCTGAGGAGCTTGCCGAGGAGAGTGTCGAGGTCCTGGCCGTTGCCCATCGGATCGCCGCCCGAGCCACCGTCGCCCGCGGCGATGTACAGGTCGCCGTCCGGCCCGAACGCGAGCCCGCCGCCGTTGTGGTTCGGGAACGGCTGGTCGAACCGGAGCAGGATGTGCTCGCTCGACGGGTCGGCCTGGTCGGGGGTGGCGGGCGGGACCGTGAACGACGACACCACCGTGTTGCCCTTCAGGTCGGTGTAGTCCACGAACAACCGCGGGTCGGTCGGGTAGTCGGGAGCGAAGGCGAGACCGAGCAACCCGCGCTCGCCGCCCGCCAGGACGCGCCCGTGGATGTCGAGCATCGGTGGGTCGACCACGGCACCATCCCGGACGATCTTGATCCGTCCGGGTTGCTCGACCACGAACAGCCGGCCGCTCCCGTCACCGGCATTGACGACCGCGAGCGGGCTGTTGAGCCCGCCGACGACGGTCGATAGCTTGATCGCCAGTCGTGCCGGGTCGAAGTCGGCCAGCGACCCCACGGGCGACGGGGTCGGTCGGGACGTCGCCGTCGGCGCGGTCGTGGGGGTCGAGGCCGTCTCGACCGCGGTCGAGACGGGCGTCTGGGTCGAGGCAGAGGTACGGTTCGTCGATGTGGCCGTCGGACCCGCGCTCGACCCGCACGCGGCCAGCGTCAGGGCGGCGACGGCCGCGGCCAGGGCTCGGCGCCGGGCGCGGCGGTGATCCAGCCGGGCCATGCTCCAAGGGTAGTCGAGCGGCTATGGTTGGGCCTGGAACCGCATCCCGGAGCTGAGGTCGGTCGATGGACGCGTTCGAGTTGGCGACCCTCGAGGCGGAGCGTGCGGCGACCGCCCGCCCGTATCTCGAGTTCCTTCGGGTGCCCGCGCTGAGCGGCGGGCTGTATACGCTCGAGCCCGGTGCGACCGACGGGCAGTCGCCCCACACCGAGGACGAGATCTACGTGGTCATGACGGGTTTGGCGCGGATCACGGTCGCCGACGACGTCCGGGCCGTCGGTCCCGGCTCGGTCGTCTACGTCGCGGCCGGCGTCCCGCATCGCTTCCACGACATCGTCGAGCGTCTCGAGATCCTCGTCGTGTTCGCCCCGGCGGAAGGCTCGCTGTCGGCGGAACCCTGACCGCCCCGGCTCGCTGCGAGGCTCAGCGAGCGGCGAGTCGGTCCGCGAGCGCGATCGCCCGGTTCGGCGAGATGCCGGTGTCGTCGTGGCGGAAGAAGACGTAGACGTCGAGATCGTCGTCGAGGAACGGCGCGACGCGTGCCGCCCAGGCGTCGAGGTCCGCGTCCGAGTAGGCCGTCCGGCGCAGGCGGAGGTACAGGAAGCCGCCCGTCACTCGGATGATCGGCGGCTCGTCCGGCTCGTCCAGATCGGTCGCGCACAGGACCGCGCCATGGGCCTGCATCTCGGTGAACGTCTCGTCGACGTGCCAGGACGGATCCTGGAACTCCAGCACGAGCGGGACCGCTGTCGGCCACAGCGCCAGGAGGCGGGCCAGTCGATCGTGACGGTCGTCGGTGCGGGCGATCTCGCCGGGGACGCGATAGAGGACACAGCCGAGCCGCTCGCCGAACGCGCCCAGCGGCCGAGTGAGCCAGCCGACGCTCTCGACCTGGTCGTCGCCGACCAGCGCTCGCATGCTCCCCCCGCGTTGGGCCTTGACCGCGAACCGGAACGACTCGGGCGTCCGCGCCAGCCACCCGGCGACGGTCCGCTCCGAGGGCTGCCGATAGAACGTGTTGTTGAGCTCGCAGGCGGACAGGCGCTCGGCGTAGGACCGGAGGAGATCCTCGCCCTTGACGTCCGGCGGGTAGAACGTCGGCGCCCAGGCCGGATAGGCGAAGCCGCTCGTCCCGACCCGCAGCGTGCCGCTCACGACGATCGATCCAGTCGCAGGACGCGCCGGGCGTTGTCCCGGTAGACCTTCCGGAGCACGTCGTCGGGCAGGCCCAGGCCGTGGATCTGCCAGCGACCCTGGCCCGGGACATCGTCGGTCCCGTAGTCGAACGACTCGTCCCACGTCTCCAGGAAGCGGTAGTGCAGTCGGTAGACCGCCGGATCGGCGGGCGCGTCGGTCCCGAACAGGATCCGGTCGGCGTGGCGGACGAAGAACGCGCGGGCGGTGTACGGCTGGCGGCCGAGCTCGCCGAGGCGGGCCGCGATGTCGATCGACAGGTTGGGATGGGCGTCGAGCATCCGCGACACGAGGGCGAGGTCCTCGGCGGCGCAGCCGACGTGCGCCCCGACGAACGACGTCGCCGGGTGGCGGCCGACGAGCCGGTCGAAGGAGGCCAGGAGCTCATCGAAGGGCGGGAAGCCCGGCTCATCGGGCCGGCCGGGCGGGCGGGTCGGCCAGAAGTGCCAGTCGGGGTGCTCGGACAGCTCCTCGTAGCGCTCGTTCGTCGGGTCGAGCGGGTGGAAGAAGGCGATCGGGTCGGCGATGTGGATGACGACCGGCAGACCGAGCTCGGCGGCCGCCGACCAGAGCGGATCGAGCCGTTCGTCGTCGACCGCCACAAGGCGCCCGGCGGGGTCCCGGGCCCGCAGGCCGAGCAGCTTCCAGACCTTCAGGCCACGCGCGCCCCGGGCCGCAGCGTCCCGCAGCCGTCGCGCCTCGGTCTGGCCGAAGCTCGCGTCGTCCGCCCAGCCGTCGTAGTCGAGGCCCGCGAAGACCGCCAGCCGGTCCGGCGCTCGCGCCTGCCACCGCTCGATCTCGCGGGCCAGGCCGTCGCCGCCCCCGCCGTCGAGGTCGACCAGCGTCTCGACGTCGGCCGCATCGAGCGCGGCCAGGAGCGCGTCGAGTCCCCGCGCCGCCCAGTCGCCGCCGAAGTCCGCGCCGAGGTGGTTGTGCGCATCGACGACCGGGTAGCGCGGACGCAGGACCTCGTGGCTCGGCAGGCGAAGTTCCGTCCGCGGACGGAAGTCGGCCAGGCGGATCATGCCGGCGAGACGATGACCACCTGGCCGAGATGGCGCGGCGCGTCCGGGTCGCACCCGCGGGTCAGCGCGAGGGTCAGCGCCAGCGCCTGCCCGGGGAAGACGAGCAGCGGCAGCCGCGCCGACGGGTGGAGCCCGCGACCGACGAGCGACGTCGTCCCGGGCAGGTCCACGACGTCCGCGGGTTCGGATCCGATCGACCAGGTCGTGGCCCCCAACGCGGCCGCCTCCCGGACCACCCGGGTCTCGTGCTCGACGCCCGGTCCGCCGATCAGGCCGACGACGAGGACGCCGGGCTCGCAGACGGAGATCGGCCCATGCCGGAACTCGAGCGGCTCGTAGACGGACGTGGGCACCTGGCTCGTCTCGGTCAGCTTGAGGCCCCATTCCTCGGCCAGGCCGTAGGCGGGGCCGCCGCCGAGGATGACGACGCGCCTCCAGTCGGTCGTGCCGAGTCGGCGTCCGACCTCCGCCGCCGCGATCGCCTCGGGCCACCGTTCCGAGGCTCGGTCGAGGTCGGCCGCCAGGCGCCGGTCCGTGGCCGCACCCGCGATCGCCCGCAGGAGCAGCGCCAGCATGCTGGCGAACGAGCGGGTCATCACGATGGCTTGCTCGTCGCCGTCGGGCGATACGAGGATCCCATCCGCGGCGGCCGCCAACGGGCTGTCGGCTCGGCAGGTCAGGGCGATCGTCGGATGACCGGCGGCCCGCATCCGCGTCGCCACGTCGACCGCCTCGGAGGTCGAACCCGAGCGCGAGACCACGACGATCGGTTGGCGTTCGGCCGGCCCGTCCCCGAGGACCCCCGACGGTCGGAGGATGAGCTCGGACAACGGGACCGCCAGCACGACGGCACCGGTCGAGCCCCGGGCGACCGGCGCGACCGCCTGGGCCAGGTAGTACGACGACCCGGCGCCGGTCAGCACGATCCGTTCGGCGCCCGCCATCGACCGCTCGAGTCCGGCCGCCCCTTCCCGGCCCGCCACCAGTGCGGAGGCGATCGCCGCACCGGATGCCGACGCCTCGCGCCAGGTGAGGAGGTGATCGAGCGATAGCAGGGGAGCGGTCACGTTCGGCGACTCCTTGGGATCGTGGCGTCGACCGTCATCATCGCTCCCGGAGCTCCACGGCGTAGCGGTAGCGATCGCCGCGGACGGTGCTCCGGCAGTGCTCGATCGGGTCGTCGTCCTGGTCGTAGGCGATCCGCTCGACCCGCAGCGCCGGCTCACCGCGACGCTGGTCGAGGAGCCTTGCCTCGGCGGCGGTCAGCAGGATCGGTTCGAACGTCTCACGGGCTCGCGTCGGCCGGCAGCCGTAGGCCGTGGTGAGCGTGTCGTACAGCCGGACGGTCGAGAAGTCGACCCGCTCCAGGCCCGGGAACCGCTCGGCCGGCAGCCGGCTGGTCTCGACCACCAAGGGCTCGGTGTCGGCCAGCCGGATGCGGCGCAGCGCGACGACCGACGCTCCGACGGCGATCCCGAGGGCGGCCGCGACCGACGCATCGGCCGGTTCGACGCGAAGGTCGAGGACCCGCGTCCCGGGCCGACGGCCCGCGCGCTCGATCTCGCGGCTGAAGGAGTAGAACCCGCCGATCGTGTGCTCGAACCTGGCCGCGGCCACGTACGTGCCGAGGCCGCGCCGCACCTCGAGGGTGCCGGTCGCGATCAACCCACCGAGGGCCTGGCGGACGGTCGCCCGGCTGACGCCGTAGCGCTCCATCAGCTCGAGCTCCGTCTCGACCCGGGCGCCGGGGGCAAGCTCGCCCGACCGGATCCGGTCGCGCAGGTCCGTCTCGATCCGGCGGTACAGCGGCAGTCCGTCGATGGCGGCCACGGTCAGCCCTTGATCCCGGTCATGGCGATGCCCCGGACGAAGTGGCGCTGGGCGAGGATGAACAGGATGATCATCGGGATGACGCTCACCAGCGCGCCTGCCATCAGCAGCGGCCAGCGTCCGACGTACTGGCCCTGGAACAGGGACAGGCCGGCGGTCAGGGTCAGGGTCGGCAGGTCGCGCAGATAGATGATCGGATCGATCAGGTCGTTCCACGACCACATGAAGGTGAAGATGGCCAGGGTGGCCAGGGCCGGCTTGGCCAGCGGCAGGTAGATCCGGAGGTAGATCTGCCACGGATTGGCACCGTCGACCCGGGCGGCGTCGGCCAGCTCGCGCGGGATGGTCAGGAAGAACTGGCGGAGCAGGAACGTCCCGAACGCGCCGCCCAGGAACGCCCCGACCCACAACGGCTCCTGGGTGCCGATCCAGTTCCCGCTCGCGCTGGTCGGGTGGGGCAGCAGCCGGTACAGGATGAAGTTCGGGACCAGGACGACCTGGAACGGGATGATCAGGGTGACCAGCAACAGGCCGAACAGCGGCTCGCGGAACCGGAAGCGGAGGGCGGCGAAGGCATAGGCCGCCATCGAGCAGCTGATCAGCTGTCCGACCGTGTTGAGCGTGGCCAGCTTGACCGAGTTGAAGAAGAACGTCCCGAACGGCAGCGCATTCCACATGTCCGGATAGTTGTGCCACTGCGGCGTGCTCGGGAACAGGGTCGGCGGGATGCTGAACACCTCGGACCGAGCCTTGAGCGAGGTCATGATCATCCACAGGAACGGGACCATCATCAGCAGCCCGCCGGCCACCAGCAACCCGACCAGGAAGGCTCGGCGCAGGGATCGCAGGCGATGCCCGGTCGGGCGAGGCGGGGCGGACGTCGTCTCGCTCACTGGTAGTGGACCCAGCGCTTCTGAGACCAGAAGTAGATCGCGGTGAAGGCCGCCACGATGAGGAACAGGATCCATGACGCGGCGCTGGCATAGCCCATCTTGAAGAACTTGAAGCCGTTCTCGTAGATGAAGTAGACGACGGTGATGGTCGCGTCGGTCGGCCGCGGCTTGACCAGCACGAAGACCTGGTCGAACACCTGGAAGCTGCCGATGAGACTGAGCACCCCGGTGAAGAAGATCGCCGGGGTGAGCAGCGGCAGGATCACGCTCCGGCTCCTTGCCCATGGGCCGGCGCCATCCACGTTGGCCGCGTCGATGAGTTCCTGGGGGATGCCCTGGAGGGCGGCGAGGAAGATGATCACGTTGATCCCGAGACCCTGCCAGATCGACATCGCGATGATCGACGGCATCGCCAGGGTCGGGTTGCTGAGCCATTTCTGGGGGCTGATCCCGACCACCTCGAGGGCCTGATTGAGGAGGCCGGAATCGGCGTTGTAGATCCACTGCCAGACCAGGGCGATGGCGATCGTCGAGGTCACCACGGGCAGGAAGTAGGCCGTCCGGATGAAGCTGATGCCCCGGATCCGCTGGTTCAGCGCCAGCGCCAGACCGTAGGCGATGGCGAGGCCCAGCGGGACCGACACGATCGTGAAGAAGAAGGTGTTCCGGAGGGCTTTCATGAACCGATCGTCGGCCAGCAGCGCGGTGTAGTTGTCGAGGCCGGCCAGCTGCGGAGGGGTCAGCAGGTCCCACCTGGTCAGGCTGATCGCGAGGGTGGCCAGGATCGGCCCGGCCGAGAGGACGGCCAGACCGATCAGGGTCGGGGCGAGGAAGAGGAGCGCCCAGCGTCCCTCGCCGCCCAGCGGCCCGCCGCCGCGTCGCCGGGCGGCGGGCCTTCCAACCGTCATCGAGTCGTCATCCGAGATCGGCCGGGACGAAGGACGATCACTGCTTGGCGAGGATGCCGTCGAGCTGCGAGAGCACGTCCGCGATCGCCTGCTTGGCGGTCTTCGTGGGGTCGGTGAAGACGTTCGCGTCGAGCTCCGTCTGAAGGGCGGTGTTCCACTCGTTGTAGCCCTTGAACGACGGCTTGAGGTGGGCGTAGGCGATCGCGTCGGCGAGGGTCTGAGCCCCGTCGAACGAGGTCGCGAACGGCCCCGCAAGGACCTCCTTGTTGGCCGGCATCGACGACTTCAACTGCATCAGCTGGGTCTGGGCGGCGGGGCTGGTCAGGTACTTGACGAACGCCCAGGCGGCGTCCGGGTTCTTGCTCGTCTTGGACACGACCGCGCCGGTCGGGTTGATCGACGTGGCTTGGCCGGCAGAGCCCTTCGGGAGCGGGGCGATCCCGAAGTCGAGGCCGGCCGCGATGTCGGTCGCGACGAGCCACGATCCGTTCACCTCCATGGCCGCTTTGCCCTGTTCGAACGCGTCGCCGCTGTCGGCCGGCCAGATGGTGGGGTCTGGCATGATCTTGTCCTTGTAGATGAGATCCTGAAGGAACTGGATCCCGGCTGCCGCCTGGTCGCTCCCGACAAGGGTGGACTTGTGATCCGCCGAGATGATCTCGCCGCCGTTCTGCCAGACCAACTCGGACCAGTAGTTCTCCATGTCGGTCGTCTCGGTGTAGAGACCCCACTGGCTCGTCTTGCCGTCGGCACCCTTGAGTGTCAGCTGCTTGCCGACCTCGACCAGCTTCGCCCAGTCCCAGGTGCTGTCCGGATAGGGGATCCCGGCCGCGTCGAACATCTTCTTGTTGTAGTACAGGGCGACCACGTTGAGATCGCGCGGGAGGCCGAACTGACCGTCCGGAGTGGTGAAGTCGGCCACGGCCGGGTCTGCCAGCTGGCCGAGGTCGTAGCCGTCACGGTCGATGTACGGCTTCAGGTCGAGCAGGACGCCGCGGCTCTGGTAGTCGGGGAAGAGCGGTCCATCCATCGCGAACACATCGGGCGCTGCGCCACCGGCGATGGCCGTCTGGAGGCTGTCCCAGTACGGCTCCCAGTCGGACTCGGTCACGTTGACGGTGATGTTGGGGTTGGCCGCTTGGAACGCGTCGACCATGGCCCGCTGGGACTTGAGCTCGGTCGCGTCGCCCCAGGTCGAGTAGCTGATCGTGACCGGCGGACCGGTGTAGCCGGCATCCGATGGGGCGGCGGAGGCCGCCGTCGAGGGAGCCGCGACGCTCGCCGGTGCCTGACTGGGCGCGGCCACGCTCGGGGCACTCGAGGCGGACGACCCGCTGCAGGCCGCCAGGAGGAGGGCGCCGGACGCGACCAGGGCGGCGAGCTCGGTCGCTCGGCCTCGGCGACGCCGTCGATCTCGTGGCCGGGTCCGGTCGAAGGTGGTCATCGGACGGTCCTCCTCAATCTGCGGCTGCGCCGCCGAGCCATGCCGGGAGCCACTCGGCCTCGGCCTCGATCATCGCGTCGGTCAATCGCCACGCGTCGTCCAGCGTCAAGTGGCTCTGCACGATCGGGTCGGTCATCACGGCCTGGCCGATGGCCGCTCGCTCATGCTCGAGAGCGGCCTTGACCGTGAGGCCCTGCATATCGACGGCGCCCCGGACGTAGGCCGCCAGCTGGAGCGGCAGGTCGCCCATCGGCTGCGGATGGATGCCCGTGCCGTCGACGACGCCGGGCACCTCGACGCAGGCGTCCGCTTCGAGGTTCGGGATGAGCGTGCCGTGGTTGACGACATTGGCCACGAACCGGGCCGGCACGCCGGTCGTCATCGCCTCGGCGATCGTCGCGGCGTACTCGCCGCTGCGCTCGATCTCGAACGGCTCGCCGGCGTCGAGCTTCCGCCTCGCCTCGGCGTACTCATCCAGGTTGTGCGCCACGCGATCGAGGTACTCGCCGATCGGGACGTGGAACCGCTCGACCGCGTCGCCGGCCGCGTCGCGCTTGCCGATGAACCACGGGTTGTACTCGGCGTGATGCTCCGACGACTCGGTCGGGTAGGCGCCGAGCCGGAGGAACAGGTCGGCCCGGACGAGGTCGTCCTCCGGGACGCGCCCCGCCTCGACGAACCGACGCAGGTCGGGGTAGAGGTCCCGTCCCCGTTGCTCGAGACGGCGGATGAAGGCGAGGTGGTTGACTCCCGCCGTGTCGACCTCGACCTCCTCCCGGGGGAGGCCGAGGTAGCCGGCCAGGGTGTCGACCGTCCAGAAGACGGAGTGGCACAGGCCGACGACCTTGATCGGCGTCGCCTCGGCGACCGCCCGGACGAGGATCGCCATCGGGTTGGTGTAGTTGAGCAGCCAGGCGTCGGGACAGACCTCGGCCATATCGCGGGCGATCCCGAGGACGACCGGGATCGTCCGGAGCCCCCGGAACACGCCGCCGACCCCGATCGTGTCGGCGATCGTGTAGCGCAGACCGAAGCGCGCGGCCACGTCGAAGTCGACCCGGGTGGCCCGGGCGCCGCCGACCTGGATCGTGTTGACGACGAAGTCGGCTCCACGGAGTGCGGCGCGACGGTCAAGATGAGCCGTGATGGTCGGCGTCGCGCCCAGCGCACCCGCCGTCCAGCGCGCCATCCGCTCGGCCGTGGCCAGTCGGTCGGGGTCGATGTCATGGAGGACGATGTCGGCGTCGGACAGGGCAGGGGACGACAGCATGTCGCCGAGGAGGTTGCGGGTGAACTCGACGCTGCCGGCGCCGACGAGGACGATCCGGACCAAGCCTGCCTCCGCGGACGGTCGCTGTCGGCCGGTGGACCTGACATCCGGACGTCCGTACGTCCTATCCTAGACCGGACCGGCGGCCGATGGGAAGCCCCCACGACCGTCGCCATTCGAGGAGCCAGCATGTCGATGGAAGACGAGCTCCCGGTCGGCCGGATCCGTGGGCTGCGCGCCTGCGCCTCCGCGCGCGGGACCTTCGGCGTCCTGGCTCTCGATCACCGCCAGAACCTCCGGAAGGAGCTCCGACCGGCCGATCCCGGGTCGGTGACCTTCGCCGAGATGGTCGAGTTCAAGCGGGCGGTCGTGCGCGAGCTCGGGTCGACGGCGACCGGCGTCCTGCTCGACCCCGAGATCGGCGCGGCGCAGTGCCTGGTCGACGGCTCGCTGCCCGCCGGCTGCGGCCTGCTCGTGGCGGTCGAGGCGACCGGCTACGACGGCCCGTCGACCGCCCGGGTCAGTCGCATCCTCGACGGCTGGAGCGTGGCCAAGGCCAAGCGACTCGGCGCCTCGGCCGCCAAGCTGCTCATCTACTACCATCCGGGCGCCGCGAACGCCGCCGACCAGGAGCGCCTCGTCGCCGCCGTGGCCGCCGAGTGCGCGCTGGCGGATCTGCCGCTGTTCATCGAGCCGCTGTCGTTCTCGATCGACCCGGCGGTCCCGCGCTTGACCGGCGAGGCGCGCCGGGCGGTGGTCGTCGAGACCGCCCGGCGGTTGACCGCGCTCGGCGGCGACATCCTCAAGGCGGAGTTCCCCTACGATCCCGGCGTGATCGACCAGGGGCGCTGGCGGGACGCGTGCGCGGAGCTCGACACCGCGTCGCGACTGCCGTGGGTCGTCCTCTCGGGTGGGGTGGACGACGCGACGTTCGAGGCGCAGGTCGCGGTCGCCTGCGCCGCGGGTGCCAGCGGCGTCCTCGTCGGGCGGTCGGTCTGGGCCGAGGCGGCCACGCTCCCGGCGAGCGACCGCGATGCCTTCCTGCGCGGGGCCGGGCGCGACCGGCTGCGTCGGCTGGTCGACCTCGTCGACGAGCGAGGGACCGCCTGGGACGCGCGCCCGGGCCCGTTGGTGCCGATCCGCGAACCGGCTGACGGCTGGTACCGCGGGTATCGCGGATGAGCGCCGACCGCCGCTTCGACCTGCTGGTCGCCGGAGAGCTGAACCCGGACCTGCTGGTCGTCGATCCGCGGCTGGAACCCGTCTTCGGGCAGACGGAGACGATCGTCGAGAACATCCGGATGGAGATCGGCAGCTCGTCGGCCATCGCGGCCTGCGGCGCCGCACGACTCGGGCTGCGGGTCGCCTTCGTCGGCGTCGTCGGCGACGATGCCTTCGGGCGATTCGTGCTCGATGCCCTGGATCGAGCGGAGGTCGACGTGTCGGGCTGCCGGATCGACCCGACCGTCCCGACCGGCGCGACGGTGATCCTGAGCCGCGGCGCCGACCGGGCGATCCTGACCGCGGTCGGCGCGATCGACCGGCTGCGCGGCGACGACATCCCGCGCGAGCTGCTGGCCGCGTCGCGTCACCTCCACGTCGGCAGCACCTACCTCCAACCCGCGCTCGCCGCGGACCTGCCCGACCTGTTCGCGGAGGCCCGCGGGCTCGGCCTGACCACCTCGTTCGACTGCAACTGGGACCCGACCGGTGCGTGGGGTGCCGGGATCGACCCGATCCTGCGCACCGCCGACCTGTTCATGCCCAATCTCGAGGAGGCCCGCCGGATCACCGCCAGGACCGCCGCACCGGCGGCGGCGAGCGAGCTCCTCCGTCGGGCCGGCGTCGGCCGCGAGCCGGGGCGCGCCTTCACCCTCGCGGTCAAGCACGGGGCGGGCGGGGCGGTGGCGATGCGCGGAGCCTGGGAGTACGAGGTGGCCGAAGCCGCGGTCCTGCCGGTCGAGGTGGTCGACTCGACCGGGGCCGGCGACTCGTTCGACGCCGGGTTCCTGTATGGGACGCTCGCCGACTGGCCGCTCCGTGACGCGCTCGAGCTGGCGGTCGCCTGTGGGTCGCTGTCGGTGACCGGGATCGGTGGCACGACCGCTCAACCCACGCTCGCCGAGGCCCGGGCCGCGCTCGTCGCCGCCGGCCGCTGAACCGTCCGATGCGCCTCGTCGCGGTCGCTCCCAACCCGGCCATCGATCGGCTCTACGACCTGGATCGCCTCGAGCGCGATGCGGTCAACCGGCCGCGCACGGAGGTCCGCGTGGCCGGCGGCAAGGGCGTCAACGTCGCCCGCGCCGCGTCCCTCCTGGGGGCGGACGTGACCGTCGTCGCGCCCCTCGCCGGTCACGCCGGGCGGTGGCTGGCCGAGTCGCTCGGGGCGGAGGGGATCGCCGGGCGGTTCGCCTGGATCGCGGGCGAGACTCGGACCTGCATCGCCGTCCACGATGCGTCAGACGACACCCTGACCGAGCTGAACGAGGCCGGGCCGATCCTGGACGCGACCGGCTGGACCGCGACGGTCGAGGCCCTGCGCGACGAGCTGGCGGTCGGCGGGGTCGGACTGGTGACGATCTCCGGGTCGTTGCCGCCCGGTGCGCCCGCAGAGGGCCTCGTCGACCTGGTGGGCGTCTCCGACGCGGCCGGCGTGCCGGTCGCCCTCGACGCCGGCGGCTCCGCGCTCATGGCCGCGCTCGGTCGTCGGCCATGGCTGGTCAAGCTCAACGTGAACGAGGTGTCGGCGACGCTGGGCCGACCGGTCGGTCGGGATCGGGCGTCGGTGCTCGATGCGGTCGAGGCCATCGCCGCCGTGACGGGCGGTGCCGTCGTCGTCACCCGCGGGGTGGATGGGGCCATCGTCCGGACCTCGGACGGCCGGCGGCTGGACATCGCGGGGCCGGAGGTTCGTGGACCGTACCCGGTCGGCAGCGGCGATGCCTTCCTGGGCGGGCTGGCGGCGGCGACGCTGCGCGGCGACGCGCTCGAGCCCGCCCTGCGCCTCGGTTCGGCGGCGGCCGGCGCCAACGCCCTCGTGATGGGCGCCGGCCGCCTGGATCCGTCGGCGGTCGCCCGACTCGCGCCGGCGATCAGGATCGAGCCGGTCGGGCGCTGATCAGGTCGGTTCGGGCTCGGCGGCCACCGCCGGCCCACCTGTCCGACCCACAGGTGTCCGGAGGAGCTCGAAGACCCGCGTCACGCCGGGGAAGCCTTTGAGGACGAGCCCGTCGGCCTCCTCGAGGGCGAAGCCCGCGGTCACCCCGAGATCGCGGACGAGCTCGGACACGAGGATGTGGCCAGCCTCGGCGGCATCGCAGATGCGGCTGGCGAGGTTGACGGTCGATCCGAACATGTCGTCGTTCCGATCGACGGGTTCCCCGGCCGCCATGCCGATCCGGACCCGGAGCTCGGGGATGCCGTCCCCGACCTGGCGGGCATCGAACCCGTCCTGGATCGCCACGGCGCACTCGAGGGCACGGGCGACGTCGTCGAACGAGGCCATGATCCCGTCGCCGGTGTGCTTGACCTCGCGTCCGCGGGCGGCGACGAGGGCCCGCCGGATGATCAGGTCGTGCTCGCCGAGCAGGTCCATGTAGCGCGATTCGCCGACCTCGCGAAGGAGCGAGGTCGACCCCTGCAGGTCCGTGAACAGGATCGTCCGGAAGGCGCTCGTGGCCTGGGAGGCGTCGACCGGTTCGTTGATCCTGCCGATGAAGCGGAGGATGTCGTCCTCGGCGACGGAGATGATCTCGTTCGGGATCAGGCCGTGGGCCTCCTGGTGGACCGCCTGCATCGCCTCGGGCCGGGGCGCCTTGGCGAGGCAGAACACCTCGCCGCGGTCACCATCGAACCAGTAGGCGAGGAACTCCACGCCATGTCTGGCCTGGAACCGAAGGTCGCTCAGATGGGCCTCCGCCACCTGCTCCGCGGTCGCACCCGGCAGGTCGTGACGGTCCATGAACAGCCCCAGCTCGAGCCCTCCTAGTCGACCGTGCCCGACTCCGTCGCGACGGTCGGGTCGGCGCCCGGCTCGACGGGATCGCAGGCCGCGGGGCGGCCGACAGCTCGGACGCGCTCACCGACCGCCGAGCACGATCGCTCGATCGCGTCGAGGTCGACCTGGCTGACGCTGCCGAGGAAGTAGGCCTGGATCCCGCGCAGGTGGGTCGTGCTCGCCCGGCGCAGTCGGGCCAGACCGGCATCGGTCAGGACGGCCTCGGCGCCACGCCCGTCGGACGAGCAGTTGCGACGCTCGACCAGCCCGTCGGCCTCGAGGCGATCGATCAGGCGGGTGGCTCCGCTCCGGCTCAGGACGATCCCGTCGGCGAGCTGGTTCATCCGCAGTCGGCGGCCGTCCGCCTCGGCAAGCTGGACCAGCGCTGCGTACTCGGCCAGCGTCATCTGCTGCTCGGTCCGGAGGTCGTCGTCCAGGCGGCGGCTGACCAGGGCGTGAGCGGTCAGGAACGCTCGCCAGGGCGCCAGCCGCGCGTCATGCGCGGTCAGCGCCCGGGGGTGGTCGGGGGCGATCCCGGCCTCAGCGGTCTTGTCCATCGCTGGGCATCATACCCCGTGCCGCAACTGATTGACGACGCAATCAGTCTTCGTCGGTCAGTGCGGTCCCGATCGGTCGCCACCCGGTCCCGAGCCGGGCGCCGGGTCGTCCGTGGACTCCGGTCGGCCGTCGTCGGCCGGACCGGCGAGGGGCAGACGGACGACGAGGTCGCCGTCGCCGGACAGGCCGACCGCCTCGCCGCCGCTGCGGACGATCTCCTCGACCCGGGGCTGGTCGCGGAAGATCTGGCGCTCGAGGTCGACCAGGACGTTGCCGACCGCTGCGCCCCGGCGTCGGACGGGCGTTCCCCGGGGCGCGTCCCACGCCTCGACGGCGGCCGCGGTCAGCGCGGCCAGGCCCTGCTCCAGGTCGACGGCCGTCGGCCAGCCGTAGCCGAGACGGAAGTGGCGGCGCGACTGGTCGAACCAGTGCCCGGGCCCGACGATGGTTCCGTATCGCTCGAACAGGATCCGGTAGAAGCGGTCGACATCGACCCGGATGTCCGGCCGGAACCTCGGGAAGCCCACGACGCCGCCGCGGGGCTCGACCCATTCGAACAGCCCGTGATCGTCGATCCAGCCGCGGACCGTCTCGAGCCCGACCCGGATCCCGTCCAGGATGGCCGGCATCCGCTCCGGGCGGCGCGCGAACGCGACCTCCGCGATCGCCTCGTCGACGACCGAGTTCGTGATCAGGATCTGTTCCTTGGCCGCCAGGAACCGCTCGAGCAGCGGGCGGTCGCGCGTGGTCAGCCAGCCGATCCGGATCCCGGGCAGACCGTCGGCCTTCGACAGCGACGAGACGCCGATGGCCCGTTCCGACAGCGTGGCCGCGAGCGGGAGCGGTCCCCCGAACGTCATCTCCCGATACGTCTCGTCGACCAGCAGTCGAGCGTCGGGGTGTCGCTCGACCAGGCCGACGATCTCGCGCAGGACCGTCTCGGGCATCACTGCGCCCGTCGGGTTGTGCGGACTGGTCAGCGACACGAGTCGGGTCCGCGGGCTCATCAGTGCCGCGATCCGGTCCGGCTCGATCGCCCAGCCGTCCTCGTGGCGCAGGTCGAGGTGGCGGACGGTCGCGCCGATCGCCCGCGGTGTCTCGAGGTTGGTGGCGTAGTTCGGCCGGACCACGACCAGCTCGTCCTCCGGCCCGAGCAGGCTGGTATGGATGACGAACAGCGCGGCGGCCGCCCCCGGGGTGACCAGCACGTCATCGGGCCCGAGCCCCGGGCCGTCCGCCGCGATCGCCGCCCGCAGGCCCGGGCGTCCGAGATGGTCGCCGTACATCAGGACGAGATCGTCGAGCGCCACGGACAGGTCGCGGAGCGGGGTATCCGGAACGGAGCTCTCGGCCAGGTTGGACCGGATCCGGTCGTACCCGAACTGCTCGGGCGACTCGGCTTCGATCGGCATCCGGCGGTAGTCCACGCGCCCCTCCTCGTCTCGATCGCCCCGGCCCTGGCGGGACGTCCCCCTTGCCGTCGGCTCGAACGCGCCTATCATCCCCGGAACGGTCGCTGTCCGGCGGCCCGGAGCGGCCCGGAGGATCCTCCGGCACGGGAGTCGACGATGCCATCTCCACTGGCGCCCGAGCGCATCCGGCGGCGCCACTCGAGCGCGCTGCTCGCCCTGAGTCTGGCGATCGGGCTGGCGGCCTCGGCGTGCGGCGGGTCGGCCGCGGCCGTCGGCAGCGACGGGGGCGGCGGCGGCGGGGGCGACAACGGCGCCTACGACTCGGTCATCGCGCAGACCCAGGCCGCGTTCGGCACCTCGATGGTGTCCGGCACGGTCGAGAACGGCGTCCTCAAGATCACCCTCGTGACCGGCGCCGGGGAGGGGATGGCCGGGCTGTTCATGTGCTCGAACATCAAGCCGTACCTCAAGGCCGCGAACCTGGCCGACACCAAGGTCGTCATCGTCGACCAGTCGGGCGCCCAGCTGGCGACCGAGGCGGTCTGCAAGAAATAGGGCTCAGCCCGCGAATCGCCGGGTCGGCCTTCCCCGGACGCCGGGCCGGAGCCGGAACACCCCACCCGCGTTCGGCTGATCGCGACGACCGCCGGGCGGGAAGCCTTCCTGTCCCGTGGTGACGTAGAGCTCGTCGAGGCCCGGTCCCCCGAATGTACAGCTCGTGACCTGCGCCGCGGGAAGCTGGACCCGACGATCGAGCCGCCCGTCCGGTGCGTAGCGCTCGACCGCCCAGCCGTCCCACAGGCAGACCCACGCATAACCCTCCGCATCCAGGGTCATCCCGTCCGGCCAGCCGGCGCCCTCGCGCAGCTCGATCGCCGGGCGCCGGTCCGAGATCGAGCGGCCCGACGCGTCCACGTCGAAGCGATCGACCCGTCGCGTCGGCGTGTCGATGAACAGGAGCTGGCGCCCGTCATCGGTCCAGTCGAGGCCGTTCGGGATCGTCAGCTCCGCCAGGGGCTCGGTCACGGTCCCGTCCGGGTCGAGCCGGTGGAGGCGACCCAGGCCGGGGCGCTCGTCGGCGGCCATCGATCCCGCCCAGAACCCGCCGTCGGGACCGACCTTGCCGTCGTTCATCCGGATCCCGGGATCATCCGGGGCGATCGGGGCGACCAGGTCCAGCCGACCGGTCGCGACATCGAGCGTGGCGAACCCATCGCGGACCGCGAGGATCGGCCCGCCCGACGACCGGAGGGCGAGCGCGCCGATGGGCTGGCCGACCGGGATGGCCGTGTCGTCGCCGGTCGTCGGGTCGCTCAGGTGGACGATGCCGCCGAGCAGGTCGACCCACCACAGACGGTCCAGCCGCTCGTCCCAGACCGGGCCCTCGGCAAGCTCGGCGTGCGCATCGACGACGAGCTCGGGCGTCGACTCCATCGGTGGACGGGTCAGCCGGCCCGCAGGATCGCGCTCATGAACGCCGCGGCCTCGGCGACCCCTTCGGCCGGCGGCTGGAGGATGTCCTCGTTCTCGATCGACAGGACGTCGTCGTAGCCGGCAGCCCGCAGCTCCCGGACGAACGGGCCCCAGAAGGTCGCGTCGTGCGAGCGGCCGACGGTCCGGAAGATCCAGGCGCGCTCGGCCGCGTTCTCGAACGGACGCTGGTCGAGCACGCCGGCGAGGGCGACCTGCTCGGGCACGATCTGGGTGTCCTTGAGATGGACGTGGTGGACCGCCGGGCCGAGCGCACGAACGACCGCCAGCGGGTCCATCTGCTGCCAGAACATGTGGGACGGGTCGACGTTCGCCCCGATCACCGGACCCACCGCAGCGCGCATCCGAACGAGCGTCGGGACGTTGTAGACGAGGTGGAGCGGGTGCAGCTCGAAGGCGATCCGGGTCACCCCGTGGTCGAGCGCGAACCGGCCCATCTCCTGCCAGAACGGGATCGCCTCGGCCCACTGGCGTTCGAGGAGGGCGACGGCGTCGGCCGGCCACGGGTACCAGACCCAGTTGATCGTCGTCGAGCCGGGACCGTCGCCCGGGTTGCCCGACATCGTCACGATCTTGTCCACCCCGAGCTCGGCGGCGAGGCGGATGACCTTCCGGATCAGGTCCGCCTCGGCCGCCCCCTTGACCGGATGGAGCGGCCAGGCGGAGCAGTTCAGGGCGCCGATCCGAAGCCCTCGGTCGGTGAACGCCGCCGCGAAGGCGCGCCGCTTGCCGGGGTCGGCGAGGAGCTCGTCGATGCGCATATGGGGCGCGGACGACTGGCCGCCGGCGGCGATCTCGATCGCGGCGCAGCCGGTCTCGACCGCGAGGTCGAGGGCCGCCTCGAACGACAGCTTGTCGACCGAGTCGGTATAGAGGCAGAGGTCCATCCGGGCAGGCTCCTGTGTCAGCTGAGGCCGAAGATGCGCTTCCTGGTGATCGGGCTCGACGGCGCCAGGTCGAGCTCGGCCAGGCCGGCGACCCCGCGTTCGTAGAGCGGCTCGCCGGCGACGAGCGGGAGGTCCCAGGTCCGTCCGGTCGCCGCGCTGGCGTAGACCGCCAGGGTCGCCTCGAGGATGTGCGCACCCTGGGCGCCCGGGGCGATCGGCGGGCGGCCCGCCCGGATCGCGTCGGCGAGGTCCGCGATGAGCGGCCGGACCCCGTCCTCGAACGGCATCCCCAGCTCCTCGGCGCGACCGCTCCGGCCGTGGACGACGAGCCGGTCGATCGGATCGAAGGCACCGTTCCCGCCGTCCTCGTAGACGACCTCGATCCGACCGATCGGACCGGACACCGCGAAGCCGCCCATCCCGACACCCCAGCCGACGTTGACCAGGGCGGCATTGGTGGCGGTCTCGAACCGGGTCAGGGTGATGTCCTCGACGGGAGCGTCATCGTTCCGGGCGGTGACCCACGCCGAGACGCGTTCGATCGGCGCGCCGAGGAGCGCCTCGGCGAGGTAGACGATGTGGAGCATGTCCATGAGCACGCCGCCGCCCGCCTGGCGCGGGTCGTGCCGCCAGCCCGGCCGGTAGGCCGCGTTGCCGGGGTGGTCCCGGACGGCCAGCCAGTTGAGGATCGCGACCTCGACCGGTCCGATCTCGCCGGCGGCGATCAGCTCGAGCGTGCGGACGACCTCGGTGAAGAACAGGTAGTTGTGCATGATCGCCAGGGTGCGCCCGGCCGCCTCGGCCGCCCCGACCATCGCCCAGGCGTCCCGCGGGGTCGTGGCCAGCGGCTTCTCGGACAGGACGTGGCGGCCGCTCGTCGCGGCGGCGATGACGAGGTCCCGGTGGAGGTGCTGCGGGGTACAGACGTCGATCAGGTCGAGGTCGGTCCGGGCGATGAGCTCGGCGGAGTCGGCGTGACAGTCGGCCGGGTCGAGACCGCTCGCCTCCCGCCCGAGGTCGAGGCGGGCCGGGGTCGGGTCGGCGATCGCGACGAGCCGGTAGCGCTCGGGTAGCGACAGGTACGCCGGCACGTGGTCGCTCAGGGCGACGTTGCCGCAGCCGATCAGGCCGACCCGCAGCGGCGCGTCGCCGGGTCCCGTCATCGGGCGGCCTCGGCGGCCGGGGCGGTGCGGACGGGCTCGCCGGTCGTCCGGACCGGGTTGCTCAGCCGGCCGATCCGCTCGATCTCGACCACGACCTCGTCCCCGTCGCGGAGGAGTCGTCGCGGCGTCCGGAACCAGCCGACCCCCGGCGGCGTGCCCGTCGCGATGAGGTCGCCGGGTTCGAGCGTGAACGAGCGGGACAGCCGGACGATGAGCTCGGCGACCCCGAAGATCATGTCCGCGGTCGACGCCGACTGGAGCACCTCGCCCGAGACCGTGCACGTGATGGCGAGTCGCTGCGGGTCGGGCACCTCGTCGGCGGTCACGATCCACGGTCCGATCGGGCAGAACGTGTCGAGGCTCTTGGCGCGCACCCACTGGCCGTCGGAGAACTGAAGGTCGCGGGCGGTGACGTCGTCGAGGCAGGTGTAGCCGAAGACGTGAGCAAGCGCGTCCTCGAGCCGCACGTTGCGCGCCCGCGTCCCGATCACGGCCCCGAGCTCGGCTTCGAAGTCGACCGCGTCGGTCAGACCGCGGTCGAAGGCGATGGCCTCGCCCGGGCCGACGATCGAGGACGGGAACTTGGCGAACACCAGCGGCTCGGCCGGCAGGGTCATCGCCGCCTCCGCCGCGTGATCGACGTAGTTCAGGCCGATCGCCACGACCTTGCCCGGGTCGGGCAGCGGCGCGAGGGTCGCGCAGCCCTCCAGCGGGATCGCCGGCGCGGTCCCGTCCTCCAGGGCGATGCGGAGCCGGTCGAGCAGCGGCCGGCCGCCGGCGATCACCTCGCGCATCGAATGCGGTCGCTCGCCCAGCGCGACTCCGACGTCGACGAGGGCCTCCCCGCGGAGGACGGCGGCGGCCTCGATCCCGGACGCGCGATAGGTCGCCAGGCGCATCGGTCGAAGGCCCTCCGGGGGTGATGGGGATCGGGTCGCAAGGTTCACGAGCGTGAACGCTCGCTTCGAGGATAGAAAACGTCGGACCGCCGGTCAACCCGGCCCGGTTCGCCTTGACATGCCGCGGCGGCCGATGCTAGGTTCCGAGCGAGGTTCGTCCCTACAACCGGGCGTTTCGAAGTCCGAAAGTGTGAAGGCCGGTGCCCGTGTCGCCGTTCCCGCATTCGCAGGCGCTCTTCGAGCTCGCCCGGACGGTCATCCCGGGCGGAGTCACGTCGAGCATCCGGGCCGGCGCCAAACCCCATCCGCTGTACTTCGAACGCGGCGAGGGTCCGTATCTGTGGGATGTCGACGGGAACCGGTTCGTCGACTACGCGCTCGGGTACGGTCCGCTCATCCTCGGCCATGCCCCGGCCGTCGTCCGGGACGCGATCTCCGCCCAGCTCGAACGGGACCTGACCTACGGGTCGCAGCACCGGCTCGAGCCGGAGCTGGCCGGGTTGCTGGTCGACATCGTGCCGGGCGCCGAGCAGGCGATCTTCGCGACGACCGGGAGCGAGGCGGTCGCCGCCGCATTGCGCGTGGCGCGAGCCGTGACCGGCCACGACCTCGTGATCAAGTTCGAAGGCCACTACCACGGCTGGCTGGACGGGGTATTCGCAAGCACCGGGTTCGATCCCGAGCGGTCGGGTCCGGCCGACCGGCCGATCGCGGTCCCCGCGACGATCGGCATGCCGGAGTCCAGCCTCGCCGACGTGGCCGTCGCCCAGTGGAACGATCTCGGCTCGGTGGAGGCGATCCTGGCCGGGCATGCGAGCGGGGTCGCGGCGATCCTGTGCGAGCCGGTCGCCGTCAACGGTGGTGTCATCGCCCCAGCTCCTGGCTTTCTCGAAGCGCTCCGGCGGCTGGCCGACGAGCGCGGCGCCATGCTCATCTTCGACGAGGTGATCACCGGGTTCCGGCTCGCACTCGGCGGCGCGCAGGAGCGCTTCGGGGTGACCGCCGACCTGGCGATCTTCGCCAAGGCGATCGCCGGCGGGATCGCCTTGAGTGCGGTGACCGGCTCGCGGGCCGTGATGGCCCCGATCGCCGACGGGCGGCTCGTCCACAACGGGACGTTCAACGGCAACCCGATCGCGATGGCCAGCGGCGTCGCGTCGCTGCGTCACCTCATCGACGGGCGGGAGCGGATCTATCCGGAGCTCGACCGGCTCGGTGCCCGGCTGGCGGCGGCGCTTAGCGCGGCGTCGCCCCGACTGACCGTCCGCCAGGTCGGGCCGATCGTCCACACCGCGGTCGACGAGCCGGACCTCGTCCGGACGATCCGCGACCGGACCGGCGACCCGGACGCCCACGCCCGGTTCATCGAGGCGCTCCTCGGCCGCGGGATCCACGCCACCCCGCGCGGGCTGTGGTACGTCTCGACGGCGCACCGCGACAGCGACATCGACGCGACCGCGGCGGCCGCCGTCGAAGCCGCGCACGAGACGCTGGGTTGAGCCGCCCGGCGTTCGGGGCGGGAGCCTGGATCTCCGATTCCTGGGCGTATCGCGGGTTTCCTGCGATCGTCCTCGAGAACGACCGGGTCCGGGCGACGATCCTGCCGACCCACGGGGCGAAGGTCGTCGAGTTCGTCTCCAAGGCCTCCGATCGCGACCTGCTCTATCACCACCCGCGGTTCGACGTCCGCCCGCCGGTGTTCGGGGCCAACCCGGACGACTGGTGGACCGGCGGGATCGACGAGATCGCCCCGACGGGCCACGCGTCGACGGTCGGCGGAGAGCAGCTGCCGTTCCTCGGCGAGTTCTGGTCCCAGGCCTGGTCCGCACGGATCGTCGACGAGGGTCCGTCGGTCGTGGCCGTCGAGCTCAGCTGTGCCGGGATCATCACCCCGCTCCGGATCGACCGCCGGATGGAGCTTCGCGCGGGTGAGTCGTTCGTCCGATCGACCCACCGCCTGACCAACGTCGGATACGAGCCGGTCCCGTTCATGTGGGGGATCCACCCCGGGGTCGCGATCCGGCCCGGCGCCCGGATCCAGGTCCCGGGCGGGGCCGCCACGTTCCACGAGGGGCATCCGGATCTCGGCCTGGCCGCCGGGACCCGGTTCCCATGGCCGCACCTGCCGGCAGCCGGCGGGTCGATCGATCTGTCGGTCGCCCGCCCGCCCGATCCGCCGTCGTGGGAGCTCGTGTTCGTCGACGAGCTGACCTCCGGCTGGCTGGCCGTCACGGATCCGGTCGGTCGGTCCGGGTTCGCGATGTCGTTCGACCCGGCGGTCTTCCCGGTCGCCTGGCTGTGGGGCGTCTACGGCGGCTGGCGCGGTCTCTACGCGGTCGCCCTCGAGGCCTGGACCGCTCATCCGCCACGCCTCGACGAGGTCATCGCCGCGGGGCGGGCCCGGACCCTCGATCCCGGCGAGCGCCTGGAGACCGAGGTCAGGTTCATCGCCTTCGACGGGATCGCCTCGGTCGCCGAGGTGAGCACCGACGGCACGGTCCACGGCGACGGCTAGGGCGAGGAGGTCGACGGTGGGCAGGCTGGACGGGCGGGTCGCGATCGTGACCGGGGGCGGGCGGGGGATCGGGCGGGCGATCGCCGAGGCGTACGCGGCCGAGGGCGCCCGGGTGTCCATCGTCGGGCGGGATGCCGCGCGCACCCGGGCCACGGCCGAGTCGATCGCGGGCCCCGCCGGACCGGTCGGCTGGTTCACCGGCGACGTCGGCGACGAGGCGCGGGTCGGCGAGGTCGTGGCTGCCGTGCTCGAGTCGGCCGGCCGGATCGACGTCCTCGTCAACAACGCGGCCGTGCAGGTGGAGGCGCGGCTGCTGGACCAGACCGTCGACGACTTCCACGCCATCGTCAACACCAACCTGCTCGGCACGTTCCTGTTCAGCCGGGCGGTCCTCCCGTCGATGCTCGCAGCAGCGCTCGGGCGTGATCGTCAACCTGTCGTCCGTCCTCGGCCTGGTCGGCGACGCGATGCTGCCGGTCTACTCCGCGACCAAGCACGGCATCCTCGGCCTGACCAAGTCGACCGCGATCGCCTACGCGGCCGACGGGATCCGCTGCGTGGCGATCTGCCCGGGCGACGTCGACACCGACCTCAACCAGCAGTACTTCGCCAGCCAGTCCGATCCGGTCGCCTTCCGCGCCCGGATCGAGCGTGAATACCCGGATCGGCGGATCGCCCAGCCGGCCGATATCGCCCGGATCGCCGTGTTCCTCGCCAGCGACGACGCCGCGGCGATGAACGGCACCCACGTCCTGGTGGACGGCGGGATCCTCAGCCGGCTCTACGACCTGTACGAGGACCCGAAGTGAAGATCGTCGACCTGCGCGCCACCCCCGTGACGGTCCCGGCCGAGGCGCCCTGGCGCTGGAGCATGGGCATCGAGACGGGCACGACCCGGACCGTCATCGAGCTGATCACGGACGAGGGCATCGTCGGTCTCGGCGAGACGTACGGCGGGTCGCGGACCGTCGAGGCGCTCGAGGTCGCCAAGCCGTTCATCGTCGGGCTCGATCCGCTCGAGACCGGGGTCCTCCAGCACCGGTTGAACGTCTTCTGCATCGGCTACGAGATGAGCGTGCCGCCGCTCGTCCGGGCGGGCATCGAGATGGCCTGCCTCGACGCGGCGGGGAAGGCGCTCGGGCGGTCGGTGGCGTCGCTCCTGGGTGGCGCGGTCCGCGACGGCGTCGACGTCGCCAGCTACCTGTTCTACCGCTATCCCTCGTCCGACGGGCGGCTGCCTGCGGTCGACACCGCCGAGGCGATCCTCGATCGCGCGGTCGAGCTGGTCGAGCGGAACGGCCACACGGTCCACAAGCTCAAGGGCGGGGTCCTGCCGCCGGCCGAGGAGTATCGGGCGCTCCGGCTCATCCGCGACCGCTTCCCCGACGCCCCGATCGTGTGGGACCCGAACGCGGCCTGGTCGGTCGAGACGACGATCCGGATCGGGCGCCGGCTGACCGCGGACGCGTTCGAGCTCCAGTGGCTCGAGGACCCGTGCAACTGGCTCGAGGGCATGAGCCAGGCCCGTGCGGCGACCGGCATCCCGTTCGCCACGAACATGTGCCTCATCGGGCCGGACCAGCTGGCGCCCGGGATCCGGATGCGGAGCGTCGACGTGATCCTGGCCGACGTCCACTTCTGGGGCGGCTTCCGGGCGAACCACAAGATGGCCGCGGTCGTCGAGGCCTTCAACCTGGGTCTCGGGATGCACAGCGACCGCGAGCTCGGGATCTCGACCGCGGCGATGGTCCAGCTGGCCTGCTCGATCCCGAACCTGGGCTACGCCATCGACAGCCACTACCACGACCAGGCCGACGACATCATCACCGAGCCGTGGGTCTATCGCGACGGCCGGTTCGAGCTGCCGACCGGTCCGGGCCTGGGCGTCGAGCTCGACCGCGACAAGCTCGACTTCTATCACCGCCATTTCCTCGACAACGCCGAGGTCAACGAGTTCTACGACCCGTACCGCCCGGGCTGGGTCCCGGCGTTGCCGATCTTCTGACGGCGGCAGGCGTGACCGGCGATCCGATCCGACTGGCCACCATCAACCTGCTCTACTACCCGCAGGGCGACCGCTGGAAGGAGCGGCGACCGCTGGTCGAGGCGCAACTCCGCGCCCTCGCTCCGGACGTGATCGGGCTGCAGGAGGTCAACCGCTCGATCGACCAGGACCACGCGCTCGCGGCGGCGGCGGGACCGGACCTGGGGTTCCGGGTCTATCGGGCCTCGGAGACGATCCGGGACCGCTACCCGCGCCATTGGGACGGCGTCGTCCTCCTGGTCGGACGCGCCGCCGGCGAGGTGCTCTTCCACGAGACACGCCGGCTGACCCACCTCCGAGTCGTCCAGGCCATCGGGCTGCGGCTGCCCGGCGGGTCGACCCTGACGGTGGCCAACACCCACCTCCATCACCCCGACGGACCGCCGGGCTACGTCGCCCGGCTGCGCCAGGCGCGGGCCGTCCTGGGGTTCCTCGCGAGTCTGCCGCCGACCGATGCGACGGTCCTCGGCGGCGATCTGAACGGGATGCCCGACGAACCGTCGCTGACCAGTTTGTTCGACGCGGGGTTCCGGTCCGCGACCCGGGAGGCCGGCATCGGCGATCCGGGGACGTTCGGCAGCGGCCTGGTCGCGCCGACGATCTACCGCGGCCCGAGCTTCTGCATCGACTACCTGCTCGTCCGCGGCTCAGCGACGGTCGTGTCGGCCGGGCTCGCGTTCGACCGGCCCGCGGAGGACGATCCGGGGCTGTACCCGAGCGATCACCTCGGGCTGGTGGCGGACCTCGAGATATCGTCCGGGTGAGGCGCCAGGCGCATGGACACCTCGGCCGCCACCGCGACGAGGCGTCGCCCGACATCCTCGATCCGCGCGTCGGTCATCCGCGCGCGCGGCGCGGAGACGCTCAGGGCGCCGACGACGCGCCCGCCGTCGAGGACCGCCGCGCCGACGCAGGCCACGCCGACCGAGACCTCCTCCATGTCGACGCCGTAGCCCGTCGTCCGGGTCGGGGCGAGCGACGCGTTGAACGCCTGCCAGGTCGTCGGGGTCGCGGCCGTGAACCGCTCGTACGGCTCCGGTCCGAGGATCGCCGCCAGCCGCTGGGGCTCGAGGTGGACGGCCACCGCCTTGCCGAGCGCGGTCGCGTGGATCGGGACCACCGAGCCCGGCACGTCGGCCATCCGGAAGGCGGCCGGACTCTCGAGGATCTCGACGTAGACCAGGCTCGAATCGCGCAGCAGCGCGAGATTGACCGTCTCGCCGGTCTCGTCCCGCAGCCTCCGGAGGCTGGGCAGGGCGACGGTCCGAACGTCGAGGCCGGCCAGCAGGCGCGACGCCCAGCGGATCGCCTCGACCCCGGCGCGATAGCCGGACTCCGGCAGTCGCTCGGCCAGGCCCGCGACCTCGAGGGTCGCCAGCAGTCGATACGCCGTGCTCTTGCTGACACCGGCGATCTCGGCGGCTTCGCCGAGCCCGAGGACGTCGCGCTCGGCGATGGCACCGAGCAGCGCGAGCGCGTTCTCGACCGCCCCGATCGAGTAGCGCTCCGCCTGGCGCTGCCGAGCCGAGCGACCATTGGTCGCAACCACGGTGCCTCCTGTCGAACGTATCGGGAGCGTACGGGAGCGTCGATCCGCCGTCAATCCGCACTCATCGATACCGCCGTTTTCGCGGTGCGAACCCTCATTGACACCGCCGACGAACCCGGCGTAGATTCGCCGCCGGGTTTCCTTTGCGGGCACAGACGCTCCACGGTGCGAAACGCGGACGCCTGGTGGCACCGGTCGAACCCGGGGACGTAGAGAGCGGTCGCGGCCCGTCGGCCGAACCGTCCTAGGAGGAGTCTCGTGCGCAGATCCAGGGCCATCACGGCCGTCTTCGGCCTGGCGCTCATCTTCCAGGCCTGTTCGTCAACGGCCACCACCCCGGCAGCCTCGACCGGTGGATCGACGCCCGCCGCGTCCGTCGCCGCCCCCTCGGTCGCCGCCCCGTCCGTCGCTGCAGCGCCGGTCGAGCTGACCCTGCTCGAGCATCAGAAGCCGCGGCTGGACGTCCTGGCCAAGATCATCCCGATGTGCGAGGCATCGCTCGCCCAGCAGGGCATCAACGTCAAGGTCAACCTGACCGGGAACGTCGTCGAGGACGAGGCCTTCCGGCAGACCGTGACGACCCTCTACCAGGGTGACAATCCGCCCGACATCACGTCCTATCCGGGCGCCTGGGTGCCGGACTTCGCGACGGCCGGGTACCTGCTGGACATCAGCGACAAGCTCGCCGCCTGGCCGGACTGGCAGGCGCACTTCTACCAGGTCCTGCGCGATCGGGCCCAGCAGGCCGACGGCAAGTACTACTCGATGCCGCGCCACGGCACGGTCATCGAGTTCTTCATCCGCAAGGACATCCTCGAGCAGAACGGCATCTCGACCGAGCAGCCCAACTCGTGGCAGGAGCTGATCGACCGACTGACCGCCCTGCATGCCAAGACGAACCTCCCGGCGATCACCATCCCGGCCGGCAAGACCTGGGGCGGCGGGACGTTCGACGAGGGCTTCATCCACATCTTCAACGGCACCGGCGGCAAGCTCTACGACGACGCTGCGAAGAAGTGGATCGTCAAGAGCCAGGGGCTGACCGACGCGTTCAACTTCTACAGCCAGCTCCAGAAGGGCGGGCTCCTGCCGACCAAGGCGCTGCTCGACCCGAACCCGTGGGAGCCGACCAAGTACGACGGCTTCACCGGCACGACCGCCGACGGCAAGGCCGTCCCCGTGGCTCCGCCGATCACGACCCAGGGGTCGTGGGGCTGGGTCTACGACTGGGGTCCCGCGCCGACCGGCGCCCGCCCGATCCCGGGCATCTACGACGGCAAGGTCGACACCTGGGCCTTCCCGAGCAAGGCCGCCAACGACAACTTCGTGTGGGCCGCCGAGGACTGGATGTGGACGATCTCCGCGAAGTCCAAGCACCCGGACGAGGCATTCGCCCTGCTCAAGTGCCTGAATACCGGCGAGCCCCTGGCGATGGACGTCGCCGCCGTCGGCAACCTCGCCCCGCGTGACGACATCCAGAACGTGGCCCCCTACAAGGACATGCCCTACCTGATCAAGATGGAGAAGCTGCTGACCTCCGGCCGGACCTTCAAGGCCCAGGTCGGGATCGATAAGATCCAGCAGGCCGTGGGCGCCGCCACCGAGCAGATCCTGCTCAACAAGATGGACGGCAACCAGGCAGCCGACTACTTCGCGCAACAGGCCACCGAGCTGCTCGGCGCCGACGCCGTCGAGTCGCAGTAACCCCCGACCCAGCACGATCGGCGCCATCGATCCCTCCGCCGTCCGGCGGGACGGGTCGATGGCGCCGGTGCACCAGCCGCGGGAGTCTCTGATCCGATGACCTGGGCCGCCGCCCGATGATCGCTCGTCGCCCGCGCGGCCTCCGTCAGCACCTGATCGTGGCCGGGTTCCTGGCGCCGGCCCTGATCCTCCTCGGGATCTTCGTCGTCGCTCCCGTCGTCTGGGCCCTCGGCCTCAGCCTCACCGACTGGCGCCTGACCGGCCCATCCGCACTCCACCCGAAGCTGGTCGGGTTGTCCAACTACGGGCGCCTGCTGGCCAGCGACGACTTCCGGGCCGCCTTCTTCCGGACCGGCGTATTCGTCATCTTCTCCGCGATCATCGGCCAGTTCGTGTTCGGTCTGGCCTCGGCCCTGGCCCTCCATCGTCGCGACGTGCGGCTCAAGGCGCTGTGGGGCGCGGCCATCCTGATGCCGCTCGTGGTGCCCGAGACGGTCGCCGCCTTCGCCTGGTCGAGCATGCTCGAGTCGAGCGACCAGGGCACGGTCAACCGGGTCATCGGCCTGGCCGGCGTCGCGCCGGTGGCCTGGCTCCAGGACAACGCGATGCTGTCGATCATCGTCGTCAATGTCTGGCGCGGGATCGCCTTCGCGATGATCCTGTTCTCGGCGGCCCTCGAGGGCGTGCCCCAGGAGGTCAACGAGGCGGCGACGGTCGACGGCGCGTCGCCGCGCCAGCTGCTGACCAAGATCACCCTGCCGTTGATCAAGCCGGCCATCGTCCTGTACATGCTGCTGACGACGATCGGCACCGTCACCGTCTTCGGCCTGATCTACTTCCTGACCCGCGGCGGCCCAGGCGGCGACACGACGACGCTCGCGATCTTCGTCTACGAGCGGGCGTTCAAGTTCTTCGAGATCGGGCTCGGCAGCGCGGCCTCCGTGATCATGCTCGGGTTCGTCCTCGGGATCGGGCTCATCTACGTCCGCCTCCTGCGGGCCCAGGTCTGACATGGCCGCTCGGACCGCCGCCGCGCCCGCCGTCGTCGCCGTGACCCCGACGCATCACCGGCACCATCGGAGCCGGGCCCTGCCGCTCGTCTACCTGTTCCTGGCCGGCCTGGCGATCTTCTGCGTCGTCCCGTTCCTGTGGATCCTGCTGGCGTCGGTGGACCCGCACGCCGGGGTCCATCTCCAGATCCCCGCCTCGGTCGACCTGAGCTCGTATGCCAGGTTCCTGACCGATCCCATGTTCAGCCGGTACATCCTCAACAGCATGATCATGGCCGGCGGGTCGACGGTCCTGGTCATCCTCACCAGCGCCCTGGCCGGCTACGCGCTGTCGCGGTTCACGTTCCGTGGCCGGCGCGTGCTGATGTTCGGCATCCTGATGACCCGGATCGTCCCGGTCTCGGCGACGATCGCTCCGCTGTACCTCATCGTCCAGTACCTGAAGCTCGTCGATACCTACCAGGGGATGATCGTCGTCCTGGCGGCGCAGCAGCTGCCGCTGGCGATCTGGCTGATGAAGGGGTTCTTCGATACCGTCCCGGGTGAGCTCGAGGAGGCCGCCTGGGTCGACGGCGCGTCGCGCCTCGTCAGCGCCTTCCGGATCGTCCTGCCGCTGGCCGCGCCGGGCGTCGGGGCCGTGGCCCTGTTCGCGTTCATCGAGTCATGGGGGGACTTCCTGACCCCGTTGATCCTCATCACGTCGTCGGACAAGACCCCGATCTCGATCGGGCTGTTCCAGGCGTTCAGCTACCGCAACCAGGTCGACTGGGGCCTGCTGACCGCGATCTCGGTCGTCTACATGGTCCCGACGATCATCCTGTACCTCCTCGTCCGGCGGTACCTGATCAAGGCGACGGTGGTCGGCGCGCTCCAGGGCGCGGGGTGAGCGCGGGGACCGTGGCGGCCGGCGCCGCCGGCGCCGATCGGCCCGGCGGCCGCCCGATCGACCTCGGCCTGTTCACCGACTCGGTGCCGCGGCTGCCGTTCGAGGCGGCCCTCGACCTGGCCGTGGAGGTCGGAGCCACCGCCATCGAGATCGCCGTCGGCGGCGTGTCCGAGATGACCCACGCCGACACCGCCTCCCTGCTGGCCGACCCGGCCGCCCGATCGCGGTTCAGCGACGCGTTCGCCGCACGCGGCCTGCGGATCGCGGCGCTCAACTGCTCGGGCTTCCCGCTCCACCCGGTGATCGGCGACCAGCAGCGGCGGAGCATCGAGGACACGATCCGGCTGGCCGAGCTCCTCGGCGTCGACAAGATCGTGACGATGTCGGGCTGCCCCGGGGACGGCCCCGACGCGACGACCGTCGACTGGATCTGGTACCCGTGGCCGCCCGACGCCGTGGCCCTGCTCGAGCGCCAGTGGGATGCCGCGATCCCGTTCTGGCGCGAGATGGCGGGCTTCGCCGAGGATCACGGGGTCCGCCGCATCGCCTTCGAGCTCCATCCGCTGTACCTGGTCTACAACGTGCCGACGCTCGAGCGGATCCGGTCGGCGATCGGACCGGTGATCGGGGCGAACGTCGACCCGTCGCACATGTTCTGGCAGCAGATGGATCCGCTGGCCGTGATCCGGGCACTCGGGCCGGCGGTCCACCACGTCCATCTCAAGGACACCGAGCTCGTACCCGCCAACGTCGCCCTGGCCGGCGTCCTCGACCAGCATCCATTCGAGGACCCGGGCCCGCGTGCCTGGGGGTTCCGGACGATCGGCCGCGGTCACGACGCGGCGTTCTGGGCGGCGTTCATCTCCGCGCTCGTCGAGGTCGGCTACGACGACGTCGTGTCGATCGAGAACGAGGACGAGTGGCAACCGGCCGAGGAGGGCGTCCGCGAGGCAGCTGGGTTCATGCGCCCGATCCTCGAGCGGGTATCGTGGGCCGATGCCCGGTCGCAGCCCGTCGACGCCTGACGTCTCGGACGTCGTCGTCGTCGGCGCCGGGATCGTCGGCTGCGCCGCGGCGGCATTCCTGGCCGGCGCCGGCGCGCAGGTGACGCTGGTCGAGATCGGCGATGTCGCCACCGGTGCCTCCGGGCGCAACTCGGGCGTGGTCCAGCACCCGTTCGATCGGGCGCTCCGCGACCTCCACCTCGAGACGTTGGCCGGCTACCGCGAGCTGGCCGCCGAGGCGGACCTGGACTTCGCGATCGGGCCGGATCCGGCCGGGCTCCTGCTCGTGGCCCTGACGCCGGACGGCCCGCGCGCCCTCGCGACCGCCCTCCGGGACGCCTGGCCCGAGCTCGATCCGGCCTTCGTCGACGGCGCCGAGCTGCGACGGCTCGAACCGGGTCTCGCTCCCGGGGTCGCCGCGTGCTACGTCCCGATCGGGTACCCCGTCCCGCCCGCCGCCGCGACGCGAGCGTACGCCGGGCTCGCCCGGCGACGCGGCGCCCGGATGGTGACCGGGGTCGGCGTCGATGCCCTCGTCCGTGGATCGCGTGAGGCTGCCACCGGCCGGGTCACCGGGGTGCGGCTGACCGACGGCCGGGTGCTCGCCGCGGGGTCCGTCCTCGTCGCCGCCGGCCCGTGGTCGCCGGCCCTGCTCGACCCGACCGGTCGATGGCGGCCGATCCGACCGTTCTGGGGCGTCGTGGCGGACGTCGGCCCTGGGCGACCCGCCGCGGCACGTCCTCGAGGAGTCGGGCATGGAGGAGGCGCTGGTCGGGGTCGATCCGGCACCGACGCCGGTCGTGGCGGATGCTGCGCCCGCCTCGGATCGGCCGGACTTCAGCCTGGTCACGGCGCTCGGGCGGAGCAGCCTCGGTTCGACCTTCCTGGCCGACGAACCCGATGCCACGGCCTGGGTCCCGCGCCTGGTCGCCCGTGGGCGCCGGTTCGTGCCCGCCGTCGGGGACGCCCCGATCGTCTCGGTCCGCGCCTGTGCCCGGCCCCTGTCGGTCGACGAGCGACCGCTGCTCGGCGCCGTGCCCGGGATGCCCGGGGCGTTCATCGCCGCCGGTCATGGGCCGTGGGGCATCTCGACCGGTCCGGCATCGGCTCGATCGGTCGGGGCCGCGATCCTCGGTGAGCCGGTGACCATCCCGCCGGAGCTCGACGCAGCCAGGTTCGGCCCGCCGGGAGCAGGGTAGCCGACCGGTCGACGGCCGCTATCCTGCATGGATGGAGACCTCGGCCCGGGCCTACGGCGCCCAGAGCATGACCGCACCGCTCCTCGAGGTGCTGGTCAAGCGGCCGGGACCGGCGTTCGGCCGGGCATTCGACGATCCGGCGCATGGGTTCCTGCGGCCGGTCGACCTCGCGGTCGCCCAACGCGAGCATGACGCGTTCACCGAGCTCCTTGCGAGCCTGGGCCCGACCGTTCACGAGCTCGGGGTCGAGACCGACTCGCCCGACCTCGTCTACCTGTTCGACCCGGTGCTGGTGTCCGACATCGGCGCGATCCCGCTCCGCCCGGGCAAGCCGAACCGCCAGGGCGAGGAGCTCGTCGTGGAAGCCTGGCTCGAGGCGCGGGGGATCCCCACCGTGGCTGCCATCGAGGCCCCCGGGACGATCGAGGGCGGCGACACGCTCTGGCTGCGGCCGAACCTCCTGTGCATCGGTCGGACGCTGCGGACGAACGATGACGGCGCGCGCCAGCTCGACGCGATCGTCCAGGGCGACGTCCGTGTGTTCGACCTCCCGTTCTGGAAGGGTCCGGCGGAGCTGATCCATCTCCTGTCGGTGATCTCCCCGGTCGCCGACGACCTCGCGGTCGTCTACCGCCCGCTCCTCCCGATCGGCCTGTGGCGTCTCCTCGCGGACCTCGGGATCGAGACGATCGCCGTCCCCGACGAGGAGTTCCCGACGCTCGGGTGCAATGTCCTGGCGGTCCGGCCCGGGGTGGTGATCGTCGCCGAGGGCAACCCGCGGACGGCCGCCGCGCTGGCCGCGGCCGGGTGCGAGGTCCACACCTACCCGGCGACCGAGATCGGCATCAACGGGTCGGGCGGCCCCACCTGCTTGACCCGACCGATCCTTCGCGCCACGGACGGATGAGCGCGCCTGCGACGCCGATCGGTCTGGTCGAGCCGCCCGACCTCCGCGGTGCCGCTGTCGTCCTCGTTCCGCTCCGCGTCGAGCACATCGAACCGCTCGCGTCGATGATCGCCGAGCCGTCGGTCGTGCGCTGGTGGAGCGACCCGCCGACATGGATCCAGAAGCGGCTGATCGAGCCGGACGCCGAGGCGCTCGGGTTCGCGATCTTGGCTCTGCCGGATCGGACGGTCATCGGCTACATCCAGGCCTGGGAGAACGCCGACCCGGAGTTCCGCCACGCGGGGCTCGACCTCTACCTCGGGACGGAGCACCAGGGGCGAGGACACGGTCCCGATGCCATCCGGACCGCCTGCCGTTGGCTCATCGAGGCGCGCGGTCACCATCGGATCACCATCGACCCGGCAGTGGACAACGAGCGCGCGATCCGGGCCTACGAAAAGGTCGGGTTCCGGCGGGTCGGCGTGCTCCGGGAGTACCAGCTCCACGGCGACGGCCGCTGGCACGACGGCCTGCTGATGGACCTGCTCGCCGGCGAGCTCAGCCCGGGCTGACCTCGACCCGCTCGTCGTGCGACGCGGGCTCCTGTTCGGTGGCGACCTCGACGAGCCGGCAGAACGCGTTGACCATCTTCATCTGCTCGGCGGTCCGACAGGCGACCCGGAGCAGGTCGGGGCTGGACACGAGGATCGCCAGGCCGCGAGCTCGGGAGACCGCGACGTTCAGGCGGTTGCCCGAATACAGGAACTCCATGTCGCGCGGCAGCTCATCGGCGCTCGAGGTCGCGGTGGTGAAGATGGCCACCGGCGCCTCCTGGCCCTGGAACTTGTCGACCGTCCCGACGCGTGCGCCCGGCCCGAGCCGTCGCTCGATCGCCGCGTGGACCTCGGCGACATGGGCGTTGTACGGGGCGACGACGAGGATGTCCGCGAGGGCGAGCGGGCGGACCGCCTCGAAGCGGTCGGTCCAGGCCCGCCCGACGAGCCCCGCCACGAGCTCCGCGACGACCTCCGCCTCCGCGGTCGACCGCGAGCCGTCCCCGGGATGGGTGACGGGAACATGGCGGATCCCCGTCCCGATGTCGTCGATCGCCTGGAGCGCGGTCGACGGATCGGTCTCGAGACGGCGTTCGTAGAACAGCTCGGAGACGTAGCCGTTCACCCGCGGGTGCATCCGGTACGTGATGGGCAGGAACAGGCCGCGGTCCGGCGGGAGCGTGCGGGCATCGCCCAGGACGTGCTCGAGCGCCGAGGCGCCGGCTCCATCCGGATGGGTCCCCTGACTGACCTGGGGCAGCTGGTTCGGGTCGCCCAGGAGGACGATCGAACGAGCTGCCGTCGCGGCCGCCACGGTGTTGGCGAGCGACTGCTGGCCCGCCTCGTCGACGAACAGGACGTCGAGTGAGCCGTCGAGCTCTGGGCGGGCGAACAGCCAGCTCGTCCCGGCCACGACGTCCACGGTCCCGCCGGCGAGCGCCTTGATCACGTCGTCGTTGTCACCTTCGATCACCTCGTCGAGCTCGCCCGCGCCCTGGCCCGCGTCGACGCGCTGGATGGCGCGGATCCGGAGGCCGTCGTCGCGCCCGGCTCGGACCGTCTCGACGAGGAGGTTGGTGATCGCCTTGTGCGCCTGCGCAGAGATCCCGACGCGGCGCCCGGCGCGGACGAGTTCGACGATCATCCGGGCGCCCGTGAACGTCTTGCCCGTTCCCGGGGGGCCCTGGATCGACAGGACGGTCGCCGCGTCGGGCAGGCCGAGCGCGAGGACCCGCGCGAGGTCGACCATCGGGCGATCCGGATCCGTGGCGGAGTCGAGCATGGCACCGCGGTCCGAGCCGAGCCGGGTCGGCCGCCGGAGCAGCAGATCGCGGATGGCACGGTACCCTCTCGGCCCGTCGATCCCGTCGCGGATCACGGCGTCCGCGACCCGACCGAGCGCCGACCGCAGATACTTCGGATCGGGCGGCGTGCCCTTCAGCAGCGCCCGCGGTGGCGGTAGGTCGCTGTTCTTCGCCCGCCGGATCTCCAGCGTGCCTTGCGCGTCGTCGATCGCGTGGATCGTGACGCCCCGACCGTGGTCGTCCTCCCAGTTGTCGCTCCCCGGAGTCACCTTGTGGTCCTGTGGTGGGAACGTCAATCGGTGGATGAACGAGTTCTTCACCTCGCCCACCACGCCCCCGTACTCGAGCCCGCCGAGCGGCTCGGTCTCGCCGATGAGGTCGTCGAGCGGCAGCTCGCGGAGCCGGAAGTAGTCCCACCAGCCCTGGCGGGCATCGCGACGGTGCCAGTCCAGCAGGCCGGCGAGGAGCCAGCGCGCCGACTCATCCTCCGTCCGGACCGCCGGATCGACCGACAGGCCGCCGGTCAGGGCGGCGACCCGACGGCGGGTGTCCTCCGCGATCTCGACCTGCGCCTCGCTCGGGAGGCCCGTCCCGACCGACGGGCGCGCGAGTGGCTGGCCGAACTGGACCTGCGCCTCGACGCGAAGCGCCTCGAGCCAGTCGCGCAGCCCGCGGGTCGACACGCAGTCGTCCCGGTTGTAGTCGGCCAGGTCGCGCAGGTGTCGCTCGTCGCCGTCGCCGAGCCAGCGCTCGTATTCGACGACGCTGAACCCGGCCCGGGTGATCGGCCCTTCCCGCTCGCGAAGGTAGAAGTGCTCGATCTGCTTGAGCGAGTACGAGCCGACCGAGGCGCGCAGCCCCTGCCGGACGACCTGGTAGAGGTCCACCAGGACGCCGGCCCGGAGGATCCGATCCAGCTCGTCCTCGCGGGTGGCATAGCGACCGACCAGCCGGCGGAGGGCGGTCTTCTCGTAGGCCGCGTAGTGGTAGACGTGCATCGCGGGGTCTCGTTCGAGTCGATCGACGACCGCGTCGATGAATGCCTCGAAGGCGGCCTTCTCCTGCGTCCGATCGTGGGCCCAGATGGCGTGGTAGCGATCCTGGCCGTCGTCCAGCTCGGACCAGCCGAGCAGGTACTCGAGGCCGGCGTCGCCGATCCACGGATCGGCCTCGATGTCGAAGAAGACGTCGAGCGGCGACGGCTCGGGCAGCGCACCGAGGCCGTGGACCGGCCGCTCCGGGTCGGGGGCCAGGAGCTCGTACTCGAGGCGTCCGCTCCGACGTCCGTCGAGCTGGATCGCCGCCTGGCCCTGGAGCCGGGAGAAGGTCGCCGGGGCCATCTCCGACACCGACGTGGTCGCGGGGGTCTCGCCGAGTCGCTCGAGCGTGGCGATCCCGGCCTCGACGAAGCGCTCGGTGGCCGTCCGGCTCATCCCGGCCACGAGGGACAGGTGGTCGTCCGACTCTCGTCGCTCGACACAGGTGGGCCACCAGCCGCAGACCCGGCAATGGTCGACCGGATCCGGATACGTCGGCCCGGCCCTCGCGGCGCCGAAGACCCGTTCCTCGAATCTGCCCTTGACCAGCCGGTGGAAGGCCGCGAAGTCGGCGTAGCGGTGGTCGTGGAGGTTCCCGTCGCCGGTCACGACGGTCAGCGTCTCGGGCGGGACGCCCTGGACCCGCTCGAGCAGGTCCGCGTAGACGCACATCTGGAGAAGGGCACTCGCCTTGACGTGGCGCGCGAGCTTGGTGTCGGCCACGTCGTAGGCCCATGGCCCGAGCCGGCTCGGTCGATCGGTCCGGACGAGGAAGTCCGCGTGACCTCGCCAGCGACCGTCGAAGAAGGTCGCCTGGAAGACGACGTCCGCGCCGGATGCCATCGCGTCCCGCGTCGCCTCGGCCGCCGCGCGGAGCTCGGGGAGGTCGCGCGCCGACCGGAGCGCCTCCGGGATCTCGACGATCGACCGACCGGCGGCGCGCAGGCGCTCGAGGTGGTCTCGTTCGTGCCGGTCCCCGCGTTCCTGGAGGAGCTCGAGCTCCGGGTCGGAGCGGTCCGGCTTCCGGCGCAGGCCGGCGATCCGCTCCAGCTCGAGCGTGGCGAGGTGGTCGCAGGCCAGGTAGCCCACGAGGTCCGTGGCACTGACGACGACGGTGCCATCCGCGTGCTTCTGCATCGACCCTCCGGGCGGGTTGGACCCCAAGCCTAGCGGGCATGCGTGCCAGCTCGGGTGGCAGGCGTGCGGGTGGCGCGAGCGCCGCCCGCCACCGCCCCGACCGCCGCGCCACGGCCCGAGCGTCGCTGCCGATCAGCGCGCGGCGATCACCTCGACCTCGATCAGGAAGGGCGGCACGAGCCCGTTGACCGCGACCGTCGCGCGGGTCGGCGGATCAGTCGGGAAGATCTCGCGGAAGATCGAGTTGTAGACCGCCCAGTCGTCCATGTCGACGAGGTAGACGGTCGACTTGACGACGTCCGCGAGGCCGAGGCCGACGGCAGCCAGGCAGCGCTCCACGTTCGAGAACATCGCCCGGGTCTGGGCCTCGATCCCGCCGGGGACGACCTCACCGGTGGCGTGGTCGTCGCCGACCTGTCCGGCGACGAAGACGAAGCCATTCGCTTCGACCACCGCGCTGTACGACGACTTCGACGGCTGGATCCCCGGCAGCACCGGGACGTTCTTCGGCATCGGTCCTCCTCCTGGCGTTCCGGGCCTACGGTAGCGGCTGACGACCGATCCCGACACGGAGATCCCGGGCCAGCCGCGAAACCGGGAGCATCCGATCGCCCGATCCCGGCGTATCGCCTCCATGAGAACGACACGACACCTCCCGGTCGATGGCCTCCGATCCGTCCGATCCGCGCGCCGGCGGGTCCGGCGATGGTGGATCGGGTTCGCAGCGATCGGACTCATCAGTGGTGCGCTCATCGGCCCGCTGTCGTCCCCGACGCTCGGGGCCGGGCACGCGGTGAGGATCGTCGACACCGGCACCTACGACTTCGCCTTCGCCCCGCGTTCGATCAGCGTCCCGGTCGGGGCCCGCATCAGCTGGACCAACGCGAGCGTCACCCAGCACAACGTGACCTTCGCGTCGTTCGCCAGCCCGACGTACATGGAGCCAGGGGACCGCTACGCCCACACGTTCGCCAAGGCGGGCACGTTCCACTACACCTGCACGCTCCACGGCTTCAGCGGCACGGTCGTGGTGATCGGCACGGCGCCGAAGCCGACCGCGAAGCCGACCGCGAAGCCGACACCGAAGCCGACACCGAAGCCGACCGAGAAGCCCACCGCGAAGCCCGCGTCCGGACCGACGACCACGCCTGGACCGACGTCGCCCGCGGAGGTCCCCACCGCCTCGCCGTCGGCGTCCGCGGACCGATCGATCGGTGCGATCGCCCTTGGGGAAGTGGCGTCGCCGACGCCGGTCGCGACCGTCGACGGGTCGACCTCCGTCCCGGATGTGACCGTCGGGTCGAGCGGGTCGACGCCCCTTATCCTGCTCGGACTGCTGGTCGTCGCCGTCGTCGGGATCGGCGCACTCGCCCTACGGCGTCGCTGACCCTCGAACGCCGCTCGGGCACGCTCCGGCCGTCTCTGGTATCGTTGCGCAGTCAATCAAACCTGCGCATCCTGCCCGCGACCTGGAGCCGACATGACCACCGAGACGACCGAGACCGACCCGCGGGCAGCCTACGCCGCCTTCACCGCGTCCCTGATCGAGGACTTCCGTGCCAATGGCGGGAATGTCTCCGACGGCCCGCTGGCCGGACGACAGATCATCCTCCTGACCACGACCGGGGCGAAGACCGGCCAGCCGCGGACGAGTCCACTGGTCTACTCGCGGGACGGAGCCGACTACATCGTCGTCGCCTCCAAAGGCGGCGCACCGACCCACCCGGCCTGGTATGCGAACCTGCTCGCCGATCCGGTCGTGACCGCCGAGGTCGGGAGCGAGATCTTCCGGGCCCGGGCGATCGCCCTGACGGGTGGCCCCGAGCGGGATCGACTGTATGCGCAGCACGCCACGGTCGAAGCCGGTTTCCTCGAGTACCCGAAGAAGACCGACCGGGTCATCCCGGTGATCCGGCTCGTTCGGATCGCCTAGCGGTCCGCGATCGTCACCCGGCCCGGCTTGGTGACCCCGATCGCCTCGGGCGCGCCGGTGAGCTGGATGACCGCGGGCTCCCAGGTGTAGTCGCCCGGGGTCACGACCCTCGCCAGGTAGCGCAGCGTGGTCACCTTGGTCGTCTTCGGGTCGTTGGGGACGCAGAACTCGACCCGCTGGCCGACGATGTTGTCCGGCGCCATCGTCCCGTCGTCACCGACCCACGAGTCGGTCCGCGACACGGGGGCGAGTCCGGACGGGACGAGGTCGACGACCTGATAGCAGCCGTCGACCGCGAGACGCCCGAAGGTCGGGGTCAGGTCGACCACGACCATCCGATCGGCCGGGATCGACCCGGCGGGAGTGACCGTTCGGCTGAGCTTGAGCGCCGGATCGACCGTCAGCGATCCGATGTCGATCGGCTCGGTCCAGCTCGCACTCATCATGACCTGTCCACCGAGCGGCTCCAGCCGGAGGCCGCTCCGCTGGTCGGCGGTCAGGACGATCGTGAAGGCGTCGCCTGGCGGGAGGTCGCGGACCGTGCGGCGCCCGTCGACGGTGTAGGCGAAGCTCGCAGCCGAAGCCGAGGTCCGGGCCAGTGCCCGCTCGATGTAACCGACCTGATCGAGCACGTGGAGCGTGTCATGGGCAGGGTTGGCGTCGACGTAGGCCGCCAGCGATGTCGCCACGGGATCTCCGACGCCCGCCGCGACAAGCGCCAGGTCCGCGGTCGCGGCCACGGTATCGTCGAGATCCGTGCCGACGCGGAGCCGGGTCCACGGACCGAGTTTTTGTCCGAAGGTGCCGAGCAGGTCGCGTTCGATCGCCAGCGCCGAGGCATCGTCTCCGAGAGCCTCGAAGCCCAGGGCGAGCGAGATCCGCTCGCGGATCGTCAGGTCGCTGGCGCGGGCGGCGCTCCGAAGGTCACTCAGGGTGGTGTCTCCGAGGCGAGCCAGCCCCGCCAGGACGGCAAGCCGGAGCTCGCGCGTCGTCGTCGACAGGTCGCGGATCGAGATGAGGCTGTCCCGTAGGGCCGATCGGTCGAACCGGTCGGGGGCGAGAAGCGCGATCCGCGCCGCCAGCGCTGCGTCGGGCCCGCCGTACGGCACGAGCGGGATGCCGCTGGCCAAGGTGGCTCCCTGATCGTCCTCCTGCGACCCGACCGGGTACGCAGCCGGGTCGAACCTCGCCGGCGGGAGGCTGGTCGGGTCATACCCGAACCGGGCGATGAGGATGTCGCGGGACATGACCCGGGCGAGCGCCTGGTCGACCCGCGCGCCCTCCTCGTTGGCCAACTCCTGGAGCAGCGGGACGAACCTGCCGCGGCCGGCATCGCTGAAGGTGTAGGACGTCAGGTCGGGTCCGCCCGGCGGGCGAAGGTCCGCGCTGACCAGCGCCGAGGCGACCGACGCTGTCGTCGACCGGGAGCGGACGACGTCGAACGTCCGCACCAGCCGGTCCTCGCGAGTGCCACCACCGGTGACGGTCGCGACCGCGCCGATCGTGACCGACTGTCGTCCGACGCTCAAGGCCGGGAGTGGCACCGACACGTCCGTGAACGCGACCCCCCGGACCTCGGTTCGCGCCAGCCCGAGGGTTGGTGAGCTGATGCTGAACACCACGGGGTCGCCGGCATGGAGGGCCGAGCCGAACCCGCGCAGGCGGATGATCGGGTGGTCCGAGGCGAGGTACTCGTCCGCGATGGTCGCCTCGACGAAGAAGGGCAGACCGACCGGGATCAGGAGCTGCCCCTCGCCTGCCTTGAGCGAACCGGTCACGGCGCTGGCACTGAGGTGCCAGGTCGTGAGGTCGTCGGAGATCGGGATGGTGACCGTCGCCAGGCCATCGGCGTCGGTCTCGAACTGCTGGAAGAAGAGGGTGTCGCGGAAGTCGTCGCGCGCCTCCCCGCCACCGTCGCCACCGCCGCCTGCCGCGCCACCCTCGCCCTCGGCACTGTTCCCGGTCGGCAGCTGATGGGTCGCCGTGAGCCGGACGATCCCGCTCTCGACCCGAACGTAGAGCTCGGACAGCGGGTCGATCTCCTGGGCGATCCCCATCGCGAACAGCTTCTCGTCGACCGCGCGGAGGGTCACCGTCGATGCGATCGGCCGCCCGTCCGGCCCGGTCGACCGGACCTTGACCGTCGCGCTGTCGCCCGGTCGGTAGCTCGGCCGGTCGGCGGTCAACGACACGTCGATCTGCCGTTGCGTCGCGTCGAAGTCCGCCCACGCCGCGGCCTTGGCGGCATAGTCGTGCCCGGTGAAGCGCACGCCGATGATGAAGATACCCGGCGTGTCGCCGTCGGCGAAGCGGTGGCGGAAGCGCGGTCCCGTGGTCACGATCGCCGAGCGGAGACCCTGCCGGGCGACGATGTACAGATAGCGGTTCGGTCCGCCGCTCGGCAATGGCCGGCTGCCGTCGGTCATGGTGAGGCGGACCTGTTCGCCGATCCGGTAGGCCGGTGTCGCGTTCGCGCGGCCCGACGACCGTTTCGAAGATCGGCGAGTCGTCGCGCTGCACTGCCACCGCCCGGGATGCCGTGAACGTCCGTCGGTCGGTCCGCCCCGCGCTGTCGACGCTCACCAGCTCGATGCCGTAGTCGTGGGCTGCGCTCGGCACCCGGACGGCCAGCCGGAAGGACCCGTCCGCGCGGGTCGTGACGGTGTCGGTCCGGAGGGTCTTGTCGCGGGTGTCGTAGTCGTAGCGGGCGACGACCCGCTTGGAGATCGGGTCGTAGTCGTAGCCCACGAGGCGACGGATCGGGATGTACTCGGTGATCGTGACGCTGAGCATGGTCCCGGCGGTCGGTCGACCGTTGGGATCGACCTCGACATACGGGTCCGTGGAGGTCGCTCGCTCGCGCTCGATGCGCGCGAAGTCGACGTCATGGACCGATCCGCTCACGGTCAGTCGTCGGCCCGAGATGGTCGCCTCGGCATCGACATTGAGTGCGTTGGGGAAGACCAGGACGGTCGCCTCGGAGCTGATCTCCCCTTCCTCGGGCCGAGCGGCCTCGACGGTCACGGTCCGCAGCTCCGAGCCCTGGGGGTTGCCTTCGAGGGTCGGGGTCCAGTCGGCCGTCGTCCGCCCGTCAGACCCGGTCGGCCCGGTCGGCCGCGGCGTGTCGTCGTAATCGTCATGGATCGAGAACGGGGTGGATGGGACGGGCTGGCCGTCGAAGAAGGTCGCCTCGGTCGTGACCTTGATCGGCTGACCCGAGATGACGACATGGCGATCGGTCGTCACCGCCGCTCGATAGGCCGGCTTGCGGATGATCCCGACGTCGAGCCACGTCCGCGACACCACCTGGCCGTCAACCAGCGCCTCGAGGACGTATCCGCCGAGCGCAGTGCCCGCGAACGACATGGTCGCAGCCCAGGCGCCGCTCGAGGTCGGCCGGACGGTGGTCCGGGCGACCGACGGGGGATCAGCCTGATCCTGGTTCTCCGGCCGGATCAGCCGGACGTCCACGGTCGACGGGATCCTGCCGTCGATCCGCCGGCGCGCGAACCCCCAGACCTGGACCCGATCGTCTCGGCGATAGACCGATCGATCGGTCGACATGAGCGACCACCAGCGGCCGCCCTCGGCCGGTCCCTCCTTCGACCACTCCCCGCGGTACAGGCCGCCTTGACGGTCGGTGTCGAACGGGACCAGGACGGAATGGCCATCCGGCGCGCGGACCACCAGGATCGGTGAGGTCGCGGCGGTCGGTGCGCCACCGGTCGGCTCGCCGGTCGTCGACGGCACGAGCTCACCCGGCGTCGCAGCGACCAGCAGGCCGTTCGCGCCGGTCCGGCCGATCGACGACCCGCCGGCGACGCTGACGGCCGCCCGGCTGATCGGCCGGCCACGCGCCACGTCGTTGACCCAGACCACGGTCCGGTCGGACAGGACGCTGACCCAGGCCGACACCTCGGTGACCTGGAGGAAGGCCTGGACCTGTCGGCCGCCCGCCCCGACCTCCACGAGGTACCAGCCGCGCGGCAGGCGGGTCGGGAAGACGATGACGTGATCGGCCGTGGTCGGCATCGACCGCAGGGCTGCCCTGAATGACATGACCTTGGTCAGCCCGTCCTTCGGGACCGTCGGATTCGACCACTCCGTCCAGCTCGGGGCGTCGAGGAAGGCGCGCAGGCGGTCGAGGGTCGAGTCGATCGACCGGAACCGATAGACGCGGACGTCGGCCGTGGCCGGAGGCTTGACCGTCGTGTCGTCGCTCTCGTCGGGCATCATCACCTGAAGGCCGAGGACCGGGCGGTCCTTCGGGCTGGACTCCAGGACATCACGACCCATGACGATCCGTGGGTACGGCGGCGAGGCCGCGGTCGCCGCCGTCTCGAACCGGAAGCGGACGTCTCGCTCGAGGGTCAGGTCGGTGCCCGCAACGGGCAGACCGTGCTTGATCGTGACGGTGTACAGGGTCGCCCGATGGAGCCCGCTCGGGACGAAGACCTGCGTCCGGTCGTGCCGCTCGAAGCGGCCCTTCGTCGCGGGCGAGATCGAGAAGTAGCCCGCCATGTCGCCGGCCCCGTCCTGGTCGAAGGTGACCTCGATCCCGGTGTCGATGGGCACCTCAGTCGTGCGGTCGCCGGGCAGGGTGTTGACGACCTGGAGCGGTGCTCGCGACTGGAACGCCCACGAGCCGGCCACGCTGTCGTCCGCGGCACGGAGGGTGAACCGGTAGGCGCGCCCCGCGATCAGCGGCCGGTCCGGGCGGACGGTGGCGGATGACGCGGTCGATCCGGCCGAGATGACCAAGGCGATCGCCGGGTCCGTTTCGAGCCGGCCCGCCAGGATGCGGGGGTCCTCGCCGGACAGGCTGGTCAGGGTGAACGACGTGTCGAGCCGAACGCCCGCCGCATCGGCGCTGACGGGCCGCAGCTCGGCGACCGGTGTGAGCGGCGGCAGATCGACGCTCGCCCAGCTTCCGTCGGGCGGTTGGGACGGCTCGATGGACGAGGCTCCCGCTCGCGAGGAGCCGCCACCGAGGTCGAGGGAGGCTGCTGCCTGGCCGGCGCCCGAGCTCGCCGACGGGGTCGCCATCGGGCGGCCCGAGGTGCCGCCGATCAGGATGCCGCCGACGACCGCGACGACCACGAGACCGACGACAAGCGCCACGGTGCGGCGTCTTCCGCCCGGCGATCCGGGGATCATGGACGACCCGCTCACCCCGCCCTCCCGTCCGCGAGACCTGGCGGACCTGGGGCTCAGTCGACGGCGTCGGCTGTGCTGCCGAGAATGAGACGCGCAGCGTCTCCGGATGTGTCGTCCGGCGGTCTAGCCGAACAGCTCGTCGACCGCCGCGGCGAAGACCTCGGTGTGGCGGTCCACGTCGAGCTCCGTGCTCGCCGGGCACATCAGCGCCATGTTATGGAACGGCGTCATCAGGATCCGGCGGTTCATCGCGTAGAGGTGAAGGAACCGCTCGAGCTCGGCGTCGCTCGCCGCGTACTGCTCCGCGCCGTCGCGCGGCGGGTGGGGGATGAAGTGGTACTCCGCCCGGCAACCGAGCCGGGTGACGTGCCATGGGACCTCCCGGGACGCGATGACGTCCTCGACCCCGGCCGTCCAGCGCTTGCCGAGCTCGATCATCCGCCCGAAGGCCTCGTCGGTCATGACCTCGGTCAGGGTGGCGCGGACCGCGGTCATCGACAGGGCGTAGCCGGCGAGCGTCCCTCCGATCCCGCCGATGTCCGACACGTCGCGGTCGAGCGTATCGGTGATGCGGTCGCCGATCGCCTCGGTGAAGCCGTAGGTGCCGACGGGGATCCCGCCGCCGATCGTCTTGCCGATGACGAGCATGTCGGGATCGAGGCCCCAGGCGCCGGTCGCGCCGCCGGGACCGGCGCAGATCGTGTGGGTCTCGTCGATGATCAGGATCGTGCCCGTCGCACGAGTCAACCGGCGGACCGCGTCGTGGTATCCGGGGTCGGGCAGGACGATGCCGATGTTCGTCAGCGCCGGCTCGAACAGGACCGCGGCGACGTCGCCGTCGGCCAGCGCTCGCTCGAGCGCGTCGATGTCGTTGAACGGGACCACCCTGGTGGTCTCGACCGGGTCCACCGCCGGCCCGATGTTGCCGTAGCTCGGGCCGACCCGGCCGTGCTCATCCAGGGAGGCGAAGGTCTCGTCGACCGTGCCGTGGTAGTTGTGGTCGTGAACGACGATCTTCGACCGCCCGGTGATATGACGGGCCAACCGCAGGGAGAAGCGGTTGGCGTCGGTGGCGGTGATCGTGAACTGCCAGAAGCGGAGGCCGAACCGGCGTCGGAGCTCGTCACCGGCGGCGATCGCGTCCTTGATCGGCAGCATCAGGGTGATCCCGCGGGCCAGCTGGCGCTCGACCGCGGCGACCGTCGGGGCGGGCGAGTGGCCCGCCATCGCCCCGGTGTCGCCCAGGCAGAAGTCGATGTAGTCGTGCCCGTCGACGTCCTGGAAGTGTGCCCCGGCGGCCGACTCGACGAACAGGGGAAAGCCGCCGGCCCAGCGGACCATCCAGTTCATCGGGACGCCGTCGAGGAGGGAACCCTTGGCCCGCTCGTGGAGCGCCATGGAGCGCGGGTGGTCCGCTTCGAAGGTCGAGAGCTCGCGCTCCATCAGGCGCCCGAGCCGGGCGCGGTCGAGGGTTCGGGTGGCGGGCACGCGCGACCTCCGATTCGGCTTGCCGGGCCAGGCCATGGCCGGGCCGGTCATCATGGGGCCAGCCGGTCCGGTTCGGTCGGCTCGGGTCGCGGAGCGGGACGCAGCGCGTCCCTCGGGTCAGCCGACCCGGCGGGCGAAGCCGCAGATCTGGCAGGTCGCGACGCCGGTGGTCGGATCGAGCTCGAGGAAGCTTGGGCAGCCGTTGGTCGAGCAGAAGATCCGGCCGGAGGCGGCCGCCGTGGTTCGCCGGCGCATCCGGCGGATGGACCCGGCGCGTGCCGAGGTCGTGTGGGTCATGGTTCGCGAGAGCATGGTTCCTGTCGATTCCCGGGAGTCGCCACGGACGTCGATCGTCCGGCGCCTGCCCGATGTGCCGCTCGGCGCGCGGGATGCGCGAAACCGGAGCGGTGCTGGTTCTGAGTGCCTGGCGCGTCGCGGGAGCGGAGGTTGAGATGCTCTGACCTGCGACGCCGCGCTGGCGTTGATGTGGGAATCATGGGTGCGCGGCTCGGTCCTGTCAAACGCCCGATGGTCCGGGCCGACCCGGACCGGTGGTAGGCTCCCGCCGATGGATGACGATCGGGTGCCGGCCGATCCCCCGGTGGCCGCCGGCCCCGCGCCCTCGGGTCAGCCCACCGGACGACCGATCGGGGCGAGCGCGAACCGCCGCCGGACCGACCGTGAGATCGTGCTGTTCGCGCTCGGGTTGTTGGCGGTCGCGGCGATCCTCGTCCTGCTTCCCGACCTCACCCCGACCGCCGCGCAGGGCCTGGTGTCGGAGCGGATCCACGCCCGGATCGTCGAGCTGCCACCGGCGACCGACCAGAACGCCCCGACCGCCGTCGTCGAATTCCTCGAGGGACCGCGCCGCGGCCAGCGCGAGACCGCGACGCTCGAGGGACCGTCCGGCCAGCTCCAGCTGCCCGCCTACGCCGTCGGCGACGAGGTCGTCGCGGCGATCGATCGGCAGCCGGACGGCACGACGACGTTCTCGGTCATCGATCGGTGGCGACTGCCGTTGATCGGCGCGCTCGCGCTGCTGTTCGCGATCGTGACCGTCGCCGTCGCCGGCTGGCGGGGCGTCCGCTCGGTGGTGGCGCTCGCGCTGTCGCTCGTCCTCGCGATCCGGGTGCTCATCCCGCTCCTGCTCGCCGGTTGGAACCCGCTGGTCCTTGCCATCGGGCTCGGCGCGACGGTCACGATCGTGTCGTTCGTGCTGACCCAGGGCCTGACCCGAACGACCGTCTCGGCGATCGCCGGGACGATGGCCGGTCTGGCGATCACCGGCGTGCTGGCCGCCGCGGTCACCGCCCTGGCCCGATTCACGCCCGCCCAGGGCTCCGACCAGATCCTGGCCATCGGACAGCTGGCCGGGAACACGATCGACCTGTCGGGCCTGCTCCTCGCGGGCGTGGTGTTCGGCGGTCTCGGCGTGCTCAACGACGTGGCCATCAGCCAGGCGGCGACCGTCGAGGAACTCCAGGCGGTCGACCCGACCCTCGGGCGGCGGACGATCTACCGGCGGACGATGAACGTCGGCGTGTCGCACCTGGCCGCTACCGTCAACACGCTCGTGTTCGCCTACCTCGGGACCGCCCTCCCGCTGCTCGTGCTGTTCTCGATCCAGGTCCGTGGGCTCGGGTTCCCGCTCAACGAGGAGATCATCGCGGTCGAGGTCGTCCGGACCCTGATCGGCAGCGTCGGCATCGTCCTGACCGTGCCGATCACGACGGCGATCGCGGTCTGGCTCCTGACCCGCGCGTCGAGCGGGAACCCGGCACGACGGGGTCGATGGTCGCGGGCCGATCAGCCGGCGCGGACGACGACCGAGATCAGCTCCTCGCCGTAACGGTCGAGCTTGGTCGGGCCGATGCCCGGGATCCCGGCCAGATCCGCCAGGGATCGGGGACGCCGTTCGGCGATGGCGGCCAGCGTCGTGTCGTGGAAGATGACGTAGGGCGGGACCGCGTCGGTCCGCGCTCGCTCCAGACGCCAGGCGCGGAGCGCCTCGAACAGCGGCGAACCGGCGAGGGCCCCGCCACCGGACACGCCGGTGCGACCTCCGCCGGTCCCAGAACGGCCGGCGATCCCCGCGTCTCCGGCCCGGTCGCTCCGCGATCGCACCGCGACCGGCACGATCTCGAGCAGGAACCGTGACCGCCGGCGCTGGGTCGAGCGACCGTCCCGGACGCGGGCCGACGAAAGCCACAGGTGGACCCGGGCACGGGTGATCCCGACGTACAGGAGGCGCCGTTCCTCATCGATCTCGGCGGGGTCGGTCGCCTGGCGGATCGGGAGGATCCCTTCCTCGAGCGCCGGGAGGAAGACGGCGTCCCACTCGAGCCCCTTCGCCCGGTGATAGGTCAGCAACTCGACGCCGACGCCGGTCACGCCCCCCGCCTCGTCGGCCGATCGCCGTTCGACCTCGGCGAGGAAGCGATCGAGGCCGGCACCCGCGTCCTCGGCCTGGCAGCGTCGTCCGATATCGAGCAGCGTGCTCAGCGCGGCGTGACGCTGGCGCGCCTCCTCGCCCGGGGGCACGACATCGGGCCGGAAGTCGAGCGCGGCCGCCCAGATCGCCACCAGGCGATCGGTCAGCACCACGTCGGGCGCGTCGGGGTCCGCTGTGGCGTCGTGCCCTTCGGCGGCCGCGCCGCGGCGTGCGGAGCGGACGGCGTCGAGCGCCCGGCGGATCTCCGGGCGCGCGAAGAACCGCTCGCCGCGGAGCTGGAAGGCGACCCGGGCGGCCCGGAATGCCGCCTCGAATCCGACGAGCTGGGCGTTCGTCCGGACGAGCACGGCGATCTGCTCTGCCGGCACGCCGCCGTCGATGAGCCGGCGCGCCTCTTCGGCGATCGCGGTCTCCTCATCGCTTCCGTCGGCGAACTGCCGGATGACCGGCGGCGGACCGTCAGGCCGCGTCGGGAGCAGCCGCTTCTGCGGCCCACCGTCGACCCTCGGTGCGGACGCCAGGACGCGGTTCGCCAGCTCGAGGACCTGCGGCGTCGAGCGGTAGTTCGTCTCGAGCCGGACGACGTGCGCGGACGGGTAGCGTCGGGTGAACCCGGTCAGCCATTCGGACGAGGCCCCCGTGAACGTGTAGATGGTCTGGTCCTCGTCGCCGACCACGGCGAGGTCCTGGCGTCCGCCCAGCCAGGCATCGAGGAGCGCCTGCTGGAGCGTGTTCGTGTCCTGGTACTCGTCGACGCTGAACCAGCGGTAGCGCGCCCGGATCTCGTCGGCGGCCGCGGCGTCGTCCTCGATCAGCCGGATCGTCAGCTCGAGCATGTCCTCGAAGTCGATCCGCCCGACCCGCGCCTTGGCCGCCTCGTACCGGTCGTAGAGCGGTGCGAACAGGCGGGCCGGCAGGGGACCGTCGTGCCCGCCCGCGTCGGTCGCCTCCTCGTAGCGGTCGGGGCCGACCCGACGCGCCTTGGCCCACTCGATCTCGCCGGCGAGGTCCCGGACCGCGACGTAGCGGTAGCCGCCGGGCAGGGTCCGGGCGAGGTCGACCAGCATCGGGACCTTGGATTCGAGGATGGTCGGCAGCTCGCCGCCCGATACCCGCGGCCAGAAATGGCGGAGCTGGCGGAGAGCGGCGGCATGGAACGTCGCGGCGGTGACCCCCGTCCGGCCGAGCGCGGCCAGCCGCTCGCGCATCTCGGTCGCGGCCTTGTCGGTGAACGTGACGACCAGCACGTGGGTGGGCGCCACGACCCCGGTCTCGAGGGCGTAGGCCACCCGGCGCGAGATCGCTCGCGTCTTGCCGGTCCCGGCGCCGGCCAGGATGCAGACCGGCCCGCTCGTCGTGCGGACCGCCTCGCGTTGGGCGGCGTCGAGGTCGGCCAGCAGGTCGGACGGGATGTCGAGCACCGGGCCATCCTAGCCGCGCCGGCTCATCGGGCCCTCGCCAGAGCGCGTTCGGCCCGGCTCGGCTATGCTCGGGGCCTCGTGTTCGTCGGGCGCCTCCGGTCTGCGCCCCGGTCTTCCCACCGTTCGATCCCGATCATCCGATGCCCTGACCGGGCCCCGCGATCGTGCGGGAGGGCCCGTCCAGGAGTCTCATCGTGTCCTTCGCACCACTCGGGCTGGAGCCCGAGCTTCTCCGCGCGGTCGCGGACCAGGGCTACACCGTGCCCACCGCCGTCCAGGCGGAGGCGATCCCGCTGGTCCTCGACGGCCGCGACGTCCTCGCCGGCGCCCAGACCGGCACCGGCAAGACCGCCGCCTTCGTCCTGCCGATCCTCCAGATCCTCAACGGCCGAGCGCCGTCGGCCGCCACGAACCAGGGTGTCGGGCCGGATGTTCGCGACCGCGGTCGCCGCGATGCCTCGCGTCCGGCCGTCCGGACGCTGATCCTCACGCCGACCCGCGAGCTGGCGATCCAGGTCGAGGAGAGTGTCCGGACCTACGGCGCCCGCCGGCCCGTCCGGTCCGCGGTGATCTACGGCGGGGTCGGCTTCGACGCCCAGGTCCGAGCGTTGCGGGCCGGTGTGCCGATCGTCGTGGCCACGCCCGGTCGGCTGCTCGACCACGTCGGGCAGGGGACGATCGACCTTTCCCGGGTCGAGATCCTCGTCCTCGACGAGGCCGACCGGATGCTCGACATGGGGTTCATCCGCGACATCCGCAAGATCATCGCCCTCCTCCCAGCGCGTCGCCAGAACCTGCTCTTCAGTGCCACGTTCTCGGACGAGATCCGGCGCCTGGCCGACGGCATCCTCGACCGCCCGGCCCATGTCCAGGTCACCCCGCGGAACACGACCGTCGAGCTCGTCCGGCAGGTCGTCCATCCGGTCGACCGCGAGCGCAAGCGGGAGCTCCTGAGCCACCTGATCCGGTCGGGGAGGATCGACCAGGCCCTCGTCTTCACCCGGACGAAGCACGGGGCCAACCGACTCGCCGAGCAGCTCGAGCGCGACGGCATCGCGGCCGCGGCGATCCACGGCAACAAGAGTCAGCCGCAGCGCAACCGGGCCCTGGCCGACTTCAAGGCTGGCCGCGCGGCGATCCTGGTCGCGACCGACATCGCTGCCCGTGGGATCGACATCGACGCGCTCCCGCACGTCGTGAACTTCGAGCTGCCGATGGCGCCCGAGGACTACGTCCATCGGATCGGTCGGACCGCCCGGGCCGGGATGGACGGCGACGCGGTGTCGCTGGTCTGCGTCGATGAGCAGAAGCTGCTGTGGCAGATCGAGACGCTCCTCCGGACCAAGATCCAGGTCGAGGTCGTCGAGGGCTTCGAGCCAGACCGTTCGGTCCGGCCGCAGCCGATCGTCCTCCGCTCGGCCGTCGGGCGCGGCGGCGCCCCGGCGCGGTCGGGTCGCCCATCCGCCCCGAACCGGTCCGGCTACGCACCCGCCCATCGTCCCCAGCATCACGCCTCCGCCGGACCGCGCGAGGTCGCCCCGGGGCCGCGTCACGGGAGTGCCGGACGCCAGGCACCGGCCCGCCGGCCCGGGCAGTCGATCGGTGCCTACGCACCCGTCGGACGGCCGGATGGCCGGACGGGTCGCCAGCCGTCGTCCCGTCCGAACGGCCCGCAGGGACCGCGCGGCGAGCGCCCGACGCACCACGCCACGACCTCGCTCCCCGGGGGTCAGCGCCCGATCATCGCCCTGCCTGGTGAGCGCCTGGCACGAGCGGCCGCGCCGCGCACCGACGGATCCGTCGGTCGACGGCCGGACGAGCGCCGTCGCTGAGCTCCGGATCCCAGACGCGGACCACCGGACCCGCGGGTCGCGGACGATGCCGCCGGCTCAACGCCGGTGGAACCGTTCCATCAGCGCCGTGATCGCATCTCGGGCCTCGCGCCAGTCGGGCTGATCGCCGACCACGTTCGCGGCGGTCGTGCCCCAGCGGCTGAGCTGGCTCATCGCGGTCACGACCGCGTCGTGCTGGATCGCACGTCGCCGCCCGGCATCGAAGACTCCGGTCACCAGGTAGCGTCGGACGATGTCGAACGGCGCGTCCCACCGGCCGACCCGGATCCGGTCCCCATGGCGGAGCGATTCGAGCCAGTCGTCGTCGCCGACGGGGTAGCGATCGTGCTCGATGAGATGGTCCGCGATCGGAACGCTCCGCCCCGTCCCGGCCAGCGACGGCAGGAGTCCGTCATCGCCGACCGTGGCATAGCAGATGGGACAGGTCGGCAGCGCGACGTCGTCACGGGGTGCGCCACCGAACGGGATCCCGCAACGCGGGCAGACTGTCGCGCCCGGGCGCGACGGCGCCCGCCCGCATTGCCGGCACGAGGTGCCCGCAGCGGGCTGGGACGAGGGCTCGTGGCCGCGGGTGGTCAACATCACGCGGAGGTGGGCGGGACGGTCATCGCAGCCGACCGTAGCCGGGCCGCCGCGGCGTCGGCATCCCCCGTTCGGCGTACCGGGGCAGCGCTGTTCGTCCCGGGTCGGTGACGGCTGCCTTACGGCTGCGGTGGAGCCTCCGGACCCCGGACGTACAGGGCGACCTGCCAGAGCGGGCCGCGGCGGAGCAGCTGTCGCTCGAACCCCGCAGCGCGGATCAGCCGATCCATCTCCACCTCGCGATGGACGTGGATCCGGAAGCCGTCCCGCGTCACGCGATGGACGGCGTTGAAGACCCGGGCGCCGGCTCGCGTCCACCACGTGTCGCGCGGGTAGACCAGCCCGAGCATCCGCCGAGCGTGGTGCGCCGACCGACCGACGAGCTCGGGCATGACCGCGTAGCAGCACACCACCCGGACGAGGGTGACGACGTCCGCGCTGGCGACCTCGGGGGCGAGGGCCACGAAGTCGCCCTCATGCTGGGCGATCCGGTCGGTCAAGCCGCGTCGTTCGGCCTCGCTGCGGGCGACCGCGATGAACGCCGGAGATGCATCGACGGACACGGCCGAGGCCGCCCCCGCGTCGAGCAGCTCGAATTGGACGGCGCCGACCCCGCCGCCGATATCGAGCACCGTCGCCGCCTCCACACCGCGCGCCCGGATGGCCTCGACCAGGAGCCGGGTGGGGCCGTCGGGGCCGTCCGCGAGGTAGCGCTTCAGGTCGCGCGCGGCCATCCGATCGGAGAAGACCTTCTGGTGCCCCGAGCAGTCGCAGTTCGACATGGCCGGCAGTCTACGCCTCGCCCCCGGCGCCCCGATGGGGCACCATGACCGCATGACCCGACGCTGGAACGGCTGGGGCGACGACGGGATCGTCGGCAAGGTGCCGGGTGGCGCGATCTCCCAGCTCGAGAGCCTGGTCGGGCCCGGTCGCCCGAACCCCGACGCGACCCTCGCCGACGTGGTCGGGGCCGTGCCCGCCGGGCGGCTGCCCGACCATCCGCTGGTCTCGGCCGACCCGGAGGACCGCGTCCGGCACGCGCGCGGCCAGAGCCTCGGCGACTGGGTGGCGCTGCGGAGCGGGTCGCTCGGTCGGGTCCCCGACGGCGTCGGTCGCCCGTCGTCGTCGGCCGAGGTCCGCGACCTGCTCGGCTATGCCCGGGAGGTCGGGGCCACGGTCGTGCCCTACGGGGGCGGCACCACGGTGGTCGGTGGGCTCGCGCCCTCGGACCTCGGACCGCCCCACGGGAGCGACCCTCCGGTCCTCGTCGTGGACCTCGAGCGTTCGGCCGGCCTCCTCGCATTCGACCCGCCGAGCGGCCTCGCGTCGTTCGGGGCCGGCGTCAACGGACCGGCGCTCGAATCGGCGCTCAAGGCCCATGGTCGGATGCTCGGCCACGAGCCGCAATCGTGGGAGTACTCGACGCTGGGCGGCTGGGTCGCGACGCGCTCGTCGGGGCAGCGCTCGCTCGGCTTCGGCCGGATCGAGGCGCTGTTCGCGGGCGGGCGGCTCGAGGCGCCGGCGGGAACGCTGGACCTGCCGACCCACCCGGCGTCGGCCGCCGGGCCCGACCTGCGCCAGCTCGTGCTCGGCTCGGAGGGCCGGCTCGGGATCGTGACCGAAGCGACCGTCAGGACGGTCCCGATCCCCGAGTACCAGCGGACCATCGCCCTGTTCGTCCCGGATTGGGGGCGCGCGATGGACATCCTGCTCGAGCTGGCCGGGGCCCGGCTGCCGCTGGCGATGGTCCGGATGTCGACCCAGGACGAGACGCGGACGACGCTGGCGATGGCCGGCCGTCGTCGGCGGGTGGGGCTGGCCATGCGCTGGGTCGGTCTCCGGGGCGGCGGCGCCGATCCGTGCCTGCTCCTCCTCGGTCTGGCCGGCCAGACCCGGATCGCCGAGGCGACCGCCGGCCTGGCATCGAAGATCGTCCGCCACCACGGCGGCGTCCCGGCCCCGGATGCGTTCGGACGCCAGTGGGACGCCGGGCGCTTCCTCCAGCCCTACCTGCGGAACACGCTCTGGGAGGCGGGCTATGCGGTCGACACGCTCGAGACGGCGACCGACTGGGTCGGAGCACCGAAGCTTGCCGCCGCTCTCGTCCAGACGCTGAACGGCGGCCTGGACGGCGAGAACGAGCGCGTCCACGCCTTCGCCCACCTGTCCCATGTCTACTCGTCGGGCACGAGCATCTACGTCACCTACATCTTCCGGCGGTCGCCGCGGCCGGAGGGGACGTATCGGCGTTGGCTCACCCTGAAGACGGCGGCCAGCCGGACGATCGTCGAGCACGGAGGGACGATCAGCCACCAGCACGGCGTGGGCCGCGACCACGGACCCTACCTGGCGGTCGAGAAGGGTGAGCTCGGGATGGCGGCCCTGCGCGATCTCGCGGCCCGCTTCGACCCGGACGGGCTGATGGATCCGGAGGTGCTCCTGGGCGGGACCGGGCGTTCCGTGCCGGCCGGATCCGAGCCCGGGACGTGAGCGGATCTGCCGACCACATCCTGGCGATCGACTGCGGGACCCAGAGCCTCCGAGCCCTGATCGTGGATCCGCAGGGCGGGATCGTGGCCATGGCCCGCGTCCCGTTCGAGCCGTACGTCTCGCCCCGGCCCGGCTGGGCGGAGCAGGACCCCGAGGTCTGGTGGCGTGCGCTCGGCGAGGCGTGCCGTCGGGTCCTGGCCGATCCGGCCGCGCCGACGGACGGGCTGGCCGGCGTGACGCTGACGACGCAGCGCGGGTCGATCGTGGTCGTCGACGGGGCGGGCGACCCGCTCCGACCGGCCATCATCTGGCTCGATCAGCGGCGGACCGACGGGCTTCGGCCGATCGGCGGCGTCACCGGAGCGGCGTTCCGGGCGCTCGGCGTGCGCGAGACCGTCGCCGCGTTCCAGGCCGACGCGGAGGTCAACTGGATCCGTCGCCACGAGCCGGACGTGTGGGCACGGACCAAGGGCTACCTGCTGGTGTCCGGCTTCCTGACCCACCGCCTGACCGGCCGGATCGTCGACTCGGTCGGAGCCCAGGTCGGCTACCTCCCGTTCGACTACAAGGCCCAGCGCTGGAGCCCGCCCGGGGACTGGAAGTGGCGGGTCGCGCCGGTCGATCCGGCGATGCTGCCCGAGCTCGTCCGTCCCGGCGAGCGCATGGGCGAGATCACCCCGGCGGCGGCCGACGCCACCGGGATCCCGGTCGGCCTGCCGGTCATCGCGGCGGCCGCCGACAAGGCCTGCGAGGTCCTCGGAGCCGGCGCGCTCGAGCCGCACATCGGGGCGCTGTCGTACGGCACGACCGCCACCCTCAACACGACCCAGCGACGGTATGTCGAGGCCATCCCGATGATCCCGCCCTACCCGGCCGCCGTCCCCGGCGCGTACAGCCTCGAGATCCAGGTCATGCGCGGCTACTGGATGGTGGAGTGGTTCAAGCGGGAGTTCGGCGACCGCGAGGTGGCTCGCGCCACGGCCGAGGGGATCGAGCCCGAGGTCCTGTTCGACGAGCTCGTCCGATCGGTCCCGCCCGGGTCGATGGGCCTGACCCTCCAGCCGTACTGGTCGCCGGGCGTCCGGATCCCGGGGCCGGAGGCCAAGGGCGCGATCATCGGCTTCGGCGACGTCCACACCCGGGCCCACCTCTACCGGGCCATCCTCGAAGGCCTGGCCTACGCGCTGCGCGACGGCGCCGAGCGGACCGAGCAACGGACGAAGGTCGCGATCACCGAGCTCCGCGTATCGGGCGGCGGCTCACAGAGCGCGTCGGCCGTCCAGCTGACCGCCGACGTCTTCGGGCTGCCGACCGGCCGACCGCACACCTTCGAGACGTCGGGGCTCGGTGCGGCGATCGATGCCGCCGTCGGGCTCGGGATCCACCCCGTCGTTCGAGGCCGCGGTCGGGGCGATGACCCGGGTCGTCGAGGTCCGCGACCCGGACCCGGCGGCGCAGCGGATCTACGACGCGCTCTACCGGGACGTCTATCGGCGGATGTACCCCGCGCTCAAGCCGCTGTACGAGGCGATCCGCCGGATCACCGGCTACCCGCCACCGGTCTGAGGCGCTGCGGGGGACCGATGAACCGAGGCGGCCGCGTCTGGGCGCCGGGTCTAGGCGGCGGGGCCCGATGCCTGGCCCGGATCGGCGCCGGGCGTGTACGTCGCCTGGACGATCTTCGACTCGGCCCCGGGGAAGAAGAAGCCGAGCTCGAGATCGCTCTCCACCCGCTCCACGACGTACCGGTTGACCCAGGCCAGGCCGTGCTCGATCGTCCCGCCGTCGGGTCTCGCGGCGAGCGACAGCGTCACCTTGTCGAGGAGGACGAACGAACCGGTCGGGCGGGCGAGGGCACGGGCGGGGTCGAAGCCCGGCATCGTCGGCATGCGCCCGGAGACGACGTACGGCCCGCACACGAGCAGGACGTCGTGCCAGGCCGGATGGACGATCACCGGGGTGTCGGCGGGCGCCACGACCACGAACAGGTCGTCCGTGGCGAGGTTGACGCCGCCGGGCGGATCGGCGATGGCCGGCGACCCGTCGAGCGGGGCGAGGTGGCCCTGGGTGACCTCGATGTGAGGGTCGAGCTCGAGCAGGTCGCCCAGTCGACTGTGACCCGTCGCGATGCCGCGACGGACGCCTTCGGACGTATAGGCTTCGAACCGGATCGGCACGATCGAAACTCCCCGGTGTGGCGCCCACCCTCCCATGGATGTGGGACGGCCACCAGACCCCCGCCGTACCAACCGGCGCGATCCGTTCGTACCCTGTCAGTAGGGCGGCCAGGGGACCGCGGGCCAATCGTCCGACGGCTCGGGGAAGCAGCCGCTGTCGAGGAGGGCGTCGAGCCGGTCGCGGGTGGCGTCGACCTCGTCGGGGTCGAGCAGCTCGACGAGGGCGGCGCCGAGGTCGTCGTCGAGGCGCGTTCGGAGCGTCCGGAGCGTGGCCAGCTCGTCGGCCGCGATCGGGCCTCCGCGCCATGCCCAGAGGACGGTCCGGAGCTTGGGGTCGACGGAGAAGCAGACCCCGTGATCGACGCCGAACAGGCGGATCCCGTCGCCGTCCGGGAACGGCAGGATGTGGCCGCCCTTCCGGTCGGTGTTGTTGACGACCGCGTCGAACAGGGCCATCGGCCGGAGACGGGGGTCGGCATCCTGGACCAGCTCCCAGGCATCGACCGCCGGGTCTTCGTCGAGCCACAGCTGGACCATGCCCGGACCGGCCGGGCCGTCGCGCAGGACGGTCGGCGGGACGAGATCCCAGCCGCTCGCCTGCGAAACGAGGTAGGCGGCCGCCTCGCGGTTCGCCAGCGTCCGATCGGGGAAATCCCAGAGCGGGCGCTCGAAGGCGACCGGCTTGTAGACGACCGCGGCGAGGGCCAGGTCGGGTCCCGGGAGGTCCGTGCCGAGGAGCCGGCCGAGGAGGCTCTCGGGGCCGGGTTCTGGCCGGGGTCCGCCGTCGCCTGCCGGCAGGCTGACGATCCCGACGAGGGCCGCATTCGACGAGACCGTCAGCCGCCCACGCACCTCGAGCTCCCCGTCCCGGAGGAGCCGGAGCGCGTCCACGGCTAGTTCAGGTAGGCGTTCGGTCGGGCGCAGATGTGGCCCTGGGGATCGAGCGGCTCACCGCATCGCGGGCAGAGCGGTCGCCCCGCGGCCACGACCCGGGTGGCCCGGTCGACGAATGCCCGGGCGGTCGGGCCGTCGATCCGGATCCGCACGAGGTCCGGGCCGTCGGGACCCTCCTCGGTGTCGTCCGGCGACGCCTCGCCCTCCTCGGGGATCGCCGCCGCCTCGATGACCACGCGATCGTGCTCGCCGTCCCAGGCGAGGGTCATCGCACCCACCCGGAAGGCCTCGACGAGCGGCTCGCCGAGCGGCGCGGTATCGACCTGGTCGGGGTCCGCGGCCACCGGGACGCTGTCGATCCCGCGGTCGGCCAGGATGTCGAGGAGGGCGTCGAGCTGCTGGGCGAGGACGGCCACCTGGGTCTTCTCGAGGGCGACGCTGACGACGTCGCCGCCCTTCCGGGCCTGCAGGAAGAACGTGCGGCCGCCGGGTTCGCCGACCGTTCCGGCGACGAAACGGTCGGGACCGTCGAAGGTGTAGACGCGGCGGGACATGGTTGGACTCTACGACATCTTGGCGGGACGGCCATCCTGGCCGTCGGTCGGACGGGCGCGTCGCTCCCGCACTCGTCTCTTCGTCGGGACGAGGTCGATCGGATCGCCGCCCGTGTCGTTGACCCGCAGGACGATGGAGCCACCCGGCCCGTAGCGGACGACGCTCAGCGAGGCCGGCCCGACCGCCAGACGCGCGTAGCCGTCGAAGCCGAGTCCGAGCGCGTCGGCGAGGATCGCCCGGATCGGGTCGGCATGGCTGATCACCGCATAGGTCGCCGTCGGACCGAGTCGCTCGTTCCAGTCGCGCACCGCGGCGACCGACCGGGCGCCCATCTCGTGGAGCGCTTCGCCGTTCGGGAAGCGGAACGCCCCAGGGTCGGCATGGAGCGTCTTCCAGGCGCGCTCCCGCCGAAGGTCCTTGAACGGGCGACCCGTCCACTCGCCGTAGCGCACGTCGGCAAGGCGCTCGTCGAGCTCGAACGGCGGCGCCGGGTCACGCCCCACGACGATCGTCGCCGCGGTCTCGCGGCAGCGCTCGAGGTGGGAGCTGACGATCGCCTCGAGCGGCACGCGACGGATCCGCTCGGCGACGGCCGCCGCCTGGGCGCGGCCCTCGTCGTCGAGCGGGACGCCCGGCGTCCAGCCGACCAGGGTCGATCGGGTGAGCGCGGTCAATCCGTGGCGGATGAGCAGGACGGTTGGCACGGGACGGCAATGATAGGTCGCGGCCGTCGATGGGGAGTACCGTCGACGGATGGTCGCCCGGTCGGTCCGCCCGTCCCGCGCCCTGGCCGGCCGACTGGTCGCCGTGGGCGCCCTGGTCGTCGCTTCGCTCGTCCTGGCCGGCTGCGGCGCATCGGTCGCTCCCAGCCTCGCGGCGACCGGTGCTCCCCCGACGCCCGAGGCGACCGGCTCGTCCGCCCGCCCGACGCCCTCGGCCGCAACCTCCCCATCGGCCTTCCGGCCGACCGGGCCGACCGAGACCGCCAGGGTGGTCCGCGTGGTCGACGGCGACACCATCGTCGTCCGGCTCGGCGGTCGCGATGAGCGTCTCCGCTACATCGGGATGGACACGCCGGAGACCAAGAAACCCGACACGCCCGTCCAGTGGATGGGACCCGAGGCGAGTCGGGCGAATGCGGCGCTCGTGAAGGGGAGGACGGTCGTCCTCGAGAAGGACGTCTCGGAGACCGATCGGTTCGGCCGGCTCCTGCGCTATGTCTGGCTGGCCGACGGCGACCGCTGGACGCTGGTCGACCTCGAGCTCGTCCGGCGCGGGTTCGCGCAGGTCGAGACGGATCCTCCCGACGTCAAGTACGCGGACCGATTCGTCGCGGCCGAGCGGTCGGCCCGGGAGGCGCAGGTCGGCCTGTGGGGCCCGCACCCTTCGGGATCGCCGTGAGCGTGGGACGGTCATCGGCGGCCTGCGAGCGTTCGGCCGTATCATCCGCAGGATGACGATCGAGACGTCGCATCGGATGGCGCGCGTGCTCCGGGCGGTCCGCCTGGCGATGCTGGGTCTCGTGTCCCTCGCGATCGCCCACGACGCGATCTTCGCGGCCCAATACGGGTTCGGCGCGGCATTCGCTCGGGCGATGCGGGACGGCGGCCACGACGGGTACTGGCCGGTCTTCTCGATGGTCGCGGTCGTCGCGGCGACCGTCCTCGGATTGCGCGCCGCCGTCCGCCTCGGCCGCCTCCGCGAGACGGATCGGGCGACCCGTCTGGTGGCCGCGGCACCGAGGTCCCGGGAACGTGGATATCGGCGGGAGCTGATCGGCCTGTGGCCGCCGTTGTTCGTGCTCGTGGCCGTCGCGTTCGCCGTCCAGGAGAACGTGGAACACCTCGCCGGGCACGGCCACGTCATCGGGCTCGGCGCGCTGACCGGTCCCGAATACCCGCTCGCCCTGCCCGTCCTCGCGCTCGTCACGCTGGCTGCGGCGGCGATCGGGGCGCTCGTCCGCTGGCGGATCACCGTCCTGACGGCCCGGCTGGCCGGGCGAGCGCCGGTCGGCCGGCGGCGACGCCTCGGTGCGCGGCGACCGTCGCCGCGCTGGACCGACATCGCGGCGATCCGTGCTCACGCCTGGTTCCTCGTCCGGCTTGACGCCGGCCGTGCTCCGCCGCTCGCTGCCTGACCGCGCCACCGACCGCATCCGGCCCGAGTCGTCTCGTTCGGATGCCGTCGTGTCCCGTGCGCCCGAACGGGCCGCACCGATCAGGAGTGATATCCCCGATGCACCTGTCCATCGACTCGAACCGGACCACGTTCCGGCGGCTCGGCAGCGCCGGCCTGGCCGGCCTCCTGCTGGCCACCCTCGCGGGCCAGGCCCTGGCACACGAAGAACGCGACGTCGCCGGCTACTCCTTGGAGGTCGGACTCATCGCCGAGCCGGTCTTCGTCGGCGACCGGAGTGGGCTCGAGTTCCACGTGACCAAGGACGACAAGCCCATCTCGGGGCTTGATCAGACGATCAAGGCCCAGGTGATCTACGGCACCCAGACCCGCGATCTTCCGCTCGTCGAGCGCGAGGAGGACCCGGGCTGGTACGAGTCGGTCTTCATCCCGACGGCTTCAGGCAAGTACACGTTCCACCTGACCGGCACGATCGAGGGCACGGCCATCGACGAGTCGTTCACCTCGAGCCCGACCGGGTTCAACGAGGTCCAGGAGGCAGCCTCCGGGGAGTTCCCGAACACCTTGCCCACCCAGGCGGAGCTGCAAGCCCAAGCTCAGAAGGGTGCGGATGCCGCGAGCCAGGCGACCATCGCCCTGGCGATCGGCGGGCTCGGACTCGTCGTCGGGCTGCTCGCGCTCGGGGTCGCCGTCGCCAGCCGACGTCGACCGACGACCTAGGCGGCCCGCACCCATGTCACGATCCGCGACCGCCGTGCGAGCGCTCCTCGCGTTCGGGGTGGCCGCGGTGGTCCTGCTGGCCCGGCCGGCTCTGCCCGGCCGGGCGTTCCCGGCCGTGGACGACGCAGTCGTCCTCGGCCATTCCCAGCTGGTCTCGAGTTCGCCCGGCGCGGGCGATTCCGTCCCGACCGCACCGACCGAGATCCGACTCGCCTTCAGCGAGCCGATCGACCCGCGCTACACCTCGCTCGACCTGCTCGACGGGACCGGCCGGACCCTGCTCGCCGGGGTCGGGTCCGTGGACCCGAGCGATCCTCGGACGCTCGTCGCCCCGATCCCGGCCGGCACGGTGCTCGCCCCCGGCCAGATCTTCACGGTCGACTGGCGCGCCCTGTCGGCGGCGGACGGCCACACGACGGAGGGATTCCTGACCTTCGGCGTCGGCGACGTGGCCGCCCTCCAGCACGACCACGGTTCCGCGGCTGCCGGCGCGGCGACCGGCGACCTCCACGCCGGTCACGACTCGGGGACCGCTGCCGCCGAGATCCAGGGCAAGGTCCTGGCCTACGGCGGTTCGATGCTCGCCTTCGGGCTGGCGATCCTCGCCTGGCTGGTCCTCCGGCCGGCCCTCGGGAGGATCCCTCGCGGCGCGGCCTACGGCGCGGGGATCGCGCTCATCGCCGGAGCCTCCGGGTGCCTCCTCCTGCTCGTGGTCGGGGCGGGTTCGGCGCCGACCGCGGTGGGCGCCGCCGCTCCGGCGGGGCCGGATGTGGCGGGGTTCGCGACGGGCAGCCGCATCGGCCAGCTGCTGACCGCCCGGCTGCTCGTGGGCCTCAGTGCGGGGCTCCTCGTCCTGGGCCTGGCCCGACTCGGTTGGCGCCGACTCGGCGCGCTGCCCATCCTCGGGCTGGCGGGCGCCGCCGGCGTGGTCGGCCTCGTCCTCACGGCGCTCGGCGGTCACGCGGCCGCCTACAGCTCGCCCGTGCCGGTCGCGATGGACATCGGCCACATGGCCGCCGGCAGCGTCTGGCTGAGCGGACTCGTCCTGCTGGCGGCGTTGACCGACTTCGGGGGCCAGAGCCGGCTCGAGCCGGGTGCGCTCGGGCTCGTCATCCCACGCTTCTCCGCCCTGGCGCTCGTGGCGGTCGTCCTGATCGCCCTGACCGGGGTCTACGCGGACTGGGCCCAGACCGGCGATCCGCTGTCGTTCGCCTCGGCGTACGAGATCGACCTGCTGGCGAAGATCCTGGTGTTCGTGGCCGCGCTCGGCGTCGGGCTGGTGAACTACCTCGACGGGGGACGCGGCGTCGGCGGTCGGCTCGGCCTGTCGCGCCGACTGCTCGTCGAGCTCATCCTGGGCGTGGCCGTCCTCGCGATCACCGCCAACCTGACCAGCGGCTCACCGGTCGGACAGGATCGGCCGGTCGCCATCGCGCCCGCTCCGAGCTCGGTCGTCTCCGCCCAACCCGTGTCGCTCGACCTCCTCCCGGCCCGCCCGGGGCCCGACCGACTCGCGGCGGGACTGACCCGGCCGCCCGTCGAGGGGACCGTCGTCGAGCTCATCCTCCAGCGACTCGACGCCGACCAGGGCACGTCGCGGATCACGATGCGGCCCGACTTCGCCAGCGCGACCCCGCGCTTCGTCGTCGATTCGAGCTTCCCGCCGGGGTCCCGCTGGGACGCCACGGTCACGGCCACCGAGGCCTCCGGGCAGGAGGTCGCGCGACAGCGGTTCGTGTTCGCCTACGATCAGACGGGACTGACCGAGGGTCGTCTCGCACCGCCACTCGATCCGTTCGCGGTGCTCGCGCTGTGTCTGCTCGTGCTGGGCGTCTTCGCGGTCGCCTTCGCCGCTGCCGGCGGCGTGCTGCCGCGCACGCTCCCCGATGCGAGCCGGCCGGCCCTCGTCGGGGCCGGCCTGACCGGCATCGTCCTCGGGTTCGCCGGGCTGATCCTGGGGACCCCGCGATGATCGTCCATGGGATCCTCCTGTCCGCCTCGCCGGTCGTCGCGGGCGGTGGCGGGGTGACCGTCGGCCTCGTCGTCGGGATCCAGCTCCTCATCGCGGCCGCCGTGTTCGGCGGCTTCGCCTGGTATGTCCGGGACCGTCGTCCGGGCTGGAACCGCGTCGCCCGGATCGGGGCGGTCTTCGCCGGGCTCGCCGGCGGCGTGCTGATCGTCGCCGCCGTCCTCGGACCCGGCAGCGCGGGCGACGTCGCGCTGGTCGACCCGGTCCCGCTGACGGTGACCTCGGTCGACGCCGGCCAGACACTCTACGAGGCGAACTGTGCCCGTTGCCACGGCGTGGACGCGCGCGGTGGGGGAGTCGACGCGGGGACGACCCAGATCGCCCCGGCGAACCTCCGCAGCGGGCACCTGAACCTCCATTCGGACGCGGACATCTACACCTGGATCTCGTCGGGGCTACCCGGTGGGATGCCGGCCTGGTCGGGCCAGCTGTCCGAGACCGATCGCTGGAACCTGGTGAACTTCCTCCGTTCGGTCAACGGTCGTGGCCCGACCCCAGCCCCGAGCGCGGTCGGCCCGCCGGCGCTGGCCGGGATCGGGATCGGCGGGGCGGTCGGCGCGGCGCTGGTCGGCTGGCTCGGCGTCGGGCTGGAGCGCGGCCGTCGGCGACGGCACGGCCGCTCGGCCGACCGGTCGAGGGAGGTCGGTCCCGGCGATCAGACCCGGCGGTAGGCCCGGACCGACAGGGGGATGAAGACGACCAGGATCAGACCGATCCAGAACAGTGGCGGCAGGATCGTGTCGAACGTGGCCGTGCCGGTGAGCAGCGTACGGCAGGCGTTGACGGCGACCGTCACCGGGTTGATCTCGGCGATCGGCTGGAGCCAGGTCGGGAACGTCTCGACCGGGACGAAGGCGCTCGACACGAAGGTCAGCGGGAAGATCCAGATGAACCCGGCGGCCTGGACCGACTCGGGATCCTTGACCGACAGCCCGATGAGGGCCGAGATCCAGCTGAACGCATAGCCGAAGAGGACGACGATCACGAGCATCAGGAGATAGGCCGGCAGCCCGCCGGAAAGCGGCTCGAAGCCGACGAGCACGCCGACGACGGTCATCAGGACCACCACGAACATGTTCCGGATGAGGTCGGCGAACGTTCGTCCGGCGAGCACCGCAGAGCGGGCCATCGGCAGCGATCGGAACCGGTCGATCATCCCCCGTCCGAGGTCCTCGGCCAGCCCGACGCCCGTGGCCGTCGCCCCGAAGACCGCCGTCTGGACGAAGATCCCGGGCATCAGGAAGTTGACGTAGTTGCCGCCGGGCACGGACGCCGAGATCGCCCCACCGAAGACGAACACGAACAGCAGCACGAACATCACCGGCTGGATGGTCGAGAAGACCAGCAGCTGCGGGATCCGGACGTACTGGAGCAGGTTCCGCTGGGTGACGGCGATCGCGTCGACGAACGTCCAGAACAGGGCCGGGTGCGTGTCGCTCGGCGCTCCGGTCGGCGGGATCGGGCGGACGGAGGCGGTCATGCGGGGGTCCCTCCGGGGCGTGCGCCGCTTCGGTCGATCGGCCGGCCGGGGCGCCCGGTCGGGTCGGGCGTCTCGTCGCCGTCGGTCGTGTCGGCCTCGGCATGATGGCCGGTCAGGGTCAGGAAGACGTCGTCGAGCGTCGGTCGGTGGAGGCTCAGCTCGCTGACCTCGATCCCGGCTGCATCGAGCCGGCGGACGGTCTCGGTCAGGATCGACGAGCCACCGTCGACCGGGACCCGGACGGAGTGGGCGTCGTGGTCGATGACGGGGTCCGCGGCGGCGAGGTCGCGCAGCAGGTCGTAGACCGTCTGGAGGTCCCCGTGGCGATCCGCGACCTTGGTCAGCTTGAGCTCGACGACCTCGCCCCCGATCTGTTTCTTCAGCTCGTCCTGGGTCCCCTCGGCGATCACCTTGCCCAGGTCGATGACGGCGATCTTGTCGGCCAGCCGGTCGGCCTCCTCGAGGTACTGCGTGGTGAGCAGGATCGTGGTCCCGTCTGCGACGAGGCCGCCGATGACCTCCCACAGGGCGATCCGGCTGCGCGGGTCGAGACCGGTCGTCGGCTCGTCGAGGAAGAGCACGCGCGGGTGTCCGACGAGGCTCGCCGCGAGGTCGAGACGTCGCTTCATCCCGCCGGAATAGGTCCGCGCCGGACGATCGGCCGCGTCGGTCAGCTCGAACCGGTCGAGCAGGTCGGCGGCTCGTTCCCGGACCTCGGCACGTGGGAGGTGGTACAGGCGACCGACCAGGGTCAGGTTCTCGCGACCGGTCAGGTTCGCGTCGATCGCCGCGAACTGCCCCGTCAGGCCGATGACGTTGCGCAGGGCGCTCGAGTCGCGGACGACGTCGTAGCCCGCTACGGTCGCCCGACCGCCGTCGGGTGACAGCAGCGTGGTCAGGATCCGGACGGCGGTCGTCTTGCCGGCGCCGTTCGGACCGAGCAGGCCGAGGACCGTCCCCTCCTCGACGTTGAGGTCGATCCCGGCCAGGGCGTGCACGTCGCCGTACGACTTGGTGAGGCCGACGGCTTCGATCGCCAGGGGCATACATCCTCCGGGTGGCAAGAACGTGGAATGGTAATCGGTTCGTCGGCCGCCGGTCCCGCGGATGGGACCGACCGCCGCTCGGCGGCGCTACGCTTCGCGGGTGAGCGACCCCGCCTTCGCCCGACCCGACAGCGAGGCTCCGTGGCGGCCCTCGCCGGCCGACCTCGCCGACTCCCGTCTGGCCCGCTTCGTGCGCGACGCGGTAGCCGTCGAAGGGCGCCACGGCGACGCCGACCGTGACGGCCTCGAGGCGCTCCAGGCCCGCGCCGTCCGCGACCCGGCCTGGTTCTGGGCGGCGGCGGCGGACGACCTGGGCCTCGCCTGGCAGCGTCGGCCGACCGCCACGCTCGACCTGAGCGGCGGAGTCGCCCGGGCCCGCTGGTGGGGCGGGGGAGCGTTCAACCACGCCGTCGCGGCCGTCGAGCCGTGGGCGGTCGACCGGCCCGAGGACGTCGCGCTCGATTGGGAAGGCGAGGACGGGGCCGTCCGCCGATCGACCTGGGCAGAGCTCGACCGGGATGTCCGGCTGGCGGCCCGCCGCCTCGCCGGGCTCGGGATCGGGGAGGGGTCGCGGGTCGGGATCCTGCTGCCGATGCTGCCCGAGACGGCGATCGCGGTGCTCGCCCTCGGTCGGCTTCGGGCGATCTTCACGCCCGATCTTCAGCGGGTACGCGGCGCCGGCCATCGCCGCGCGGCTCGAGGCCTTCGCGGCGACCCACCTGATCACCGCCGACGGCTTCTTCCGACGTGGCGCGGTCGTCCCGCTGAAGACCGTCGCCGACGAGGCGCTGGCCCTCGCCCCGACGGTCACGGACGGTGGTCGTCGTGCGCCGGCTCGGCGCGGACCGGTCGCGGACGTGCCGATGATCGCCGGGCGCGACGTCGACTGGGACGGCGCGATCGTGCGGACGCGGCCGGCTGCGGCGACGAGGCCCGTCCGACCGACGACCCGGCCGTCGACCGGGTGCCGGACACCGACCCCGAGGCGCCGTACATGGTCATCTACACGTCGGGGACGACCGGCCGGCCCAAGGGCACGGTCCACGTCCACGGGGGGTTCCCGATCAAGGCGGCCCAGGACCTCGCCCACACGTTCGACCTGCGGGCCGGCGATGCCCTGTGCTGGTTCACCGACCTCGGCTGGATGATGGGTCCGTGGGCGATCAGTGGCGCGCTCCTGCTTGGCGCCCGGCTGGTCATCTACGAGGGCGCGCCCGACTGGCCCGACCCGGGTCGGCTGTGGTCGCTCGTCGCCCGGCACCGGATCACCCATTTCGGGGTCAGCCCGACGCTCATCCGTGCGCTCCGGGTCCACGGCGACGGGCCCGTCCGCGACCACGACCTCGGTTCGCTTCGGGTCCTCGGCTCGACCGGCGAGCCGTGGAACCCGGACCCGTGGCGATGGGCCTTCGACGTCGTCGGAGGCGGCCGCCTGCCGATCGTCAACTACTCGGGCGGGACGGAGATCGGCGGCGGGATCGTCGGGTGCTCGCTGCTCCGCCCGATCCGACCGACGAGCTTCAACGGGCCGTGCCCGGGTCTCGCGGCCGACATCGTCGACGCCGCCGGTCGACCCGTCCGCGGGACGGTCGGCGAGCTGGCGATCCGGTCGCCCTGGCCGGGGATGACGCGCGGCTTCTGGTCGCGAGCCGGACGACGAGCGATACCTGGAGACGTACTGGCGGCGGGTCCCCGGCCTGTGGATCCACGGCGACTGGGCGACGACCGACGACGACGGCTACTGGTACATCCACGGCCGATCCGACGACACGCTCAAGGTGGCCGGCAAGCGGGTCGGGCCGGCCGAGGTCGAGGCCGTGCGCGGTCGCTCACCCGGCCGTGGCCGCCGCCGCGGCCATCGGCGTGCCGGACGAGCTCAAGGGCGAGGCGATCGTCGTCCTGTGCGTCCCGCGCCCGGGCGTGGCCTGGGACGAGAGCGTCGCCGCCGAGGTCGCCGGCCTCGTCGTCCACGACCTGGGCAAGCCCGTCCGCCCGAAGGCCGTCGTCGCGGTCCCGGACCTGCCGCGGACCCGCAGCGGCAAGGTCATGCGCCGCGTCGCCCGGGCCGCCTGGCTCGACCTCGACCCGGGCGACACGTCGGCGCTCGAGAACCCGGCCGTCATCGAGGCGATCGGCCGGCTGGGCGCCGCGCGCTGACCGTCCACCGACCTGCGTACCCGGCGGGGAGTACCAACAGGCGATGGACCGGCCCGGCCCGTGCGACCACGATGGACGCATGATCTGGAACCCGCGCGAACGAGCTGCGTCCTCGATCGACGTCCTCGACCAACCGACGATCACGCCGCGACCGTTCACGCGTCCGGCCCGGCCGTTCGCGCCGCAGATCGAGTCGACGACGGAGATCGAGTCGGCGACGGAGCTCGGGTCGCCCGTCCTCGACGCGATCCCGGGGCTCGGATGGGACGCGACCCACGCCCCCGCCGGGGATCCCTGGCTCGACGCCCCGCCCGCGCCGACGACCACGCGGGTCCACCTCATCGGGACGCATCTTCGGGCCGAGGGCGCGGTCGAGCTCGGCAACTTCCGGCGACTCTCGGACTACGTCAACCTGCTCGACGGGTTCTTCACGATCCACGACGTGGTCCTGCTGTCACGCCTCGGGGAGCCGACCCGGATCACCTTCCCGGACTTCCGCGTCCGCCTCGACGACATCGCGATCGTCGGTCAGGCCCACCCCGGCGAGTCGACCTCGGAGGACCGCCTGATCCCGAAGCAACGGCGACGCCTCGTCCTGACGACCGGAGCGCACATCATCTACGGCTACGCCTACCTCCACGAGCAGGCGTCGCTGACCGCCTTCGTCGACTCGACCGACCCGGAGTTCATGCCGATGACGAATGTCCGGGTCCGCTGGCTCGCCGACCGCCGGCTCGCCGGACGGTTCCCGTTCGCGCTCATCCAGCGCCGGAAGATCATCGGCGTCGCGACCGAGGTGAGCGGGGGCCTCAGCCTGCTCGAGGGTCGTCGCCCGGTCGACCCGACCTTCTGACCGTCGGTCAGGCCGCAGACCCGGCCGTCGGTGCCGGGTCGAGTCGGACCTGGCGTCGGACCCAGATACCGAACCCGAGCGCCGCGATCGCGGGTACCGCGAACCAGACCGCCACCAGGGCGAGGGCCGCGCGGACGACGGTGACGATGTCGGACAGGCTCGACTCGATCTCGCCCGACCCGAGCACGTCGTCGACCTGGCGGAGCTGGCCGGCCAGATCGGTCAGGCTGGCGCCCAGCGCGACGAGGTTCGTCTTGTTATCGCCGAGGTTCGTGCCGAGCGTCCCGACCTGCGTCTGGAGGGTGCCGAGCTGGGTCGCGATCTGCCCGAACCGGCCGGACAGGGAGGCGAGGGGCTGCTGGCCGAGGAAGGTCAGGGCCGCCGAGGTCGTCTGGAGCTCCTGGAGCGTCGACACGACGTCGGACAGGGCGGTGTCGACCTGGGTCAGGGTCGGTCCCGCCTGGTCGAGCGTCCCGGCGAAGCTCTGCGACGTCGAGCCGGCATGCTCGAGCGCCGTCGCGGTCCGATCGACCGTCGCCGAGATCGTCGTCAGTCGGCCGCTCATCTTCCCGGCGAGCCCGTCCAGCCGGTTCCCGATCGCGACGACCGCACCGAGCATGACGACCGCCAGGACGATCCCGACGACCCCGTACACGATGAGGCCGGTCGACAGCGTCCGGAGCTGATGGGTGGTGCGATCGCTCATCTTGGTGATCCTCCGGGTCGTCCGTTCACGATGTGATGGTGCCAGTATCCTGACCCCGATGTCCGCGATCGACGCCGCCACGCCGGCCCGTCCGAGCCTCGAGGCTCGGACGGCATATCTGGACGCCGTCCGTCGATCGCTGCCGGCCCTCCGGCTGTTGACCGACGAGGTCGACCGTGAGTCGTACCGGCGCGATGAGACCGCCTACCTCGAGCCGCCCCTGCCGATCGGCGTGGCGTTGCCGACGGCGACCGCAGAGGTCGCCGAGCTCGTCCGCCTGGCGGCGATCCATCGCGTCCCGGTCGTCCCGCGGGGGGCCGGCACGGGTCTGAGCGGTGGCGCGGCCGGCGTCGACGGCGGCCTGACGATCGCCTTCACCCGGATGGACCGGATCCTCGAGATCGACCGCGACGACCTCGTCGTGGTGACCCAGCCGGGCGTGGTCAACGCCGACCTCAAGAAGGCCGTGGCCGCGGAGGGGTTGTTCTACGCCCCCGACCCGGCGAGCTACGAGATGTGCACGATCGGCGGCAACCTCGGCACCAATGCCGGCGGCCTGTGCTGCGTCAAGTACGGCGTGACCCGCGACTCGGTCATCGGGCTCGAGATCGTGACCGCCGACGGTTCGATCGTCCGGCTCGGCGGCCGGACGGTCAAGGACGTCGCCGGCTACGGCCTCATCCCGCTCATCGTCGGCAGCCAGGGGACGCTGGCGATCGTGACCGAGGCGACCCTCCGGCTGCGGCCCGCGCCACCGCCCAAGGCGACCCTGATCGCGTTCTTCGCGGCGCTCGACGAGGCCGGTCGCGCCGTCGCCGCCGTGATCGATGCCGGGGTCGAGCCGTGCACCCTCGAGCTGATGGACCGGACGACGATCCGCGCGGTCGACGACATCCACCACCTGGGCCTCGACCTGGACGCCGCGGCGATGTTGCTGATCGAGTCCGACCTCCCGGGCGCGGCCGCGGGCATCGCGCTCGAGCAGGCCGCCCGGGCGTGCGACGGAGCCGGGGCGACGACCACGATCATCGCGACTGACCCACAGGAGGCTGACTGGCTTCGACAGGGCCGCCGGATGGCGTTCAACGCCATGGAGCAGCTCGGGGTGGCCCGGATGGAGGACGTCGGCGTCCCGCGCGGACGGGTCCCCGATCTGCTCCGGGCGATCGAGCGGATCGCGAGCGACCAGGGTCTGACGATCGCCACGTTCGGTCACGTCGGCGACGGCAACCTCCACCCCAACATCATCCTGGACCGCGACGAACCGGACGGCGAGGCCAAGCTGAAGCGGGCGACCGATGCGTTGTGCATCGCGGCGATCGAGCTCGGCGGGACGGTCACGGCGGAGCACGGGATCGGCATCTCGCGCCGGGACTTCCTCGAGCGTCAACGGGGCGTCGGCGCGGTCGCGTTGATGCGCGCGATCAAGGACGCGCTCGATCCGCTGGGGATCCTGAACCCCGGCAAGGTGCTGGCGGAACGCTGACGCTCTCGATCGTGCCGACCGGGTCCACCGCGGCGGCGTCGGCGGCTCAGGCGAGGAGCCGGTCGATGACAGGCGTCCAGATGGCCCGCTCGTCGGTCGTGATCGCATAGGCACCGTAGCCGGCGTGCCCGGCGACCCAGGCGGGACCGTCGAGGCCCAGCACGAACGCCGTCGTCGCGTAGGCATCGGCGTAGGTCGGGCTCGGCCCCGTCACCGTGACGCTCAGCAGCCCGTCCGCGGCGCGTCCGGTCCGCGGATCCACGATGTGCTCGCCGCGTTCGTACGCTCCCGACGTCGCGACCGCCAGGTCGCGGACCTCGAGCACGGCGGCGAGGCGGTCCTCGACCCGGGGGTGGCGGATCCCGACCCGCCAGGCTCGACCCGGCTCGGGCTCCCCCCGGGCGACGATGTCGCCGCCGGCATTGATCGCGAAGTCCGTGGCGCCCGCTCGCTCGAGCACGAGCGCGGCCTCCTCGGTCGCCCAGCCCTTGACCAGGCCGGTCGGGTCGGGTCGGCCGTCGCTCCGATGGCGTCGGATGTCGAACGCGCCGTCGCTCGTCCGTCGCAGGTCCTCGCCCAGGCCGAGGATCGCCCGGAGGTCGTCGGCGCAGTCGGCCTCGCCGAGCTCGCCGCGGATGAGGCGGCTGACCTCGCTGTCGGGCCGGTACGGGCTGAACCGCGCATCGATGTCGTGGAGCAGCGCGATCGCCTCGTCGACCGCGTCCGGGCGGACACCGTCGCCCCGGACGTCGAACACGAACACGGTGCCCATGATCCGCTCGACGCGGTGGACCGGACCAGGGACGGCGGTCCGGTCGAGCGGCCGCGCGGCCACGGCCGACTCAGCCATGGGCCTGGTCGAGCGCTGCCTGGAGCGATCGCTCGTAGGCGATGCTCGTGTACGTCGCCCCGGACACCAGGTCGATCTGCGCGCTCTGCGCCTGGACGACCTCGTCGTGGAGGATCGGCTCGGCGTACTGGCTGATCATCTCCGAGCGTTGGCGGTCGGACGGGAGCTCGAGTGCGGCGACGTCGGTGACCTTGCCCCCGGCGATGGTCACCGCGACCTGGACCGGTCCGAAGCGCGTGTCGACGACCGGGCCCGTCACGGTCCCGTCCTTGTACGAGCCGGCGGCCGGGGCGGCGGTCGCGGCCGGGGCCCTCGTCGCGGCCGGGGTCCTCGTCGCACCTCCCGTCCCTTGCTCTCCGGCGGGAGCGCGGGTCGGGGCGGCCGATGCGCCCGCCACGACGCCGACGGGCCCCTTCGCGGAGCCGACGGTCGTACCGAGCCGATCGTCCGGTGTCTTGAAGCTGAACAGCAGGACGAGGGCGAGGGCGGTGGCGGAGATGGCGATGACGGCGCGTTTCGGCATGTCGGGGTCCTCGGGTCAGTACACGAAGCGTTCGGAGTGGATCTGTTCGGCGGCGACCCCGAGGACGCGCAGCGAGCGCTGGGTGGCGTCCATCATCGGGGTGGGTCCGCACAGGAAGACGTCCCGGTCGACGACGTCGGGGACGAGCGTCGAGATCGATTCGGGTCCGAGCGGCTCGGCCGGGAGGTCCCAGCTTCCGCGCGGGCCGACGAGGTAATGGACGGTCGCGCCGCGAAGACGGGCGATCGCGTCGATCTCGGCCCGGAACACCAGGTCGGCCTCCCGTCGCGCCCGGTAGATCAGGGTCAGGTCCCCGTGTCCGCCGGGGAGCTCCTCGAGCAACGCTCGGAGCGGGGTGATCCCGATCCCGCCGGCCACCAGCAGGACGCGCGACTTGGTCCGGCGCGCCCCCGTCAGCGCCCCGTACGGTCCCTCGACGTAGACGGGGGTCCCGAGCGGGACGTCCTGGAGCCGGGCGGAGTCGTCGCCGAGGTCCTTGACCGTCAGCCGCAGCCATTCGCCGTTGGGCGCGGCGGAGATCGAGAACGGGTGGGCGCGCCACCAGCCGTCGCGGGCGAGGAAGCGACAGACGAGGTACTGGCCGGATCGGATCGCCAGCCGGTCGAGGTCGCGGCCGGTCAGGTAGATCGAGACCACCCCCGGGCCTTCGCGGACGACGTTGGCGACCCGCAGTCGATGGCGCAGCGACGTCCGGATCGGCTGGCCGAACCGGAAGACGAGGATCGCCGCGACGGTCAGCAGGTACAGCCCGATCCAGTACAGCCGAGCCATCGGATCGTCGGCGAAGTCGGCCCCGACCACGAGCTGATGGGCGAACGTCAGGGCGACGGCCAGGTACGCATACAGGTGGATCCCGTGCCAGGTCTCATAGGACAGGCGGCGTCGGGCCGCCCGCATCGAGCTGACGGCGACCGCCACGAACAGTGCGAAGCCGGCCACCGCCCAAAGCACGAACGGGTACGTCGTCACGAGCGTCCACGCCTCGCCGACGACCGTCTGGCCGTCACCCAGCCCGTAGCCGATCGTCGTCGTGACGGCGTGGATACCGAGCAGCCAGACGCAGCCGAACCCCACCCACCGGTGGACCGCGGCGAGGCGATCCATCCCGAACGACTGCTCGAGCCAGGGGCTGCGCGACATGAGCACCAGCTCGATCAGGACGAGGTAGGTCCCGAACAGGGCCGTCAACTGTCCGACCGCGGTCAGGAACCCGGCGGGAGTGTCGAGCCCGGAGCTGCCGCCGTGGCGCACCCACATCGCCGCGATGAGGACGCCGTTCCCGACGAGCAGCGCGACGACGTCGGTGCCTCGCAGGGACCAGGTCCGTGGCCGGGTCACCCGTCGCAGCGTCCGGGGCGCGGCGGAGCCGGCTGGGCTGGTGGTCATGTCCTCAGGATGGCCGTCGGATGTGAGATGTCTCTGAGAACCCGGACCCGGTCGACCAAGGATGGGTGAAGGTTTCTTCATCGTGGCCACAGGTCGCTCTCATGACCGTCTCAGCGCGAAGGGGTCTACTGGGTCCAGGTGGGCCCGGCTCGAGCGGTCGTCGGCGAACCTCCTCCCCAACCTTAGCGCGAGGCGACTCGGATGAGATGGAAAGTGCCGGCGGCGATCGTCCTGCTGGTGGTCGGTGTGGGCGCGGTCGTCGTCGCGATCACCGGTGGTCCCGGCGGGAGTCGCGCGAGCGGGCCGCAGTACCTGACCGCGACGGCGACGAGCGGGGACATCGCCCAGACGGTCGACGCGACCGGGAGCCTCACCCGGGCGACCACCTACGGTCTCGACTTCGGAGCCGCTCCGGCGGCGATCGACGCGAGCAGCACCGGCGGCAGCGGGTCCGGGACATGGTCGGTCAAGGACGTCAAGGTCGCCGTCGGGGACACGGTCAAGAAGGGCGCCGTCCTGGCGACCGCGGACGCGACGACGCTCGAGCGGAACCTGTCGGCCGCCGAGTCCAGCCTCCAGGCGGCGAAGAGCCAGAAGACGATCGCCAAGAACAGCCTCGACGCGGCGGTCGGGACCGACGCCAGGCGCCAGGCCCGGATCGGCTACGACAACGCCGCCTCGCAGTACCTCCAGGCCCAGGGTAACGTGGCCGATCTCCGCAAGCAGGTCGCGCGGACGACGATCGTCGCCCCGGTCGACGGCACGGTGACCGCGGTCGCCGCCGTGGCCGGCACCGACCTCTCGAGCGGTCCGGCGATCACGCTGGCCAGTGGCCCGCTCCAGGTCACGGCGGACTTCACCGAGACGGACCTGCCGTCGCTCAAGCTCGACCAGCCCGCCACGGTCACGATCGACGCCATCGACACGGACGTCCCGGGCAAGGTCGTCGCGATCGCGCCGTCGGCGGCGAGCTCGTCCGGCAGCGTCGTGACCTACGCCGTGACGATCGAGCTGACCGACGCTCCGGCCTCGGCCCGGCCCGGGATGAGCGCGAACGCCGCGGTCACGACAGCCGAGGCCTCCGGGGTCATCTCCGTGCCCGCCGTCGCCCTGAATGGATCCGCTCCGACCTACACGGTCCTCGTGATGGCATCGGATGGGAGCGTCCAGACCCGAGACGTGACGGTCGGGCTGGTGACCTCCAGCCAGGCCGAGATCCAGAGCGGCCTGCAGGCCGGCGAGGCGGTCGTGGTCGGGACGACCGCGGCCCAGAACCAGACCACGACCACCGCCGGCGGCTTCGGCTTCCCTGGCGGCGGCGGGTTCGTGCGGAACGGGACCGGCGGCAACGGGGGCGGCAACGGGGGAAATGGGGGCACCCGGCCGTGACCGCACCGCTCATCACCCTCGAGCGGATCAGCCGCGTCTACCAGACCGGCCGGTTCGAGGTCCGAGCCCTCGACGGCCTCGATCTGACGGTCGAGCGCGGCGAGTTCCTCGCCGTCGTCGGTCCGTCGGGGTCCGGCAAGTCGACCCTCATGAACATCGTCGGCTGTCTCGACCGGCCGACCGCCGGCCGCTACGTCCTCGACGGGACGGCGGTCGAGGAGCTTGACGACAATGGCCTCGCCGACGTCCGCAGCCGGTCGATCGGCTTCGTCTTCCAGTCATACAACCTCCTGCCGCGGACGAGCGCGCTCGACAACGTCGCGATGGCGTTGGCCTACCAGGGCGTCGGCCGCAAGGAGCGCCTCTCCCGGGCGAGCGCCTCGCTCGAGCGACTCGGGCTGGGCGACCGGATGGACCACGAGCCGACCGAGCTGTCCGGCGGCCAGCAGCAGCGGGTCGCGATCGCCCGGGCGCTCGTGACCGAGCCGGCCCTCCTCCTCGCCGACGAGCCGACCGGGAACCTCGACACCGCCAGCGGCGACGACGTGATGGGGATCCTGCGCGAGCTCCACGCGAGCGGGCGGACGATCGTCCTGATCACCCACGACGCGGACGTCGCGGCGCGAGCCGACCGCCAGGTCCACGTCCGCGATGGCCGGCTCGTCGCATGAGCCCGCTCGACCTCATCCGCCTCGCCCTCGCCCGGCTCCGGTCGAGCCGTCTCCGGGCCGCCCTGACGATGCTCGGCGTGATCATCGGCGTCGGATCGGTGGTCGCGCTCGTCGCCGTCGGCCAGGGTGCCACGAAGGGCATCACGACCCAGCTCGAGGGCCTCGGGACCAACCTCCTGACGGTCAACCCGGGGAGCTCGACGAGCTTCGGGACGCGCGGGGCCGCGGGTTCGGCCACCACGCTGACCATCGACGACGCCAGCGCGCTCGCCGAGATCCCCGGCGTGGCGGCCGTCGCTCCCGAGCTGACGACCCAGAAGCTGGTCATCGCCGGCAAGGAGAACACGACGACGTCGATCGTCGGGACGTCGGCGCAGTACGGGACGGTCCACAACCAGACGATCTGGCAGGGCTCGTTCCTGACCGAGCCGGCGACCGACCTCGGCCTCCGGGTGGCGGTCCTCGGCGCCACGACCGCCAGCGACCTCGGCCTCGGGGCGGATGCCGTCGGGACCGACATCTCGATCGGTGGCATCCCGTTCCGGGTGATCGGGATCATGCAGTCGAAGGGCGGCGCTGGGCCGCTCAACCAGGACGACCAGATCGTCGTCCCGCTCGAAGCAGTGAAGAGCAACTTCGTCTCGGGTGATTCGGTCCGGTCGATCGGGGTCAGCGTGGCGACGGCGGAGCAGATGGACCTGGTCAAGGCCGAGATCACGACCGGGCTCAAGTCGCGCCACGGCCTGGGCGCCGCCGACGCGGCCGACTTCACGGTGTTCGATCAGGCCCAGCTGCTGACCACCGTCAACTCCATCACCGGGTTGCTGACGGTCCTGCTGGCCGGGATCGCCTCGATCTCGCTGATCGTCGGCGGCATCGGGATCATGAACATCATGCTCGTCTCGGTCCGCGAGCGGACCCGTGAGATCGGCATCCGCAAGGCGATCGGCGCCAAGAGCCGAGACATCCTCTTCCAGTTCCTGATCGAGGCGCTCGTCCTGTCGGTCCTCGGCGGGTTCATCGGCATCCTCGTGGGCCTCGGAGCGACCGCGGCCATCGGAGCCATCGCCGGCTGGGGCTTCGTGTTCAGTCCGGCGACCCTCGTCGTGGCCCTGCTGTTCAGCCTGGCCGTCGGCGTCATCTTCGGCGTGTGGCCAGCGCGGCAGGCCGCCCGTCTCGACCCCATCGCCGCACTTCGCTACGAGTAGGAGAACCGACCCGTGACCGATAACCAGCCGACCCCGGATCCGAGCGCCGCGCCCCCGGCGCCCACGCCTCCGTCGCCGACGTTCCAGGCGCCGCAGCCACCCGACCCGTCGCCGGCGATGCCGACCTTCCAGCCGCCGCAGCCGCAGCCCCAGCCGGCCTACCAGATGCCCCAGCCGCAACCGGTCTCGCCGGTGCCGGCCCAACGATCGGGACCGCGCAAGCGAGGGATCGTCGACGTGATCCTGGTCATCGCGGCCGTCTTCGCGGTCGGCGGCGTCGGATTCGCCCTCGGTCGGGCCACCGCACCGGCGGCGACGATCGCCCAGACCGGCACCCGCGGCACCGGCCAGTTCGGCAACGGCGGCACCGGACAGTTCCCGAATGGCGGCCAGTTCCCGAACGGTGGCGAGTTCCCGAACGGCGGCCAGTTCGGTGGTGGGCAGGGCGGCAACGGCGGCACCGGCGGCTTCGGCCGCGGGCTCGGCATCACCCTGAGCGGCCAGGTGACCGACATCACGGCCGACCACCTCACGCTCAAGCTGGCCAGCGGCCAGTCGATCCAGGTCGCCCTCAACGGCACGACGACCTACAACACCCAGACCCCGGCGACGGCATCGGCCGTCACGACCGGCAGCACCGTCCAGGTCCAGGTGACCCGCGGCGGCGGTGGCGCCGGCACCGGCGGTGGGACCGGCAACGGCGGGACCCCGCAGCTTGGCGCGGCCTCGAGCGTGACGGTCGTCCCGAAGTGACCCGGGCCGCTGCTCGGCCGGCCTGCGTCGGTCGAGCAGCCACCATCCCGTCCGAGTAGCGTTCCCGTATGCACGTGCTCGTCGTCGAGGACGATCCGCGCCTGGGCCGGCTCCTCAGGCGACTGCTCGAGGAAGAGCGGCATGTCGTCGAGCTGGCCACGGATGTCCGCTCGGCGCTCGAGCTGGCGGAGGAGGTCGGCGGGCTCGAGGCGATCGTGCTCGACGTCGGCCTGCCGGACGGCTCGGGGCTCGACGTCGCCCGTCGCCTCCGGGCCACGGGCTCGACCATCCCGATCCTCATCCTGACCGCCCGCGACACGGTCGTCGACCGGGTCACCGGTCTCGATGCGGGCGCCGACGACTACCTGGTCAAGCCGTTCGCCTTCGAGGAGCTCGCGGCGAGGCTCCGGGCGCTCGCGCGGCGGGCGGGCGGCCACGAGGCGGTCCGCTCGGGTCTCCGTCTCGAAGTGGGCTCGATCGCCCTCGACGAGGCGCGTCGCGAGGTGACCGCCGACGGCAAGCGCGTCGAGCTGAGCCCGCGCGAGTTCTCGCTGCTCGAGTACTTCCTTCGGCATCCCGGCGAGGCGCTGACCCGGGACCGGCTGCTCGACCACGTCTGGCCGTCCGGCGTGGCCGTCACGCCGAACGCCGTCGACGCCTACGTCCACTACCTCCGCGACAAGCTCGGACCGTCGGGTGACCGGATCCGCACCCTGCGCGGGATCGGCTACCGGCTCGAGGACTCGGCGTGAGCTCCTTCCAGACCGGCGACGCACGGCTGCTCGCGCGCGTCCGCTGGCACCTGATGGCCTGGAGCGGCGGGATCGTCCTCGTGGTCCTGGTGGCCCTCGGGATCGTGCTGACGATCGCCGTCGCACGCTCGCTCGAGGCGACGGGCACGACCCAGCTGGTCGAGCGGGCGTCCACCCTGACCCGGATCATCCACAGCGATCCGGACGGCGGAGCGGGTCCGGGACGGCCGCCGGTCGGGATCGCCTTCGGCGGTCCGTCGTCGGGCACGTTCGCATTCGTGGTCCCGCCGAGCGGGGCGATCATCGCCCCCGCCGGCCTCGACCTGTCCTCCGGGCTGCCGGACGCCGCGGCGATCGCGGCCGCCCGCCTGACCGGTGCCGTGGACATCCGGACGGTGGACGTGGCCGGCACCCCGGTCCGGCTCCTGAGCGAGCCGGTCGACCGTGGCGGGATCGTCTACATCCTGCAGGTCGGCCAGGACATCACCGCCGAACGCAAGACGATGACGACGCTGATCACCGTCCTCGCGGTCGGCGGCCTCGTGGCGATCCTGGCCGCGCTCGTGGCCGGCGGGATGAACGCGCGGCGGGCGCTCGTCCCGATCCGCGACGCGTTGCGCCATCAGCGCGAGTTCGCCGCCGACGCGAGCCACGAGCTGCGGACGCCGCTGGCCGTCGTCCGGGCGAGCGCCGAGCACCTGCGCCGCAATCCCGACCGACCGGTCCGCGAGGTGGGTTCGGCGGTCGACGACATCACCGCCGAGGTCGACCACCTCACGTCGCTGGTCGAGGACCTGCTGCTCCTCGCCCGGAGCGACTCCGGTGCCGTCGAGCTCGTCCGCGAGCCGGTCGACCTGGCCGACGTCGCGACCGATGCGAGCGAGGCGCTGGCACCGCTCGCCGCGGCCTCGCAGGTGCGGATCAGCGTCGATCCGTCGCCCGCCGAGGTGGTCGGCGACGCGGCCCGGCTCCGCCAGCTGGTGACGATCCTCGTCGACAACGCGATCCGCCACGGCCCGCTCGGCGGGACGGTCGCCGTGGCGGTCCGGAGCGATCCTCGCGACGCGACCCTGACCGTGGACGACGACGGCCCGGGCATCCCGGCGGCGGATCGCGAGCGAGTGTTCGACCGGTTCTGGCGGGCGCCCGATGCGCGACCGGGAGGGACCGGGCTCGGGCTGGCGATCGGGGCCTGGATCGCCGAGCAGCACGGTGGGACGATCGCCGCGACGGAACGGCCGGGTGGCGGATCTCGCTTCATCGTCCGGCTTCCGATCGCCGGCTCGGCCTGAACCTCAGGCGGCCACGACGAGGTCGCGACCCGCGGCCTTGGCCATCGCCAGACCGACGTCGGCGGCCGTGAACAGGTCCTCCGCGCTGTGGGCCGAGTCCTCGACCCGGGCGCAGCCGGCCGACACGGTCGCGTGGAGCGGTGCGCCGTCGGCTCCGCTGAACGAGCGCTCGGCCCAGGCGAGGCGGACCTCGTTGGCGATCCGGACCGCGTCGTCGAGGGTGGCTCCGTCGAGCACGGCCACGAATTCCTCGCCCCCGTAGCGCGCGACGAGATCGCTCGCCCGGAACCGCTCGTCGAGCAGCTCGCCGAACCCCCGCAGCACCATGTCGCCGACGCGATGGCCGTGGCGCTTGTTGAATGCGCCGAACCGGTCGAGGTCGAACAGGATCACCGCCGCCGGCCGGCGATCCGCCGGGTCGCGCCGACGAGCCGCCAGGAACCGGTCCAGCGACGCGTCGAGATGCCGCCGGTTGAACAGGCCGGTGAGCGGATCGCGGACCGACGCCTCGGTGACGTCGGCGTGCAGGAACGTGTTCGTGATCGCCAGGGCCACCTGGGCCCCGAGGACCTCCAGGACCTCGCGCTCGATCCGGCTGAACGGCTCGGCCAGCTCGTTCCGGGTGAGGCTCAGCGCGCCGACCACGACGCCGTCGCGGATGAGCGGCTGGGCGATCGCCGCCAGGACGTCGTTGACCTCCGCGCCGCGGACGTCCGACGGGAAGCGCTCCCGATCGAGCGCCTCGTCGACGACGACGGACCGATCCCGGATCGCCCGCCCCGACACGCCCTCGCCGGGACGGATCTCGGCGCCGAGGAAGGTCAGGTCGCCGCCGCTCAGCCCGCGGATGAAGTACTGGCCGGTCGACCGGTCGAGGACGGTCAGGACCACGATGTCGCTGTCGAGCACGCGTCGGACGCCGGCCACGATGGTCGGATAGACCGTGTCGGTGACGAGGCTGCCGGTGACCGAGTTGCCGAACGCGGTCAGACGCTGGAACAGGTCGGCGCGCTCGGCGAGCGAACGGCGTTCGCGGGCGAGGGCCAGGGCCGACGCGAGCCGATCGGCGACGAGCACGACCGAGCCGAGGTCGGTGTCGTCGAGCGCGTCCGCGTCGGCCTCGACGTTGACGATCCCGAGGAGGTCGTCGTCGACGACGAGCGGCGCGCAGATCTCGCTGGTGACCCCGGGCGCGACCGCGATGAAGTCGGGATCCCGCGAGGTGTCGGCGACGAGCTCGGCGCGGTGGGTCCGGATGACCCGACCGATGACGCCGGTCGTTCCGTCGAACGTCTCGATCGCGTCGGCGTAGCCGCGCTGGGCCCCGAGCCGGACCCGCTCGCCGTCGGCGAGGTAGATCGACACGTGCGGGTAGCCCAGCTCGTGGTGGAGCAGGTCCATGACCTGTTCGAGGACCTCGTGCTCCGGCCCGCGCGCCGCGAGGGCCCGTCCGGCCGCCTCGACGGCCGCCACGTGGCGGCTCCGGCGCCGCCCGTCGGCCAGCGTCTGGCGCAGGCGGCCGAGCGCCTGCTCGAGCGACGACACCGTTCGGCGGGTCCCGACGACCAGGATCGTCGTGACCGACGCGAGGACCAGCCCCCGCTGGACGGCAAGTGCCAGCCCCTCGCCGGTGAGCAGGGCCGGGCCGAGATAGGCCACGGCGGCCAACGACGCGATGATCGCCGCTTCACGACCGCCGTACGCCGCGGCCATGGTGATGACCGGGATAGCCAGGGCGGTCAACGGGCGGAACCCGGCGTTGCCGGTCTGGTTGGCGACCGCCGTCACGAACACGAGCGCGAGCGTCAGGCGGGGGATCGGTCGGGTGAGCCAGCCGACATGGCGACCGTGCACCGGCGCCGCCGACAGCAGGCCCTGGATGACGACGTACAGCACCGCCACGGCGATCACCCCGGTCGACCCGGCCTGGGGAGCGCTGATGTGGACGAGGATGGTCGGGACGGCCAGCCCGATCGCAAGGAGGACGTGCGGGTCGTCGGCGGTCCGTCGCACGGCACGCCGCAGCCTGCGCGCGGGATCCGGGCGCGACCCGGTCCGCCCCCGGCCTGCCACGGTCGTCGACATGCTCGGAGTGTCGGAGCCGCCCGGTGCCTGCGGCCACCACCCGTGGGTCATGCCCGGGTAGGGCGTTCGGACTACCCGCAGGTGGGTCGGTCAGGCCATCGCCGGGGCGGACGCGAGTCGGACGAGTCGGTCGTCGTCGCCAGTCAGGTTCGCCTCCGCCCAGGCGAGCGCCCGCTCGTCGTGGGTGAACACGACGACCTGTCGCGTCCGGCTGGTCTCGTGCAGCAGGTCGAGCAGCTCGAACGCGCGGACCTGGTCGGATTGGACGGTGACCTCGTCGCAGATCAACGGCGCCACCTCGCCCTGGCTGACCAGCTGCTCGGTCATGGCCAGGCGGAGGAGAAGGTAGATCTGCTCACGGGTCCCGTGCGACAGGCGCTGGGCGTCACGCCAGCGGCCACCGTCGGCCGTCTTGACCCGGACCGCCAGGTCGGCGGGATTGACCGCCGCCTCGACGTATCGCCCACCGCTGATCCGCCGAAGCTCGGCGGCGATCGCCGCCCCGAGGACCGGGGCCAGGTCGCGATGGATGCGCGTCTCGGCTGCGCGGAGCAGGCCGAGCGTCGTCTGGAGGACCCGGTCGAGGTCGGTCACCCGGGCGAGCTCCGTCTCGGCGGCCGCCAGCCGCTCCTCGGCCTCCGCCACGCTGTCGAGTCCGCGCTCCACCTCGGCCAGCTGCCCGGCGATACGATCGGCATCGGCGCGGGCGGCGACCGCCTCGCCTTCGAGCCGGGCGATCCGTCCCTCGGGGTCCGGCCCGGGTTCGACCCTCGCGACGACCGCCGGGTCGAGACCGTGGGCCGCGGCCGTGGCCCGGTCGCCGAGTCGATCGGCCTCCGACCGGAGGTCCGCGACCGAGCGGCCGTCGAGGAGCGTCGTGAGCTCCTGCCAGCCGCGCATGGCCGCCTCATCGGCGGCGTTCGCCGCGGCCCGGCGCGCCTGCCACGCGCGGAGGTCGTCGACGAGCTCCGCCGGCCCACGGGCATCGCCGGTCGTCTCGTCCACCAGTCCCGCCCGCACGGCGGCCCGTCGCACATCGTCGTCGGTCCGTGCGACCCGGGCGTCGACTTCGACGGCATTCCGTTCCAGGTCGCGTCGAGCGGTGACGGCCGCGCGGAGTGTCGCCGCCCCGCTGGCCTCGCCGGCCCGCGTGGCCCGCATCCGGCAGTCGACCAGGTATCGATCGAAGGCGCCGTCCAGGTCGTCGGCCGCGGCCGAGGTCCCGTGCGCGACGAGCAGTCGCTCGAGCGCGCTCACGGCGTCGGCCAGGGCGGCCGTCCGCTCGGCCTGCAGCCGGTCCCATGCCTCGCGGCGATCCTCGAGGGCCTCGCCCGGCGAGGGTGCGGTCGCGCCCCGGCTCGGGCCCTGGCCGTCCTCGCTCCGGCCCGCGGGTGATCGAGTGAGCCCGATGACGGCGATCAGTCCGAGCCCGACCGCGCCGGCCAGGAGGGCGAACCCGACGAACGGGAGGGCAGTGGCGATCAGGGCGAGTCCGACCGCCCCGACGACGATCGCCGCGGCCCCGAGCACCCGATCGGGGCGGCGGGTCGCGCGGTCGGACGGTGCGGGGCGCTCGGGCGGCCGGATCGCGTCGTTCGTCGGCGCCGGCGCGTCCGGGCGCTCGCCGACCAACCGGAGCGCCTCGACCCCGCGGTCGTAGGCGGTCTTGGCCCGCACGACCTCCTCGGCGGGGACGAGGTCGCCGGTCGGCTCGGTCGGCAGGCTCGCCAACCTGCGCTCCAGGTCCTCCGAGCTGTCGCCCTCGAGCGCCACCGGCGACGGGCGCGAGTCCCAGGCATCCAGCGCGGCAGCGACGCGGTCCTGCATCTCGTCGCGGGCGACGATGCCGGACGGGGGGCCGTCCGGGTACCGAGCGGCCAGCTCGGCCGCCCGGTCGGCGTTGCGGGCGGCCACCGCGGCTCGTTCGGCCGCGACCGCGGCGACGAGCGGCCGGGCGAGAGCGTCGGCCCGATCCGCCCGGTCCCGGGCGGCGTCCGCGGCCGCGACCAGCTCGAGATACGCCGCATGACGTTCACGGGTGACGGCCAGCCGATCCGTGGCCGACTCGACCGCCTGCCGCGCCCGGCGCAACGGTTTCGTGCTGTTGGCCCGGTCCTCGCCGACCTGCGCCCGGCGGTAGTCCTCGAGTCGATCGATCGCGGCCGCGGCCGTCGCGTCCGTCCCGCGGGTCGCGGCGGCCCGCTGGATGTGTTCCTGGAGGAGATCGGGATCGCGGGCGATGGCCAGCAGCTCGGCCTGGCCGATGCAGGCCGTCGCCAGGAACGCCCGCCGGTCGAGCCCGAGCCAGCGTGAGCCGTCGGGGCTGCCCTCGAACATGATCTCGTTGGAGACGTCGAGTCCGAGCGCGATGTCGGTCGCCCGACAGGCCACCTTGCCGGCCAGGTCCTGGCGGATCTCGATCCGGCGGCCGTCGGCCAGGCGGACGAGGACCTCGGCCTCCCAGCGCTCGTCGTCCCAGGGCTTGTGGAGCTCGCGGAACTCGCGATCCTCGCCGGTCAGCCCGCCCCGGCTCCGGCGCACGCCGCACAGGCCCGCGTAGAGGGCGGCGTGCCAGCTCGACTTGCCGGCCTCGTTCGGACCGTGGACCACGGTCATCCCCGGGGCCAGGTCGAGGGTCGCGTCGATCAGCGGGCCGAACGCGTGGGCGACGACCCGCTCGACCCGCACGTCAGGCGACGTCCAGGTCGTCGCGTCCGTCGAGCGCGCGCAGGCCCGTGACGAGGACCCGAGCCGCGAGATCGGGATCGAGCTCCGCGGCCTCGACGTCGCGGACGAACTGGCCGCGGACGGTGGGCTCCTCGACCAGCGCGCTCAGATCGTAGGCGGGGCGGACACCGTTCATCCGGACGACGGTGCCGTCGAGCCCGGCGAACAGCGGCTCGAGATCGGCTGCCGACAGCTCGACATCGGCGGCGATCTCGCCGCTGAGGGTCAGCCGGACGGTCCCCTCGATCCCGACCAGGGCGACGGCGACCGCGTCCTTGACCTCCTGGCGGGTCGCGGCGCCACCGACGTCGAGGGCGATGTCGTGGACCCGGCTCGTCGCGACGGGGACCCGTCGTCGGTCGACCGAGCCGTCGGGACCGATGACCGCGATGACCGCGCCGCGGTCGCCGTCCTCGCCGAACGTCAGCGGGTCGGGGTTGCCGGGGTACGTGTGACGCCTGGCGTCGCGCGGCGCGTGGAAGTGGCCGAGGAACGCGTGATCGAGCCCGCAGGCCTCGACCTCCCAGGCGTCGAAGGCGGCGTGCGGTGCCTTGCCCGTCTCCTGGAAGGCCAGCCCGCCGCGCTCGGCGGCGTGGAACAGCCCGAGGTTGACGCCGGACCGATCGACCTTGAACCCGTCGAGGAAGTCGTCGGTGTTGGCCGGTGCCCGATGCGCCCCGCCCCACAGCGTCAGCCCGTCGGCCAGCGGGACCGGGCTGAGCCGGGCCTCGTCGAAGACGTGGACGTTCGGGGTCCAGTCGATCCGCTCATAGGCGCTCGCCGGCCCGAACCAGTCGTGATTGCCGGGAGCCAGATAGACCGGGATCGGATCGAGCCGGGCGAACGCCTCGCGCATGAACCCGGCCGTGTCCGGGGTGATCCGCTCGTGCTCGTACAGGTCGCCGCCGCTGAGGACGGCGTCGACGCCCTCGGCGCGGGCGAGGTCCACGATCCGGAGCAGGGTCGACCGCAGGTTCTCGCGGCGGGCCCGCGCGGCGGCCGGCGACGCCCAGGCGAACTGCGCATCGAGATGCAGGTCGGAGAAATGGAGGAGCTTCACCGGCCGACCGTCCGACGGCGGACCGGGGCCGGCCGAGCGTCGGTTTCGCCGTGGTATCGCACGGTCCCCAACGGTACACCAGGCGACCGGGTGGGCGGGTCCCACCCACGGGGACGACCGGGCTGGACTGCCGAGCCCGGCCCTAGAATGCGTCGGGTGAGCCAGACCACCAGGAGCGCCGCGGCCGATGCGACCTGGGTCCCGCGCGCAACGCTCGGCAGCGCCGACTACGCCAGCCCCGAGGTCCTGGCCGAGGAACGCGAGCGGATCTGGTTCGGCGACTGGATCTGCGTCGGCCGGTCAGAGGAGGTCGCCGAGCCGGGGCGCTACATCGTCCGCGACATCGCCGGCGAGTCGATCTTCGTGACCCGTAACCTGGAGGGCCGGTTGCGGGCCTTCTACAACGTGTGCAGTCACCGGGGGACCCGGTTCCTCGACGAACCCGCCGAGGGCGACCGGGTCCGCCGGGCGTTCAAGTGCCCATACCACGCCTGGTCGTTCGACCTCGACGGGCGACTCATCGGCACCCCCAACGTCCACGAGGACGAGTGCTTCGAGCGCGACCGCCATCCGCTCTACGACATCGCGGTCGACGAGTACGCAGGGTTCCTCTTCGTCGACCTGACCCGGGACGAGCCCCGGCCGCTGCTCGACGCGCTGACCGACGGTGCCGAGACGATCACCGCCTTCGAGCGTTATCGGATGGACGAGCTGCGGATCGGTGTCCGGATGTCGTACGAGGTCGAAGCGAACTGGAAGATCCTGGTCGAGAACTACAACGAGTGCCTCCACTGCCCGACGATCCACCCCGAACTGGTCGAGCTCGTGCCGCTGTTCCGCTTCGGCGAGGTCTGGGACGAGGAGTCGCGCGACGACGGCAACCGGATGGCCGACGGGGCGACGAGCTTCAGCCGGTCGGGCAGCTCGACCCTCCCGCGCTTCCCCGGCCTCGACCCGGACGACGAGCACATGTACTACGGCACCTACCAGTTCCCGAACCTGATGCTCAACCTCCATCCCGACAGTGCGATGTACTACATCCTCTATCCGAGGGGCCCGGCCCACACGACCGTCGTCACGGAGTACCTCTTCCGGCCGGAGACGATCGCCGACCCGGCGTTCGACCCGTCGGCCGTGGTCGAGCTGTGGGACCTGATCAGCAAGCAGGACTGGGCGGTCTGCCAGCGGGCGCAGACCGGCGTCTCGTCGCGGGCGTTCACCCGTGGCGTCTACCCACGCCAGGATCGCTTCCTGTTCTGGTTCAACGAGCAGTGGCGAGCCCGGATGGGGCGTCCGCAGCTCGGCTAGCCCACCGGCACGTCGTCCGGCAACGGGAACCAGCGGAGCGTCTCGAAGTCGGCGTCGACCTCGGCGTGGCCGGGCGCGACGGTCGGGAGCGGCGGGTCGGCGAGGATCGCCCGCCCGGCCTCCAGGTACCCGCTGAGGGCGGACTCGGGCTCGGTCCGGTGGTGGAGCGGGAACGTCATCCGTCCGTCGACGTACCCGACATCCGTCAGGCTCATCGGCGGTTCGGCGGTCCCGGCCGCGTGGAGCCACAGGCCCGAGGCGGGTTCGAACCGGTAGTGGGGGAGCAGCCGCCAGCCGTCATTTGCGACGAGCTCGACGGCGCCGAGGATGAACTCGAACACGGGCTCGCTGATGAAGTAGTTGAAGTTCACCCGGACCCAGCCCGGCTTGATGCCCTCGGATCCACGAGCGATCTCCCGCTCGAACTCGTGCGAGCGCTCGAGGTCGATGCCGAGCAGCCGATGGCCGTACGGACCGGCACACGAGCAGCCGCCCCGCGACTGGATCCCGAACAGGTCGTTGAGCAGCGCGACCACGAAGTTGTGGTGGAGGTAGCGCGACGATCCGGCGGGACCGGGATGGCGGACGACGAACGACACGATCGACAGCCGGTCCAGGGCGGGGTTGCCCAGGATGTCGATGTTGGGGTGGCGCGACCAGCGGTCGATCGCCCGGCGGATGAACGACTCCTCCCGCTCCCGGATGGCGTCGGCCCCGACGGCCTCCTTGAGCCCGAACACGAGCCCGGCCCGGATCGACTCCACGATCGCCGGCGTCCCGCCCTCCTCGCGATGCTCGATGTCTGACAGGTAGCGATGCTCGGTCGGGTTGACGTAGGCGACCGTGCCCCCGCCCGGGACCGACGGGACGCGGTTCCGGAACAGCTCGCGCCGGGCGACCAGGACGCCCGGCGTGCCCGGTCCGCCGATGAACTTGTGGGGCGAGATGAAGATCGCGTCCTTGTACGCCAGCGGATCGCTGTCGCCGTGGGCGAACGGGCCCATCTCGATCGAGACGTACGGCGCGGCGGCCGCGAAGTCCCAGAAGGACAGGGCTCCATGGCGATGGAGCAGGATCGAGATCGCCCGGACGTCGCTGATCACCCCGGTCACGTTCGACGCGGCCGAGAAGGAGCCGATCTTGAGCGGCCGGTCGGCGTGGGCGATCAGCTCGCGCTCGAGGTCGGCCAGGTCGATCCGGCCGTCGTGGTCCTCGGGGATGACCACCACGTCGGCCAGCGACTCGCGCCACGGCAGCTCGTTGCTGTGATGCTCGTACGGACCGATGAACACGACCGGCCGCTCGCCCGGCGGGATGCGCGCGGCCAGGTCGTAGCGGTCGGCGAGGTCCGCGGGCAGGCGGATCTCGAGGCAGTCGATCAGCCGGTCGATCGCCCCGGTCGAGCCCGAGCCGGCGAACAGCACGACATGGTCCGCGGCGGTCCCGCCGACCGCGTCGCGGATGATCCGGCGCGCGTCTTCGCGGAAGCGGGTCGTCTGGAGTCCCGTGCCGGACGACTCGGTGTGGGTGTTGCCGTACAGCGGGAGCACGGCGTCGCGGATGAAGTCCTCGATGAAGCCGAGCGACCGACCCGACGCCGTGTAGTCGGCGTAGGTGACCCGCCGCAGCCCGAACGGGCCGAGGACGGCGGCGTCGTCGCCGATCACGCTCGCCCGGATCGCCTCGATGAGCGACGTGGTCTCGTCCATGGGCGCCTATCGTAGTCCACGGGAATCGAGAAGCCGCCGCGCTCGAGCCGTTGGGCCTGGGTCGCGGCGGCTTCGCTGTCCGTGCGGACTACATCGCCTTGGCCTTGAGATCCTGGTACTCCGCCTCGGTGATCGCACCGGAGGCCTTGAGCTGGTTGAGCTTGGCGATCTCGTCGGCCGAGCTGTAGCCGGCCGAGCGTCGCTGCTGCTGCTCCATCTCCGCCATGATCTGCTTGTCCTGCTCGGTCATCTTCGGTCGGGTGATCAGGTAGATCAGGATGCCGAGCAACGGCAGGATGAAGATGGCCAGGATCCAGATCGCTTTCCACCCACCCGACAGGTCGTTCCGCCGGAAGATGTCGGCGAAGACCATGATGAACATCCAGATGAGCATGAACCAGAAGAAGAACGCGACCATCGACCAGAGCACGTCCCCGAACGTCGCATTCCCGATCGAGTTGTTCGAGTAGCAGCCGGCCAGGACGAGCAGCAGGACGCCGATCAACCCCGCCAGACGGAGATGCAGCCTCCCGGATCGGATCAGTGGACTGGTGTGCATGTGCCCTCACTCCTTCGTATCGATCGGTATCGATCGATCAGCGATGACCCAAGTGTAGTCGAGCGACCATCCGCTGAAGCACCCGATCGAGGGTCGGCGTGGGTCCCGGTCAGCTCGGCTGGGTGACCCGAACGTCGTCGATCTCGACCTCGACGAGGTTGCCCGGTCCGCCGTCGACGGCCTCGAACCGGAGATGGACGGACTGCCCGGCCCAGGGGTCCATGGAGATCGAGGCGGACCGCCACCGCCCGTCCGTGTCGACCGGCGTCCCGGCCCGAACGAAGACCTCGGTCCTGGTCCCGTCCTGGGCCTCGACGTACGCCTTGAAGGTATCCGCCGAGGTCGACGCGGCGTCGTGGGCGAACACGTAGCGGAAGGTGAAGCGCTGTCCGCTCGCCGCCGGAAGGTCGATGGCGGCCGACCGGACGGTCGACGAACCATCGAGGTCGGCAGCGGTGGGCTTCGCACCGGCGCGGCTCCCCGTGACGAGGACGTCGCGGCCGGACGTGGCCGTCCCGAGCTGCTTCGGCCCGAACCGGCGGGTCGGCGCCGGGTCGGCCCGGGCGAACCGCCCGGCCACGGGTGCCGTGTCGGTGCCGTCGGGGTTCACGGTCCAGCCGCGAGCGACCTCGAGGTCATCGTCGAACGCGCCGCAGCGGGCGATCCGGAGCGCGGCCCCGAGGACCGCGTACGGGCAGCCGGCGCGCTCCATCAGGTAGAGCACCGCCTCCTTGTTGCGACCCGTCTCCGACGCGATCTTCGAGTCGTCGGGGTAGTCCTTGATCGACATCTCGAAGGTGTAGGCGAAGATCCGGTACGTGCCGTACTCGTAGTCCTTGGTCGTCCCCCGGGTGATGTACAGGTCGCTGGCCTGTTCAGGGCGATAGCCGTTCGTGGTCGCCATGTGCCGGCCGATCCTGGCCAGCGCGGCGTGATCGTCCGTGGTCATGTCGGCGGGGATATCGGTCAGGGTGTAGCCGTACGGCCACATCACCAGCCGGCCGAGCTCGTGGAACGAGATGGCCGCCCGGATCTGCTGCCGTCCGTCGACGACGCGGCTGGCCAGGAAGTCCCGCATCGCCCGGGTCTCCGGCGCCGAGAACGGGCGGGGACCGTGGTAGGTGATCGCCAGCGGGTTCGCGCTCGTCCGGCCACCCAGGCCCCAGCGGTAGCCGTAGTTGCGGTTGAGGTCGGTCCCGATCGCCGACGATCCGGGCGTCGGCTGGCGGTTCTTGCGCCAGAACCAGTACCGGCCGCCGTGGATGTCGTACTCGGCGCCGTCGGGGTTGACCAGGAAGACGATGTAGATCTCGCGGGTGTTGACGATGTTCGTGATCCGCGGGTCCGTGCCGTACCCGTCGACGAGCCAGTGGAAGATGTGGAGGGTCATCTCGACGCCCATGTGCTCGTCGGAGTGATGGCTGCCGTCGAACAGGACCTCGGGCTCGTTCTCGTCGACGCCGACGTTGTCGGAGACCTTGACCGCCCACAGCTGGCGGCCCTTGTAGCTCTGGCCGATCGAGAAGAGCTTGACGATGTCCGGGTGGGCCGCAGCCACCTGGCCGATCTCGGTCGTCAGCTCGGTGTAGCTGTGATAGCCCTCCCAGCCCTTCGGGAACTCCGTCGCGCGGGCGGGGGCGGCCGCGCCGAGGCCGACGACGATGAGGGCGGCGAGGGCGATGGAGAGGCGCGGAAGAGCGCGGCGCGATGGACGCATCGCTGGCAGTTTGCGCCGCCGACGCGGCTGCCGCCAGCCGACCAAGGGGTCAGCCTGGGCGGCCGGTCGTCCGGGGCGTGCCCGGGCCGGTCGTGGTCCTCGCCCGCGCCCCCGACCCCGCGACGAGGACGGAGTCCGCCCGCCCCCGCCGGAGCGCCCTCGGGGGAGCGACGTCCGGGACCCTGGGTCCGTGGTCGTAACCGCCTCGAAAGGCTCGGACCCGCACGCTACGGACCCGGCGCCGGCCCGATCGCTCGCGCGCTCGAAGCGTGCCGCGCCCGTACGATGTGCCCAGGAGGAGCCCGGATGACCAGCCAGACCCGACGACCCGCCACCGTGATCGCCATCGCGGTCGTCGTCGCGCTCCTGATCGCCGGCGCGTTCGGGTTGTGGTACCTGTTCCTTCGGCCGGCCGAGCCGGCCGCGGTCGGCGCGACGTCGGTCCCGGTGCCGTCCCTCCCCGCCGGCGCGTCGTCCGCACCGCTCGTCGGCGGGATCGACGGGACCTGGAAGGTCGACACGTCGATCGGGTCGTTCTCCGACAACAGCAGCTCGTTCGTGGGCTACCGGGTCGTCGAGCAGCTGGCGTCGGTCGGCGCGAACACGGCGGTCGGCCGGACCCCGAACGTCACCGGCTCGATGACCGTCGCGGGCACGAAGATCACCGATGCGACGATCGAGGCCGACCTGACCGCGCTCCAGAGCAACGACCAGCGCCGTGACGGCCAGCTCCGCCAGCACGGACTCGAGACCAGCCAGTTCCCGACCGCGACCTTCAAGCTGAGCTCGCCGATCGACCTCGGGACGGTCCCGACCGACGGGCAGGAGGTCGACGTGACCGCCAAGGGTCAGCTGACGCTCCACGGCGTGACCAAGGACGTGGAGATCCCGCTCAAGGCGAAGCTGTCCGGCGACGTCGTCGTCGGTCACCGGCAGCCTGCCGATCGTGTTCGCCGACTACGGGATCGTGCCGCCGAGCTCGTTCGTCGTCCTGTCGATCGAGGATCACGGGGTCATGGAGCTGCAGCTCTTCTTCACGAAGAGCTGACCTCGGCCGGACCGACAGATGGCCGCCTTCGAGCAGCTCGACTTCCTGTACGTCCCGAGTGCGGACGTGGCCCGCGACACACGATGGTTCACCGATGTCCTCGGCGGTCGGCTCGTGTTCGCGATCGAGGCGATGGGCACCCGGGTCGCGATGATCGAGCTGACGGACTCACCGCCGCGGCTCCTCCTCACCGACCACCTGGAGGATGACCGACCGATCCTCATCTATCGCGTCGCCGACCTCGACGCGGCGGTGGCCGAGCTGACCGGGCGCGGGTGGGAGCCGGTCGGCGCCCTCGAGATCCCGCCGGGCCCGTGCGTGTCCTTCCGGGGTGTCGGGGGTCAGCGCATCGCGCTGTACGAACGATCGCGTCCCGAGGTCGAGGCCCACTTCGCCGGGCGGCGCGACTTCTAGCGGTGCGGGTCGCCGCGGAGAGCCGCCCCTCGCGCGACCGCGGGCTCAGTCGAGGCGGAACACCTCGTCGAGCCTCTGGTGGAACCCGGTCGCCGGGTCGATCATCGGGTCGATCAGGTCGGCCATCTCGGCCTGCCAGCGGGCGTTGACGGGGCTGGCATCCATCGACGCGCGGAACCGGTCGAAGTCGTCGACCTTCATCGTCCCGAACAGGTCCCGGCCCTGCCGGTAGATGGAGTAGTCCGAACAGCCCGCGGCCTTGAGCGCCGCGAGCATCTCCGGCCAGACGGCCGCGTGCCGACGGACGTACTCGTCCTCGTGCCCGGGCTGGATCCGCATCCTGAACCCGATCCGCTCCATGGAGTCCCTCCGGAATCGTCGGGCCCCGGGACGTGATGCCCCGGGGCCCGCGATCGTTCGACTCGACTAGAAGTCGAAGTTGTTGACGTTGTCCTTGTTGAACACGAAGGGCGGACCGAGGATGACCACGCCCTTGTCACCGATGGTGTAGGGCTTGTCACCGTTGAGTCCCGGGACGGAGAACGTCTCGCCCGGCGTGCCCTTGATGGTGCCCTTCACGAGCATGTCGGCCACGTAGTAGGCGAGCTTGCCGAGATCCGGCACGCTCCACAGTCCGAACTCCGGCGACGTGCCGTCGGCCACGAAAGCCTTCATGTCGTTGGGGAGGCCGAGACCGGTGACCTTGACCTTGTCGCTGGCCTTCGCATCCTGGACGACCTTGGCGGCCGCGGCGATCCCGACGGTGGTCGGGGCGACGATGACCTTGAGGTTCGGATGCTTCTGGAGGAGCGTCTGCGCCTGGGTGGTGCTGACGTCCGGCTTGTCGTCACCGTAGACGGTGTCGACCAGCTTGAGCTTGGCGAACTTGGGGTCCGTCGTGAGCGCCGTGTTGAAGTCCTTGATCCAGGCGTTCTGGTTCGGCGCCGTCGCCGTGGCGGACAGGATCGCGACTTCGCCCTCGCAGTTCGGGGCCAGGTCGCAGGCCCACTGGGCCATCGAGCCGCCGATGAGGCTGAAGTCGGTCTGGTTGACGAACACGTTGTAGGCGCCCTCAGCGGGGCTCGAGTCGTAGCCGACGACCTTGATCCCGGCGGCCATCGCCGCCTTCAGCGCGGGAGCGATCGCGTCGGGGTCGGTCGCCGAGACGACGATGGCGTTGTAGCCCTGGGTCGTGGCGTCCTGGATGAACGGGATCTGGTCGGCGGCGCTCGAGGTCTGGGCGCCGATCTGCTTGAACTGCCCGCCGAGTGCGGTGGCCGCTTCCTGGGCGCCCTTCGCCGCTGCGTCGAAGTAGGGGTTGTTGATCGCCTTCGGGATGAACACGACGTTCGACCCGCCGGCCGCGGCGCTGGCCGGGGCCGACGCGGCGGTGCTGGCGGCGGTCGACGGTGCCGTGGTCGGGGCCGTCGTCGGCGCCGTGGTCGGGGCGGCGGTCGAACCGCTGCTCGAGCACGCCGCTGCGAACAACGCAGCCGTGGCGACCAGGGCGGCGATCCGCCCGTTCCGGTGCAGGTTCACTCGATATCCTCCTCTGTCATGGACTGACCGCCTCACCAGGGCCGATCGGGCCGGTCGACGTCCGCCGACCTCCGCGAGTCCGATCGATCGCTGACTTGACCTGATGAGCAAGGTTGGGGATGACCACCGAGACGATCAGCAGCAGGCCGACGGCGATGCTCTGGATCTCGGCGGAGACACTGGTCAGGCGGAGCACATTGCCGAGGATCGCGAGGATCAGCGCGGCCAGGACCACGCCCGGGATCGTCCCGCGACCGCCGAAGATGTTGACTCCGCCCAGGAGCACGATCGTCACGACGGTCAACGTCAGGCCCTGCCCGACATCCGCCCGGGCGCTCGCGAACCGGGCCGTCAGGATCACCCCGGCGAGCGCCGCGACGGTCCCCGACAGGACGAACAGGAGCAGCTTGATCCGGGCGACGCGAACACCCGAGTAGCGCGATGCGGCGGCGTTCTTGCCGACGGCGTAGATCTGCCGCCCGACCCAGGTCCCGTGCAGGACAAGGCCGAGGACGACGGCCAGCGCGACGAAGATCAGGAGGGGCCACGGGAACGGCGTGCCGGGGATGGTCCCGAAGCCGAAGTCGGTGAACCACTCGGGGAAGCCGCTGATGCCCTGCGGTCCGAGCACGATCAGGGCGAGGCCCCGGAACAGGGCCAGGGTGCCGAGGGTCACGACCAGCGACGGCAGGCCCGCCCCCGTAACCAGGAGGCCGTTGAGCAGACCGCCCAGGGCGCCGATGACCAGGACCACGGGGATGGCCAGCTGGACCGGGACGCCGGCCGCGAACAGGAACCCGAGGACGGCGCACGACAGGCCGGCCATCGATTCGACCGACAGGTCGATCTCGCCGGCGATGATGATCAGGGTCATCGGCAGGGCCATGATCGCGACCTCGATCAGGGCGACGATCAGGTTCGAGAAGTTGCGCGCGGTCAGGAAGACCGGCGACACGCTCGCCCCGATGGCGATCAGGACGATCACCATCACGAAGAGCAGCGTCTCCCAGCGCGCGAGCGAGCGGACGATCCCTGCCCCGGTCATGGCGAGCGCCGCCGGGCGTTCGAGCGTTGGACCCTGCGCAGGAGGGCCGCATCGAGTCCGACCGCGACCAGGATCACCACGCCGTAGATCGCCTGCAGCCAGAACTGCGACAGGCTCAACAGGACGAGGGCGTTCGAGATGAACGCCAGGAACATCGCCCCGAGTCCGGCTCCGACGACCGTCCCGGACCCGCCGAAGATGTTGACGCCGCCGACGACCACGGCCGCGATGACCTGGAGCGTCACCCCCGAGGCGGCGGTCGCGTTGATCGTCCCGAACTCGAGGCCCCACAGGATGCCGGCGATCCCGCCGAGCATCCCACAGATCGAGAAGACGACGAAGGTCACCACCCGCGAGTCGATCCCGAGGATCTCGGCGGCTTCCGGGTTGCTGCCGACGGCGTAGACCGACCGACCGAACGGGGTCTGGCGGAGCGCGATCGCCGCGACGATGACGATGACGATGGCGATCACCAGGAAGACCGGGACGACGCCGAGGATCGTGGCCCCGGCAGGGTCCGTGTAGCCTGCCGGCAGGTCGATCAGGGTGACCTGCTTGCCGCCGGCGATGAGGAACGCGAGGCCCCGGTAGATCGACAGCGTGCCGAGGGTGGCCACGATCGACGGCACCCGGAGGACGGCCACCAGGAAGCCGTTGACCATGCCGAGGACGAGCCCGAGGCCGATCCCGAACGCCATCGCCGCCGGGACCGACAGGATCCGATGGGCGACGATGTCGGCCACGACGAAGGCGACCAGGCCGATGACCGATTCGACCGACAGGTCGACGTTGCGGGTCAGGACCACCATCGCCTCGCCGACCGCCGCGATGGCGATGATCGACGCGAGGACCGTCACCTGGGTGAGATTCGTGGTCGACAGGAACTGCGGCGCCTGGGTCGCGACGAACGTGCCCAGGAGCACCATCACGATGACCAGGCTGAGCTCGCGCTGGCGAGCGACCACGGTCAGCAACCGGACCGTGGGACCGGGCTCCGCGGTGGGGCGCGCCGCGGCCAGCTCAGACATGTGGAGCGCCCTCCGCGGCGCCCGTGCCGCCGTCGACCGCAGCCGGCGCGCCGTTCGCCCGGTCGTCCGACTGGCCCGTCGCGGCGAACATGACCCGCTCCTCGGACGCGTCGGACCGGTCGATCTCGGCGGTGATCGCGCCCTCGTGCATGACCAGGATCCGATCGGACATGGCCAGGACCTCGGGCAGGTCGCTCGAGATGAGCAGGATCCCGAGACCTGACGCGGCCAGCTCGGAGATGATCCGGTGGACCTCGACCTTGGCCCCGATGTCGATCCCGCGGGTCGGCTCGTCGAGGATCAGGATCCGCGGTTCGGTGGCCAGCCACTTCCCGAGCACGACCTTCTGCTGGTTGCCCCCGGACAGGTCCGAGACCGTCTGGTCGACACCGGTGGTCCGGATCTGGAGCCGATCGGCGTAGCGGGCGGCGACGGCTCGCTCGGCTGACCCGCGAACGAACAGGCCCGGGAACATCCGATGAAGGATCGGCAGCGTCACGTTCGACGAGATCGAGAAGTCGAGCACGAGACCGTCCTGGTGGCGATCCTCGGGCACGTAGGCGATCCCCGCCTGCATCGCGGCCGACGGGCTCTCGAATTTGACGGCCCGCCCGCCCAGGAGGATCTCGCCCCGTTCCGGCCGGTCCACGCCGAAGAGGACGCGCGCGACCTCCGTCCGACCAGCTCCGACCAGCCCCGCCATGCCGACGATCTCGCCGGCGCGGACCGAGAACGACACATCGTTGAACGTCTCCGGCCGGGTGAGCCCGCGGACCTCGAGCAGGACGTCGCCGACCGGCGACTCGACCTTCGGGAAGAGCGAGACGGCTCGTCCGACCATGTACCGGACGAGGTCGCCGGTCGTAAGCTCGGACGTCGCCGCGGTCACGACGTGGCGGCCGTCGCGGAAGACGGTCGTCCGATCGCACAGTCCGAAGACCTCCTCCAGACGGTGGCTCACGAACAGGACCGCGACGCCCCGGTCCCGGGTCTGCCGGACGATCGTGAACAGGCGGTCGACCTCGTGGGCCGACAGCGAGGCCGTGGGTTCGTCGAGGATCAGGACGCGTGCCTCGAACGAGAGCGCCTTGGCGATCTCGATCAGCTGCTGGTCGGCCATCGACAGGCCGCGCACGAGCGTGCCCGGATCGACCTTGACGTCGAGCTCCTCGAAGATCGACCGTGCCGCCCGACGCATCCGGCCCCAATCGATGGTCCCGAGCCTGGCCCGCGGCGCGTGGGCCAGGAACACGTTCTCGGCGACGGTCAGGTCCGGGAACAGCTGTGGCTCCTGGTGGACGACCGCGATGCCGAGCGATCGCGCGTGCGCCGGACCGTGCAGCTCGACGACCTCGCCGTCGAGCCGGATCGAGCCGCTGTCCGGCTGGTGGACGCCGGCCAGGATCTTGACCAGCGTGCTCTTGCCCGCACCGTTCTCCCCGACCAGCCCGTGGATCTCCCCGGTGAGCAGCTCGAGCGAGACATCGTCGAGGGCCTGGGTCGCCCCGAACCGCTTCGAGATCCCCCGCAGCTCGGCTCGTCCCGGCGTCGTCCCCGCGGTGCCCGGACCGGCGGGCGGTACGACGGCAGGCGCGCGACCGACCGGCCCGCCCGCGTCCGGGCTCATCGGACCGGTCACGATCCGATCCGGTCGGGCTCGGCGGGCGTGCTCGGGTCGTTCTCGAGCCGTCGGCTCGGATCGGTCTGGGTCGCGGCCGGGTCGGCGATCAGCCGGACGTCGATGCCGCGTCCGATGAGCTCGCCGACCATGTCCGCCGGGGCGGCATCGTCGGTCACGACGGCATCGATCTCCTCCGTCCGGCAGAAGGTCGAGAAGGCGGCGCGCCGCCACTTGGTGTGGTCGACGATCGCCACGACCTCGTGGGCGGCGCCCACCATCGAGCGCTTGATCTGGGCCTCCTCGTCGGTGGCATCGCTCAGCCCCGTCTCGATCGTGAACCCGGCCGCTCCGACGAACGCCGTCTGGACGTTGATCCGCGAGAACAGCCCGTCGCCCAGCTGGCCGACGACCGAGAGGGCCTCCCAGCGGACCCGACCACCGAGCATCAGGACGGTGATCCCGGGGTGCCCGGCCAGCTCCGATGCGATCCGAAGGCCGTTCGTGATCACGGTCAGGTTCGTCCAGACGCGCCGCTGCTTGAGATGGCGGGCGAGGTACAGGGCGGTCGTGCTGGCGTCGAGGACGATGCTCTCCCCCTCACGGACGCGACCGGCCGCGGCAGCCCCGATCCGGGTCTTCTCGCCCGATTGGAGCCGTTCCCGGATGTCGAACGCGACCTCCGGGCCGTTCGCGTCGGGAGCGATCGCGCCGCCGTGAGTCCGGACGACCCGACCGCTCGCTTCGAGCGCAAGGAGGTCCTTCCTGATGGTGACCGAGGAGACCGCGAACCGTTCCGCGAGCGCGCTCACCCGGGCGCGGCCGTGCTCCTCGACGAGGCGGGCGATGCGATCCTGTCGCTCGCTCGCGAAGACGTCGCCGGACTTCCCGTCGAGGCGCACGTTGGGACTCCCTGCATCAGCGGAGGGACCGAGGGGTTGCGATTGCGGAACACTAGTCGGAGCATTTACGCACTGTCAAGAAGAAGATTGAAACCAAACGAAAGATGTGGCAAGGTGCATCCGTTAGCATGGCGTGGACGTTCGGATGGGGCCTTCGAGGCATCGTCCCGGACGGCGCGCCGACCGACCGGCAGACGGCGCATCATCGTGGCCCACCTCCTCCGGGCGACGACGATGTCGCCGCCCGCCCGGCCGGTGCCAGGGATCACGCCCAGCGACGGAGGCGACGCGAGTGAGCCAGGACCAAGCCATCGCTGCGGGCATCAGGTCGCTGCGGATCGAGCTCCCGTCGTGGGCATTCGGTAACTCGGGCACCCGGTTCAAGGTGTTCGCCCAGCGGGGAGTGCCCCGCACGCCCTACGAGAAGGTCGACGACGCCGCACAGGTCCATCGCTACACGGGCGCCGCTCCCACCGTCGCACTGCACATCCCGTGGGACAAGGTCGACGACTACGCCGACCTCGCTCGCCACGCCGCGGACGCGGGGGTCGCGCTGGGGACGATCAACTCGAACGTCTTCCAGGACGACGACTACATGCTCGGGAGCGTCTGTCACCCGGACCCACGGGTCCGACGCAAGGCGCTCGACCACCTGCTCGAGTGCGTCGACATCATGGACGCGACGGGCTCGCGCGACCTCAAGCTGTGGTTCGCCGACGGGACCAACTACCCGGGCCAGGATGACATCCGCGATCGGCAGGATCGACTCGCCGAGGCGCTCGCCGCGGTCTACGCCCGGCTCGGCCCGGACCAGCGGATGGTCCTCGAGTACAAGCTCTTCGAGCCGTCGTTCTACACGATGGACGTGCCCGACTGGGGGACGTCGTTCGCCCATTGCCTGCGGCTCGGCGACAAGGCCAAGGTCGTGGTCGACACCGGTCACCACGCTCCCGGGACGAACATCGAGTTCATCGTCGCGCTGCTGCTCCGCGCCGACAAGCTCGGCGGGTTCGACTTCAACTCCCGGTTCTACGCCGACGATGACCTGATGGTCGGATCGGCCGATCCGTTCCAGCTGTTCCGGATCATGCACGAGGTCGTCCGGGCCGGCGCCATCGACCCGGGGCGCGGGGTCGCGTTCATGCTCGATCAGTGCCACAACATCGAGCCCAAGATCCCGGGCCAGATCCGATCCGTCATGAATGTCCAGGAGGCGACTGCCAAGGCCCTGTCGGTCGATCGCGATGGGCTCGCGGCGGCGCAGCGGGCGGGCGACGTCCTCGGGGCGAACGCCGTGTTCATGGACGCCTACAACACCGATGTCCGCCCGCTCCTCGCCGACATGCGCGTGGCCGACGGGCTCGACCCGGATCCGGTCGCCGCGTACGCGCGATCGGGTTACGCCGAGCGGATCGTCGCCGAGCGGGTCGGCGGCAACCAGGCCGGTTGGGGAGCATGAGTCCGGCCGACGACGACCCGGCGGTCGACCAGCTCCTCGCGCGCTCGCATCGCCTCGGGGCGGACCCTCGCAACACGAACTACGCCGGCGGCAACACGTCGGCCAAGGGCCGGGCGATCGACCCGGTCACCGGCGACCCGGTCGAGCTGCTCTGGGTCAAGGGTTCTGGCGGCGACCTGGCGACCCTCGCGGAACCGGGGCTGGCCGTCCTCCGCCTCGACCGGCTCCGCTCGCTCGTCGCGGTCTACCCGGGCGTCGACCGCGAGGACGAGATGGTCGCCGCGTTCGACTACTGCCTCCACGGCCGAGGTGGAGCGGCGCCGTCGATCGACACGGCGATGCACGGTCTGGTCGACGCCGCCCACGTGGACCACCTCCATCCGGACTCCGGGATCGCCTTCGCGACCGCGGCCGACGGCGAGACGCTGACGTCCGACTGCTTCGGAGGACGGGTGGCCTGGGTCCCGTGGCGACGCCCCGGGTTCCAGCTCGGACTGGACATGGCGGCGATCCAGGAGCGACACCCCGACGCGATCGGCGCGATCCTGGGAGGGCACGGGATCACCGCCTGGGCCGACACGTCCGACGAGTGCGAGGCTCGCTCGCTCGAGATCATCCGAACGGCGGAGCGGTTCATCGCCGAGCGCGGTCGGAGCGAGCCGTTCGGTCCCGTCCTGGCCGACCACGGACCGCTCCCCGAGGTCGAGCGGCGTGCCCGGGCGGCGGCCCTTCTCCCGATCGTTCGCGGGCTGGCGTCGACCGACCGACCCCAGGTCGGTCATTACACGGACAGCGAGGTCGTCCTCGACTTCCTCGCCCGCTCTGAGCACCCCCGACTCGCCGAGCTCGGGACCTCGTGCCCGGACCACTTCCTGCGGACGAAGGTGAAGCCGCTTGGTGCTCGACCTTCCGCCGACCGCACCGATCGACGCGGTCATCGCGCGGGTCAAGGAGCTCCACGCCGCGTACCGTGACGACTACGCGGCGTACTACCGGCGCCATGCCGACGCCAGCAGCCCGCCGATGCGGGGCGCGGATCCGGCGATCGTCCTCATCCCGGGGGTCGGGATGTTCAGCTTCGGACCGAACAAGCAGACGGCTCGCGTGGCCGGCGAGTTCTACGTCAACGCGATCAACGTGATGCGCGGCGCCGAGGCGCTCTCGACGTACGCCCCGATCCCCGAGTCTGAGAAGTTCCGGATCGAGTACTGGGCGCTCGAGGAGGCCAAGCTGGCCCGACTCCCACGGCCGAAGCCGCTCGCCGCCCGCGTCGCGTTCGTCACCGGCGCGGGCTCGGGCATCGGCCGGGCGATCGCCCTGCGCCTTGCCGCGGAGGGCGCCTGTGTCGTCGTGGCCGACATCGACGGCGACAGCGCCGCGACGGTCGCCGCCGAGATCGGCGGCCCCGACGTCGCGATCCCGATGACGGTCGACGTCACCGACGAAGCGATGGTAACCGCGGGACTGCAGGCTGCGGTCCTGGCCTTCGGCGGGGTGGACCTCGTCGTCAACAACGCGGGACTGTCGATCTCGAAGCCGCTCCTCGAGACGACCCTGGCCGACTGGGACCTGCAGCACGACGTGATGGCGCGCGGGTCGTTCCTCGTCTCACGCGAAGCGGCTCGGATCATGATCGAGCAGGGCCTCGGCGGCGACCTCGTCTACATCGTCAGCAAGAACGCCCTGTTCGCCGGGCCGAACAACCTGGCCTACGGGGCTTCGAAGGCCGACCAGGCCCATCAGGTCCGGCTGCTCGCCGCCGAGCTCGGCGCGTACGGGATCCGGGTCAACGGCGTGAACCCCGACGGCGTCGTCCGTGGGTCGGGGATCTTCGCCAAGGGCTGGGGTGCGGACCGCGCCCGGACGTACGGGATCCCGGAGGACAAGCTCGGCGAGTTCTATGCCCAGCGCACGCTGCTCAAGCAGGAGGTCCTGCCGGAGCACGTGGCCAGCGCGGTGTTCGCCCTCACCGGTGGCGAGCTGAGCCAGACGACGGGGCTCCACATCCCGGTCGACGCGGGTGTCGCGGCGGCCTTCCTGCGGTGACCGGCCGGCTCGTCGCGGCCGTCGATCTCGGCGCCTCGAGCGGTCGGGTGATGGTCGGACGGGTCGGGCCCGACGACCTGGAGCTGACCGAGCTCCATCGCTTCGCCAACGACCCGGTCCGGCTCCCGGACGGGCTCCACTGGGACGCCCTTCGACTCCATCGGGAGGTCCTCGTCGGGTTGCGCGGCGCGGTCCGCGCGGCACCCGACCTGGTCAGCGTCGGCCTCGACTCTTGGGCGATCGACTACGGTCTCGTGGACCGGGACGGCGTGCTGCTCGGCGACCCGTACCACTATCGCGACGATCGGAACTCGGCCGCGGTGCCAGCCGTCCATGCCCGGATCCCGCAGCGCGAGCTGTACGCCCGGACCGGGCTCCAGTTCCTTCCGTTCACCACGATCTACCAGCTCGAGGCCGCGCGCGGGTCGTCGCTGTTGGAGGCCGCCGCCCGGCTGCTGCTGATCCCGGACCTGCTCGGCTACTGGCTGGCCGGGGCACAGGTCGCCGAGATCACCAACGCCTCGACGACCGGGCTGCTCGACGTCCACCGACGGTCATGGGATCGCGAGCTGATCGCCACGCTCGGTCTGCCCGACGGCCTGTTCCCGCGGTTGGCCTCGCCCGGCGAGGTCATCGGACCGCTTCGCGACGAGGTCAGGGCGGAGACCGGCATGTCCGACGCCACGATGCTGACCCTGGTCGGGTCGCACGACACGGCGTCCGCGGTCGTGGCGGTGCCGGCCGGCGACCGCCCGTTCGCGTACATCGCCTGCGGGACGTGGTCGCTCGTCGGGGTCGAGCTGGACGGGCCGATCCTGTCGGAGGAGAGTCGACTCGCCAACTTCACCAACGAGGGCGGGGTCGACGACCGGATCCGCTACCTGCGCAACGTCATGGGCCTGTGGCTCCTCCAGGAGTCGCTCCGGGCGTGGGAGCTCGACGGGAGCCCCGAGCGCCTGGCGGATCTCCTGATCGCCGCCGCCGAGCTGCCGGCGGGCGGTCCGGTCATCGATCCCGATGACCCCGTGTTCCTCCCGCCCGGCGACATGCCCGCCCGGATCCTGGCGGCGTGCCGGGCCACGGAGCAGCCCGAGCCGACGACGCGGCCGGCGATCGTCCGGTGCGTGCTCGACAGCCTCGCGGCCGCGTACGGGCGAGCGGTCCGCGATGCCGCCCGCCTGTCCGGTCGTCCGGTCGAGGTCGTCCACCTGGTCGGCGGCGGGGCGCGCAACGCGCTCCTGTGCCAGCTGACCGCCGATGCCTGCGCGCTCCCGGTCGTGGCCGGCCCGGTCGAGGCGACCGCGCTCGGGAACGTCCTGGTCCAGGCGCGGGCGCACGGGCTGATCTCCGGTGACCTCGAGCGCTTGCGTGCGCTGGTCCTGGCCACGCAGGACGTCCGTCGGTTCGAGCCGCGGGCCGGGGCCACGAGCGGCGTAGGCTGACGAGATGCGGATCGCCCTGTTCATCACCTGTTTCAACGACGCCCTGTTCCCGGACGTCGGTCAGGCGGTGGTCCGACTCCTCCGACGACTCGGTCACGAGGTCGAGTTCCCGGCGGCGCAGACCTGCTGCGGGCAGATGCACTTCAACTCCGGGTACCGGGACGCCTGCATCCCACTGGTCGACGGATTCACCGCGGCGTTCGCGGGTTACGACGCGATCGTCACGCCGTCGCCGTCGTGTGCCGCGATGGTCCGCCACCATCACGCCACCGTCGCCGCGTCCGTTGCGGCGACCCGGGCGCACCCCGACCTCCCGGGCCGGGTGGCCGCGGTGACGCCGCGGGTCCACGAGCTGACGGAGTTCCTGGTGGACGTCCTGGGGCTGACCGACGTCGGAGCCAGCTTCCCGCACACCGTGGCCTTCCATCCGACGTGTCACTCGGTCCGACTCCTCGGGATCGGCGATCGGCCCGAGCGACTGCTCGCGGCCGTCGATGGCCTCACCCTCAGCCCGGTGCCACGGGCGGACCAGTGCTGCGGGTTCGGTGGGACGTTCGCGGTGAAGAACGCGGACACGTCGATCGCGATGGGCGACGACAAGGTCGCCGACATCCTGGGCACCGGCGCGGAGGTCCTGACCTCCGCGGACACGTCGTGCCTGATGCATATCGGCGGCCTCCTGTCGCGGAGCGGCTCGCCGATGCGGGTCATGCACCTGGCCGAGATCCTGGCCGGACCCGGGCCGGAGGCATGACGGGTGACGGGGCGTCGCCGGATGACGGAGGGACGACCGTCCCGGGCGGGTCGGATCCGCCCATCGCCGTGACGGCGCGTCCGCCGCTGCCGACGTTCCGCGGCACGCCGCCGTTCCCCGAGGCCGCCAGGATCGCCCTCGCCGACCCTCAGCTCCGAGCCAACCTGCGCCGGGCGACGACCACGATCCGCGACAAGCGGTCGCGCGTCGTGGCCGAGCGCGACGACTGGGAGGAGCTCCGGCTCGCCGGCGCCGCGATCAAGGACGAGGTCCTGCGCGACCTGCCGGCGATGCTCGAACGCCTCGAGCGGGCCGTCATCGCGGCCGGTGGCGTCGTCCATTGGGCGCGCGATGCGGCCGACGCGAACGCGATCGTCGTCGAGATCGCCCGGGCGCACGGCGTGACCGAGGTGGTCAAGGTCAAGTCGATGACGACCCAGGAGATCGAGCTCAACGAGGCGCTCGCGATCGAGGGCATCGACGTCTGGGAGACCGACCTGGCCGAGATGATCGTCCAGCTCGGGCACGACCTGCCGTCGCACATCCTGGTCCCGGCGATCCATCGCAACCGGACCGAGATCCGCGACATCTTCCGCGACGAGATGGGCAAGGTCGGGCGGCCCGCGCCGACCGACCTGACCGACGATCCGAAGCAGCTGGCGGAGGCCGCCCGCCGCCATCTGCGCGAGAAGTTCCTGCGCGCGCGGGTCGCCGTGTCCGGGGGGAACTTCGCGGTCGCCGAGACCGGCACCATCGCGGTCGTCGAGTCCGAGGGCAACGGGCGGATGTGCCTGACCCTGCCCGACGTCCTGATCACCGTCCTCGGGATCGAGAAGCTCGTGCCGACCTGGCGGGACCTCGAGGTCTTCCTCCAGCTCCTGCCGCGCTCGGCGACCGCCGAGCGGATGAACCCGTACACCTCGATGTGGACCGGGGTCACCCCCGGCGACGGGCCGCAGGAGTTCCACCTGGTCCTGCTCGACAACGGGCGGACCGACGTCCTGTCGGACCAGGTCGGGCGGCAGGCACTGCGCTGCATCCGCTGTTCGGCCTGCCTCAACGTCTGCCCGGTCTACGAACGGACCGGCGGGCGGGCCTACGGGTCGGCCTACCCCGGACCGATCGGCGCGATCCTCACGCCGCAGCTGCGCGGGATCGCCCACCACCCGGTCGACAAGCAGACCGCCTCGCTGCCGTTCGCATCGTCGCTGTGCGGCGCCTGCTTCGACGCCTGCCCGGTCAGGATCGACATCCCGGAGGTGCTCGTCCACCTGCGGGCGCAGGTCGTCGAGCACGAGGCGCGGTCCCACCGGATCCCGACCCCGGAGGCCGGCTCGATGGCGGCCGCCGGCTGGGTCCTGCGGACGCCTCGCCGACTCGAGTGGGCGGAGCGCGTGGCGTCGGTCGGTGGACGGGTCGTCGGTCGCCGCGGGGCGATCGGACGGCTGCCGGTACCCGGCTGGGCCGGCGCCTGGCTCCGGCGACGCGACCTCAGGACGCCGGCACGCGAGTCGTTCCGCGCCTGGTGGCGCCGGACCGGCGGCCGGGACGACGGGCGATGACCGGCAAGGTCCAGGCCGACGCGTCGGCGCGCCGGGCCGAGGTCCTGGCGAGGATCGCCGCCGCGCTCGTCGACCGGCCGGCTTCGAGCGCGATCCCGCGTGACTACGAGCAGCGGCTGCCCGACGACGTGGACGTGCTCGACCTGTTCGCCGAGCGCGTCGCCGACTACCGGTCCACGGTCCACCGGACCGATCCGGCCGGTCTCACCGCGACCGTCGCGGCGGCGATCGCGGATCGCGGGATCCGCCGGCTGGTCGTGCCGGGCGGGATCCCGGATGGCTGGCTGGCCGGGACCCCGGTCGAGCGGATCCATGACGACCCGCCGCTCTCGGTCGAGGAGCTGGACGGGATCGACGGGACCATCACCCGCTGCGCCGTGGCCATCGCCGAGACCGGCACGTTCGTCCTCGACGCCGGGCCGGGTCAGGGCCGACGCGTCCTCAGCCTCCTGCCCGATCGACTGATCTGCGTCGTGACCGCGGACCAGGTCGTCGGGACCGTGCCCGAAGGAGTGGCCCGGCTCGATCCCACCCGGGCGCAGACGTGGGTCAGCGGTCCGTCGGCGACCAGCGACATCGAGCTCGAGCGGATCGAGGGGGTCCACGGACCGCGCCTGCTCGACGTGATCCTCGTCGACCGGCCCGGCTGAGACGCGCCCGCCCGCGGCGGTCCCACCGAGGCCCGCGGCGGTCACGGCGAGGTCCGCGGAGGCCCGCGGCGGTCGCGGCGAGGTCCGCGGGGACGCACCGAGGCCCGTCCGCGCTGGTCGCTCCGGGGCCCGGATAGAACGGGCATTGCTGGGACCGCACCTGGACGTCCCGTCGAGTCCGCGCTGGTCGCTCCGGGGCCACGGATAGAACGGGCATCGCTGCGACGCCCGATCCGGAGGTCCATCCTGAAGCCAGACGGCCGGATCGGTCTGCGTGACCGGCTCTTCGAGGATGCCCGTAGTAAGGGTCGGACGTGACCGGGCGGCTGTCCGTCCGGTCGGTCAGCCCGCCAGGGTCATCACCCGATCGGGTCGGAGGAGGAACGGGGACAGGTACGCCGGGATGTTCGAGAACGGCAGGACGTCGGGGTGGAGATCGATGCCGAGGCCGTCGGCCATGAACCGACGGCGTGCCTGGATCCGGCTCCAGGCGCCGGGATAGCGCTCGGCGAGCGACGCCCGCAGGGTCTCGTCGGCGAGCGCGAGGCCGTCCTCGATGTTGGTCGTGAAGTACTGGCCGCCGGTCGCCGGGATGATGTCGACCTGGAAGGCCATCCCGGACCGGAGCTCGACCGTCGACCCGGGCGAGATCGGCGAGTTGACCCACTCGTCGAGATGGAGCTGGTGTCCCGGATTGAGGAAGATCCCGAAGAACGGGTCGCCGAGGTGTCGGTCGACGATCGCCTGGAGGGTCCCGCCGGTCTGTCCGACCCGGAGTGACGCGTACCACTCGGCGACCGCAGCGAAGTACGGCCCGACAAGGCGGTCGAGGTAGTCGCCGACCCCGGGCGGCAGCTCGGTCGCGTCCTCGACCACGAACCCGGCTCGGCAGGTCAAGGCGCCCCAGATGCCGAACGCCACGGTGAACGGGTCACCGCGTTCGATCCGGCGGTCGCCGGGGCTGAGCAGGCCGTACGTGGCGCGCGGGCCTGCGGTCAGCATCAGGTGACATGACAGCGGCGAGCCGTCCCACTCGAGGAGACCGACGGCCTCGCGCTCGGTGAGCCCCGGGCGGAGGCCGGTCAGGAGGCGACGGACGCCGGTCGAGGTCCGGCACGACGCCGCTTCGAAGCAGGCGAGCTGGTCGACGTCGTTGATCACCCGCAGCCCGTCACCGGCGTCGATGAGCAGGTGACCGGCGTTCTCGACCGAGCCACCCGGGCCGACCAGTCGCCGGACCTCGTCGACGATGAAGGCGGGCAGCTCGATCGTCGTGCGATCCGCGTACGTCTTCCAGCCGATCAGCCCGACCCGTCTGCCCGCCCGGATCCCCTCGCCGCCGAGGATGTCGGCCAGCGGCCGCGAACGATCGCGTGGCTGGCTCGGCAGGCTGAGGTCCTGGAATAGCTCGCGGCGCAACGGCAGCGGTGCGGCGGCGGCCACCCCGTAGCACTCGTTGCCGACGAGGACGAGCGGCGGCTCGCTCGGGCCCACGATGAGGACGGCCTCCTCGAACCGGGGATCGAACCCGGTCAGGAATGCCAGGTTGGCGCTGTGCTCCCGGTCGGCATACACGATCAGCCGGTCGTATCCGTGCGCCTCGGCTCGCTCGCGCAGCGCCTCGAGGCGGGTGTGGTAGGTCGATTTCGGGACCTCCGGCGTCGCGTCGGGCATCCCGAAGTCGGGGAGCGCCACGTCGGCCAGCCGCGGTCGGGTCATCGCCGTCCTCCCTACGGACCCGGCGGTCGCCACGGGCTGGCGACCGTCGCGCCGCGCTGGAGCTCGTAGAACCCGTCGGCCTTCACGTCCAGCCACGGCCCCCACTCGCCGTCGGGCCACTGTACCCGGACCTGGGCCGCCTGGGCGGGCCCCAGGCCGAAGTGCGTCCAGCCGAGCTGGCCACCCTGATGACCGCCGCCGATCGTGATCTCGCGACGGAGCGTCGTGTCGCCGACCTTGACCTCGACCCACGACCCGATCGCGTCGCGGTTCGGGGCCGGCTGCGAGACCTTCAGGGCGAGCCAGCCGCCCATCGGAGCCGGTCTCGCCGCATCGCCGCTGCCGACGTTCCGCCAGACCTTGACCGGGCTGCCGTAGTCGACCTCCACGAGGTCGAGCAGCCCGTCGAGGTTGAGGTCGACCAGCGCGCCACCGCGACCCAGGCCGAAGTCGACGATCCCCGCATCCATCCCGCCCTCCTTGAACGTGCCGTCGGCCTGCCCGAGGAGGAGGTTGCTGGGATCCTTCAGCGCGTAGTCGGGCAGGTCCTTGACGTTGCCCTTGGCGATGAACAGGTCGACGAAGCCGTCGTTGTTGACGTCCTGGAACTCGGCGTGCCAGGCCGTCGATGGGAGCGTGTCGCCGCCCGTGTAGGGCTCCGCGGCGTTGGCGTTGCGCTTGAGCCCGATGTCCCGGTAGGTCGGCTTGTCGGCTCCCAGGCTCAACGTCTGGAGCTTGTTCTCACCCTGGCTCGTCAGGAACACCTCGGGATAGCCGTCGCCGGTGAGGTCGTAGCTGGCGATCCCCATCCCCCAGATCTGGTTCGGGATCCAGCCGTCGGCATCGGTGTAGGCGCGCGGCGGCTGCCCCGCGGCGACCCGCCAGAGCTGCTCTTCGCCGTTGACCTGGTCGTAGTAGTGTCGGTCGTTGCTCACGCGCAGGTCCCGGCGGCCCGATCGATCCCAGTCGCTGAACAGCATCGACAGCGCGCAATAGCCCGGTCGCAGGGCCACCGGGGGCGCGTAGCGGGTCCCGTCGGTGGACGGTCGGAGGACCTCGTTGTCGTCGCACTCCAGGGTCGGGGCGCCCGTGGCGTCGAGCTTGCGATAGCGACCGACCGCGAGGGTCGGCAACGCGTCTGCGCCGTCCCATTTCGCGCTGAACGCCGAGTCCCAGGCCGGTGAGCCGTCGAACCCCCAGCGCTCGTTGGCGGCTTCGAACCGGCAGTCGCCCAGGCCGCGCAGCAGCTCGCTTCCGCCGATCCGCAGGACCGCCAGGTCGACGTTGCCGTCGCCGTCGATGTCGATCGGGTAGGCGCCGTTGACATCGGTCAGGTCGGTGACGGGGTCGGGAAGGGCGCGTGAACTTCAGGGCACCGCCGACGGGGCTGTCGTTCCGGTAGAGCGTCGCCGGCTCGGCCGCCGCCGGCGAAGTAGAGGTCCTGCTTCCCGTCGCCGTTGCAGTCGAAGGCCGCGACGCCGCCGCCGGTCGCCCACACGAAGTCCCCGCCATAGGTGTGGTCGATGCCCGCCGCCGCCGCCTCCTCGACGAAATGGGGCGCCCCGAGGGCCGCCGTCGGCGTGCTGCCGCCGAGCCGGCTGACAGCGAGCGCCGCGCCAGCCACGACCACCACGACGATCCCGACGGCGACGAGCAGCGTCCGCCTCCGGCTCACGGGATCACCGATCCGCCGCCCTCATCGACCGCGCGTCGGGTCGGGTCACTGCGTCGCCCCTCCGGAGTAGAAGGTCTGGGCCCGCGCCCATGCCTCCTTGCCGCACTCGGCGCCCAGCTTCCGACCGGTGAAGTCGTCCGCCTGGATGTGGATCCCGCCGTAGAGCCGGGACTGACCGGCCATGTCGGCGGCGTCGTAGTAGGTCGCCCACTGGAGCGTGACGTCCTGGGTGGGTCCTGCCTCGACCTTGAGCGTGCCGGGTTTGGTGGTCCACTCGTCGAGCCCACCTGGGACATTCGGGCTCCCGGTGAACGCCGTGAGCACCTCAGCCGCCGCCCGGCTGAAGGTGCTGTGCCCCGACGCGTACGCCGGGAACGACGGGGTGACGAAGGTCGGGAGCTGGTAGGGGACCCAATCGACCGCGAGGATCCAGTCGACCGGACTCGTCTGGGTCTTGGGATCCGTGGGGTTGCCGGACCAGGCCTTGATCGCGATCTCGCCCTCGTGACCGGCCAGGGCGGCGTGACGCTGCCCCGTCGCGGTCGTGTCCTTGCTGACCAGCTCGACCAGCCCGGGGACGAGCGGCAAGCCTTCCTTGTCGTACGACGGCAGGCTCGGGTCGCTCGACTGGCCGCGGCCGCCCATATAGCGGATCATCGAGATCGGCCGGACCGAGTCGTAGTGGCCCTTCAGTCCCCAGGCCGCGATGGCCGCATCGTGGACCGCGCCGTTCAAGGCGAGATACAGCTTGGTGTCCCACTCGAGCCGATCGACGCTCGGCCCCGTCCCGCCGATCTTGAGGTTCGGCGCGAGCTCGTCCGACACCTTGTTGGCGATGACGTTCCAGTGTCCGGGCGGCGTCTCCGACTTGGGGCCGTCGGCCCAGAACTCGGTCAGCGCCCGGGTGAAGTCACCGAGGTTGACGACGTTCGGCGCGTACGGCTTGCCCGTCACCGGGTTGACCGCGTAGCCCTTGCCGTCGTTCGCGCCGAGGCTGTTGTTGCCGCGAGCCGCCGGCGAGATGTCGATCGTCGCCGACTGCGCCGGATCGAGCTCGCCGCTGTCCCGGATCACCTCGATCGCCTGGTCCTTGTACGCCTGGTCCGAAGCCGGATCGCCGCCGAGCATCGGCTGGGGGCCCGGGTCCATGGGCACGCCGTCGGCACCCGCGTCCGGCAGTGCGAACGACGTGACGTGGCCCCACTGCGTGCCGACGGCCTGCTGGACCCCGTTGACCACGGGGATGCCGTTCTGGGAGACCATGTGCTCGATCTGGAGGGGCTGCCAGCGGTTGGGGTCCTTCATCGTCGTTCCGGACTTCGCCACGACCAGCGGATCGTTGACCGGCGTGTAGGCCGGGTCCGCATAGCCGTTCGCCTGGTTCGAGCCGTCGGCCAGCCCATAGGCGATGACCGCGGCCGCGATCCGGTTGCCGACGGCCGCGGGTGAATCACCGTCGGTCGTGGTGACGGCGATCGGGTAGCACAGCGTGTCCATCACGTCGTCGAACTCCGAGAGCGAATCGGCGCCGCCGACCGCCTTGATGTAGCGCGACGTGAGGATCCGGTAGGCGGCGTAGCTCATCGCCTCCTGGCGGGCCGCGTCCGCGTTCGACGCGCTGTGCTTCTCCTTGAAGATGTAGCCATCCGCGGTCGGGTCGTAGGTCGCCCAGGCATCCCACATCGCGGCCGAGGTGTGGAACAGGTTCCGGGCGTGGACCGTCGGGGCGGGCAGGGCCCGCCGGATCGCGTCGAGGGTCGCCTCGTCCCAGCGTCGCGCGACCGACCACTCGGGATGGTCGGCGGCCGGCGGGCACGTGGGTCGCTGGTTCCACGGCTGGACGACGAACAGGCCGGTCGCCACCACCGCGACGGTCACGAGTCCGACGACGGCGGCGACGAGTCTCGTCCGGTGCGTCAAGGCGTCTCTCCTCCAGGGCCCTCGCGGCGAGGCGTCCGGGCTCAGGCGAGCCCGGAAGGGGGCCGACGACGGGGCAGCCCGGCGTTCACCCGCGCGGCATCGTCGAGGTCGACGAGCGTCGCGATGGTACCCCGACTGAAGTCGAGGCCCATCCGGGGCGTGGTCCCGTCGAGGATCGCGGCCGTGAGATCGTCGACCTCGGCGGCGTACTGGTCCACCGAGGCGACATCGACCGGGGTCGCGTCACGACCGCGCCAGAGCGTCAGCGTCGGGGGCGGACCCTCCGGCTCCGGCAGGAACGGGCTCCCCAGCACGAGCGTGGCGTCGCTCCCGACGACCTCGAGCCGCTCACGGTCGGGGGCGGCGAACCCGCTATCGAACTGGGCGAGCAGGCCGCTCGGGAACCGGAGCTGGCCGATGAAGGTGCGGTCGACCTCTCGTTCGTCGAACCGGGCGAACGCCGCGACGCGGTCGGGCATCTCGTCGGCGATCCGCCGGGCGAACGTCACCGGGTAGCAGCCGACGTCCCACAGCGAGCCGCCGCCCTTGGCCGGGTCGACCCGCGGATCGTCCGGATAGGTCAGGAAGAACGAGAACGACCCGTTGACGAGCTCGAGCCGACCCAGCGCGCCGCTCCGGGCGAGCTCGACCGCCCGGAGGATCTGCGGATGGTGGAGGTACATGAACCCCTCCACCGCGATCCGGCCCGTCCGGTCGGCGACGGAGATGACGGCGTCGACCTGGTCGACCGACAGCGCGAGCGGCTTCTCGCACAGGACATGCTTGCCGGCCTCGAGGGCCCGGATCGTCCACTCGGCATGAAGGTGGTTCGGCAGGGAGATGTAGACGACGTCCACGTCCGGCGATGCCAGAAGCTCGTCGTACGTTCCGAACGACGAAGCGATGCCGTGACGCGCCGCGAAGTCGGCGGCCCGACCGGCATCCCGGCTGGCCACCGCGGTCATCACCCCGCGCTCGCAGGTCGCGACGGCTCGGACGAGCCGGGGGGCGATCCGACCCGGTCCGAGGATGCCCCACCGGAGCGTGGTCCCTGGCGCTCGACTCATGGTTCGATCCGAGCCTCCCATCGCGCGCTCAGCCGGCCCCGGAGCGCCCGGATTCTTGACACTGCCCGGGCAATGTACCAGTCTGAGCCGGGCATTTGAACAAGAGGAACACAAACCCCGTGACGATCGCTCGCGACGAGATCGGCCAGCGCAGCGAAACGGTCCGCCGGGCGAACCTGAGTGCGATCGTCCGCGAGCTCCATGGGCAGGGCCCGCTCTCCCGCTCGGAGCTGGTGGCGCGGACCGGGTTGACCCGGAGCGCGATCCGCGGCCTGATCGGCGAGCTCGTCGTCGGCGGCCTGGTGACCGAGGCTCCGGCCGCATCGCTCGGGTTGCCCGGTCGACCCTCGCCGCTCGTCTGCCCCGACCCTGAGGGCGCGGTCGTCCTGGCGCTCGACATCGAGGTCGACTCGCTCGCCGCGGCGGTCGTCGGGCTGGGCGGCGAGGTCCTCGACCACATCCGGGTCGATCGGCCGCGCGGCCATTCGTCCGCGGACCAGATCGCCGACGATCTCGCCGAGCTCGTCCGGATCGTCCGCGCGCGACGGTCCGGCCGATCCGAGATCGCGATCGGGGTGGCCGTCGTCGGCGTCGTCCGACGGGCCGATGGCCTCGTGTCGATGGCGCCGAACCTCGGTTGGACCGACGTTCCCCTCGGCGAGCGACTCGAACGGGTCCTCGGGAGCCGGGTCCCGATCCACCTGGCCAACGAGGCGGACCTCGGCGCCCTCGCGGAGGTCCGCCGTGGGGCGGCGCTGGGAGCCGACCACGTCCTGTTCGTGTCCGGCGAGGTCGGGGTCGGCGGCGGGCTGATCGTCGAGGGCCAACCGTTCACCGGCGTCGCCGGGTACGGGGGCGAGATCGGCCATATGCCGATCAACCCGGCCGGGCTGGCCTGTCGCTGCGGCTCGGTCGGGTGCTGGGAGACCGAGGTCGGAGCGGTCAGCCTGTTGCGCCGAGCGGGACGTCCGCCGCACGGCGGCCGCGCCGAGGTCGACGACCTCCTGCGCGATGCCGAAGCCGGGTCTCCGACCGCCCTCCGGGCCCTCGTGGAGACCGGGCGGTGGCTCGGGATCGGGCTGGCCGGCCTGGTCAACGTCCTGGATCCGCGTCTGGTCGTCTTCGGCGGGCTGTTCGGACGGATCCATCCGTTCGTGGCCGAGACCGTCGACGCCGAACTCGATCGACGCGCCCTCGCGGCGCCCCGACGACTCGTCCGGGTCGTCGCCGGATCGCTCGGCGCGGAGGCCCCGCTCCGGGGCGCGGCCGAGCTCGCTTTCGAACCACTCCTGGCCGATCCGGCCATGTGGATGCGTCGACGCGACGTCGAATCGTCGCGGGACGCCGATTCTTCCATTGAGGAGGGTGGTAGCCTAGCGCGGACCAAGGCATTCGACGGGGATGGATGCACACGTAGGAGGAGAAGCAGATCATGGTCTTTCGTAAAGTGGCAGCTCTGGTCGCGGGCGCCGCGATCCTCTTCGCTGCCTGTTCGAGCACCGGCAGCACCGCGGCACCGGCGAGCGGCGCCGCCGCGGCGTCGGGCACCGGCTGCAAGGTCGGCGTCTCGTGGAACAACTACTCGCAGGAGCGCTGGAAGAAGGCTGACGAGCCGGCCATGCAGAAGGCCATCGCGGCCGCAGGCGGGACGTACATCCGTGCGGACGCCAACGACAAGGCCGAGCAGCAGCTGACCGACATCGACAGCCTGATCAACCAGGGCGCCAAGGCCCTGATCGTCCTCGCCAAGGACTCCGAGGCCATCAAGCCGGCCATCGCCAAGGCGACGGCGGCGGGCATCCCGGTCATCGCCTATGACCGCCTCATCGAGGACCCGAACACCTTCTACATCACCTTCGACAACAAGAAGGTCGGGAACCTGATGGCCCACGAGCCTCATGAAGGCCGCGCCGTCGGGCAACTACGCCGTCATCCTCGGCGCCGAGACCGACCCGAACTCGGCGTTCCTTCGCTCCGGTATGACCGAGGCGGGGATCCCGAAGCTGGGTGACACCTCGGGCCCGATCAAGGTCGTCTTCGAGAAGAACACCGACAACTGGGATACCACCAACGCCAAGAACAACATGGAAGCGGCCCTGTCGGCCAACAACAACAAGATCGACGCCGTCCTGTCCGAGAACGACAGCATGGCGACCGGCGTGGTCGCCGCGCTCGACGCGGTCGGCCTGAAGGTCCCGGTCTCGGGTCAGGACGGCGACACCGCCGCGCTGAACCGGGTCGCCCTCGGAACCCAGAACGTCTCCGTCTGGAAGAACGCCTTCGCCCTCGGCGAGACCGCCGGTAGCGTGGCCGCGCAGCTCTGCGCGGGCACCAAGATGACCGACGTCAAGGCCCCGTCCGACCTGCCGGCCGCCGCGGCTCCGGCGTCGCTCAATTCCGCACCGTTCCAGACGCCGAAGGGCAACACGGTCAACTCGATCACGCTGACCCCGACGGCCATCACCAAGGACAACCTCAAGGATGTCGTCGATGCCGGTTGGGTGACCAAGGAGCAGGTCTGCGCCAACGTCCCCGCCGGTTCGGTGCCCGCCGTCTGCGGCTGACCACCGTCCTCCATTGATCGAACGCGACCTGCTCCCGCGATCACCGCGGGGCAGGTCGCTTCCATTCAGACGGGCCAGGAGTTGACCGAATGACTGACGTGGCCGGGACCGCCCCAGACCAGGTTGCTGGTCAAAAAGGCGGGCGGAGCATCGGTGACCTGGTCCGGGCGACCGAGATCGACCTTCGGCTGTTCGGGATGGTCCTGGCGCTCGCCGTCATCCTCATCGGGTTCGGGATCGCGACCGGTGGTCAGTTCCTCGAGCCGGTCAACCTCCTGACGCTGTCCGTCCAGGCCGCCTCGGTGGCGATCATCGCCACCGGCATGGTCATGGTCATCGTCTCCCGCAACATCGACCTGTCGGTCGGCTCCCTCGTCGGGGTCATCGGCATGACCTACGCGGTGCTGATGGCCGACGTCTTCCCGAAGACGATCGGCGTCAACCAGCCGCTCGGCTGGATCATCGCGCTCGCGATCGGCCTGGGCCTGGGCGCCTTCATCGGCGGCTTCCAGGGCTTCATCATCGCCTACATCGGCGTCCCGTCCTTCGTCGTGACCCTGGGCGGGTTGCTCGGCTTCCGCGGCGTCGTCTGGGTCCTCAGCGGCGGCACGACCGTCGCGCCGGACGACGCCACGTTCGTCCTGATCGGAGGCGGGCCCGCGGGCTCGCTCGGCGGGACGATGAGCTGGATCGTCGGCATCGTCATCTGCATCGCCGTGGTCTACCTGCTCTGGAACTGCCCGGCGCCAGCGACACAAGTTCGGCTTCCCCGTCCGCCCGATGTGGGCCGAGGTCCTGCTCGGCACGCGTCGGGTGCCTGTTCGTCCTCGGCGCGGTCTGGGTCGCCAACAGCTACCTCTGGCCGGCCGGTCTCGCGTCGCAGTTCGCCAAGGCGCGCGGGATCACCGAGCCACCGGGTGGGCTCCAGATCCAGTCGGGCATCCCGTGGCCGTTGATGATCGTCATCGGCGTGGCCATCGCGATGACCTTCCTGGCCACGCGGCGCAAGTTCGGCCGCAACGTGTTCGCCTACGGCGGGAACCCGGATGCCGCCGAGCTGGCCGGTATCAACACCCGCTGGACGATCATGAAGACGTTCATCCTGATGGGCATCCTGTGCGCCATCAGCGCGGCGATCGCCTCGGCACGCCTCAACGGCGGGACGCTCGACCTGGGCCAGGGCTACGAGCTGTACGTGATCGCCGCCGCCGTCATCGGCGGGACGTCGTTCGCCGGCGGCATCGGGACCATCCCCGGGGCGATCCTCGGTGCGCTGGTCATGCAGTCGCTGGCCTACGGCCTGAGCTTCATGGGCTTCAACTCGCCCATCCAGAACATCGTCGTGTCGATCGTGCTGGTGGTCGCCGTCGGCCTGGACTCCTACAACAAGCGGCGCGGATCATGACCGCACCGGTGGAGGCAGCGAAGATGACCGATCAGGCTCCGTTGGTCGAGATGCGCGACATCAACGTCGCCTTCGGCGGCGTCCACGCCGTCGCGCGAGGTGACGCATCGACCTGCATGCCGGCGAGGTCGTCGGCCTGGTCGGCGGCAACGGAGCGGGCAAGTCGACGCTGATGCGCGTCCTGTCGGGCGCGCATCGAGCGGACTCGGGCGAGATCTTCATCAACGGCGAGGCGCGGACGATCTCCAACCCGCGCGACGCCAAGGCCTACGGCATCGAGACGATCTACCAGACGCTGGCGCTGGCCGACAACCTCGACGCACCGGCCAACCTGTTCCTCGGGCGCGAGCTGACGAATCGCTGGGGCTCGCTCGACGACGACGCGATGGAGGACGCGACCCGCAAGGTCATGGGCCGGCTCAACCCGAACTTCGAGCGCTTCGCGATGCCGGTCAAGTCGCTGTCCGGCGGCCAGCGCCAGGCGGTGGCGATCGCGCGGGCGGTCCACTTCAACGCCCGGATCCTGATCATGGACGAGCCGACCGCCGCGCTCGGGCCGGCCGAGACCGCCCAGGTCCGGAACCTCGTCCGCCAGCTCAAGACCGAGGGGATCGGGATCTTCCTGATCAGCCACGACATCCACGACGTGTACGACCTGGCCGACCGGGTCAGCGTCATGTACCACGGCCGGATCGTCGACACGGTCTCGAAGCAGGACGTGACCACCGACGAGATCCTCGGGATGATCATCCTGGGCAAGAAGCCCGGCGACGTCACCCAGACCGAGCTCGAGGCGCTCGAGCTGCGCGGCTGAGCCGCAGGAGGAACGCGGCCTCAGTCGGCGCGGAAGGTCGGCGCCAACGCGGGGTACAGGCCCCGGTAGATCGCGTGCGCGCGGGCATAGCGCTCCCCGTCGGGGCCGGGCGTGGCGACGGGCCGGACGCTGACCAGGGCGTCGGCGGCCGCCTCGACGCTCGGGTACCAGCCGGCCCCGACGGCCGCCAGGAGGCCCGCCCCGTAGGCGGCTCCCTCGGTCGTGCTGACCGTGGCGATCTCGGCCTGGAGGACGTCGGCCAGGATCTGGCGCCAGAGCGGGCTCGCCGTCCCGCCGCCCGATGCCCGGATCTGGTCGGGGGCCGGCATCCCGGCACCGATCATCAGGTCGAGCCCGTCGCGCAGGCCGAAGGCGACGCCCTCGAGGACCGCCCGGGTCAGGTGCCGGCGGTCGTGCGCCGACGGTCAGTCCGACGAAGGCGCCGCGGGCCAGCGGATCCGGGTGCGGGCTGCGCTCGCCGGTGAGATACGGCAGGAACAGGAGGCCGCCGCTGCCGGCGGGCACGTCCGCCGCGCCGCGCCGTGAGGTCGCCGAAGTCGACGCCCGGCGCGACCGTGTCGCGGAACCAGCGCAGGCTGCCGGCCGCCGACAGCATCACCGACATCATGTGCCAGCGCCCGGGGACGGCGTGGCAGAACGCGTGGACGATGCCGCGCGGCTCGTGGAGCGGCCGGTCGGTCGTCGCGAAGACCACCCCCGACGTCCCGAGCGACAGGGCCACCGTCCCCGGCCGGACGGCTCCGACCCCGACGGCGTTGGCGGCCTGGTCGCCGCCGCCCGCGACGACCGGCGTGCCCGCTCGGAGCCCGGTCGCCGCGGCAGCCTCGGCCGTGACCGTGCCGGTCACCTCGGGGCCTTCCCGCGTCGGTGGCATCCAGGCGGGGTCGATCCGCAGGGCCGCCAGGACCTCGGTCGACCAGTCCCGGGCGGCCAGGTCGAACAGGATCGTGCCGGCGCCGTCCGCCTTGTCGAGGGCGTAGTCGCCGGTCAGCCGCAGGCGGACGTAGTCCTTCGGCAGGAGCACGTGCCTGACCCGCCGCCAGACGTCCGGCTCGTGGTCGCGGACCCAGACGAGCTTGGGCGCCGTGAACCCGGTCAGGGCGTCGTTGCCGGTGATCTCGATCAGTCGCTCCGGGCCGACCGCTCGCCGGATGGCGTCGCACTCGGCCGCGGTCCGCTGGTCGTTCCACAGGATCGCGGGACGGAGCACCTCGCCGTCTGCGCCGAGCAGCACCGCGCCGTGCATCTGTCCCGTGAGGCCGACGGCCTCGACTCGATCGCCCGTCACGCCGGTCGACGCGAGGACCGATCCGGATCGCCGCGGTCGCGCCGCTCCACCACAGGTGCGGGATCCTGCTCGCTCCACAGGGGCTGCGGGACGTCGAACCCGTACTCCGCGGCGGCGGACGCCTCGGACCGTGCCCGCGGCGTCGATGAGGACGGCCTTGGTCGCCGTCGTCGAGACGTCGATCCCGAGGACGAAGCCCATCCCGGTCAACGCCCGGCGCCGGTCTCCACCCGGGTCGCGCCGTCGGCCGCCCAGATCCGCTGGTTGACGACGTTCTCGAGCAGCTCCTGCCGGCCAGAGACCGGGCGGGGGTCGATCTCGCCCGACGCGACACGTCCCTCGAGCGCCTCGAGGGTGACCCGCCCGGCCAGGATGTCCGAGCCGAGGCTCTCCGCCCAGCCCGCGTAGCGCTCCTCACGGCGGCGCTCGAGTTCGTCGCTCTCGATCATCCCGGCGGCGACGATGAGCGAGCGGGCGAGCGTGTCGATCCCGCCGATGTGGGCGTGGAACAGGTCGGTCCGGTCCAGGCTCTGGCGACGCAGCTTCGTGTCGAAGTTGAAGCCGCCCGTCGTGAAGCCGCCGGCCCGGATGATCTCGTAGACCGCCAGCGACAGCTCGTCGACCGAGTTCGGGAACTGGTCCGTGTCCCAGCCGTTCTGGTAGTCGCCCCGGTTCGCGTCGATGCTGCCGAACACCCCGTGCGAGATCGCGTAGGCCACCTCGTGGTGGAAGCTGTGGCCGGCCAGCGTGGCGTGGTTCACCTCGAGGTTGACCCGATACTCGTCGGCCAGGCCGTGGCGGACGAGGAAGCCGTGGACGGTCGCGGCGTCGTAGTCGTACTGGTGCTTGGTGGGCTCCTGTGGCTTCGGCTCGATCAGGAGGGTGCCGCCGAACCCGATCTTGTGCTTGTGCTCGGCGACGAGATGGAGGAACCGGGCCAGCTGCTCGCCCTCGTGGGCGAGGTCGGTGTTGAGCAGCGTCTCGTAGCCCTCGCGGCCGCCCCACAGGACGTAGTTCGCGCCGCCGAGTCGCTTGGTCGCCTCGAGCATCAGCTTGACCTGGGCCGCGGCGTAGGCGAAGACCTCGGGGTCCGGGTTGGTCGCCGCGCCGGCCGCGTAGCGAGGATGCGAGAAGAGATTGGCGGTGCCCCACAGCAGCTTCTTGCCGGTCCGAGCCTGGTGGGCCTCGGCCTGATCGATCATCCGCTCGAGGTTCGCCCTCGATTCGGCGAACGTCCGACCCTCCGGGGCGATGTCGCGATCGTGGAAGCAGTAGAACGGGACGCCGAGCTTGACGATGAACTCGAAGGCGGCATCGAGCCTGGCCGTCGCCGCCTCCATCGGATCGGCGCGAACGTCGAGCCACGGCCGGTCGAAGGTGCCGGAGCCGAACACGTCCGAGCCCGGCCAGGCGAACGAATGCCACAGGCAGACCGCGATCCGGAGGTGATCCTCCATCCGCCTGCCGAGGACGACCCGGTCCGGATCGTAGACCTTGTAGGTGAGCGGATCGGTCGATCCGAGCCCGCCGAACTCGATCGGTCCAGTGACATCGGTGAAGAACTCGCCGCCCACGTCCCATCCTCCTGCATCCGCCCAGAGAGAAGCGACCGCGCGTCGCGGTCGCGACCTTCGTCGTCCTGTCGGTCGAGTGTAAAGCGTTCGTGCGCGACGAGGACGGATGGACCGACCGGCGGGTCCTCGGCGCGAGCTCCGCGGGCCGACGGACGCCATACTCCGGCTATGACCGACACCCTGCTCCGACTCGCCGCGTTCACGCTCGATCCGAGCGGCGGCAACCCGGCCGGGGTCTGGCTCGGGACGGTCCTGCCGCCCGAGGCCGAGATGCAGCGGATCGCGGCCGAGGTCGGCTACTCGGAGACCGCCTTCCTGGCCCCCGACGGATCCGGCCTGCCGGGCCGGTACCGGGTGCGCTACTTCAGCCCGCTGGCCGAGGTCCCGTTCTGCGGGCATGCCTCGATCGCCAGCGGTGTCGCGCTCGGACAGCGCGGCATGACCGGTCCGCCGGACCATGACGGTGGTCCGGCGAGGATCGTCCTGGGGACGAACGACGGACCGGTCGAGGTGGTCGTCTCGGTGAGCGACGACGGCACGACCCAGGCGACCCTGACGTCGATCGAGCCGTGGGTCCGCCGGCCCGAGCCGGGCCTGCTGGCGGCCGCCCTCGAGCTCCTCGGCTGGCGGACCGACGAGCTCGATCCCGAGCTGCCCCCGGCGATCGCATTCGCCGGCGTCAAGCACCTGATCCTGGCCGCGCGCGACCTCGACCGCCTGGCCCGGCTCGACTACCCGTTCGACGCGCTTCGCACGCTCATGCACGAGGCGGACCTGACCACGCTCCAGCTCATCTGGCGCGAGGGACCCGACCGGTTCCGGGCACGCGATCCGTTCCCGGTCGGGGGCGTCGTCGAGGATCCCGCGACCGGCGCGGCAGCCGCAGCGCTCGGGGCCTATCTCCGTGAACGGGGCGACATCGTGCCGCCGGCGTCGTTCGAGATCCTCCAGGGCGTCGAGATGGGGCGACCGGGTCGGATGATCGTGTCCGTCGTCCCGGGCGAGGCGGGCGTCCGGGTGACCGGCACTGCGGTCGCGATCCCGACCTGACCGCGCCATCGCCTCAGGCGGTCGCGGCGGTCCTCGGCCCGACAAGGAGATACGTCTCGACCGCGCCCTTGCCCTTGAGCTCGACCGCGCCGCGCGGCTCGAGCTCGAATGCGTCCCAGAGCGCGGAGGCGACCGTCCCGGAGACCTGGATCCCACCGGCCGGGGCGGTGCGTCTCGAGCCGGCTCGCGACGTTCACCGCGTCGCCCCACAGGTCGTACGACGAACTTCTGGTGCCGATGACCCCGGCGACGACCGGACCGCTGTGCAGGCCGATCCGGACCTGCCACGGCGGGCCGGCGTCGCCGACCGTCGCGCGCATCGCCAGGGTCAGCTCCGCCGCGGCGTGGACGTGATCGTCCCGGCCGCCCGGGAGCCCGGCCGCGGCCATGTAGGCATCGCCGATCGTCTTGATCTTCTCGACGCCGAGCGCCTGCGCAGCTCGCATCGAACGCCGAGAACAGGGCGTTGAGCGACGACACCAGCGAAGCGACGGGCAGCCGTCTCGAGATGCTCGGTGAACCCGACGAAGTCGCTGAAGACGACGGCGACATCGTCGTAGCGATCGGCGATCAGCTGCTCGCCCGCGTTGAGCCGGTCGATGATCGGCTGGGGCAGGACGTTGAGCAGGAGCCCGTGCGACCGCGCGCGTTCCGTCTCGAGCTCGCCCATGAGCCGGTCGAGCAGTCGGGCGTTCGTGTCGCGGATCTGCTCGACGTGCCTGGAGGGTGCGCCTCGAGCTGGCTGATCCGTCGAGCCATCCGGGCGTTGTCCTTGCGCAGCCGCTCCGTGAGGGCGTCGGTTCCGCAGGCACGTCCGGCTCCGCCCGCCCTGCCGATGGATCGCTCACTGCCGAGCAGCAAGGTCACGAACGTCTCGTTGAGGAACCGGCTGGTGGCCGTTCCCCTGACCGGCCCGATCTCCCCGTAGCAGTACAGGCCGGCCAGCGGCAACGTCGGGCCCGTACACGTCCGGGCCAGCTCGGCCTCGACCCTGGTCCGTCGACCCGAGCACGAACTTGCGCACTGCGCACGAGAAGATGAGCGCTGCCTCCGGCGTGCGAGCCCGCCGGGAACGTGGCCGTCGCCCGGTCGAGCGCAGCCTGCGTCCCGGCCAGGATCTCGTCGGTGTCGGCCGTCGTCAGCTGGACGGTCGCTCCGACCGGGATCGATCCGGCCAGGATGACCGAGCCGGTCGCCGGGTCGGAGCCCTGGATCGCGCGGAGGTAGGTCTCGTCGCCGCCGGCCTCGACGACCGCCAGCGGGTTGCCGTACGAAGCGGGCCCGGTAACGTCCAGGTAGCGGGCGAGGAACTCGACGCGCCGGTCGGCCGTCGATCTCGTGGACCGCGCCGTAGCTCGGACCGAGTCACGGTCCCGCTCGCGCCGATCGTCCGCCAGCCGGTGCCGACCGCGACCGAGTGGGCGACCGGGCCCGAGAACAGGAGGATCGCCACCCCGTCGGTGGCCACCCGGTCGTCGCAGAACTGGTAGGTCGGGCGAGACCGTGACGAAGTCGCGTCGGGCCGACGTTCCGCCGACGCATCACGACCCCGTCCGGCAGGGCCCGGGCCATCGCATCGAGGGTCAGCTGCGGGTCGACCACGAAGGCCTCGGTGAGCACGATGCAGACCTTCGGTTCGCGTCGCGTCGCGTCCATCGCCTGGCGGACGGCGGCTCGGCAGGCCGCGTCGACGTCCGCCGCCGAGGCCCGTGCCCAGCCCGACGGTGACATCGACGCGTGTCCGAGGCGAACAGGGCGAGGGTGATCGAATCCTCCTCGAACCCGTCGACCGACGAGATCTCGGCGGCCGATGTCGAGCCCATGACGACACGCCCGGGAAGGCCTCGCGGACCGCCGCGACGATGAGCGGGATCGAAGCTGTCGAAGGCCGAGAACATGATCCCGGCCTGCGGCGAGGCCCCGGCGAGCGCCGTCCGGCACTGCTCGATGGCCGTGGCGATCGCGTCGCCAGGGTCGACGTCGTCGCTGTGACCGACCGCCATCGTGAACAGCGCACACCTCCAGGGTCGCACTGTACATCCGCCACGCTCGGGCGCCGTCGACAGTCGGGGGACGACGGAACCGGCGGGTCCGGATGGATCCGCCGGTTCGTGCTGTCCGGGTCGCGGCCCGGCCGGAAGGCTGCCGGATCGCTATCCGAGCAGGTAGTGCAGCGCCGGCCGATGGGTCACGATCTCGGTCTTCTCGACTTGGCATCGAGCCCGTAGGCGAGGCCCGCTTCCGCATAGGCCAGGTACAGGGCGACCACCGCGTACATGACGGTCTCGTTGATCGGACCGAAGGCGAAGTCCCACGCGGCGACGGTGATGAAGCGTCATCAGGACGAAGCCGAGGACGCCGGCCAGCCGGGTCGCCAGTCCGAGGATGAGCGCGATCCCGATCGCCAGCTCGCCGACCACGACCATCCAGTTGATCAGGTCGATCAGGGCAGGTTGGCCGCGATGTTGACCCACAGGTCGTGGGTCGGGTTGACGATCGCCTTGGGGTCGGAGCCCGGCAGCGTGCCGCCGGGCTCCGACCCCAAGGCGATCGTCGACCCACGACCTGTGGGTCAACATCGCGGCCAACCCGGCCTGATCGACCTGATCAACTGGATGGTCGTGGTCGGCGAGCTGGCGATCGGGATCGCCCTCATCCTCGGACTGGCGACCGGCTGGCCGCAGTTGCGCTTCGTACTGATGACCTTCATCACCGTCGCCGCGTGGGACTTCGCCTTCGGGTCCTATCAACGAGACCGTCATGTACGCGGTGGTCGCCCTGTACCTGGCCTATGCGGAAGCGGGCCTCGCCTACGGGCTCGATGCCAAGCTCGAGAAGACCGAGATCGTGAGCTTCCGGCGCTGCACTACCTGCTCGGATAGCGATCCGGCGCCGGCCGGGCCGCAACCGGACACGGCGGATCCACCCGGACCCGCCGGTTCCCGTGGTCCCCCCGATCTCGAACAGCGACCGAGCGTGGCGGATGTACAGTGCGACCCTGGAGGTGTGCGCTGTTCACGATGGCGGTCGGTCACGGTGGCGGAGCGTCCGACCCTGGCGAGGCGATCGCCACGGCCATCGAGCAGGGCGCGGCGCTCGCCGGGGCCTCGCCACAGGCCGGGATCATGTTCTCGGCCTTCGACAGCATGGCGGCGGCCCGCGAGGCCTTGCCGGGCGTGTCGATCATGGGCTCGACATGGCCGCCGAGGATTTCGTCGGTCGACGGGTTCGAGGAGGATCCGATCACCCTCGCCCTGTTCGCCTCGGACAGCGTCGATGTCACCGTCGGCTGGGCACGGGCCTGGCCGCGGACGTCGACGCGGCCTGCCGCGCCGCCGTAGTCCGCCAGGCGATGGACGCGACGCGGACGTGTGCGTCGGTGCTCACCAAGGCGTTCGTGATCGACCCTCGCTCACCCTCGATGCGATGGCGCCGGCCCTGCCGGACGGGGTCGTGCTGGGCGGGACGTCGGCCCGCCGCGACTTCGTCACCGTCTCGCCGACCTACCAGTTCTGCGACGACCGGGTCGCCAGCGACGGCGTGGCCATCCTGCTGTTCTCGGGCCCGGTCGCCCATTCAGTCGCCGTCGGGACGAGGGTTCAGCGGAGCCGAATCGGGGTGACCCGGACGGTCACCCGGTCCGAGTACGGCCGGGTCCACGAGATCGACGGACGCCCCGCGCTGGGATTCCTCGCCCGCTACCTGGATGTGACCGGGCCCACTTCGTACGGCAACCCGCTGGCCGTCGTGGAGGCCGGCGGCCGAGGCCTACCTCCCGCGCGTTCAATGCCGGGATCCGACCCGGCATCGGGCTCATCATGTCGGCCGGATCGATCCCCGTCGGAGCGACCGTCCAGCTGACGACCGCCGACACCGACGAGATCCTGGCCGGGACTCAGGCTGCTCTCGACCGCGACGGCCACGTTCCCGGCGGGATCGCACCCGGAGGCCGCCGCTCATCTTCTCCTGCGCGGTGCGCAAGTTCGTCCTCGGGTCGAGGACCCGGGTCGAGGCCACTCGCCGGACGGTCTACGGGCGCACCATGCCGCTCGGCCAGGATGTACTGCTACGGTGAGATCGGGCCGAAGATCGGCGGGGCGGCTGGCTCCTCAACGAGACATTCGTGACGTTGCTGCTCGGCAGTGAGTGATCCATCGGCAGGGCGGCGAGAAGCCGGACGTGCCTGCGGAACCGACGCCCTCACCGGAGCGGCTGCGCAAGGACGATGCCCGGTTGGCTCGGCGGATCGCCAGCTCGAGGCAGGCCACCCTCGAGGCGGTCGAGATGAACACGAACGCTCGGCTCCTGGACCGCCTCACGAGCGAGCTCGAGGCCGAACGCGCCCGGTCCGGCGAGTACTGCTCAACGTCCTCCCCGAGCCGATCGTCAAGCCGGCTCAACGCGGGTGAGCAGCTGATCGCCGATCGGTACGAGGACATCGCCGTCGGCGTCTTCAGCGACTTCGTCGGGTTCCCGCTGGTGTCGTCGCTCAACGCCCTGTTTCTCGGCGTTCGATGCGAGCTGCA
>CAWAHN010000011.1:0-163317 GCA_963781845.1 uncultured Chloroflexia bacterium | reverse complement strand
TGACGAGTGTCGTCGCCTGGGGCGTCTGGGCGCCGCGCAAATGAGCAACACAGATCCCAGGGGCGACGGCGGGACACGGTCGGAGTAGGAAATCTCGGTCACCAGGCCGGACGGGACCGTCAATTGGCCCGCCCGGTCTGATCACCGTGTTGGCCCCGGTCGCAAGCCTCCGATGCGATCCCCTTCTCCCGAGCGGGAGTAGCTCAACTCGCAGGGCGTCGCTTCCCAAGCAGGTCGTCTCTCGCTGCGGCGACATCCGCCGCCGAGTTCGAGGTGGCCTACCATCCAGGCGACCATCGAGGCCGCCTGGATCCAATCAGCCGAGAGTCTCCATCAGACCCAGTACGGTTCAACCCTCACCTACACGTACGACGAGCTCGATCGCCTCATGGGCTCGACCGGCGCCGGGGGCACCCGCGCCTACCGCTACGACCTCGATGGCAACCGGGTCTACAAGAGCGATCCCGCCCGGACCCTCACGTACGCGTTCGATCGGACCGACCAGCCGATCAACGAGACCAACGGCACCAGCACCGCCTTCGTCGACGACGCCTACGGCAATCTCACCAAGAAGGCCGAGGACGATCTCAGCCAGACGACCCTGGCCTACGACGCCGCCGATCGCCTGACCGGGGTGACGCCGGCCGCGGGATCGGCCGCCACGTTCAGCTTCGATGCCCTCGGGCGCAAATAAGACGCGGGTCATCGGCGGGACCACCACCGACACCTACGCCTATCTCGGGACGAGCGACAACCGCGTCGGAGGTCGCCACGAGCGGCGGGACGACCCGCACCATCGATGCCGCGCTCGGACCCGACGGCAGCCGCCTGGGACTCAGGAACCAGACGAGCTCGACCCAGGTCTGGACCCTGTTCGACCTGCATGGCGATGTCGCCGCGCTCGAGAACTCCGCGATGAGCGCGGTCAGCGATGCCCTCCGCTACGACGGCTACGGGGTGACGGTCGATACCGACGGTAGCTTCGGCTCACCGTGGAAGTTCCAGGGCGCCCTCGATGTCGCTCCGGGCTCCGAGCCGCTCTACGACATCGGCGCCCGGAATGTATGCCCCGAGCCTCGGCAGCTGGACGAGCCTCGACTCGGTCGCAGGCTCGGCCCAGGACCCGCTGTCGATGAACCGCTTCCTGTACGCCGAGGCCAACCCGGCGACGCTGATCGACCCGACGGGACACAAGACCTGCACCGGGGCCAATGACAACGATTGCGACTGATGTGGACTCCCGCCGGCTCAGCGCGACAAGATCCAACGGCAATGGGAGGCAGAAGATCACAAGAGAGCTTGGAAGTACCAGCACCTCGGAGAATGGCAACCGCAATCAACTGGCACCGGCGGTGCTGCACCGATCAACGATGGGGACCTCTCCACGATCGACTGGTCCCGGGTTGCAGGGCAGGCCTCCAAGGTCGAGGGAACCGACGGCTACCTGCCCTTCTTGAAGCATTGGGGCCCCATCGCACATCTCGCGCTGACGATGCACTGGGGCCGGTTCGAAGACCAGAAGACGATCTGGGGTCTGGGAGCGACGTGGGACGAGCAGACCTTCGGCGACCGGCCGGGTCACGAGCGCCTTCTCTTCAGCGACGTCTACAGCCTCGACTACGTCGATGCGGGTGCAAAATACGGCGCCACGCTCAACGACAACGCCGACACGCTTACGTTCTTTCTGGCCGCCGGTGTCGCCTGGTCCGGCGGGTTCGACTCGCCAGCGACGGTAGGACGCGTCGGCACCGAAATGTCATTCCGCAGCGACATGGCGAGAGAATCGCCACTGGAAGCGCCGAACTCGGGTGACCGACCCGACAGTTCGTCCGCCAACGGAGGACAGACCGGCCCGGACTTCGTGGTCACGCAAGGAGGCACCGCGATCGTAGTTCCAAGTGGGGCGATGGGGCCGACACTGACCGCCAATGGCAAGGGATTCCAATTCGTTGGCGGTCGCGGTGGCAATGGACTGAGCGGCAATGCGGCGGACGTAAGGATAATGGACCCAGTCGTAAGGGCCCCTATCAGTATCCGTCTGGCTACGTGACTTACACGAGTGCCATCGGCCAGCCTATCAACCCGTACAACGCGAGCCCCTATCGCGAACAGATCTGTGGAGGCACTATCCTTTGCCATGACCATTGAGGAGCTCATCAGGTCCCGACCGCCACTGGCGCCCGCCACCGCACCCGAGATCAACGCGTTGGCGGAAACGGGTTCCCTACAGGAGGCGCAACTCGTCCAGGTTCAACTTGACGTGATCAGATCTGTAGCGTGGCTCCTCTTCGATTGTCGGGGTGCGCTCCAGGTGGTTGCAGCGAACACCGCGGTTGTCATCGCCCACGGGATCCGAAACCTCTCCTGGGACGGTGACCCCCGCGGGCCAAGGACATGGTGGTCCGTCTTAGGGTGGGAACCAACGCTCTCAGCGAATAGTTGGTCGGTGCACGCGATGTTTGCGCCTCAGGCGCTCCTCACCATGGACGCTAGCTCGGCGGAATTTCTCGCGGGCAACGTTGCGTCGCCGAACACGGCCCCGCCCGATTATTTGACTGCCGATGAGGAGACACTCGATCGGGGGACCCCTCATCGGTTCTCGCAAATGGATCTTGTATATTCGACGAGGACTGGCCTCCCAGGGTCGTAGGGGATCGATCAAGGCCACCGTCTCGGTCTGATGGCGAGTCTCGAACTCGACTGGGTGAGCATGCCCAACCGAGAGTGCCGTCGCTGGCGATTGTGGAAGATCTCGAGGTCGTCGAAGATCGCATTCGCGAGACGACCGGTGTCCGCCAGGTTCGGCAGCCCAGGAGCTCAACCTGCATCCGGCTCCGGAGCGAGACGTTAGCGCGTCCATCGAGGCTCGGGACCGCCGGTCCGACGATGATCCGGCGGTGCCCCTCGACGGTCCCTTGGCGTCCGCTGCAGAAGTCGCTGGACAACAGTGCTCAGCACGGAGCCGCTTGGACGCAACCACCCGACTACGCGCCCGATACGGGTCCGTCGTCAGAAGGCGAATCGTGGGGCGCCGCTCAGGGTTGGGATTCCGAACATGCCCTTGACAGAGAGTCAGGCGCAGGCATTGCTAGAGGCTATGGACGGACCCGGGTGCCCAGCTCGAGAAGAACCCTGTCACAGTCCAGTACTTCGTGATCCCATGAGCAAGCGACGAGCGAACATCCAGGTGCTCGCCGGTGGAGATTTGGTCGGTTCGGCCGAGTTCCCGACCCTTGACTATCTGTGGATAGCCACCGAACCGGTCGTACGCCTGCCGGGAGAAGTCGCCGATGGCACCCTGTTGGACGTCGTTCAAGTGGCGCTGGTGAGTCGCACGTGGACGTCGAGCGGCCCCAAGATCTGAAGGCGGTCACGAAGTTGCTACGTACTGGGTCACGTGTCTCATCCAACGGGCCTTCGACATCGGGGCCAGATGGGTCGCCGTTGTCGAAGAGGAACCTGGCATGCTCGTTGTCAAGCCCTCTCGGCGAGATGGGTGACCACTTCACGGTCATTCCGGACGCGGAGGTCCACTTGAACCATCCCAATCACGTCGAGTTAGCGAAATCCATTCGGGAGGCCATTGACCAGAGTCTCTAACCCTCGCCGTCGTGGACGTAAAGCCCGAACTGATGACATACCTCCCTGCCCTACGAACGAAGAGAGGTCGATTCGCGTTGCGGACGGCGTCGATCAAGGCACCCGCTGGACGTCGGATGCGCGACGGCACCAATCGTCCCGCCGCCCGCCCTCAAGTACATGCTCGTGGTCCAGTCGGCCAGCCAAAAAACCACCGTTGCAATCGGCCCGGTGGTCTTCCACGCGGCTGAGCGTTCCCGACTCCAATGACCGAGCGCGCAACCGCTCGTACATCGTGGAACGCGCCGGCACAGTCCTCCGGCGAGCGTCGAATGCTGGCCGGCCGACCACCCAGATCGCCCCGGTCAACGTGACCCCAGACCGCCCTCGACACGAGCGAGATTGTCGACGAGTCGGGTGGCTTAGAAGCACCGACCGCGATCTAGCTTCACCGTCGCCGGTGCCAGCGCGATCAGCCAGACCTACGACCGGGCCGGCAACGTGACGAGCGAGGCGCGCAACCTGGCCAACGCCGCGGCCATCAACGGCGACGCCAAGGCGGGCACCCTCACCTACACGTACGACGAGCTCGATCGCCTCATGGGCTCGACCGGCGCCGGGGGCACCCGCGCCTACCGCTACGACCTCGATGGCAACCGGGTCTACAAGAGCGATCCCGCCGGGACCCTCACGTACGCGTTCGACGGACCGACCAGCCGATCAACGAGACCACGGCACCAGCACCGCCTTCGTCGACGACGCCTACGGCAATCTCACCAAGAAGGCCGAGGACGATCTCAGCCAGACGACCCTGGCCTACGACGCCGCCGATCGCCTGACCGGGGTGACGCCGGCCGCGGGATCGGCCGCCACGTTCAGCTTCGATGCCCTCGGGCGCAATAAGACGCGGGTCATCGGCGGGACCACCACCGACACCTACGCCTATCTCGGGACGAGCGAGACCGTGTCGGAGGTCGCCACGAGCGGCGGGACGACCCGCACCATCGATGCCGCGCTCGGACCCGACGGCAGCCGCCTGGGACTCAGGAACCAGACGAGCTCGACCCAGGTCTGGACCCTGTTCGACCTGCATGGCGATGTCGCCGCGCTCGAGAACTCCGCGATGAGCGCGGTCAGCGATGCCCTCCGCTACGACGGCTACGGGGTGACGGTCAATACCGACGGTAGCTTCGGCTCACCGTGGAAGTTCCAGGGCGCCCTCGATGTCGCTTCGGGCTCCGAGCCGCTCTACGACATCGGCGCCCGGATGTATGCCCCGAGCCTCGGCAGCTGGACGAGCCTCGACTCGGTCGCAGGCTCGGCCCAGGACCCGCTGTCGATGAACCGCTTCCTGTACGCCGAGGCCAACCCGGCGACGCTGATCGACCCGACGGGACATGCGGGTTGCGACCCAGGCCGGAAGTGCCATGCCGGCAACAACGTGATCGTCCCCAACGCGGATGGCTCGACCACGGTCTACCACCACGGGACGTCCACGACCTACAACCCAAAGGGAAGGCAAACGCCGACTCCTACGCAGACGGCATCGGGAGGCACCGCCCCGAATGGCGGTCTTTGGCCGAGCCTGAGTGGCGGAGCTGTTGCGCTTCTAGAGGCGGCGGGAATCAGAAACGACTTTGCCCAGCTGGCCGTCTACAGGTGGCTAAACGATCTTCCGGAAGCCGATGGCCTTGTCCCAGAGGGCCTAACCTCGACCGGAGCTGCGGCCAAGCTCGAGGTTGGGGACGCTCGTTCTACGGTCAGCAAGGAACGAATCCATATGAGACCACGATCGGGTTCAATGCGGTGACAGAGGTTCATGCTGAGGGAGATGTCCTGAGCCAAGCGTACGTGCAAGGAGTTCGCGGAGGGACTGGGGTATTGACAGTCGACAGGCCGCTCTGCGGTTTCTGCTCCAACGGGGGTCTGTCGCCCGCCGTCAAGGCCCTCGAACTGGACGCTCTGATCGTGCGTTCGCCGTCGGCTGCCGGCGACGGGTCTATCGTCACAACAACGTTTACTCGAAGCCTCAACGGGGTAAGCATCACAACAATGACCACACCCGTGATCGACGAGGTGCCGTTGGAACTGAGAGACCCTGTCAACGCACCGGAAATCTTCGACCCAGAAGTGATTACACCGAGATCTGGCGGAGGGGTGGGCGTACCGCGGATGGGAGGCGGCGGAGGTATGAAGCATCCGTGAACTTCGCCGAGACGTTAATTACCGACTCCTCGCGGCTCGCGGTTACCGATTGGGCCCAGGTGGACCTGGCCCTCAGGGCATTGGATGGACTCGAACGATCAACGCTGCTCATACAAGGTCAAGGCCGACAGTTCGCGGTCGCAGGGGGAACACAGGGAAGATATCTAACTTGGTGGTCCGACGAATCCGACCAAATCTTCGATCTCCGTATGTGTTCGGCAACGAAGGCGGATGAGCAGATCGCTCTGACGGTCGGCGGTCAGGAAGCGTGGTTCGACGCTGACGCCCTAGTCGACTTAGATCTTGCCTTGACCGCGGCGTGCGCGTTTGTGCTATCGGGTGAGCGTGCCCGCGGGCTGTGCTGGCGATTGAGAACGGAACCTCATCCGGTCAGTGCGGACTGACGGGTCTGTCATCTGTTGGCGAGACCCAGGTCGCACGCCCAACAACATGGGATTGGGTTCTTTTCTGGATTGTCGTACCGGTGAGCGTCTTTGGAATTGCTGGTGGTCTGTACCTCATTCTGATCCACGGTCCATTCGGAGTCGGAGCCTATTCGCTTGCTGAAGTCTGTTGCCGCAGGCGCGAGCAGCTCCGAGTAGGTATTCGACAAGTTGCGACCGTGTTAGCCATGCCCCGACCGGTTGGCGACTGGGGCACAGTCGGTGGTGTGTCATTCGTTAGGTCGAGGAAGACGCGCCGCTGCCAAGTCGGGGGACTCCGAGCTTGGTTCCGCCAGGGAGCCCCGATGCGGATCGGAAATTTCGAGACCCGTAGGCTTCCCGGCGGAAGGGCCAGCAGGCTGGTGTTCAAACTGCTGGGGGCCTTCCTGTGGCCGGAGAGCTGGCAGCGTTCGATGACATTAGGACGGTATTGGGCGAATTCGTGCAGTACGTGTTCTGGCCATACCGGTAGGGTTCGAGCATGAGTCACCAAGTCCGCTTCAGGACACTGCCGGCCGATCTCGTACTGATCGAGAGCGCGATCCTCGAGCGCGGTGGTTGTCTCCTCGCCTACTACCACCCGTCGAATGTGCCGCGGGTCGTCCTCACCATCGGCGCAACGGAGGCGTCTGAGCCCATGATCTACGCGACTCTGCCTGAGCTCGTCCCCGATGTTCGGATGAAGGCGGTCGAGTCTCAAGGCTACTTCGTGATCGACCACACGGACTCGCCCGTGCTCGAGATCGTGCGGGCGTTTCAGCCTGACGCTCCCTCGCCACGGCGGCAGTTCTACGCCGACGGCCGTTGGGTCGGAGGGGAGTGGACGCCGTTCGACGAACGATTCTCGCGGTTCGCGAAATCGCTCATGGGGTGGCTCAAGCGGAGCTTCGTCTGTCTACCCGAGGATCAGTCCTATTTTCGGGCCGGCAGTCCAGCGACTGTCACACGGCAAAGGCAACTGAGCTGGCAGCCCCGGTATCCTGAGCCCAGAGCGGTTGGCTAACTCGTCAAGAAGCACGCATCGTGGTCGTGATCGCCACGCTGGAAACCCCTAGGCGGCTGCGGCCGCAACAGACCTTCCGCCGAGCTGGCGGTCCCGTGGCGTCAGGTGCCAGAGGCCTACGATCACGTCGATCCGGCCGCGGGGTTGGCCGCGACGTTCACCTTCGATGCCCTCGGGCGCAACAAGACCCGGGTCGTCGGCGGCACCACCACGGACACCTGAGGAGCTGCAGCCGGACGTGACCTCCGACCACGCACGTTGGAGGTAACCGCCGAGATGCTCCCGTTACGGGTCCGTCGTCGGATGATGATCCGTTTGATTCGTGGCGGCATTGATCGCGTCTGAGTCGAGCGCGCTGATGAAGCTCGGTCGGAGCTTACTCGTCGCACCAAGAATCTCGACGCCGATCAACCGACCCTCGGAGTCGAAATCCAGGTTGATCATTCCCCCAACTTGGACTGGATCGCACGGGTACGTCATGGCGACCACCCTCGCTTCATTCGGTTGGGTAAGTGCCAGGTATGCTGAATCCGATGGGCGGTCGAAGGTGAACCTCACGGCCTGGCAGCCTGCAGATTTGTGATGTAGTTGTCCGATACATTGTCGATCACCGTCAGCACCTGGTTCCCGTAAGTACCCACAAAGACTCGGGACGCAGGGTCGAAAAACCCGGTCTTCCAGACACCTTCATGCCAGTAGACGAACCTCTGTCCTTTATCGATCGCAGTGGCCACGGTCTCGAGCGAGCCACCGACCCGCTCAGTAATTCGATCGAGAGCGTGGGCGGTGATTGTATATTCGCTGCTCGGTAGCTGCGGTTGAATTAAGCTCTGGATCTGGTCCTTCAGTGTCTTCAAGCCCGCCGCGACTTCGGCCAGGATTACCGGCGCCTCTGCCATGGTCACCGCCGCGACGGGCGCGACAAGAAGCGTCCCTACTGGACCATCCAGGTCGCTCCAGTCTTTGAGCCCCATATAGCTCTGGCAGTCACCATCACTTAGCCGTGCGGCCCGACACTTCGCATATAGATATGCGTAGTCTGTTAGCGTCGCGGTGTGGGCACGGGTGTTGATGAAGTGCAGCAGCAGCTCGTCACTGAGCGAGTCGATGTAGGCCCGGGTCGACTGATCTGCCGGGGACGGATGAAGCGTCGAGGACACGGGCGCCATCGGCGGCATGCCGCTCGGAGGCGCCGCCCCGCCATCGCCCGTCGACTGCGGTTCCCCGCCGTAGTGGCCGGACGGCACGTTGTACGTGGTTGAGCTGCCTTGGTGGTAGACCGTGGTCGAGCCATCCGCGTTGGGGACGATCACGTTGTTGCCGGCATGGCACTTCCGGCCTGGGTCGCAACCCGCATGTCCCGTCGGGTCGATCAGCGTCGCCGGGTTGGCCTCGGCGTACAGGAAGCGGTTCATCGACAGCGGGTCCTGGGCCGAGCCTGCGACCGAGTCGAGGCTCGTCCAGCTGCCGAGGCTCGGGGCATACATCCGGGCGCCGATGTCGTAGAGCGGCTCGGAGCCCGGAGCGACATCGAGGGCGCCCTGGAACTTCCACGGTGAGCCGAAGCTACCGTCGGTATCGACCGTCACCCCGTAGCCGTCGTAGCGGAGGGCATCGCTGACCGCGCTCATCGCGGAGTTCTCGAGCGCGGCGACATCGCCATGCAGGTCGAACAGGGTCCAGACCTGGGTCGAGCTCGTCTGGTTCCTGAGTCCCAGGCGGCTGCCGTCGGGTCCGAGCGCGGCATCGATGGTGCGGGTCGTCCCGCCGCTCGTGGCGACCTCCGACACGGTCTCGCTCGTCCCGAGATAGGCGTAGGTGTCGGTGGTGGTCCCGCCGATGACCCGCGTCTTATTGCGCCCGAGGGCATCGAAGCTGAACGTGGCGGCCGATCCCGCGGCCGGCGTCACCCCGGTCAGGCGATCGGCGGCGTCGTAGGCCAGGGTCGTCTGGCTGAGATCGTCCTCGGCCTTCTTGGTGAGATTGCCGTAGGCGTCGTCGACGAAGGCGGTGCTGGTGCCGTTCGTCTCGTTGATCGGCTCGTCGGTCCGGTCGAACGCATAAGTCAGGGTCCGGGCGGGATCGCTCTTGTAGACCCGGTTGCCATCGAGGTCGTAGCGGTAGGCGCGGGTGCCCCCGGCGCCGGTCGAGCCCATGAGTCGATCGAGCTCGTCGTACGTGTAGGTGAGGGTGCCCGACTTGGCGTCGCCGTTGATGGCCGCGGCGTTGGCGAGGTTGCGCGCCTCGCTCGTCACGTTGCCGGCCCGGTCGTAGGTCTGGCTGATCGCGCTGGCACCGGCGACGGTGAAGCTGATCGCGGTCGGTCGCCGGGCGGCGTCGTACGCCAGGGTCGCGGTCTCGGTCCCACCCGGCAGGGACTTGGACTTCAGGAGTCCGTCGAGCCGGTAGGTGTAGCCGATCGAGCCGCTCGCGATCGAGCTCGACAGGGGCACCGTGGCCGGGCGCTTGGCCCAGTCGTAGGTGATCGCCGCGGGCTTGGCGAGGCTGCCATCCTGGCGGGCGCTGAGCGTCCCGTCGGCACCGTAGTCGTTGTCGGCGAGGACGGTCGCGCCGCGCTTGAGCTGGTCGAGGCGGCCCGCGGCGTCATTGAGGTACGTCAGCGTGTCGGTCCCGTCGGTGACGGTCGCGGGGCTGCCGTCGAGGTTGTAGGTCGTGGTGAAGGTGAACTGGAGAACGTCGGTGCCCGACGGCCGGGTGTAGACCTTGGCGCTCTTGACCCGGCCGAGCTTGTCGTTGGTCAGGTCGGTCCAGTGGGTGTTCGTCGTCGAGGCGCAGGTCCCGCCCGCCGGATACGTGCAGGTCTTGTCGATGAAGCCGCCCGGCTCGTAGATGGTCTCGCTGGTGTCGAGCGCGGTCTGGGTGACGTTGACCGGGGCGACCTGGATGGTCGGCCGGCCGAGCTTGTCGAAGCTGTAGTGCCACGCGCTCTTGTAGGCATTCGAGCTCGTCGTCGTGCTGGTCGGATCGCAGGCATCCGAACCCGCAACGGCGACGGCCGGGCAGAAGGCGACCCGGTCGCCGAGTGTGTCGTATGCGAACGTGCTCTTGGCGTCGTCGTCGGTCGTGGCTCCATCGGTCGGGATGCCGTCGACGTAGTCGAGCCAGACCGTCGTCGGCCGGCCCAGCCGGTCGTAGCCGCTCTTGGTCACGATGCCGCGCGGGTTGGTCGAGGTGTCCGGCCGGCCGAGCGCGTCGTAGGTCGTGGTCGTGGCGAGGCCCGTCGTCATGCCCGCGGGTACGCCGGCGGTGGTGACGATGAGCTGCGGCGCGTTGGCGCCTTCCTTGGATGAATAGATGACGCTCGTGCTCGTCGTCTGGAAGACCGCATAGCTGTAGGTGCCGTTACCGGCGAATGCGGCGCCCAGGTCATAGTCGATCGTGCCCGCGGCCTGGTTGCCGTGGATACATGCGAGCGAGGCGCCGACGGCCGGTGCGGTCGCCCAGGTGATCCCGGTCTCGGTCCAGCTCGTATCGGCCACGGCATAGACGCACACGTCGCGCCCGGAGTTGTTCGAAACCGCCGTGTTGGTGAGCCGGAGCTTGACGTCGGTCACGGTGCCGCTGAGTCCGCTGACGGCGAACTTGACGAACGGCTTGTAGTCGTTGGGCGTGGCCGGATCGGCCCGGACCTGAAGCGTGGTGGCGGTGCCGTAGTTGGTCGTCGTGTTGGCGCTCTTGACGTGCGCGTCGGCGGTCGTCGTGAACGTCGTCTGGGTCGTCCCGCCAGATCCCGCGATGTCGTTGACGATGACCGCGGTCACCCGCCCCAGGGCGTCGTAGTCGGTCCGGGTGACGAGCGATGCTTCGCTCGTCGGGTCGCCCGGGACGATGACGCTCCGCACGATGTGGCCGTCGTCGTCGTAGACCGACTCGGTCGGGATGTTCATGTCCGGCGTGGCGTTATCCCACACGATCGCGTCGTCGAGATAGAAGGTGACCGCCGACCCGGTGCCGGTCCGGATCGCCGCGAAGGCGACGCCGCTGGTGCGGTCGGCGGCCGGCGTCCAGGACACGACCCCAGAGCCCTGCCAGGCGTCGTTGCCGGCGACCGTCACCGCGGTCGCGTTGTTGTCGGTGCTCGTGCCGAGCTTGAGCGTGACCGTCGTCCCGGTCGGCGCATTGACATACGCTCGCGCCTTGTACGTGTGCCCGCTCTTGTAGGTGCGGGTCAGACCCCACTCGGAGCCGGTATTGGCGCCGGTCCCGGTCGTCACCCGGAGGCGGCCCTCGCCGCTCATCGGGGTGGCGACGCCGAGTTCGGGTGCGCTGCTGCCGCCCGCGGCCGTATGGACCCCGGCTCCACCGTTGGTCCAGATCTGGCCGGCCCCGGTGATCCCATCCTCGAAGTTGTCGGTCGAGATCTGGGGCAGGTCCGCGATGTCGTCATGAGCGAGGGTCTTCGTCGCGCGCCCGGCGCCGTCGTAGAGGGTCTTGGTCCAGGTCCGCGCGGTATCCGCGGCGCCGGCGGCGTCGGTCGAGGTCCGATCGACGCGCCCCGAGGGCAGGTACACGGTCTTGGTGTCGGTCAGCCCGGCGCCGGTGCTGTCCTTGCGGGTGACCAGGGTCACCCGCCCCAGCGCGTCGTAGGTGGTCGCGACCGAGCGCGCCGAGGGGTCGGTCACGAGGCTCGGACGACCGAGGACATCGAGGACGCTCGTGGTCACGAGGTTCTGGTCGTTGTCGCTGCCATGGCTGCCACCGGCGACGACATTGGTGGTGGCCGACACGACGCGCCCGGCCAGATCGAGCGCGGTGCTGCTTAGGTTGCCGTAGCCGTCGGTCGAGGCGATCGCCTGGCCGCCGAGATCGAGCGTCGTCACGCTGTTGCAGTGGACCGAGCCCGAATCCGGGCAGAGCGAGCCGCTCGACGCGCTGATCGGGAGCTCGACGCCGGTCGGCACGAGGCGGCTGAAGGTCGCCGGGTAGAGCGGCGTGCCCGACGGCGGGGCGTACGTCTCGAAGTGGTTGGTCGTGGTCCGGGCGGTGCCCGCGGTCCAGGCACTGTCGGTGTACGCGGTCGTGGCGACGAGCGCTCCGGTGAGGTCGTAGGCCGAATCGGTCCGCGCCTTGATCGCGTTGGTGAAGCCGGTCGTGCCATCGGGAGTCGTGTCGGCGATCGTCTTGATCGTGTTGCCGAAGGCGTCGTAGTCGGTATGGGTGGCGAGATCGTCGAGCCCGCCGGCGCCCGAGGGGTCGTCGTTGATGTCGTTGGCGATGACCGCGCTCGCCTGGCCGAACGCGTTGTAGAGGGTCTTGGTCACGGTCCCGATCGGCGCCGGGGCGGTCACGGTGAGCGGGTGGTTGAGCCCGTCATAGACGGTCGTCGTGGTCTCGCTCTTGGGCGTCGTGGTGGTCAGGCGGTTGCCGACCGCGTCGTAGGTGAACGCGGTCTGCTTGCCGAGCCCATCGGCGATGGAGTCGACATCGGTCTGGTTGGTGCCGTAGTGGGTCGTGCTCGTGACCCCGTCCGGATCGGTGCTCAAGATGGTCCGGCCAAACGGATCGAAGCCGGTCTGGGTTCGGACATCCTCGTCGGGGTTGGGACCCTGGGTGCCATCGAGATAGTTGGCGTAGGCGCTCGTCGGGAAGATCGCCGGGTACACGTTGGGGCTGGTCGCGCCCGCGGCGTAGGCGAGGTGCGCGACGACGGTCGGGCTCGAGCACGTCCCGCCCGGACAGGCGCGCAGCGTCGTCGAGTCGGTCGGCAGCCCATAGCCGACGCTCGTTGGATCGGCGGTGTCGTAGTCGGTCCGGGCCCAGGCGCTCATCACGACCACGTCGTCGAGGTAGCCTGTGGCACCGGCTTGGGTGTGCCAGAAGCTGATCCGCACCCGGCCGTCGGTGGTCATCGGTAGGGACACGTCCCAGGCGTGACCGCTGCCCCAGGTGGCGTCGGTCGAGGGACCGTTCACGAGCGCCGTCCAGCCGCCCGAGGTGTCCCAGTATTCGAACTTGGCGTTGATCGGCGGGATGCCCTGGGCGTAGTACTGGAACCGGACGGTCTGTCCCGGGGTCAGGGTGAACGACTGACTGAGGATGACGTTGGCGGTGATCGACGCGCTCGATCCGCCGCTATGGACCGGGCTCGACACGATGGTCGCGCCGGTCGGATGAACCCAGCCGTTCCAGCCATCCTCGAACCCGCCGTTGGTGCTGAGCTGGCCGAGGCCCTCGGTCAACCGACCCCGGCTGTCGTGGCGGGCGACCGTATCGACGATGCTGACCGCGCGACCGGCCGCGAAATGAGCGGCGATGTCGGCGGCGGCGAGGGTGCTGGAGTAGAGCGAGACGTCGTCGATCGAGCCGTTCCACAGCTCGCTCGGCGTGGCCAGGCCGTCCTGGCCGATGCGCAGGATCCGTGTACCGTCGGCGAGTAGCGGCGTGCCCGCGGTGCTGAACGGCAGGGCGCCGATGGCCTGGCCGTCGACGTAGATCGTGGCCGTGTCCGCCGGATCGTCGACGACGACCACCACCTGGTACCAGCGCCCGGTATCGAACGCGAACGGCAGGTTGGCGTTGAGCAGCCAGGTCGTGCCGTTGCCGATGTCGATCCGGATGTTCTTGGTCCCCCCGCAGTTCGTCGAATCGACGCACAGCTTCACATCGAAACTCTTGTCCGCACCGCCCCGCGAGCCTGCCCAGGCGACGTTGACGGTCGAGGTCGTCGTCTTGATCCAGGCTTCGAGGCTGTAGCTGCCGCTGACCGACAGCCCGCCCGCGGTCGCGTACTGGGTCGAGCCGTTGAGCCCGATCGCGCTGTTGGTATCCCGCACCAGGGCTCCGGTGGCCCCGTAGGTCGGGGCGACCGTGTAGGTGCCCGAGTGGTTGTTCGGGCCGCTGTCTGCCATCGTCGAACCCGATGCCTCGCCGAGCCGCCAGTAGGCGAGCGGCGACGACGCGAGCACCGTGGCGGAGTAGGTCGAGCTCGCGAGCTGGTGCGGCTCGCGCCGCTCGGTCAGCTGGTGCTGACCGTTGTACAACGACTCGGTCCGGTACAGGTCGGGATTGGCGCCGGCCGAATCGCGGAGCGAGGCGAAGAACTGCGGCTCGCTCTGGGTCCAGGGCACCTCGTTGGCCGCGAGCGGGTCGTTGTAGTTGTCGACCTTGGCCCCGGCATTTGAACCCTGGCGGGTCTCGGACACGAGCTCGGTCGAGCCCGGGCAGCCGATGACCGCGTCCGATGCCGCGGGGCAGCGGATCATCTTGGTCGTCGACACCCGCGCGAGCCCGTCGAACTCGTTGACGATCGTTCGGTAGTTGGCCTGGGTTCCGATGCCCGGCCAGTTCGCGCTCGAGGTGCAGTCGGTCGTGCACGGCCGGGGCGCATAGCGGGTGAGGACACGGCCATCGGGACTGAGATCGACCGCGATGGCGTCCTTCGCCGCGCCCGCGGCGGCGTCCTGCCACAGCGCCCGGGTGTAGAGCAGGCTCCCATCGCGGGTGTCGTTGAAGGTCAGCACGTTGAGCAGCGGCGTGCCGCCCGAGCCATGGCTCATGTCGCGGATGGCCATCGGCAGGTTGGCCGGGTCGCCGGTCACCCGCCAGCGATACTCGGTCGCGGTCCCGGTCGTGCCGTCCCAGCGCGGGTCGGCGACGTATTCGAGCCGGTGGCTCGTGCCGGTCGTATAGGCGAACTCGGCGCAGCCGCTCGGCGGACTGCCGCAGAACGTCCCGCTCGCACCGCTGCCGACCACATGGCGGGCCGGGCTGACCTTGACGAGATCGGTCGCCCCGCCGCTCGTGGCGAGCTCGAAGATCGCGGCGCGCGAGGACTGGTCGGCGCCAGAGGTGCCGAGATCCTCGTCGAACCGCATCGTCGTGAGCGTGCCGTCGGTCCCGGCGGCGGCAACAGACAGCTGGCGATCGTAGGTCGACCCGCCGCTGGTCCGGTCCGCTGGCGCATGGATCGCCTTGAGCCGGTAGGCCGAAGGTCCGGCCGCCGTCGTGGTGTACGTCCAGTCGAGGTCGATCGTCTGCCCGTCGCGATCGCGGATCCGCGACAGCAGGCCGTCGCGATTGAAGTAATGGCGCGAGCCATCGGGATAGTCGGCGCTGAAGTCGTAGGTGAATGCGTTGTCGGAAGCCGACGAGGGATGGCTCGCCGCGCCGGTCATCCCGGTCGGGTCGATCGAGCCGATGTCCGCGAGGCTGCCGTAGGCGATCGCGTCGACGAGCAGGTAGCTCCCGTCGATCGCCGCGGCGCCGTAGCCCTGGAGCTTGACGTCGTCGGGGCCGGCCGAGCCGCCGTCGTCGTACAGGGCGAGCACCGTCCGGGCATCCTCGAGGATGTTGCGCCGCACGAGCGTCCATTCGGTCGGGGTGTGCGGGCTGACCTGGATCGGGTGCAGCGCGCCCGGAGGCGGGGTCGGTCCGGCGTAGTAGGTCAGCACGCACAGGGTCGCATGGCACGGAGCGCCTGAGCGCTGGTCGTAGAAGTAGAACTGCATCGCCGCGTTCGCGCCGCCGGCCTTGCGCCAGTACCAGTGGGCGAACGCATAGCTCCACAGGCCGCCGCCCGAGCTCGCCCAGCAGCTGTTCGAGGTCTGGCAGGTCGGGGAGGCGCTGAGCGCGGCCGGGTTGACCTGGATCGCCTTGGTGCCCGAGGGGACCGGGTCGCCCCCCGGGGCCGACCAGAGCGAGGTGAGGCTCTGCCCGGTGGTCCAGTTCGACGGATTGGTCTCATCGAGGATGCCGGTCTCGGTCGGCTCGAGGCGGAAGCCATCGATGTAGGTCGAGCCCGACCCGCCGGCCGACTCGATCTGGATCTTGGTGACCTGGAAGTCATCGAACGTGCCGCCGAAGTCGCCATCGTTCTTGACGTCGGCGTACAGCGCCGCGTCGTAGTAGTTCCAGCCGACGGTCAATGCACCGGGGCCTCCGGCCTGGAGCCCGAGGTCGACCTCGTCGAACCCGGTGTTCCAGGCGGTCCCGACCGTGTAGCACCACCAGCGATCGGGATAGGTCGTGCTGTCCGAGAGGTTGTGGATCAGGAAGCACAAACCGCTGCTCGCCGCGGCGCTGGTGCGGATCACGAAGCGCGCCCGGTGGTAGGTGTTGAGATCGAACTTGTCGGGCAGGTTGAAGCCGACATCGCTGGCCGACGCGACCTTGCCGACGTAGCCACCCGAGAAGGCGTTGAACGTCTCGGTGCCGTTGGGGACGGCCACTGCGGAGACGTCGGGCAGGCTGTCGGCGTCGGCTCCGTCGTAGCCGCCGTTCTCGTCCAGGATCGTCGCCCGGGCGCGGTCCAGGAGGACGGGTGCCCCGCCGACGATCTGGCCGTCGGCGTCGGTGTCCATCAGGAACCGCTCGCCCGATCCGTCCTGGTAGGTGTAGTCATAGCCGGTCAGGTTGGAGCCGCCAGCGATCCGCTCGTCCCAGTTGGTATACCAGCCGCAGGCTCCGAGGATCCCCTGGTAGGTCGTGCAGCTGGTGGCATCGGCACTGTGGTAGCCATATGTCAGGCCGAGCCCGATCCGGTCGGCGAAGCCGAGACCCGTGTCGTTGGCGTAGGCGATGTCCTTCGAGTACAGGTTGATGCCGAGACGGCCGCCGTCGCCGGTCGAGATCGTCGGCGTCTCGCCCGCACTGCCCCCGCCGGCCACGACGTTGATGCTGAACTCGTCGCGCTCGATCTTGGACGAGCCGACCCAGCGGGTGTTGTCCGAAGACAGGACCTTCTTGTTCCGGCTGTAATAGGCCGACGGGGTGGCCCAGTCCGAGGCCCAGCTGTACATCGTGGAGGCGTAATTGGCGTAGTGGACCGCGTCGAGCCGGAGGCTGTACTGGCCGACGTTCGGCGGTGGGGTGACCGGTAGCAGGAACGGGGCCGTGCTGCTGTGGCCGACCGTGATGTCTGCGGGCAGATCGATCGTTGAGCCGGGATCGCCACCCCCGACGAGATTGCCCTTCTCGTCGAACCAGCGGTAGCCGACTTTCCAGCAGTCGCCGTCGGTCGTGCACTTATCGAGCGTGTGCGCGGAGCCGGTCTTGTCGGTGACGATGATCGGCAGCTTGGTGGCCTGTCCGACGATCATCGTCGCGGGGGCATAGTTCGCCCCGAGCCCGGGCGCGAAGTCGATCCCGACGCTGGGGATCGTGTAGTCGAGCTCGAGGAGCGGACGGAAGCTGGTCGTCGCGTCGGTCGAGCGGTCGAACTCGACCTCGCCGATGGATGAATCCTCGGTGTTCATCCGGAGCAGGAACCCGTAGCCGGGCTTCCAGTCCTTGGCCCGGCGGGTGTAGAACGAGCTGGCGATCGCGTCGACGTCGAAGTTGATCGTGCCCGAGGTCGGCAGCGTCAGGCTCGTCCCACCGGTCGTCGAGTACGCACCGCCTGTGTTGAAGCCGTTCCACGTCGTGGTCTGGCCCCAGCTCTTGGTCGCGCGGTAGGCCCAGATCTCGTGGCCGTCGGAACCGCCGTACTCGGAGCTGATGTGGACCTTGAGGTCGGCGTCGTAGACGACCGCCGCGTCGGGAAGGGTGACCGGGCTGAAGTAGAGCAGGCCACGCATCTTGCCGTAGGTGTCGCCGTCATCGGTCCGGCTGTCGTAGCCGACCCGGAACGTCGTCCAGCCGGTCGGGTAGGTCGTCGCGATCCCCGAACCGATGAAGTGATCGAAGTTGCCGGTCGTGTCGTTGATCGTGCAGCCCGATGCCCCCTGTCCGATGCAGGCGCTCGGGTCGAGGACGACCGGGAAGGCGCGGGTCGGATCGGCGAGCCAGGCCGGATCGATCGTGTAGCTGACGATGACCTCGTCGGGTCCGAGCCCGGCGATCGCGCCGGCCGACAGGTCAGCCGGCGCGACCGGATCGATGCCCGGGCGATAGAGCGACACGGTCACCGTTCCGGCCGGCGCCGGGACCTCGTGACCATCGAGGACGACCGGCGCCGACAGCCCGCCCTCGATGACCGGACTCGCCGTCGGATCGGCGGACACACTGGAGAGCAGGATCGACCCTCCGTCGGGACCGATCGAAGGCACGAGGCCGCCTGTCGAGAGCGCGAAGCTGTAGTGATCGGCGTCGGCCGGCCCGGCCACCAGCGCCCCGAACTCGAACCCGAGATCGGTCGGCTGGACGAAGATCCGCTCATCGCCACCGGTCCGGGTGAAGACAAGACTCTCGTCGCCCAGGATGCCCGGTCGGGCGCTCGGTGATGGAGAAGGCGAGGACGACGGCGAGGGTTCCGCCGACGGGGAGGCCGATGCCGAGGGACTCGGCGCAACGGACGGGGTCGGACTCGTGACCGGGGAAGGCGATGCTGAGGGCGAGGGCGTTGGCGAGCCAGTCGGCGGAGGCGAGCCCGAGGGGGCCGTCGAGACGCTTGAAGCAGGGGTCGGCGTCGGGGCGGGCACCAGACTCGGACTCGGAGACGGACTGACTGCCGGCAGCTGGGTCGCCGTCGGGCTCGAGGGCGGGTTGGTCGGTCCCGGCACCGCGGTCGGCGTTGCCGGAGCGACCTTCGGGCCCGCTGTGGCGTTCGGGCCGGGCGAACCCGACGGAACCGGCGTGGGAGACGGGCTGGGCTGGAGCTCGAGCGGTCGATCGGTCAGCGCACTCGGAAAGTCGAGCGAGCGGACGCCGATGGTGCCGCCATCGGCCGCGATCTGCCCTAGCGCGGTGTCGGCGCTCGCGGTCCCGAAATGGACCGACCGGTCGTTGGCGGTGACCCGGACGTCGTACGTGCTGACTGGGTCGGGCACGAGGTGCAGATCCATCGGCTGCCAGGCGCCGGTCGGGTCCTGGTAGTTGAGCCGTCCCTGGGCGACCTGGACCGTGTACGAGCCATCGGGGTTGGCGTAGGTGCGAGTGCGCTCGGTCCGCGCGGTCGGGAGCTCGGTCCGCGTCGGGACGCCGCCAATCTGGCTGAACTTCGGACCCAGGCTGATCGAAGGGTCATGGGCGATGGCTCCGCCGCTCCCACCGTCGGGCAGGGTGACTCGGGTGGCCGCGAAGGCATCGTTGGGTCCCTGGGGTCGGGCTACGGGGTCCGATGGTTGGGTCGATCCCGGGCCCGCGGTGGCGACGACCGGCGGGACGATCAGCCCGGAGGGCCAGACGATGCTGGCGACAAAGGCGAGGACAAACAGCCTGCCGAGCGCGACGCGGTGCCGCATCTCCGTCCCCCCAGTATTCGGTTGTCCGCCGAGGCGGCGGCTGGGAGGAATAGAGCATCCGCGGCCGGATCCGGGTCAATCCGGACCTTCGGTCAATCGTTCACCGTAGGGACCTCACCGCTGTGCAGCGCCGATAACCGGACCGGATGGACGGCGGGACCTTTGGTCACATCCAGTGAACGGAATACGTGTGGACAACTCGAGCACGGCGGCGCGCCGGGTGTTGCGCGACTTCCAGCTCAACGGGCCAAGCCTCCACCAACGTCAGTGCGGTTCACCAACAATCTGGCGCTGAAAGGCACCTCTCGCTGTGTCGAACAGAGCGCCTAATTGGCCCTGAATCGGCCGATCCGTGCGGGGATTCGGAGTTCAGAGCACAGCGCTCGACAAGGTGAGACTTGGAAGGCTGACGCTCTACCGACTGAGCTACTCCCGCCCGGGCCTGCCCATGATAGTCGACGACCAGGAGGACCTGGCTCGGTCGACCGAGGCGCTCGGGCCATGGATGGACGAGCGATCGGTCGGCGCCGCACCACGCAGGACCTCTCTCGGCGCGCCGTCAGGCGCCGTCAGGCGTCGTCGCGGGTCGCGGTGATCGGCAGGAGGAAGGCGAGCCCGATGTAGACGAGTCCGACGATGCCGCCTGTGACGAGCGCCCCGAGGACGAACAGGGTGCGCACCCAGTCGACCCGGATGTCGGCATAGGCAGAGAGGCCGTTGCACACACCGGCGATCTGCTGGCCCTGGCGGATCCGCCGGAGACGACGAGGCCGCGGCTCCGGAGCCGCCTCGGCGGCTGCCGGCTCGTGGCCCGTGTCGACGGCGCCGATCTCCTCGAGGATGCCGTCGATGTCGGTCGCCGTGACGAGGCGATCGCCCGATCCCAGCACGACCTCGAGCTTGTCGCCGACCGACCGCTCAAGGTCACCCAGGACCTCCGCCCGATCGGGATCGTCCTGCAGGCGCGAAGAGGCACGGTCGAGGTATCGCTGCAGCCGGTCGTAGGCGGCCTGCTCGAGGCGGTACTGGCGTGGCTGCCCGTTGAGGCTGATGACGATCGTCTTGTCCATGGTTCACCTTCCCAATTCGTCGATGAGTGAGGTCAGGGACGCCCAGTAGGCTCGGAACTCGGCGAGGTGCTCCCGTCCCAGACCGGTCAGGCGGTAGTACTTGCGCGGCGGTCCCGCGGCCGACTCACGCCAGTCGTAGTCGAGCAGGCCCTCGCTCCGCATCTTGCTGAGGAGCGGGTAGAGCGTGCCCTCTCGGGTCGTGAAGTCGGTCTTGCCGAGGCGCCCCAGGATGTCCGCGACGTAGACATCGCCGGTCGAGACGATGTCGAGGATCAAGAACTCGAGGAGGCCCTTGCGGAGCGGGCTGAGCTTCGACGGATCCATATGCTCCTTGACCATACTACCTTGCCAAACCAAGGTAGCGGGTTCAAGGACGGGCCGTCAAGCCCCCATCGCGACCCTGGTCGCCGGCAGAGCGCTCGCTCACCGGCGCACGAACTTCTGGATGCTCCGGCTGCCGCGATCCAGCCCCGACCACGACTCGGATGCCTCGGCGACGTAGATGCTGCCCTCCGAGTCGACCGCGATGCCGTGCGGCATGCAGAACAGCCCGGCCCCTGGGTCGTGACGCACACGACCCTGGACAGCGGACCGTCGGGCTGGAGCGTCCGGTAGCGCCGCCGCCGCTCCACCATCGGAGTCGTCGACCTCGACGCCCTCTCCCCAGCGGGCGAGGACGGTGCCGGTGCGATCGAGGACCGTCACCCGATGGGGCAGCTCCGCGACATAGAACGCCCCGTCGGGGCCCTTCCGGACGCTCTGCGGCATGCGCAGGTCGGCCCATTCGCCCAGATAGGTGCCGTCCGGCCGGAAGAACTGGACCCGGTCGTTGAAGCGGTCGGCGACGTACAGCGTGTCGCCGTCGTCATGGTCGATGAAAACGCTGTGGACGGTGTCGAACTCCCCGGGACCGTGCCCGCGCGACCCCCACGAGAACTTCAGCTCGCCGTCCGCGCTGAAGCAGTGGATCCGGGCATTGCCGTGCCCGTCGCTCACGTAGATATCGCCGTTCGAGGCGACGGTGGCGTGGGATGGCCGGTTGAACGGTCGGCCGGTCGTCACCGGAGCGCTCTGGTAGGGGGTCCCCAGGGTCATGACGGGCTTGCCGTCCTTCGTCCACTTCCGGACCGTATGGTCGCGGCTGTCGGCGGTATAGACGAAGCCATCGATCCCGACGGTCAGCCCGTGGGGGAAGGTGAAGTACGTGGGGCCGAATCTCGCCCCACGCATCCAGGAACCGGCCGTCCTTGTCGAAGATCATCACCGGGTGGGTGCCCCGGCAGAAGACGTAGACGTTGTCGTCGCCATCGACCCCGACGTCGGCGACCTCCACGAACGTCCAGCCCTTCGGACGCCGGAAGAAGCCGTCGACCACCTCGTATCGATCGCGCCCGATCTCGACGTCCATGAGGTCCTCCGCTGCGCTGGCCGGACGCTGAGGTTAACGCCGTCCGACCGGCTGCGACGGCGGATCCCGTGCCGTCCGACGGTCCTCGTTGCGGGGGTGCAACAGGACTATCGCCCGTTAACCCCAGGACCATTGACAGCGGCCATCGGGTACCGCTGTATAGGGCTCCACCCTGAAATCGAGGAGACCAGTCATCGTCACGCCAGCTGCCACCGATCTCGCCGCACCGACGGCCTCTTCCGCGCCGGCAGCGGCGCCGGCGTCCCCCAGTGCCGGCAGCGTCACGACGGCTGCCACGGCCGTGGCGCTGGAGCTCCAGGCCCTCGGCGTCGAACAGTTCTTCCTGATGACGGGTCGTGACAACAAGCTGTGGATCGCCCTGGAGTCGGTGGGGATCCGGCAGGTCCTGACCCGGAGCGAGGCGACGGCGGTCTACATGGCCGATGCCTACGCTCGACTGCGCGGGCGGCCGTCGTTCGTCTACGGCGCCTACGGCCCCGGCGCGGCCAACGTCGCGGGCGCCATGGCCGAGCCGTACTGGTCCGGAAGCCCCGTCGTGGCGATGACGTCCGCGATGCGCCGGACGGAGCGGACGCGCAAGGAATACCAGGAGCTCGACCAGCCCTCGCTGTTCGCCTCGGTGACCAAGTGGGGGGTCGAGGCGTCCGTGCCGACGCAGGTCCCCCGGCTGGTGCGCGAGGCGGCCCGACGCGCCATCAGCGGTGCCCCAGGCCCCATCTACCTCGGGATCCCGGGCGACCTGTTCGAGATCGACATCGCGGACTACCGCGAACCGGCGACCCCCGACCGCCCGATGGAGATGCCGCTCGCCCGCCCGGCCCCGACCGGCGCGGACGCCGAGGCCGTGGTCCGGATGCTGAGCGGGGCGGCCCGGCCGATCATCCTCGCCGGCAACGGCATCCATCAGTCGGGCGCCTACGACGCCCTTCAGAGGCTGGCGGAGGCGCTGGCCATCCCGGTCGTCACGAGCAGCGCGGGCAAGGGCAGCATCGCCGAGACGCACGAGCTCGCGCTCGGCAGCGTCGGGCGCTACTCGCGCAACTACGCCAACGCCGCCCTGCGCGACGCGGACGTGATCCTGGCCGTCGGGACCCAGCTCGGCGGCCTCGTCACCGACTCGTACCGACTCATCAACCCCGACGCCCAGCTCATCCACGTGAGCGTCGATCCGGACGTCATCGGGCTCAACTTCCCGACCGCGATCGGCCTGGTCGCGGATGCTCGCGCCTTCCTCGAAGCCCTGCTCGACGCGTGCGGTCGGTCCGAGGTCCTCCCATCGGTCGCAGCGTCCGCTCACGTGGCGGCGCTCGCGCAGGAGCGAAGCGCGTGGCGCGAGCGACGAGCGGCCGCGGCCGCGAACGGAGGCAACGACGGCGGCCCGATGCGTCCCGAGGCCGTCATGGCCGAGGTCGAGGCCCAGATGGCCGAGTGACGCCGTGCTCGTCGCCGATACCGGCTACGCGGCGGCGTGGGCGGGCGCCCTCGCCGAGATGAGGACCGCCGGGCGCCACTTCCTTCGTGCGGACGGGTCGCTCGGCTGGGCGTTCCCGGCCTCGCTCGGGGCCCAGCTCGCGGTCCCCGACAAGCAGGTCATCTGCGTCACGGGTGACGGCGGGTTCGGGTACCACATCGGCGACATCGAGACGGCGCTCCGTCTTCGGCTGCCGGTCATCGTGATCGTGCTCAACAACCAGACGCTGGCCTTCGAACGGCACGTCCAGGACCTGCTGTACGGGAAGGTCGTCAACGAGGTCAACGACTTCCTGGACGTGGACTACGGCCTGGTCGCGCGCTCCTTCGGTGCCCAGGGCTTCCGGGTGACGAACATCGCCGAGTTCGGCCGGGCGCTCGCCGTCGGCCTCGAGCGACGCGGCCCGACGATCATCGACGCGGTCATCGACCGCGACGCCATCGCGCCGGTGACCCGCTACGACCGCGTCCGCGTCCGCGAGCTATGACGATCACCGCCCCGGACATCGAGACCCCGGAGGTCCCCGGGGTCGACACCGTCCGGCTGCTGGCCGAGCGCTATTCGAATTGGGGCAGATGGGGACCCGACGACGAGCTCGGGACGTTGAACCACATCCGCCCGAGCGACGTCGTCGCCGCCTCGGGGTTGGTGCGCACGGGGCGCGTCTTCTCGCTGTCGATCCCGCTCGACGAGAACGGGCCCCAGACCGGCGGCTTCGGTCGCTTCAACCCGATCCACCTGATGATCCGCGACGGCAACGGGGCGGTGACGGGAACGACCGTCCGCGACTTCTACGGCGGGCGTGATCGGTGGATCCGGGGCACGGACGACCTGCTGATCCTGCCGCTCCAGTCCGGGACCCAGTGGGATTCGCTCGCCCACATCGTCTTCGATGGCCGGATCTACAACGGCTACGACGCCACGGTCGTCGGCAGCAAGGGCGCGCTCCAGAACGACATCACCAACGCTCGCGACCGAGTCGTCGGCCGCGGCGTCCTGTTGGACATCGCCCGCCATCGCGGCCGTCCGTGGCTCGAACCGGGTGACCAGATCCACGCGGAGGATCTCGAGGCGTGCGCCCGCGGATCAGGGCGTGACCGTCGGTCGCGGCGACATCGTCCTTGTCCGGACCGGACAGATGGCGCAATGCCGTGATGCCGGCAGCTGGGGGACCTACGCCGGTGGGTCGGCCCCGGGCCTCGCCCTCGACGCCGCCGGATGGATCTTCGAGCGTGAGCTCGCCGGGGTCGCCTGCGACACGTGGGGCCTCGAGGTCCAGCCCAATGAGACGCCGGATGTGTTCCAGCCGCTGCACATCATCCTGATCGTCCACATGGGCCTGCTCATCGGTGAGATCTTCGACCTCGAGGCGCTGGCCGAGGACTGTGCCGGAGATGGGCGCTACGAGTTCCTCTTCTCTGCCGTCCCGCTGCCGATCACCGGGGCCGTCGGGTCGCCGGTGAACCCCCTGGCCATCAAGTAAGCCCGCCTCCTAGCGCTCCTGCGCGGGAGGACGCTGGAAGCGACCGACCGTTCGACCCGCCTTCCGCCTGAAGGTCTGCGACACGTCGGCGAGCGCGGGCATCGGATCGCTCCACCAGAAGAGGACATGGTCGCCGGTGAGCCATGGCCTGAGCACGGCTCCCTCCGGGCGCCGCAGGGAACGCCAGGCCCGGAGCAGAGCGGCCGCGTCGAGGATCTCGTACAAGCCGTAGCGACCGACCTGGTACGACCCCGCCGCGGTGACGGGCAGCCCCTGGGCGTCGAGGTAGCTCATCCCCGGGAGGTCGACCCCGGATCGCGCGATGTGACCGACATACCAGGTCGGTCGTGGATTGACCTCGATGATCTTGAAGTGACCATCGCGCTCGTCGAACTTGAACTCGACGTTGAAGATGCCGCGATAGTCCACCGTTCCGAGCAGACGGCGAACGACCTCGATGCACTCGCTGACCTGCCCGAGCGGGATCGTGACGTCGGATGAGGTGTTGGCGATCATCGGCGGATCCATCCGGACCCGACGGCGCGCCACCAGCGCCTTGAGCGCCCCGGCCCGGTCGATGAAGCCGTCGATCAGGACCGTCTTGGACATGTTCCCGGGGATCCAGTCCTGGAGCATGAACGTGATCCCGGCGGCGCTGCCCTGCTCCACGAGCTCGACCGCCTCCTGGCGCGAGTGGACGAAGAAGCCCTTCGTGCCGAACCGGCGGTTGTGGCGGAACGACTCGGTCGGCTTGAGGAACCCGTTCGACAACTCGTCGTCCGTGGCCCGGTCGAGGTCGGCGGGGTCGCCGATCGGCAACGAGCGCGGATGCGGGATCCCGAGACCGTCGACGAGCATCCGGAACCGGTCCTTGTCGACGAACTGCTCGACCGCCTCACGCGGTGGCACGCTCGCCGGGAATCGCTCGCGCAGGTCCGGCGGAAGACCGGCGACGGCCAGGGTCCATTGATCGCTGCACGGGATGAGCACGGCGCGAGGGATGTCGAGCGAGCGCAGGAATCCGGCGAGCGCTTCGCTGTCCGACGTCTCGGGGAGCGTCGGCTCGGTCGGTCGGTACCAGCGCGATCGGACGATGATGTTGGACGTCGCGTCGGCGACGTAGCCCTGGATCCCTCGCCGCGCGAGCTGACGCAGGACCCCGAGCGCGGTGATATGCGGGCCGAAGATCAGGACGGGGAGACGGGGGGTCGGCAGGGCGGTCGCCACGACCCCATTATGTCGGCCCGGAGCGGTGGGTTCTTGGCGTGCGGTCATCGAACCGAAAGGTTGCGGGACGCAGATTAACGCCATGACATCGCGAGCCGACCGTCGCATCCGTTCCTGGGCCCGATCGCCTCGATCCTCCACGAGGTCGATCGGTTCACCGGCTGTGAACTCCTCCCCGCAGTCGGGCGGCTCCGACTCGCGGTGTCACAATCCCTGACGATGCGCATCCTCGTCGCCGAAGACGACCCCGGCCTGCGTGACGTGCTCGTCCTCGGGCTCGAGGACCAGGGCTACAACGTGGATGCCGTGGAGCGCGGCGACGACGCGATCGACCAGCTCAGGTGGTACGACTACGACGTCGCGATCATCGACTGGCGGATGCCCGGTGCGCCCGGCATCGACGTCATCAGCTGGGCCCGCCGCCAGGGCAAACCGACCGCGATGCTGATGCTGACCGCCCGCGACACCCCGCCCGACAGGATCCAGGGCTTGGATGCCGGCGCCGACGATTACCTCGTCAAGCCGTTCGACTTCGGGGAGCTGCTCGCCCGGGTCCGGGCGCTCCAGCGTCGTCCGCGCGGGGTCGACGCCCCGGTCATCGCCCGCGGCCGGATCAACCTCGACCCGGTCCGGCGTGAGGTCACCGTCGGCGATCGGCCGCTCGCCCTGACCCCGACCGAATACCAGATCCTGGAGCTGCTCATCCGCCGCTCGCCCGCGGTCGTCGACCGCAAGGCGATCGCGGAGCACGCGTGGCAGGACGAGACCGATCCGCTCGGCTCCAATGCGATCGACGTCCAGATCAGCCGCCTCCGGGCGAAGCTGCCCGGCGCCGGGGTCCGGATCGTCACCGTCCGCGGCGCCGGATACCGGCTGGACGCGGGGTGAACGCTCCCCCGTCGGAGGTCCGCTCGAGCTCGATCCGGGTCGCCCTCGCGACGACCGCGATCGTCGCCACGGCCTACCTGCTCGTCTGCGTCGCCGTCGTGGCGATCGTGACCAGCGCCCTGACCCGCGACATCGACCGCCGGCTCGACCAGTCCCTCGACCAGATCTCGCACGGACCGCCTCCGTCGGGTCCCGGATATGACGCACCCCGGGGCGGACCGCGGTTCGGGCCGACCCTGCTCGTCTGGACCGTCCTGCCGGACGGCTCGATCGTCTCGAACACGAGCGACGCGATCCTGCCTGCGGATCAACAGTCGTCGGCCGGCCCGACCACGGTCACCATCGGCGACGCCGAGGTCCGGATCATGGGCGCGCCGACCGAGCACGGCTACGTGGTCGTCGGCCAGACGACGGACGCCGTCACCCAGGCGCGGACGACGCTCATCCTGGCGATGCTCGTCATCGCGCCGATCCTGCTCATCGTCGTGTTCCTCGGCGCGGTGGCGATCGGCCGGCGGGTCGCGGCCCCGATCGAACAGGCGCGCATCCGGCAGCTCGAGTTCACCGCCGACGCCTCGCACGAGCTGCGCACGCCGCTATCGGTCATCGAGGCCCACACCAGTCTCGCCCTGGCCCAGGAGCGCGATGCGACCTGGTATCGCTCGGCGTTCACCAAGATCGATGTCGAAGGCAAGCGGATGGCCCGGCTCGTCGAGGATCTGCTCTGGCTCGCCCGGTTCGACGCGACGCGGGAACCGGCCCACGTCGATCCGGTGGACCTCGGCGTGCTGGCGACCGACACAGTCGATCGGTTCCGGATCGTCGCCGAGTCCCGCCAGCTCGGCCTTCGACTCGACGTCCAGCCGGGTGACCACGCCGTGGCCGTGCCGGCGGACTGGCTCGATCGCCTCCTCGGCGTCCTGCTCGACAACGCCTGCAAGTACGCCCCGCCCGGGACCGAGGTCACCGTCGCGGTCGGCAGCGACGGCGGTCGCGTCCGGCTGACCGTCGACGATGCCGGGCCCGGGATCCCCGAGGCCGAACGATCCCGGATCTTCGACCGCTTCCACCGCGCGACCGACACGGCCGGCGGTTCGGGACTCGGCCTGTCGATCGCCGATGCCATCGTCCGGGCGACCAATGGACGCTGGCGGGTCGGCGGATCGGCCGCCGGCGGGGCGTCGATGTCGGTCGCCTGGAGGCGCGAAGGCGCGTAACGGATCTGAAAGGGACCCGGGTCGAGACTCGGTCCATCAGGTCGATCCCGGCCCACATCGGGGATCGCGCAAGAGGCCCGATCCGAAAGGGTGCTCCCGATGGCCCTCCAGCTCCTCCGCCCGCTGCCCGACCCGGTCGTGGTCGACATCGTCATCCCCGTCTACAACGAGGAGACCGATCTCGAACCGAGCGTCCGACGGCTCCACGCCTATCTCCGGACCGACTTCCCGTTCCGGGCACGGATCACGATCGCGGACAACGCCAGCACCGATGGCACCGCGGCGATCGCCGATCGGCTGACCGTCGAGCTCGACGACGTCCAGGCGTTGCATCTCCCCCAGAAGGGCCGCGGACGGGCACTCCGGGCAGCCTGGCTGGCGAGCGACGCGCCGATCGTCGCCTACATGGACGTCGACCTGTCGACCGACCTCGACGCGCTCCTGCCGCTGGTCGCTCCCGCTTCTGACCGGTCACAGCCAAGTCGCGATCGGCAGCCGTCTCGCCCCCGGTTCCCGGGTCGTGCGCGGGCCGAAGCGCGAGTTCATCTCGCGCGCCTACAACCTCCTCCTGCGGACGGTCCTGCGGACGAGGTTCCGCGACGCGCAGTGCGGCTTCAAGGCGATCCGGGCGGATGCTGCTCAGCGCCTGTTGCCGAGCGTCCGCGATGACGCCTGGTTCTTCGACACCGAGCTCCTCGTCCTGGCCGAACGGGCCGGCATGCGGATCCACGAGGTCCCCGTCGACTGGGTGGACGATCCCGACTCGAGCGTCGACATCGCGTCGACGGCGACGGCGGACCTGCGCGGCGTCACCCGGCTGCTCCGCGACCGGGTCGCGGGCTCATCGAGGACCGCTCGCCAGGTCGCCTCGTTCGCTGCGATCGGGGTGGTCAGCACGGTGGCCTACGTCGCGCTGTACAGCGTCCTTCGTGGCGCGACCTCGCCGATCCTCGCCAACCTGGTCGCCCTGGCGTTGACGGCGGTGGCCAACACCGCCGCCAACCGTCGCCTGACCTTCGACGTCCGCGGCCGCGAGGGGTTCATGACCGACCAGGTCGCGGGGTTCGTCGCCTTCGCGGTCGCCCTGGCGATCACGACCGGCGCGGTCGGTCTGCTCCAGGTCCTGGCACCGACGGCCGGACTGCCGATCGAGGTGGCCGTCGTGGTCACCGCGAGCGCGGCGGCCACGGTCGTCCGGTTCATCCTCCTGCGCTCGTGGATCGATCGCCCGTACACTGCCGAGGCTCGCCCTCAGGCTGGCCCTGAAGGAGCCACTCGATGACCTCCATCGCACGACCCGCGCTCGGGCTGCCCGACATCGGTGCCGACACCCGGAACCCGATCGCCCGGGCCATCCTCGGCCCGCTCGACCAGGCGGCCTGGGTCCGACCCGCGTTCCTCGGGATGACCCTGTTCGCCGCCGTCCTCTACCTGTGGGGCCTGACGGTCAGCGGCTACGCCAACACGTACTACTCGGCCGCCGCCCTGGCCGCGTCGAAGAGCTGGGCCGCCTGGTTCTTCGGCTCGTTCGACGCCGCGAACTTCATCACGGTCGACAAGCCGCCGCTCGGCACCATGATCCTGGGCCTGTCGGTCCGGGTCTTCGGCCTGAGCTCGTGGAGCGTCCTCCTGCCCCAGGCGGCCGCGGGGATCGCGACGGTCGTCGTGCTCTATGCCGCCGTCCGACGCACGTTCGGGCCGGCCGCCGCGACGATCGCCGGCGTGGTCATGGCCGTGACGCCGGTCAGCGTCCTCATCTTCCGCTACAACAACCCGGACGCGATCCTGACCCTGCTCCTCGTCGCCGCCGGCGCCGCCTTCATCCGCGCGCTCGAGAGCGGGCGCCTGCGCTGGGTCGCCCTCGCGGCGGCGTTCGTCGGTCTCGGCTTCGACGCCAAGTACCTCCAGGCGTATCTCGTCCTGCCGGCATTCGCGCTGACCTATGCCGTCGCCGCCCCGGGCGGCATCCGCCGACGGGTGGTCGGACTCGCCCTCGCCGCCGCGACGGTCCTGGTGACCAGCCTGTGGTGGGTGATCGTCGTCGAGCTCATCCCGACGAGCCTCCGGCCGTACATCGGCGGAAGCACGACCGATTCCGCGATCCAGCTGCTGCTCGGCTACGACGGGCTGGGCCGGATCTTCGGCGCGAGCGGTCCGGGCGGGGGCGGAGGAGGTGCCAACTTCTCCGGACCCGTGGGCATCCTGCGCCTGTTCAACGCCGAGTTCGGTGGCCAGGTCAGCTGGTTCATCCCGTTCGCGCTGATCGGCCTGGCGACCGGGCTGCTGACCCGGCTACGCGCCGCCCGGACGGACCTCCCTCGTGCGGCCTACCTGATGTGGGGCGGCTGGTTCGTCGTGACCGCCCTCGTGTTCAGCTTCATGTCGGGCATCGTCCACACCTACTACGCGGTTGCCCTCGCCCCCGCGATCGCGGCACTCGTCGGGGCCGGCGCGATCGACATGTGGAAGCTGCGCGAGCGGACCCGGTTCGGCGGACTCGTCCTGGCCGGCGCGGTCCTGGCTACGGCGGCCTGGTCCTGGCAGCTCCTCGAGCGGACGCCGGCCTTCGCACCCGGCCTCGGGATCGGGGTGCTCATCGTGGGGATCAGCGCCTCGGTCATGCTCGCGTTCCCGACGATCGCGACCGGCCGTCGCCCGGCGCTGGCCGCCGCGGCCCTGGCCGTCGCCGTCCTGCTCGCCGGACCGCTCGCCTACGGCCTCGACACGGTCGCCTCGGCCCACAGCGGCGGCGACCCGTCGGCCGGGCCGGCGGTCGCCGGCGGGGGCGGGTTCGGGGGCGGCGGGGGCAACGGCGGACCGCCGAATGGCGGCGCCGGGTTCGGTGGAGGGTTCGGCGGGGGCGGCTTCGTCGGGGGCGGGGTCGACCAGGCCACCGTGGACTACCTCGTCGCCAACCAGGGCGGGGCGACCTGGCTCGTCGCGACCGTCTCGTCGGGGACCGCCGGCTCGATCGAGCTGTCGACCGGCCAGCCGGTGATGGCGATGGGCGGGTTCTCCGGCTCGGATCCGACGCCCACGCTGGCTGAGCTCCAGGGGTACATCGCGTCCGGCCAGCTCCGGTTCGTCATCCTCGGCGGCGGCGGTCCGGGCGGCGGTGGCGGGCCGGGCGGCAGCGACGCCGGCGTGGCCAGCGAGCGGAACGCCTGGATCACGTCGACCTGCTCGGTGGCCGCCACGGGCTCCGGCTCGACCACGGTCTACGACTGTGCGGGGACGGTCCAGTGAGGGCCGACCGCTCGACCGTCCGGATGGTGATCGGGGCGTCCGTCCTGTCGGCGGCGATCGCCTGCGCATCGACGTTCGCGCTGGCGTCGGTCCTTCCGGTCGGACGGGCCATGCCGACCGGCACTGCGGCTCCGACTGGCGCGACCACCTCGGCCGCCCTCACGATCGCCGCCGATCCTCAGGACGATCCGGCGATCGTGGCCTCGGTCGAGGCCTCCGTGGTCACGATCACCGTCTCCGCCGGCCGGTCCAGTGGCGTCGGGACCGGCATCGTCCTGACCGCGGACGGCCTGGTCCTGACCAACGATCACGTCGTGGCGGGCGGCGGAGGGCTCACGGTCACGCTCCAGGACGGCCGCGTCCTCGATGCCAGCCTCGTCGTGGACGACGCGGCGGCCGACCTGGCCGTCATCAGGGCGGAGACGAGCGGCCTGACGCCTGCCAAGCTGGGTGACTCGTCGTCCGTCCAGGTCGGCGCCCCGGTCCTCGCCATCGGCAGCCCGCTCGGGACGTACACCGAGACGGTCACCAAGGGGATCGTGTCCGGGCTCGATCGCCAGATCACCGTCCGGAACGAGGTGACCGGTCGGCCGACCGACCTGAGCCACCTCATCCAGACCGACGCGGCGATCAATCCCGGCAACAGCGGCGGACCCCTCGTCGACGCCGCCGGCCAGGTCATCGCCGTCAACACCGCGACGTCGACCAGCGCCGCAGGACTCGGATTCGCGATCCCGATCGACGCCGCCAAGGCGTTGATCGCCCAGGCCGAGCGGAGCTAGCGGATCGGCGCGGGCGTCTCGCGACCCTGGGGCGACCGCGCTCGCTGACCGACCGGTGCGGGGGGTCGACTCGTTGGGGCCGTTCGGCTCTCACCAAGGCATCCGATGGCCGTTGCGACGCTGGGGTGCGGGCACGAGACTCGTCGCACTAGGCACTCCTCCTGGAGGCACGATGAGATGGACGCCGACCTCCGCACATCGCCCGACACGGAACGCCCGCACGCCCTGGTCTGGATCGACTCTCAGGCGGCCATCGTCGTCCGATGGGAGGACGAACAGGCTCGGATCGAACGCGTGACGTCCGACATCCCGGACCACACCAAGTCGAGCGGACATCTCCGCCACGATCCGGCCATCCGGCACGGCGGCGGTCGATCGCAGGACGCCGAGGAGTCCCGGCGACACGAGTACCGCAGCCGGTTCATGAAGGATGTCACCCACCGACTCCCGGAGGATGCCGACCTGACAGTCCTGGGGCCGGGGTCCACCCATGAGCACCTCGTCAGATCCATCCGCGCCTCCGATGCCGAGCACCACCGCGTTCGCAGCGTCGCGGGCCGACGGTCGTCCCGACTGACCGACCGCCAGCTGGTCGCCCTGCTCCGGGAGCTCGAGGGGGACGAGGCTCCACGCCGGACCGCGCTCGACCTCGCCGACGATGGCGATCGCTCCGGTCGTAGTCACGGGGCGGCGCCCCGCTGACGAGACCGCGCCCGCTGACGAGACCGGGCCCGCCGACGCCCCGCGCCGCCGACGCCCGCGCGCCGCTGACGAGCCGCGCGCCGCCGACCGATCTCCCGCCGAGCACCGCGAAACCAGCCGGACATGGACTGGCCGCCCGAGCGGCTCGCGCCTGCCCGGACGGCCGGTCGTCCTCCTCCGGAGATGGTCAGCGGGCGATGACCACCGTGGTCTGTGCGTGCGTCGCGATGTGCTCGGAGACGCTTCCCTGGAGGAAGCGCTCGATCGAGCTCAGCCCTCGGGCGCCGACGACGATCATGTCGAACTCGCCCTTCGTGGCGATCTTCTCGATCGTGACCGCCGGGTCGCCGGCCGGCTCGAGCAGCTCGGCTTCGATCCCGAGCTGGCGCAGGGCCTCGCCCGCGTCCTTCAGCTGGGTCTTGTGGACGGCCGTGTCGTCCCACGGATCGATCGGTGCGCGCCCCGGATGGACCGGCACGACGCTGACGACGGTCACCGTCGCCTCGTACTTCTTGGCCAGGTCGGCCGCCGTCGCGAGCGCCTTCTGCGCGGGCTCGGAGCCGTCATAGGCCAGCAGGATCCTCTTCATGTGACTCTGCTCCTTTCCGGCGGGAACCGACCTTGAGGTCGATGTCCGGACCTGAGCCTGCGCCGGTAGGTACGCGAACGCACCGGCCCCAAGTCACGACTGCGACGTGCCATCCGGCCCGTCCGGATGGTCCGCGGGCGACCCGGCGCGGGCAAGGGCCGAACGTCACGTCCGATGGTGCCACCGGACCGGTGCGGCGCAGCCCGGGTCGGATGAGGATGACCGCATGACGATCCAGCGACCGCCGACACGGTCCGGTCTGCCGGTTCCGGTCGGCTCGGTCATGACCCCGTTCCCCGTGGTCGTCCGCGCCGATACCTCGCTCGAGGAGGTCGCAGAGCTCCTCGCCGAGAACGACCTGTGCGGCCTGCCGGTGATCGATGCCGCGGGCGTCCTGGTCGGGGTGGTCAGCCATACGGATCTCATCCGCGCCGCCGTGTCGTCCGGTCACGGGGCGCGGCTGTGGAGCGGCTACACCGCCCGCCACGTCATGAGCCGCCAGCCGGTGATCGCCCACGCCGACACCCCGCTGGTCGACGCGGCGCGACGGATGGAGCAGCACGGCATCCATCGGCTGGTCATCGTCGCGGACGACGAGACGACGCCGGTCGGGGTGGTCTCGGTCAGCGACCTCCTGCCGGTCCTCGTCGACGCCTCCGAGGTCGCGGTCCGGCACTGACCCCGCTCCCGCCGGGAGCGGCTCCCCTCGTCCATCGGCGCGAGTGACGTCTGGCTGCGCCTTACAGGCCGAACGGCACGCGGCCGAGCGCGGGCGGGTACCTACCGTTGACGTCGAAAGGGAGGTTGCCGATGGTCAGCGGTTCGCAGTCCGGCTCGCTCCGTGACACCTGGTTCGGCGCCCGCCTGCCCGAGGAGGAGCTCGGCCGCCTCCAGGCGCACGCCCGCTCCGCCTCGTACGAGGCCGGTGCCGAGATCCTGCGCGAGGGAGACCTCACGCGCGACCTCGGGATCGTCGTCCAGGGTCGGGTCGCTCTCCGCCTTCGCGTCCCGGAGCGGGGCATGACCACCGTCCTGACGGTGGAGGCCGGCGAGATCATCGGCTGGTCGGCGGTCGTCCCACCGCATCGCTCGACGTCGACCGTGATCGCCGTCGTCCCGACCGACCTCATGCTGCTCGACGGCGCCACCCTGCGGACCGAGCTCGATGCCGACCCGGTCCTGGCCGCCGCCGTCTACCGGTCGCTCCTCGAGGCGCTCGCCGATCGACTGACCGGGACCCGGATGCAGCTGCTCGACCTCTTCTCCCAGCATCGAGACGAACCATGGTGATGCCCGCCGCCGCCGGACCCGGCTTCCTGCCGCGGACCGGACTCGACCGACTCCTCGACCTGCTCGCCGCCGACGGACGGCGGGTCATCGGACCCACCATCAGCCAGGGAGCCGTCGTCTACGACGAGATCCACCACGCGTCCGACCTGCCGGCGGGCTGGACCGCCGACCAGGCGCCCGGTTCCTACCGGCTGCGCGAGACGGGGTCCGAACGCCAGTTCGACTACGCCGTCGGACCGACCTCATGGAAGCACGAGACCTTCCCGCCCCGGGTCCCGCTCACGATCGGGCGCCGGATGAACGGTCAGGTCACGTTCGAGGACGCGCTTCCCGCTGCGCCGCCGGTCGCCTTCCTCGGCGTCCGTGGATGCGAGATCGCCGCGCTCCTGACCCAGGACGCCGTGCTCGCCCGCGGCCCCGCGGTGGACCGCGACTATGCCGCCCGCCGGGCCGCCGCCCTGATCGTCGCCGTCGAGTGCGTGACGCCTGCCGACACCTGCTTCTGCACCTCGATGGGCACCGGGCCCGAGGTCACCACCGGGTTCGACCTGGCCATGACCGAGCTCGACGACGGCTTCGTCGTCCGGGCCGGCTCGCCCGCCGGCGAACGGCTGCTGGAGCGCCTCGAGCTGACGCCCGCCGATCCCGGTCGGACGACCGCCGCCCGCGATGCGGTCGCCGCCGCCCGCGAGCGGATGGGCGACCCGGTCCCGACCGCCGGTCTGCCGGCCCGCCTCATCGCCGCCGCGGAGAGCCCGCAGTGGGCCGCGATCGCCGAGCGGTGTCTCGCCTGCGCCAACTGCACCCTGGTCTGCCCGACCTGCTTCTGCACCGGCGTCAGCCAGGTCTCGGACCTCGACGGGTTCGAGTCGACAGCCGAGCGGACGTGGGACAGCTGCTTCACCCTCGGCTTCTCGAAGGTCGCCGGCGGGAACTTCCGGCCGCGAGTCCAGGATCGCTATCGCCAATGGCTCACCCACAAGTTCGCGACGTGGTGGGACCAGTTCGGGATGTCCGGCTGCGTCGGCTGCGGCCGGTGCATCACCTGGTGCCCGGTCGGGATCGACGTTCGCGCCGAGCTGATGGCCGTCGCCCCGCCGCCCGCCCTCGAGGCTGACGCGTCGGTGACCGTCGAGCCGTCGCGAGCCGTGACGATCGAGCCTGTCGGGCCGGCCGCGAGCGCGGCCCTCCTGACGGCGACGATCCCACTGCCGGCCGTGGACGAGCTGCCCCCGACCTATGTCCGGACGTTCGTCGCCGAGCGACGACGCGAGACCGTCGACACGGTCACCCTCCGCTTCGACACCTCGGATCCCGACCTGCTGGCCGGACGCCCGGGTCAGTTCGTGATGGCCGCGCTGCCTGCCTTCTCGGCGGCTCCGATCTCCGTGTCGCGCTTCCATCGCGATGGGCTCGAGCTGACGATCCGGGCGGCCGGCGCGGCGACCAGGGCCCTGTGCGGGCTCCGCCGCGGCGACTCGGTCGGGCTGCGCGGCCCGATGGGTCGTGGCTGGCCGGTCGACGCCGCCGAGGGCCACGACGTGGTCATCGTGACCGGCGGGATCGGCCTTGCGCCGCTCCGCCCGCTCGTGGATGCCCTGCTCGCCGACCGGACGCGGTTCCGCGAGATCCGCCTCCTGTACGGGGCTCGAAGTCCCGCCGACCGGCTTTACGTCGAGGAGCTGTCCGAGCTTGCCGCGCGCCCGGACCTGGACGTCGGCCAGATCGTCGACCGCGCCGGACCCGACTGGTTCGGACGGGTCGGGGTCGTGACCGGGTTGTTCGACCAGGGTCACCTGGACGGCCCGAATGCCGTCGCCTTCGTGTGCGGCCCGGAGCGGATGATGACGGCCACCGTCGATGTGCTCCGCGACCGGGGCGTCACCGACGACCGGATCTTCGTCACGCTCGAGCGCCACATGGAGTGCGGCGTCGGCCTGTGCGGCCACTGCCAGCTCGGCAAGTCGTTCGTCTGCCGTGACGGCCCGGTGTTCTCGCTCGCCGAGATGGGCCCGGCCTTCGGACGGGAGGGATTGTGATGACCGGCGCCGTGCGAGCCACGATCGCGTCGCGACCTCGGCTCGGGATCATGAAGTTCGCGTCGTGCGACGGCTGCCAGCTGACCATCCTCGATCTCGAGGACCACCTGCTCGACCTGCTCGTGCGGTTCGACCTGGTCGAGTTCGCCGAAGCGTCCTCGTACCGATCCTCGGGCCCGTTCGACATCGTCCTGGTCGAAGGTTCGATCAGCACCCCCGAACAGGCCGAGGAGATCGTTCGGATCCGACGCGAGACCCCGCTGCTGGTGACGATCGGCGCATGCGCCACCGCCGGCGGCATCCAGGCGCTCCGGAACTGGGCCGACCACGATGCCTATCGCGCGGCCGTCTATGCCCACCCCGAATACGTCGAGTCCCTGGCGACGTCCACGCCGATCTCCGACCACGTCGCGGTCGACGCCGAGCTGCGAGGCTGCCCGATCGACCCGGGCCAGCTGCTCGAGCTGCTCACCGCCCTGACCGTCGGCCGGCGTCCACAGCTGCCCGACGAGTCCGTCTGCCTCGAGTGCAAGCGACGCGGCACGGTCTGCGTCCTGGTCACCGGCAACGGACCGTGCCTCGGGCCGGTCACCCACACCGGGTGCGGAGCCTTGTGCCCCGCCTACGGGCGAGGGTGCTACGGCTGCTTCGGGCCGCGTGAGGCGGCGAACGCCCCGAGCCTGGCCCGCTGGTTCGGCCGGGACGGTCGGAGCGATGCCGACACGGCCCAGCTCTTCTCGGGGTTCACGGCGTACGCCCCGCCCTTCCGCAGCGTCATCGACAGCCTGGGCGGACCCCCGATCGCCAACGACAGCGGGGAGGGCGCCTGATGCACGGGACCCACGTGACCACCGGTGAGCAGCGGTTCGATGTCCAGGGCATCACCCGGGTCGAGGGCGAAGGTTCGCTCCGACTCGTGGTCCGCGACGGACAGGTGATCGAATCGCAGCTGGCGATCTTCGAGGCGCCACGCTACTTCGAACGGTTGGTCGTCGGGCGGACGCCGAACGAGGTGCTCGACATCGTCGCCCGCATCTGCGGCATCTGCCCGGTCGCGTACCAGATGTCGGCGGTCCACGCCTTCGAGGACCTCGGCGGGGTGGCGATCGAGCCGTCCGTTCGGACGCTCCGTCGACTGCTCTACTGCGGCGAGTGGATCGAGAGCCATGCGCTCCACGTCTACCTGCTCCATGCGCCCGACTTCCTGGGCTGCGCCAACGCGGTCGAGCTGGCGACCCTCGATCGCGCCGCGGTCGAACGGGGGCTGGCGCTCAAGAAGGCCGGCAACCGGATCGTGGCCGTCCTCGGCGGGCGACCCATCCATCCGGTCAGCGTCCGCGTCGGCGGCTTCTCCAAGGTGCCCACCAAGCGCGAGCTCCAGGCCCTCCGGCCGGACCTCGACGCCGCCCTGGATCACGCCCTCGCGACGGTCGATTGGGTCGCGACCTTCGTCGCGCCGGACTTCGAACGCGAGGAGCGCTTCGTGTCGCTCCGTCATCCGACCGAGTACCCGATGAATGACGGGCGGATCGTGTCGTCGGACGGGCTCGATCTGGCGCCGACGGAGTGGGAGGCGGCCTTCCACGAGGAGCAGGTCCCCTGGTCCCACGCCCTGCAGGCGCACATGGGCGACCGTGTGCCGTACCTGCTCGGCCCGGCCGCCCGGATCACCCTCGCCGCAGACCAGCTCCATCCGACGGCGCGAGCCGCGCTCGACCGGATCGGCCTGGCCGACGCCATCCGACGCAACCCGTACTGGAGCATCGCCGCGCGGGCGATCGAGCTGGTCCATGCGGTCGCCGAGGCCCTCGACATCGTCGACGGCTACATCCCGCCCGAGCGTGCCACGGCAGCGTGGGAACCTCGCCCGGGGACGGCATCGTGGGCGACCGAGGCGCCGCGGGGCCTGCTGTTCCACCACTACGAGCTCGACGAACGCGGGCGGATCGCATCGGCCAAGATCGTCCCGCCGACCAGCCAGAACCAGGCCGCGATCGAGGCCGACATGACCTCCTTCGCGCCGTCGATCCTCGACGAGCCGCACGACGTCGCGACGCACCGGCTGGAGCAGCTCATCCGGAGCTACGACCCGTGCATCTCGTGTGCGACCCACTTCCTCGACCTGACCGTGGAGGCGGAGTCATGAGCGGTCATCTCCCGGCTCCGACGGTCCGCATCGTCGTCTGCGGGAACGCCGATCGCGGGGATGACGGAGTCGCGCTCGCCACCGTGGCGACCCTCCTGCCGACCCTGCCGCCCGACCTCCAGACCGAGCTCGAGGTCCGCCGCTGTCTCGAGCTGCGCGTGGAAGACCTGGTCGACCTGCCGCACGGTGTGGAGTGCGTCATCCTCGACGCGGTCGCCGGCCCGGAGCCCGGCGAGATCGTACGGCTGACCCTGCGCGAGCTGACCGAGCGTCCGACGTTCACGCCCCGTTCCTCGCACGAGCTCCCCATCCACCTCGTGGTCGCCCTGGCCGGGATCGTCCGCGACGAGCCCGTCGCGGGGGCCTTCATCGGCCTCGCCGGGCACCGGTTCGGCTACGGCACGCCGCTGTCGCGGGTGGTCCGGGCTGCGATGCCCGCCTACCGCGAGGCGATCGCCTCCGAGCTCCGCTGCCTCGCCGCCCACGGTGCGGCGACCTGCGCGCCCGCCGAGGTCGAGGCCTGACATGTGCCAGACGTCGATCGGGCGGGTCGTTGCGGTCGAGGACGGCCAGGCGGTCGTCGACCTCGACGGCGGCCTGCGTCGCCGGGCGATGTCACTGATGATCCCGGACCTCGCGCCGGGCGACCTCGTCCTGGTCGGTCTGGGGACCGTCCTCGGGCGGGTCGACCCGGAGGACCGGGACGCCCTCGAATCCATCGGGCTTCCGCGGGCCGATCGACCGGCCGCGGTCCCGCTCCACGGACAGACCCCCTAGGAGGAACACGATGAGGATCCCGCGCACGACCGGATGGGGCATCGGGCTGGCCGCAGCCACGGCATGCATCTCGGGCGTCTCCATCTTCGTCAACGGGCTCGTCGTCAAGGAGTTCAGCGACCCGGTCGCGCTGACCGGAGCGAGGAACGCCATGGTCGGCGTCGTCCTCCTCGGGATCCTCCTCGCGACCGGCGGCGTCCACGAGGTCCGGGCCCTCGACCGGCGGCGGTCGACCGGGCTGCTCGCCCTCGCGGTCATCGGCGGGAGCATCCCGTTCATCCTGTTCTTCAGCGGATTGGCGGCAGCCACCGGACCCGGAGCGGGCCTCATCCAGAAGACGATGTTCATCTGGGTCGCCGCCCTGGCCATCGTCTTCCTGGGCGAGTCGCTCGGGATCGCCCAGCTTGTCGCGATCGTCGCCCTCCTGGCGGGCACGCTGCTCGTCGGCCCGACCGGCGCGATCGGGGCCGGCCCGGCCGAGGCGATGATCCTCGTCGCGACGCTGCTCTGGTCGGTCGAGGTGATCGTCGCGCGACGGCTGCTCGGGGGCGAGGGGGTGAGCGTCCGGCTCGCGACGACCGCGCGGATGGCCCTCGGTGCCGTCGTCATCCTCGGGTTCCTCGTCGTGTCGGGTCGATCCGGCGCGATCGCCGCGTTCTCCCTTCATCAGTGGTCGATCGTCGCCCTCACCGGGCTCCTCCTGCTCGGCTACGTCACGACCTGGTACGCGGCGCTCCAGCGAGCCTCGGCCAGCCTGGTGACCTCGGTCCTGGTCGGCGGTGCGCTGGTGACCGGCGTCCTCGCGGCACTCCGGACGGGCACGATCCCGGCACCGGCGGTCGAGGCCGGCCTCGCCCTGATGGCCATCGGCATCGGGCTGGTCATGGTCGCGGCCGTCCGCCGCGCACGGATGGCGCCCCTCGCCGAGTCCGACCGATAGGGACCCGATGATCGGCCCGCTCACGCCCACCGACGACGAGGCCGCGCGCGCGCACGACGAGGCCGCCGTGGACCGGACGATCCCCGCGCGCGGTCGCGCCGGGGCGGTCGGGTCGTGGCTGCCGGGACCGCTCCTGTTCGCCCGGTTCGCGTTCCCGCCGAACCATCTCGGCCTGTGCGGGCCGGAGTCCGGCGAGACGCTTCCCGACCGCGTGCGGACGGGCCGGAGCGATCCCGAGCTGGTCCGGATCGCCCAGCAGTTCGAGGGCGCCTACCCCTACCTGGAGCTCATCGCCGCGGAGAACGGCGTCGCCGACCCGCTCGATCCCCGAGTGGTCGAGGCGTACTGGCTCGGGAACGACCTGCTCGCCCGGGTCGGGCCTCGTGCCCGCCACGACGACCTCACCGAGCGCTTCCGTTCGCGGACCCGGCCGCGCGAGTGGGGCTGGCTGGAGGCGAAGGCCGGCGGCGCCTCGGCGGTCCACCACAGCTTCCACGTCCTGGAGATCCTGCCCAGGATCGGGATGATGCGCGGCGGCCTGCCGGCCGACCTCCTCGGCGCCCTGGAGCGGTGCCTCGTCCGGCCCGGACGGATCGTCGCGGTCGGCCCGGGGTTGCTCGACGTGGAGGCTCCCCCGCTCGAGCTCCGGGATGGGCAGCTCTGGCTCGGTGCACCCCGCCCGGTCCACCTCGCACCCACGAACGGAGCCTCGTTCGGCGACCTCCTGCTGCCCGGCGACGAGGTCGCGATCCACTGGGACCGCGTGTGCGGCCGGCTCGACCCGGCCCAGGCGGCCCGTCTCCGGTCGGTGACCGAGCTCAACCTCGCGGTCGCGAACACGACGATCTGACGAAGACCACGATCTGACGGGACCTAGCGGTCGATCCTCGCGCCGGCCCGCAGGGACGTTCCCGCGGCCCATTCGGCCGGCAGCTCGCGTCGCAGTCGGGCCTCCTCGACCTGGAGGAGGCGCCACAGGTCGGCGTGCGTGGTCCGGAGCGGCTGGCTGGCACGGTAGCGCTCGGCCAGGTCGTCGATGAACGATGCGTACCGGGTGACCGGGTCCGCCCGGGCCACCACGCCCTCGAAGCCCGGCGCGTAGTCGACCGCGACCAACAGCCGCGCGAAGTACGCGCCGAGGTCCTCGGCGCCCTCGTCCCATCCCTGTGAGTGGCCGCCGCGCCGGAGCAGCGGAGCCGGCGAGGAGAAGACCATCACCGACATCCCGCCGATCGAGGCCGCCGAGAGGTGCCCGCCGAAGGTCAGGTACTCGTTGGACACGGACAGCCGATCGACGATCCGGATCAGACCCCAGGAGAAGTCGGCCTCGATCGGCATCCGGCTGGCGTAGGTCACGGTCGCCCGGGTGCCCCGGCCGCCTGAGGTGATCCAGTACTCGACCGACTCCGGGTCGTAGTGGCGGAGCGTCGGCTTCTCCCGCAGGGCGATCAGGAGATACGCCGGGCCCGGCCGGTCGGGCAGGTCCGACTCGGCGAGGAAGCCGAGGTCGGCGAGCCGGACCGCGGCGCTCGGCGGGTCGATGACGATGGTGGACGTTCGGTTCATGACATGCCCCGGTGACGGTTTCGTCCGTATCGTGCCGTGCCTGCGGCAGGACCGCGAGGGCCGACCGGCACGCCTGCCACGGGCCGAACGGGCGACGGGACGCACCGCCCGTCGCAAGGTGACCTTCGACCCTGTCTGCGGTTCCGACGGACGCACATGCTCAGCCCAGATCGACATCAATATCCGGCGCCGATCGCCGCATGTTCGCCTGCTTGAAGGGTTGGGATCACGATGATGACCGTCCGCGATGTCATGACCGAGGCCGTGACCTCCGTCCACCCGGAGACCTCGCTCAAGGAGGTCGCCCGCATCCTGGTCGGTCGCGGGATCAGTGGCCTGCCGGTCGTCAACGACGATGGCCGCGTCGTCGGCGTCGTGTCCGAAGCCGACCTGATCATCAAGGAGCAGGGCGAGACCGCCCTTCCGCGTCGGCGCGGAGCCCGTGTCCGCGGCGAGTCCCAGGCGACCCGCGACGGGCTGGCCAAGGTCCGCGCGACCACCGCCGGCGAGGCCATGAGCTCGCCCGCGGTGACGATCGAACCCGGGGCGTCGCTGACCACGGCTGCCGCGATCATGGTCGACCGGGGCGTCAACCGCCTCCCGGTCACCGATGACGGCGTCCTGATCGGGATCGTCACGCGCGCCGACCTGGTTCGCGCCTACGTCCGCTCGGACGACCAGATCGCCCACACCATCCGGCAGGAGGTGCTGCTCCGCCACCTCCTCGTCGACCCGGAGCTGTTCGACATCGGGGTGACCGAGGGCGTGGTCCGGATCAGCGGACGCGCGGATACGCGCTCGACCGCCGAGATGATCGAGCGCCTCGTTGCCGCCGCCCCCGGCGTCATCGCCGTCCAGGCCGACCTGACCTGGGTGCTCGACGACCGGAAGGTCAACGCACCGAGCCGCGACTACGTGTCCCGGTCGAGCCGCTGACCGGGCCGACCCACCGCCTTCGAGCCTGAGGAGATCGCTGACATGGACCGAGAGCGAGTCCTGATCATGGGCGCGGCCGGCCGCGACTTCCACGACTTCAACGTCGTCTTCCGGGGCGACCCGACGGTCGAGGTGGTGGCATTCACCGCGACGCAGATCCCCGGCATCGCCGGGCGCCGGTATCCGACGGAGCTCGCCGGGCCGGGCTATCCGGACGGGATCCCGATCCTGCCCGAGGCTGAGCTCGAGCAGATCGTCCGTGAGCGCGGGGTGACGACGGTCGTCTTCGCCTACAGCGACGTCAGCCACGAGACCGTGATGCACGCCGCGTCGCGCGCGCTGGCCGCCGGGGCGGACTTCACCCTCCTCGGACCGTCCCGGACGATGATCCAGAGTCGGCGGCCGGTCGTCGCCGTCGGCGCCAGCCGGACCGGCGCCGGGAAGAGCCAGACCACCAGGTACGTCGCCGCCCTGCTCGCCCGCCGGGGACTCCATCCGGTGGTGATCCGCCATCCGATGCCCTACGGCGACCTCGTCGCCCAGCGCGTCGAGCGCTTCGCGACCTACGCCGACCTCGACCGGTTCGAGACGACGATCGAAGAGCGCGAGGAGTACGAGCCGCATCTCGACGCCGGTCGCGTCGTGTACGCCGGCGTCGACTACGAGGCGATCCTGCGGGCGGCCGAGGACGAATCCGACGTCATCCTGTGGGACGGCGGCAACAACGACTTCCCGTTCTATCGGCCCGACCTGTTCATCGTCGTGGTCGACCCGCTCCGGCCGAACGACGAGCGTCACTTCCATCCCGGCGAGACCAACATCCGGATGGCCGACGTCGTGATCATCAACAAGATCGACGCCGCCGAGCAGAGCGCGATCGACAAGGTCCGCAGCGAAGTCCAGGCGCTCAACCCGGCGGCGGTCGTCGTCACGGCGCGCTCGGACCTGACCCTCGTCGGCCTGCCGATCGCCGGCCGTCGCGTCGTGGTCGTCGAGGACGGCCCGACCCTGACCCACGGCGGCATGGCCTACGGTGCCGGCGTCGTGGCTGCACGCCGGTTCGGTGCCGCCGGGCTGGTCGACCCTCGACCGGCCGCGGTCGGATCGATCCGCGAGGTCCTCGAGCGTTATCCCGGACTCGAGCCGCTCGTCCCGGCGATGGGCTACGGGCCGGCGCAGATCTCCGAGCTGGAGGCGACCCTCAACGCCGTCGATGCGGACCTCGTCCTGTCGGCGACGCCGATCGACCTGACCCGGGTCCTGACCCTGAACAAGCCGATCACCCGGGTCCGGTACGAGCTGGTGCCCGTCGACGACGGCGACCTCGAGGACGCCCTCGAGCCGATCGTCCGGACGGTCCGCGAGCCGGTCGCCGTGGGAGGTGCCTCATGACCGCCCAGCTGTCGACGCCCTCGTCGATCGCCTCTCCCGCGTTCGCGCCGCCATCGAACGACTTCCTCACCCTCGCATCCCTGGGCTCTCACGGGCTCAAGGCGATGCTCGATCTGACCGGCCGGCTCAAGCTCGACCCTCATCCCTTCCGGGGCGTGCTGGCCGGCCGGCGGATCGGCATGATCTTCGACAAGCCGTCGACCCGGACCCGGGTCAGCTTCGAGTCCGCGGCGTGGATGCTCGGGATGCTGCCGATCGTCCTCCGGCCGGACGAGCTCCAGCTCGGGCGCGGCGAGTCGATCGCCGACACCGCCCGGGCGCTCTCGCTCTACCTCGACGGGCTGGCCGTGCGGACGTTCGCCCAGGCCTCGATCGAGGAGCTGGCCGACGCGGCCTCCATCCCGGTCATCAACGCCCTCACCAACGAGCACCATCCATGCCAGGCGCTGGCCGACGTGATGACGCTCGAGGAGGAGTTCGGACCGCTCGAGGGGATCCGTCTCGCGTTCATCGGCGACGGCGACAACGTCTGTCACTCGCTGATCGAGGCGGCCGCACTGGCGGGCTTCGAGCTGCGCGTCGCGACCCCGCCCGGCTACGAGCCGTCGCCGGCGATCGTCGACGCGGCCCGTGTCGCCGCGATCCAGACCGGCGGGTCGATCGTCCTGACGCACGACCCGAAGGAGGCCGCCCATGGGGTCGAGGCCATCTACTCCGATGTGTGGACGTCGATGGGCAAGGAAGGCGAGGGTGACGCCCGACGTGTCGCGTTCGCCGGCTTCCGGGTCGACGGGTCGATCATGGCCGAGGCATCGCCCGCGGCGATCTACCTCCACTGCCTGCCCGCCCATCGAGGTGAGGAGGTCACCGACGAGGTGATCGACGGTCCGGCATCGCGCGTCTGGAAGCAGGCCGAGAACCGCCTTCACACCGAGACCGCCCTCCTCTACACGCTCCTCGCCCGCGATCCGCTCGGCCGCTCGCTCGGATGAGCCGGGTCGTCGTCGCCCTCGGCGGCAACGCGCTGATCCGCAGAGGGGAGCCGGGGTCGACGGAGGTGCAGCGGCACAACCTGATCGAGGCCGCCGATGCACTTGCCGAGCTCGCGGGTCGAGGCCACGAACTGGTCCTGACCCACGGGAACGGACCTCAGGTCGGGTTCCTGTCGATCGAGGCCGATGCCGCGCGCGACGTGGTCCCGCCACCGCCGCTCGACGTCCTCGTCGCCGAGTCGCAGGGGCAGATCGGGTATCTCCTCGCCCAGGCGCTGAGCGCCCGGTTCGCCGCCGACCCACGGCGACGCCCGATCGCTGCCGTCCTCTCGCAGACGGTCGTCGACGGGGACGATCCCGCCTTCGCCGCCCCATCGAAGCCGGTCGGCCCGATGTACGACCGGTTCACGGCCGAGCGCCTCGCCGCCGAGCATGGCTGGACCGTCGCACCGGACGGGTCGGGCTGGCGGCGAGTGGTCGCATCGCCCCGGCCGCTGGAGATCGTCGAGGCCTCGAGCATCGCTCGCCTCGTCGATGCCGGCGTGCTGGTGATCGCGTCGGGGGGCGGCGGCATCCCCGTCGAGCGCACGTCCTCGGGAGTCCTGGTCGGGGTCGAGGCCGTGGTCGACAAGGACCTCGCCGCGGTCACCCTCGCCGTCGGCGTGCATGCCGACGCCCTTCTGCTGCTGACCGACGTGCCGTCGGTCAGTCTCGGCTGGGGCAGCCTCTGGCCGGTCGCCCTGAGCGAGCTGACCATCGAGGCGGCCGAGGCCGGCGTGCGAGACGGCTCGTTCGCCGCCGGATCGATGGGTCCGAAGGTGACCGCGGCGGCGGCGTTCGTGCGCCAGACGGGAGGGTTCGCCGCGATCGGCGCGCTGGGTGACGCTCTCGCCGTGCTCGAGGGCCGAGCGGGTACGCGCCTGGTCCACGTGCCGAGTGCGATCGAGCCGAGCGACCCACGCCCGCGCCACCCGGGTACCCGGAGGACAGCGACGGTTCGCGCTTCGGGAGTAGCATCCGGGGATGTGGTTCCGCAGTCCCAAGGCTCAGGCCGTTCCCTCCCCCGCTGAAGCCCTCCCCGGTCGGCCGGATCCGATCCTGTCGCCAGGCGTCCACACGATCCTCGGCACTCCGCTGGCCGGACCCTGGCCGGACGGGACCCGGACCGCCATCTTCGGCCTCGGCTGCTTCTGGGGCGACGAAAAGGACTTCTGGCAGCTCCCCGGCGTCGTCACGACCGCCGTCGGTTACGCCGGTGGGAGCACGCCGAACCCGACCTACAACGAGGTCTGCTCGGGTCGGACAGGCCATGCCGAAGTGGTCCTCATCGCATACGACCCTGAGCGGATCTCCTACGAGCGACTTCTCAAGACCTTCTGGGAGCACCACGACCCGACCCAGGGCATGCGCCAGGGCAACGACGTCGGCACGAGCTACCGCTCGATCATCATCGCGACCGACGAGCAGCGCGCGATCGCCGAGGCCTCCAGGGCGATGTACCAGGCGCAGCTGTCGAAGGCGGGCTACGGCACGATCACGACCGAGATCGTCGACGCCAAGGCGTACCCGTTCTACTACGCCGAGGACTACCACCAGCAGTACCTCGACAAGAATCCCCGGGGCTACTGTCCCAACCACGCCACCGGCGTGAAGTTACCGGATGACTTCGTGGTGACGCCGCTGCACTACGTCGACTGACGTCGGGACCAGGACAGGCACGGGAGCGCATGGACGACGCGATACGGACCGAGCTGCCCGCGGCGGATCCGCCGGCCGCCGAGCGATACCTGCTGCTTGCCGACATCTCCGGCTACACCGGCTTCATGGCCGGGGTCGAGCAGGAACACGGCGTCGACTTCAGCGCCGGGATCCCGGCGGCGTACTCGGTGCTCGCGGCGCTGCTCGACGCCGTGATCGTGGGCCTCGGACCGGACTTCGCCCTCGTCAAGCTCGAAGGCGACGCGGTCTTCGCGGCGGCGTCCGCGCCCGGCCTGGACGGCCAGGGCCAGCGGGTCCTGGAGACGATCGCCGCCACGTACCGGGCCTTCGTCGACGCGCGCACCCGCGCGATCCCCTCCAACGACCACATCTGCACGGCGTGCCCGGCCGTGGCGCACCTCGACCTCAAGTTCATCCTGCATCGGGGCCACACCGTGCGCCAATCGGTCGGGGCCAGCAGCGACCTGCTCGGCCCCACCGTGACGGTCGCTCACCGCTTGCTGAAGAACACGATCCGCGACGAGATCGGCTACCGGCCGTACCTCTTCCTCACGGAGCCGGCGGCATCCGCCCTGGGGCTGCCGGACGTCGGCACGGCCCACGGGGAGACCTACGCCGACGCCGGGACGATCGAGGGCCGGGTCCTCGAGCTCGGCGAACAGTCGCGCGGTCGATAAGCGCACTACCCGGATCACGGCACAAGCGTGGCGTGCCCGATCGGCCTCGGGTAGCTACAACAACGTCCCCGATCGCGATCCCGGAACGGAGATCCTGTCACCGGCCACCCGAGGCTTGCGCGCCAAGTTGCGTCATCAGAGCTGCCTCGTCCTGGACATTCCAGTGCTCGACCACCTGGCCGTCGCGGATCCGCAACATGTCGAATACGTCGAAGGCCACATGCCGACCGGTCGGTTGGATGCCCATGAACTCGCCCTCGTGCGTTCCCGAGAACGTCTTCAGGGTCGCGACCATGTCGCCCTCGGCGATCTGGACCTTGATCGTGACCGAGAAATCAGGGAACGCCTGCCACATGTAGCCGAACCACCCGATGCCCGCTTCCTTCGCCCCGTGTTCGACCGGGCCCGTTCGGTCGACGAAGTCATCCGCAAGGATCTCTCGGGCGACGTCGGGCCGGTGACCGGCCTGCCACTCCTCGACAAGACGGCGAACGAGGGCCTTGTTCTCCTCCGCAGACACCTTTCCGTACCTCCTTCGCTGGATGGGGCGGCGAACCGATCCGACGCCGCTCTGCAGGAGGCGACCGTAGCTTGACGCCGGTCCGTCCCGCATCCGCACAGCCACGGAACGCGGTACTGAAATCGGACCCTATCGGCCGATGTCGCGCCTCCCGTCGATCGCCGCCCACGCCGCGATCTGGGTGCGCGACCGGAACCCGAGTTTCGTGAGGATGTGCTGGACGTGCGACTCGACCGTTCGCTCCGAGAGCACGAGTCGCTCGGCGATCTCGCGGTTCGAGAGCCCCGCGGCGACGTGATCCGCGATCTCGCGCTCCCTGAGCGACAGACGGGTCTGCGATCCGGTCAACCGGCTGACAAGAGCGTTGGCCCGCGACAGGACCGCATGCATGCCGAGGCGTGCCGCATCCACTGCGACCACATCGGCAAGGCTCCGGGCTCGATCGCGGTCGCCAGGCGCGCCCCGCCGTTCCAGAGTCGCCGCGAGCGTAAGCCTCACTCTCGCCAGAGACGGTGCCATGTCGCCGACTCCAGCCAACGCCGCGGCACCCTCGAGATGGGCGACGGCCTCATCGAGCCGTCCAGCCATGCCCTCGATCAGCCCGAGGAAGTACCCGACCGGTCCGATCGCCCCGATCGCAGAGGCGATCATCATGCCGTCGAACCGGGCCAGGTCTGGAAGCAGTCGGTCCGCCGTCTCGACATCGTCGCATCCGACCGCGAGCTCGGCCGCCGCCGCCATGGTCGGCAACCAGCGCTCGTCCAGGGGCATCGACTCGAGTCGCGGCTTCGTCGCCTCGAGGCTCGCGAGAGCAGCGTTCTGTTCGCCGATGGCGAGTTCCAGACGGCCAACGCACGCTCGAACGACGGGAGGCGCACCAGCGGACGATGCCCGGATCTCCTCGATCTCGGGTGGCTGGACGCCACGGTCGGTCGAGATCAAGGCGAGCTGTCCAAAGAACAGACCCCGCGCGATCATCTGCCCTTCGAGCGGCACAGCGTCGACCGCAAGCCGCGCGTGGTGCTCGGCCTGCGTCAGGCGACCCACGGCCTGATCGAGCCCGGCGCGACCGCGTAGCGCGTGCCACCTCACCAGCGGGTCACCCGTCCGCACGGCCAGGACATCAAGAGCGTCGATCTCCCTGCGGGCAGCTGTCGTCTCCCCGACCTGCAAGAACCCATCGAATCGCCAGAGGTGCCCCAACAACGCGTTGCTGGTCGTGTCCCTCGTTCCGTGCAGTGCCAGCATCCCTTCACCGAGCCGAACGAGCTCGTGCGGTCGCCCGAGACCGACGACCACCATCTGGCGAGCGTGGAGAGCTGCAGCCATCGCCGCACCATCGTGGGTCACCTCTGCGAGATCGATGGCACGCTCGCTTGCGATCGCGGCTGCGTCCAGTCGCCCGAGGTGGTAGAGGGTGACGGCCTTCTGGCCGTGGAGTCGGGCCTGAAGTGGGACGTCCTGGTCGCCGAGGCCATCGATCGCCTCCTGGGTCATCTCCTCGATCGCGGCGTTCAGGAGATCGTCGTCGACGCCCGACACCACCAGGGCCGCCTCGCCAAGCAGGTCGGGGCGGCGTGCGCGACGCGCGAGTTCACCGGCGCGGACCATCGCCTCGCCGCTCGCCCGGAGGTCGCCTTCGCGGAGACGCTCGCGGGCCACGGCGATCAGACGCTCACAGTCCGCGACCAACCCGACGAGTTCGTCGGGCTGTGGGGGGACAGCGCGCTGTCGAGCGTCCACGGGTCGGTCGTGATCCATCCGACAACCTTCGCCCAGCCGTTCCGGCAGCGCAAGGACCGGACGCGGCTGATCGGTGGCGTAGCCCAGGTACGTCACGCCCGACGCGAACGTGCGGGTGTCGGTTAGGCGCAGGCGGATCGGCGTGTCGAGGAACAGGAGGTACGACGTCCCGGACCCGAGTCGGCTCAGTCGGCCAGTCTTCGTGGTTCACGCCGCTCCAGTACGTAGACTATCCAGGTCGGTCCGGTCCGACGATGGACGAGAGGCGCTGTGAGTGGAGGCGAAGCGGTCGACACGGGTCCCCCGGAAGGCTTGGCTCGCGGTCGCCCTCGTCGTCGTCGGTGTCCTGCTTCTGGCGCAGAATTCGACGGTCCTCGTGCCCAACATGGACTCCTATGGCGTGGTCGACCAGCGCACCATCGTGGTGAGGGTCGGCGTCGCCCCATGTAGCTGGACGCGAGTCACCGACGTCGCGGAGACGCCCACCGAGGTCCGGGTCAAGGTCGAGACGTGGCCCTGCCCCATCCCGCTCCCCGGTACGGCCGAGCTCGCCGCTCAGGAGCTGACGGTCGCGCTCGCCGCCGACCTCGCCTCACGGGTCGTGGAGGACGCGAACGGACAGGCGGTCCCTTCGCGGTAGCCGAACGGCATCAGGCTGGCTCAAGTCTCGCGGGAACCCCCGCGGCTACTGCCCGAAGTGCGGGATCGGCGTGACCGGCCCGACGGGTATCCTGAGCGAGCTCGTTGCCGTCGAGGACCGGTTCGATGTCGAGTGTTACGAACCGCATCACGATCCGCCGACCGATCGAAGACGTCTTCGCGGTCTTGACCGACGTCGAGAAGACCGCGGTCTGGTTCCCGGGTGATGTCGAGGAGCATTGGACCTCATCGCCTCCGTACGGTATCGGTTCGACGAGGCATGCGGTGGTGCGCATGCGAGGCAGGCGCACCGAGAACGACGCAGTGGTCACCGAGTACGACCCACCGTACCGGGCTGCGATGGCGGGCACCTCGCCGAACGCCCCGTTCGTGGCCACGCTCGTCTTCAGCCGCGTCGGCGAGGCGACACTGGTCGAGGTCACAACAGAATTCGCGTTCCGAGGCGCGTCGCGGATCGCGGGACCACTCTTCGCCGCGTGGTACGGCAGAGCCTGGACTCGCGGCCTCGAAACGCTCGAGGGATTGATGGACTCGGGCGAGCTGTAGGCTCTTGACGCCGAGCCGCGACGGGCGATGCTTACCTTGAAAGGTCGCGTTCCATGACGGTCCCCGCGCATCCCGTCGAGACGAAGCGGCTCTGGCTCGTCTCCGTCGTGAGCATCGTCGCGATCGTGGCGGTCGGCATCATGGTGAACCGTGCATCACCATCGCACCTCGCCTCCCCGATCGCCGCGCGTCTCGCCGCAGCGGCGATCGTCACCCTCTTCGTCGTCGTCGCCAAGGTCGTCGCCGGACCGCGGGCAGCAGCCGCGACCGGCGTGGTCGGGACCTTGATCGCCGTCGTGCTGCTCATCCAGCTGTGGTAGCCGTCCGGATCTCGCCGGCGCGCCCGCGCCGCTGACGCCTGCTCGCGGTCGAAGACGCGCCCCGCCTCACTCGGCGCCGGCGGCCAGCGAATAGAAGCTGATGGCCGCCACAGACAGCTGGATGCAGAGCGCGAGCGCGTACACCGTGAGGGAGGCGAAGACCAGAGCATTCAGTCCGAACAGGGTTGTCGCGGTGATCCCCGAGGCGACGACGAAGTGCGTCCAGCGGACCCAGGGCACACCCGCCTGGACAAGCTGTCGATAGCGGACGGTGATGACGAAGAGCGCGTAGACGAACACCACGGCGCTCGAGATGACGAGCGTCGTTCGTGCGTCGTTGACGGCCGGGAAGAGCACCGCCGGCAGCAGGCTCTCGAACGTCACGTTGAAGCTCGTCGACACGATGCCGCGGAGCCGGTAGCGCTGCCCGACCGTCCAGCCGGCCCTGTCCGACGCGAGTCCGGGTGCGATCGCCGCGAACCCGGCCACGACGACGGCGATCGTCGCGATCCCGATCAGGAGGGCCTCACCGGGCATGCGTCGCCTCGATCTGCTTGATCTCCCGGATGCGCGTCACAGCGAACCGCCTTCGACCCAGGCACCGTCCTCCGCCCGGCGAACGATGGAGGCACCGCGGCGAACCATACACGTCCGCCGGCGCGACTACCCTAGGCGGCGGCATCAGGCTGGCTCAAGTCTCGCGGGAAACCCCGGGTGACGGTCGCCCTCGCCGCCGTCCCGATCGGGCTCGGGTCGGTGGCCGCCTGAGTTGAAGAGACCCTCCCGAACCGGGAGGGTCTCTATCCTGTCTCGCGCTCGGGCCTCGGCCTGCAGCGCGGCGCCCGTCGGACGCTACTTGCGGTTGTTGTAGGTCGCGAGGCCCTGCCAATCGCCCCGAGCCGCGTACGACGCCTGAGTCGGCCACGTGTCAAGGCTCGAGGGCGGCAGCGCCCCTCCTTCCGCGATGATCTTCCGGAGCTCGGATGGTTCGGTGTGCTCGAGCTGTGCGTAGGAGGTTACGCCTCCGTCGGACAGGATGGTCGAGATCCGCGGCCCGATGCCATTGAGCTGCGTCAGATCGTCGGGCGGTGCCGCGTTGGCAGCCTTCGACTTGGACGCGCCGCGGTGGCTGGGCTCGGAGCCTCGCTTGTTGTACTTCATCAGGCCCTGCCAGTCGCCGCTCACGGCGTAGGTCGCCTGCATGGGCCAGGACGCCACGTTGGCGGGCGGCACCATGTCCGCCTCGTGGAGCGCATGTCGGAGTTCGGGCTCGTTGGCCTGAGCCAACGCGGCATAGGTCGCGATCCCCGCGGCCGCCAGCGCCTCGCTGGCCTTGGGCCCGATGCCGGAGAGCTGGGTCAGGTCGTCTGCCTTCGCAGCCGGGGCCGCGACTTCGGCGGCCGCCACCGCCGCGACCGGCGCGGCAGCCTCGGCGGGAGCCTTCTCGGGGACTTCCACCTCGTAGTCCGACACGACCTCGGCGCCGCCGAGCTGCTCGACGGCCGGATCGACGAGCGCCTTGAGGGCCGCTTCGGTCTTGGGGGGCAGCGTGCTCGAGATCAGGAGGGCCTTCTCGGCCGTGATGGCCTGTTCGATCATCCCGATCGACGCGGCCCAGTTCCCTTCATACAGGATGAACAGGACGCTCTTGCCCTTCTCGACCTCCTTGGTGATCTGGCGCATGAACTTGTCTTCGATCCCGATGTCATGCAGGCGGTTTCGCACGCCATTCAGGACACCACCGGCCGCGCCGCCGATGACCGCCCCCGCGGGTCCCAGGACGATCGCCCCGACGATGACCCCGAGCCCGGCGCCACGGGCTGCGCCCTTCGCGCCACCGAGGTCCGTGGTCTGGTGGACCTTGACCCGGAACCTGGTCCGGTCGGCGATCGCCGCATCGACGATCTTGACGTTGGGGTCGACCTCGTCGATCTCCTGGAACCGCTTCAGCAGTCGCCGCGACTGCTTGCCGGTGTCCACCACGAACGCGGCAAGGGTCTGACCGTACTCTTGGGTCATCGATCTGGTCTCCTCTCATCGGGGACTGGGGACGCCACGGGTCGGTTACATGAGGCTGTCTGATCGTTCGGACCTCGCGACGAGGGTCCGGGGTCGACAAGCGGGCGGTGGAGGTCGGTCACGTCGGGACCGAGGGTCCGTGCCTGATGCGCACATCAACGTTCAGCGACCGATCCTTCAGACACCTCCTCCCGACGCCTCCCGGATGGCCCCCTCCTGGGCGGCGGGCCTAGAGAGATCTGCCGGCAGCGTCCGACGATGCTAGGTCCCGCGGGCCCATTACGCAACAGACGATCGAGAAGGCTTAGACGACGCCGCGGACCGCCCAGGCCCGCGCCGTGACGACGAATGGTGTCACCGGGACCCTGGCTCGGCATCGTTCGCGCAGCTCGACCTGGCGGTCGGCGCTGAGGCCGGCCAGGTAGGAGCCTCCGGGGCCGACACCCTTCGTGAACGGCTCCCACCAGGCGTCGAACGACGCATGCTCGACGCTTGCCCACAGGACGGTCGCCTCGATCTCGTGCAACCCGGCCGCCTCGAACAGTTCCGCGAGGTGTCCCTCACGGACACCCGGAAGCTGGGATTCGTCTTCGACCTCCGGGTCGAGCGCACGCGCCTCGCTCCAGAACAGGCTCAGCGGGCCCTGATCGCCGGCATGGTCCCAAACGCAGGCCGCGATGACGCCATCGCGCCGGGTGACCCGTGCCATCTCCCGCAGTCCCTGGTTCGGATCCGGCATGAAATGGACGACGAGCTGGGCGAGGGTGGCGTCGAACCTCAGGTCCGGGAACGGCAGTCCCTCCGCCGACGCCTGGAGGACATCCACGCCGGGATAGCGCTCCCGAACGGCGGCGACGAAGGGTGCCGACGGGTCGACGGCAGCAACGGACGGAGCCCCCACGCGCGCGACCAGCTCCGCCGTGAGGGCGCCGGGGCCGCAGCCGACGTCGAGCACGTGTTGACCGGATCTCACCCCCGCGAAGTCCGACAGCTGCGGGGCAAGGAGGACCGAGTACTTACCCATGTAGCGGTCGTAGGCGTCCGCCGCCACATCGAAGCTCACCGGCTGACTCTACTCCGCCGCCGTGCAGACGCGCCGCTCGTCGCACGGGGTCGAGGAGAGGTCAGGAGATCGTCCGGAGGCTCGACCAGATCGAGGTCCAGGGAGCGCGTAAGCCGGTGCACACGGAGACGGCCTTGCCCTGCTCGCCGTTCTCGATGCCGAGCCCGTTGTCGATGGTCGCGACGTCGTGGCAGCCCACGAAGTACTGGCTCCAGTCCTCGGGTCGCCAGTCCCCGACGTGCACCACCACCGTGCGGTCGTCCGGCGGCGGGCCCCAGTCCCAGAACGCGTTGTGGCCCGAGTAGACCGGGGGTAGCCCCGTGCCGAGCAGCTCGAGAGGGCTGGCCTCGCTGTAGTCGTTGGTCAGGATCACCGCGCGGGCGCGCTCGTCGGCCGGGAGCGCGGCGACCACCCCCTCGACCGTCGCGACGAAACCGGGCCAGCCGATCTGCTCGGCGAGGATGGGGTCCGCCGCAGGGAGCGAGCTCGTGGCGAACGTGGCGGCAGGCAGGATGGGCACGGTCAACAGCACGAGCAGTGCGCCCGAGAGCGCTGCCGCCGCGATGAAGGTCGCGGCGCGGAGGCGATGATGGCCGCGGCCCAGCCAGCGGTCGACGAGGATCGCTCCGGCGGCCATGAACGGGGCGACGATGCCGATGCCGTAGTAGGCCTTGCCGCCACTGACCACGACGAGGACGAGGATGACCACCCCGGCGATCCCGACCGCCCGCCACGGCGCCGCTGCCTTCGCGACCAGCATCCAGGCCCAGCCCGCGATGCTCACGACGAACAGGAGCGGTCCGGTGAACAGCCAGAGGAAGGGCACGATCTGGGCGCGATTGTCCGCGGCGTACCCTCCGATCCGTCCGGCCATCGTGAGCTGGGGCCAGTCGTTCGCCGCCTGCCAGATCAGGTTCGGCGCCCAGATCAGGAGCGCGATCGCGATCGCCGCCCAGGCCCACGGCGAGCGCACCACGTCCCAGCGCCGGTCGAGGAGCAGCCCCGCCGCCAGCCCCGCCGCGAGGAACAGGATCGTGTCCTTGTTCTCGAGGCCGATCCCGGCCACGACGCCCACGACGAGCCACAGGCGCCGATCGCCGCCCGCGAGGAGCTTGACGATCAGCCACAGGATGACCGCCCAGGCGAGCAGGTCCGGCTCGCTCGTCGTGTCGAGGTGCCCGGCGGCCAGATAGCCGGACAGAGCGGCGGTGGTCGCGGCGAGGACCTGCGCTCGTCGCGAGCCGCCAAGGTCGCGCGCCATGAGCGCGATCAGGACGACGACAAGGCCCATCTCGAGGGCGGGCAACAGTCGCACGGCCGTCGGCGACACGCCGAGCAGCGCGACCGATGCGGCGGAGAGCAGCGGGGTCAGGGGCGGCTGGTCGACGTAGCCGAACGCGGGGTGCTGGCCGGCCACGACGTAATACATCTCGTCGCCGTGGAAGCCGTAGGCGCCCGACACGGCCACCAACCCGACGACCATCAGGCCCGCGATCACGAGGACGGGCCAGGCGACCGCGAACGTCGAGGAACGCTGGTCGGGTGCGGCGGCTGTCGAGGTCGTCAGGTCCTGTCTCCGTGGATCGCCCGAAGCGACGATACGCGCCGACCGCGGATCGCGACGACACGGGCAGCCGTGCGGCCCGCGCGGTCAGACCGCGGAGAGGAAGTCCAGCACCCGGCGGGTGAGCAGGTCGGCCGCGACCGGGTCGTACGACGAAAGAGAGCGGTCGGCGAAGTAGTGCTGGTCCCCGTGGTAGAGGAACAGCTCGACGGTCGAGGTCTGCGCGACGACGGCGCGAGCCGCCTCGAGGTCGCCCTCTCCCGCGAAGATCGGGTCGTGGTCCATGCCGTGCACCTGACCGCGAAGGCCTTCGGGCCACGGCCCGACGTACTCGAGCGGCACGAAGGCATAGAACAGCAGCGCTCCCCGGGCGTCCGGCCGGGTCTGGGCGAGCTTCTGCGCCGGGACCACCCCGAACGAGAAGCCGGCATAGACCAGCTCGGCCGGCAGCGCATCGGCGAGCTTGATGCCACGATCGGCCAGCGCCTCGAAGCCCTGCTCCTCGATGTAGGCCATCCCGGCGTCGATCGACTCGAACGTGCGCCCGTCGAACAGGTCGGGGGTGTGAACCGTGTGGCCCGCCGCTCGAAGCTCGTCGGCGAAGGCGACGACCCCATCGGTCAGCCCCTGCGCGTGATGGAACAGCAAGACCTCTGCCATCCGCTACCGCCTCCCTGCTTGCGTCGTCATCGCGCGACCGTCGGATGATGCATCACGCCGGATGGATCGGTACGCCGTGGCCGGTACTCGCCCCGGCGTAGACTTGCCCCCACCCCCACCTGCCAGCGGAGCACGACCATGGATCACGCAGCCACGGCGCGACGCATGTACCAGCTGATCAACGCCGGAGACCTGGACGCCTTCGCCGACCTCCTGGCGGACGACTTCGTCGAGCACGAGGAGACCCCCGGCCTGGCGCCGACGAAAGAAGGGGTCAAGTCGTTCTTCCAGATGCAGCTCGCCGCCTTCCCCGACCTGCGGATGAGCGTCGAAGACGTGGTCGCGGACGGTCCCAAGGTCGTGGCGCGTGTGCGCTACACGGGGACCCAGCGCGGCGGGTTCATGGGCATGCCGGCGACCGACAAGAGCGCCGACGTGCAGCTCATCGACATCTTCCAATTCGACGCCGACGGGCGCGTCGCCGAGCACTGGGGAGTCATCGACCTGATGGCGATGATGCAGCAGCTCGGCTTCGTCCCGGCCGGCCCGGCCGCGTAGGCGCTACCAGCCCTCGGGAACCCGGCCTTCGCGGACGCCGAACACGTCACCGTCGGGGTCCTTGAACCAGGCGCCGCGAGTCGGCCCGATCCGTCTGAGTCGTCGCTGATCTCGTTCTGCTCGGGCTCACGCCGGCGGTCAAGCTGACGGTTCGGTCGCCTCGGTCAGTCTGCTGAACATCCGGCCATCCTTGGCCGCGAAGTCCCAAACCTCGATCGCCGGCGGCTCGACCCCGAGGCTCGTGAGCGCCGTGCAGACCTGGCTGCGATGATCGGCCCCGTGGTAGAGCGCCTGGGCGAGCCGGATCCCGAGCGGCGCGTGCGTCTCGTAGCCGCTGTCCTCGTACTCCACGACGACGGCCGTGGGATCCGGATCACCAACCACCTGGCGCTGCCAGGCTGCAGCGTGCGCCGCCATGACGGCGCGAAGCGTCGCGATGTCGCTCGTCGCCTTGTCGAACGGCTCAGGCTCGCCGCCACGCAGGACATCGAGGTAGAAGACGTCTCCGTCGACGATGTGGCGCAGGATCTCGATGATCGGGCCATACGTCCCGGGCACGGTGGTCGCCAGCTGTCCGTCGTCGAGGGCCGCGCACGCATCGAGCACACGGATCGTGGCCCACACGTGGTGGGCGAACGCGTCGGCAAGCAGAGGCGCAGACATCGCGTGCCCTCGTTGCGTGCTACCAGCCCTCGGGAACCGGGCCTTCGCGGACGCCGAACACGTTACCGTCGGGGTCCTTGAACCAGGCGCCGCGAGCCGGCCCGATCTGGGCGATGAAGTCGACGGTCTTGGGCGTCTCGTACTCTTCGAAGACGACGCCGCGGGAGCTCAGGTCGCGGATGACGGCTTCGATGTCGTCGACCTCGAAGTGCGCCACCGTCTGACCGACGTTCGGCTGTCCGCGCCGGACCGACAGGCGCGAGCCCCGGCCGGCCCCGAACCGGCAGCCCGCCGGGGTTTCGTCGAAGAGCGTGAGTCCGACCTGCTCCTGGAAGAACCGCTTGGCCCGGTCGACATCCGTCACCGCCACGGTCGTCACCGCCAACGAGTCGGCTAGCATCGTCATCACCTCGATCGGGGACACGGCGGGGGCGGGCCCCGCCTCTGTGCCGGACCCAAAGTATGTGCCGACCGCCCTGGCCTAGCCCGCGTCGATGACGCAGAAGCGATTGCCCTCGGGGTCCGCCAGGATGACGTAGTCGGCATCGGGCGGTCGCTTGTCCCAGTGGACCTCGGTCGCACCGAGCGCGATCAGCCGCTGCACCTCAGCGGCCTGGTCCTGCGCGTAGAGATCGAGGTGGATCCGCGGCGGCACCTGGACGCTGGAGCGGACCTGGTCGAGGGAGACGTTCGGCCCGACCCCGTCCCGCGGCCGCAGGAGCGCGAAGTCGCCGCTGGTCTCCTCGCGAGGCACGTAGTCGAGCGCCGCCATCCAGAACTCCCTCTGGCGCGCCAGGTCGTCCACCCGGATCACGATCGAGCCGACACGGAGCATGGGCCCGATTCTAGCGTCGACCGCGGCCCGGGTGACGAGATCCGGTCGCCGGATCCGCACGTAGGAGCAGGGGCGGGCGCACCGATCGATGAGAGCGGCCGCGACATAGGAGATGCCCGATGCCCACCTACATGGATATCCACGACCTGCCCGGCGTGAAGGCGAGCGACGCCGCCGGCGCCCACGAGGCCGACGTCACCATCCAGGACCGCTACGGTGTCGACTACCGGCACTACTGGGTCGACGAGGAGGCCGGCAAGGTCTTCTGCCTGGTCGACGCCCCCGACCGCGAGACCGCGGCTCGAGTCCACCGCGAGGCGCATGGCCTCGAGGCCCACACCCTGTACCAGGTCGAGCAGGGCGCCTGACCTCTGCGCCGACGTGGATCGGGCGCCCCATGCCCGATCCGCGTCGGTCTCTCGGCGGAAGGTGCTCGTTCCGGCGCGGACGCCGCCTGGGTGGACCGGCGGGTCACGGGTTGGGTACCCTTACCCGGTCATCATCCGGTCGGGGGAGGGTCATCACCATGCTGCGTCTGCGATCCGCGCTGATCGCGCCCGGCGTTCTCGTGCTGCTCGTGCTGACGGCCGGGACCGTCCTGGGCGCATCGCCCGCAGCGATCTGGCATATGGACGAGACGTCCGGGACGACCATGCATGACGGCTCGGGTCACGGCCACGACGGCACGATGAAGAACATCAAGCTCGGCGTGACGGGCTCGAGCGGGAAGGGCTACGGGTTCAACGGCAAGTCGTCGGTCATCGTCGTGCCCGACGCCCCCGACCTCGACGCCGGGTCGGCCGACATGGTCGTCACCGTCCACGTCGCCTTCAGCGAGGCGCCCGCGAGGACTACGACCTCATCCGGAAGGGCCTGACGTCCACGAAGGGCGGGGACTGGAAGATCGAGATCGTCAACGTCAACGGGAAGTCGCTGGCCCGCTGCCATCTCAAGGGCTCGAGCGACTCGTGGCAGAAGACGACCGGTCCTGATCTCGCCGACGGCAGGTACCACACGATCACCTGCGAGAAGCACGCCACCACCGCCGTGATGTCCGTCGACGGGACCGTCTGGAAGAAGACCATCAAGATCGGGACCCTGGCCAACGCCGCCCCGCTGTCGATCGGCGCCAAGGCCGAGGGTGGCGACTGGTACGAGGGCTCGATGGACGAGGTCAGCGTCGTCATCGGCTGATCGGCGCGACCCCCGGAGGCGTGCCTCGGGTCCGCCTCAGGTCATCGGCCAGTACTGCTCGCTCACGATCGCATCGCCGGCCAGGCCGCGCGTGGCGAGGATGCGCTCGACCGACGAGATCATCTCGGGGTTGCCGCAGAGGTAGGCGACGCACGAGGACGGGTCGAGGCGGTGCGACGCGATCACGTCGTCGAGCTGTGCGGCGACCCGACCGGTCCGGCCTGCCCAGCCCGCGTTGGCCGGGTCATCCGGACGCGAGACGATCGGCTCGTAGCGGACGCGGTCCGTCTCCGTCGCGAGGCGCTCGAGCCGGTCGCGATAGGCCAGCTCGTCGTGACGCGAGACGCCGTGGACGACGACGCACCGCGGCGCCGGGATCGGCGGGACATCGGCTGTCCCCAGCTGAGTGGATCCGCCGCGCAGGAGGTCGCCGACCATCGACACGAATGGGGCCAGGCCCGTCCCGGTGGCGACGAACAGGTGCGTCCGCGGGTCGTCGGGCCGGAGGGTGAACAGGCCCTTGGCCCGGCCGATCCGGAGTCGTGCCCCGGGTCCGAGCCTCCAGAGCCGCGGGGTGAACGCGCCGTCGGGCACGAGCCGGATGAGGAACTCGAGCTCCGTCCGGTCATCCGGAGCTGACGAGGTCGAATACGGCCGGAGGAGCGGGCGGCCGTCGACGGCCAGGCCGAGAGCGAAGTACTGGCCCGGCTCGAACGGTGCGACCCCGTCGTCGGGGCGGATGACGAACCGGGCGATCGTGGGCGTCACGTCGATCCGCGTGACGAGCGTCGCGTTCGGCTCGAGCGCGGCGCGGACGGCGGATCCGATCGGCGGGACACCGCGCTCGACGAGGGAGGCCATCGCGTCAGGCCGCCGACGCCGCCCCGTCCACGGCGTCGCGCGCCGCATCCGGGTCTCGATACCAGGTCGCGTCGATCCAGGCGAACTCCGCCCACTCCGGCGGGAGCTGATCCGCGCGGAAGATCGCCTGGTTCGGACAGGCGGTCTCGCATGAGCCGCAGTCGATGCAGCCGTCGGGGTCGATGTAGAACTTGCGGTCGGACGAGGGGTCCGACGAGATGCAGTCGACCGGACAGACGGCGACGCACGACTGGTCGCTCCGATCGATGCACGGCTCGGCGATGACGTAGGCCATGGTCGGGTCCTCTAGGTGGTGTGGCCGGCCGCGCGGCTGGCGTCGTTCGCCATCACGCGGCCTGATCACACCGTGGGTCCCGCCGATGTGACCGTCGTGTGGGGCGGATGTGAGTTCGCCCATCCCGCCCGACCGCGGAGCCGGGCAGGTCGGCCTGCGCAGGTCAGCCGGGGCTGGTCGGCGCCCCCGCCGCCGGAGCATCGACCGCGGGAAGCGTCACGACGAAGCGAGCCCCCCCGCCCGGGGCGTCGTCGACCCCGATGGTGCCTTCGTGCGCGGAGGCGATTCTCCGGGCGATCGCCAGCCCGAGACCGGTGCCCCCGGCGCGGTCGCGGGCGACCCCCGGCAGGCGGGAGAACGGCTCGAAGATCCGTTCGCGGTCGGCGCGGGCGATCCCCGGTCCTTCGTCCGTCACGGTCAGGGCGACCGACCGGCCCATGGGTCGGACCTCGACGATGACCGCGGACCCCGGTGGCGAGTGGTCGAAGCCATTGTCCAGCAGGATGAGCAGGAGCTGGGTCAGGCGATCGCGGTCGCCGGACACGTAGGTGGCGCCGTCCGCCGTCGGACCGGCGACTCGCACCCCGACCCCGCGCTCCGCCGCAAGCGCCTCCGCCTGACGCACGGTGTCGCTCGCGACGACGGCCAGGTCGATCCGATGGCGATCGAGGACGAGCCCGGAGGCATCGGCCGAGGCCAGCTGGAGCAGGTCGGCGATCAGGTGAGAGAGCCGGTCCGACTCGTCCACGATGTCGGTGACGAGAGGGCGGCCGTCGTCCGCCACCAGGGCCTCGCGTTGGAGGACCTCGGCGTTCGCCCGGATCAGCGCGGTCGGCGTTCGCAGCTCGTGCGACGCGTCGGCGACGAACCGGCGCTGCGCATCGAAGGACTGACGGATCGGGATCAGCGCGTCGCCCGTGACCAGGAGGGTCACGAGGGCTGCGCCGAGCAATCCGATGACCGCGACCAACCCGATCGCCGCTACCAGGCTGCGCGACTGGGCGTCGTGGAGGGTCAGCACGAACCCTCCCTGGACGTACCCGGCGGGCGGGCCCCCGCTCGAACCCTCGATTGGCACGGTCAGCAACCGAAGGTCGATTCCCGCCGGATCGACCGTCCGCAGATCCTGGCCGGAGCCGGACGCTGCCGCCACACCTGCGGCGTCCGGGAGACCGGTCAACGTCACGTGCGACGGGTTCGCAAGGAGCTTTCCGTGTCCGTCGAGATACAGAAGGAAGGTGTCCGCCGAGGCCGGGGCGGTGTCGTCGACGTCGGATTCATCCTGTGCCTGGGGCAACTCGCCGTGCAGCGCGGCAACCGCTCCGTCGACGCTCGCGGCGAGGGCGCGGTCCACGTCAGCGTCGAGCGCGCGGAGGCCCACGAACGCCGTGGCCGCGCCGATCCCGATGACGAGCAGGGCGATCAGTCCGAGGGTGACCGCGATCAGCCGGCGGCGTGTGGTGCGGAGAAGCCGGGTGGTGGGATCGGTCATCCGGGGCCCGGTCAGGTCTCCGCCCGGAGCATGTAACCGACCCCGCGGACCGTGCGCAGGCGGTCGGCCCGACCGAGCTCGCCGAGCTTGCGCCGGAGGTAATGGACGTACAGGTCGACGACGTTCGAGTAGACGTCTGGCTCCGCACCCCAGACCGCGTCCAGGATCTGCTGTCGGGTCAGCACTTGGCCGACGTGACGGATGAGGTATCCGAGCAGGGCGAACTCGCGCGCCGACAGGTCCACGGTCCGGTCCCCGACCTGGGCGACGTGGCGAAGCTCGTCGATCGACAGGTCGCCGGCCTGCAGACGGTGGACCGGAGCGACCGCCGAGCGGCGACCGAGCGCCCGGATCCGCGCGATCAGCTCGGCGAAGGCGAAGGGCTTCGGGAGATAGTCGTCGGCCCCGGCATCGAGTCCGCCGACGCGGTCGTCGACGGATCCCAGTGCCGTCAGCATCAGGACCGGCGTGACGAGGCCCTTGCCGCGCAGCAGCCGGAGGAGGGTCACGCCGTCCACGTCCGGGAGCATCCGGTCGAGGACGATGACGTCATACGGCCCACGCTGGGCCAGCGCGGCTCCCGTCAGACCGTCCGGGGCGACGTCCACGACATGGCGCTCCGCGGTCAGGACGCGCTTGATCAGCGCGGCCATCTTGGCTTCGTCCTCGATCACCAGGATCTGCATCGCTCGGCATCCTACGGGCGGGTGGCTCGCGCGTCGAGAGACGAACGGCCTGTCTTTGAAGCTTCTCATCGGGACCACACGGCGGTCCCATCGCCCGGACGGATGCTGCATCCATCACCCCTCCCTTCCCTGAGGTCGTCGCCATGCTTCACAAGACCGCGCTGTTCATCGCTTCGCTCGCCGCCTCCCTGACCCTCGCGATCGCGCTCGCGGCGGCTGGCTTCGCGCCTGGCGCAACGACCGCGCCGGCAGCCGCGACCGCCCCGACCGTCGCCGCCGACGCCGCCGCGACGCCACAGGTCCAGGTCGACAAGGTCTATGTCGCGGCTCCGCCGCCGCAGCAGACGGTGACAGTCCATAAGGTCGTCAAGGGCGCGGGCGGCGAGTCCGAAGGCGCCGAGGGTGGCGACTGATGTCGGACATCCGAAGCGGCCGGCCGCCGCGCGAGGCCCCAGGCGACCCGGCCGCCCGTATCGAACGACCAGAGCCGCTCGAAGGAGCCGTGCAGGTGACGGCCCGCCCCGCCCGACCCGCACCCGTACCCAAGGCACGACCGGACGCCCGACCACTCCGGATCGCGTTCGGTATGGGCGCGGTCGCCGCGGCCAGCGCACTCGTCACGGCGCTCGCCTCGCCGCCCTGGGCCGGAGTCGCGCCGGCCGAGGCCCAGGTCACGGTCACCCTGCCGGCGGACCCTGTCCCGTCGGTGCGCCATGTCACCCAGTACGTCCAACTCAAGCCCGGCCAGACGGCCCCTCCGAACACGGTCGTCAAGCAAGCGCCGGCGCCAAAGCCGCGCGTGGTCGTGGTCACGACCCGCCAGTCGGGAGCCAAGCCATGAGCATCGCGTTCGTCGTCACCGCGCCGGAGCCGGTCGCTCCGGCGTCGATCACTCCCCTGCCGGCCGCGCTCGGCCGGACCGACGGCGTCGAGCCGCCGCTCGCATCGGCCGTGTCCGGCCTGATGGGCGGACGGGTCGGTGTCTACCTCCGGCCGACCGACGGGGGCATGGCCGCGATGGCTGACGCTCGTCGGGCATCGCGCTCGACCCTTCGTCGCCTCGGCGTGTGGGCCGACCGCCTGACCCGGTTCACGACCACGTCCGACCTCGCCCGACTCAACGACGCGCCGACCGCACGCGTTGCGGTCGGGCCGACGCTGGCGGCAGCGCTCGACTGGGCACGGATGGCCGAGGGCTTGAGCGACGGCATCGTCAACGTGGCGATGCTCGACGCTCGACTCGCCGCCGAGCAGGTCGACGGAGCACCGACGAACATCCCTGGGATCGACCGGAGCTGGTCGATGGACCGGGGCCGTCGCGAGACCCATGTCCGGCGATCGGTCGGTCTCAGGCTGGATCTCGACGGCGTAGCCAAGGGCTGGCTGGCCGATCGAGCGCTCGAACGACTCGACCCGTTCCCGGCCGCGATCATCGACGCCGATGGCGATGTCGCGATCCGGCTGGGCCGCGGACAGCGCTGGAGGGTCGGGATCGCCGACCCACGCTCGATCGGAGAGAACCTCCTCGAGCTCGACCTCATCGGCTCGGACCGCCACGGCGGGCGGAGGTTCGGCCTGGCCACCTCGGGCACGAGCGTCCACCGCTGGGTCCATGACGGCCGGGCGTCCCACCACCTGATCGACCCGAGGACCGGGATGCCGGCCCGGACCGACATCGTCCAGGCGACCGTTCTGGCGCGGTCCGCGCGCGAGGCCGAGGCGTTGGCCAAGACGGCCGTGATCCTGGGCTCGGGCGCCGCGCTCAACGTCCTGGACCGCCCCGGCGTCGACGGAGCGATCCTCCTGACGGACGGCGATGAGATCCTCCTCACCCCGTCGACCATGCGTTGGCTGGCATGAAGTTCCACGGACTCGATCCGCGGACGCGGTTCGTCCGCTGGGGCCTGTTCGCGATCGCGGTCGGCATCGTCGTGGGAGCGACCGCGCCGACGGCGGTCCGCTCGCTGGTGACAGCCTGGGACGCGAATCGGTCCAGCCTTCCGTGGCTGGTGGAGCGACTCGCCGGCTTTCTCGCCTACTTCGCGGTCGCCGGCTCGGTCGTCTACGGGCTCCTGCTGTCGACCAAGATCCTCGATGCGATCGCCCATCGACCGATCACCTTCAACCTCCACCAGGATCTCGCGTCGATCGGGCTCGGACTGGCCGGCGTCCACGGGGCCCTGCTGGCGCTCGACAAGACGGTGCCGTTCAGCCTCCCGCAGATCGCCGTTCCCGGGCTGTCGCCGCACTCGCCGGTGGCCGTCGCGGCGGGCCAGCTCGCGTTCTACCTGATGGCGATCGTCATCGCCAGCTTCTACGCCCGCCGGACGATCGGACAGCGCGCCTGGCGGCTCCTCCACTACCTGACGTTCCTGGCGTTCGTCGGCGCGACCGCGCACGGACTCGGTGCCGGGACGGACAGCGGGAGCGCCTGGGCGTGGTGGATCTACGTCGGCGCGACGGTTGCCGTCGCCTTCCTGTTCAGCTATCGGATCGCGATGTCGGTCGGCTCGCGCGGCGCTCGGCGGTCGGTCCCGGCTCCGAGGCCCGCACCGGCTCCGCGTTCGGAGCCGCTCCCCCGGCCGACTCCCGCCCCTCGGCCGTCAGCTCCGACGCTTCCGCAGGTAGGCCTCGAATGAGACAGGCGTCCGGACGAAGTGATCGGCGGGCTAGGGCTTGCGCTCGAGGATCGGGCGGGCGATCTCCGGCTTGTCCACGACGAAGGTGAACATCGCCCGATCGCCCCACCGACCGAGGAACAGGTGGCCCTGGATGTTGACGCCGGCATCGGCCAGCTCACGCGCGACGGCGGCCATCCCGCCGGGTCGATCGCCGACCTCGGCGAGGATCGCCTCACCCTCGACGTAGGTATAGCCGCCCTCGTCGAGGATCGACTTCGTCGTGTCGTCGTCGGCCGTGGTCATGATCACGTGCCCGGAGTCGCCGATGCTCCCCCCGCCGATGGCCCGCAGGTCCACGTCGCGGGCGGCGAGCGCCTCGGCGAGGACGGCCAGGGCTCCCGGCTGGTTCTTGAGCTGGACGACGAACTGCCTGGCCATGCTGACCCTCCGGGCGTGCCGCGGGCTTCAGCGGCGGTCATCTGATTCTAGCCGCGCCGAGCCTCCGCGGTGGCTGTGATACGTTCCCGGACGATGTCCGGAACGCCGTCCGGCTCGCGAGCGGAGGAGCTGTGACCTCGCCGAGTGCCGCGCCCGCGCCCACCCCGCCGGGGTTCCCGGCGCCGATCCGGGCCACCCTGGCCGACCTCCCGCCCGCTGCGGCGGAGGCCATCCGGTCCGCCAGGGCGCTGCCCGAGGGCGGCGTGCGGCGTGCGGTCGAGACGGACCGCGTGCGCTTCTCGTCGCTCGAGTGGGGACCAGCCGATGGGCCGCCCCTTCTCCTGGTCCACGGCGTCCTGTCGTCGGCACGGAGCTACTGGCGGATCGGACCGGCGCTCGCCGCGACGGGTCGCCGCGTGGTGGCCGTCGACCTGCCGGGGCACGGACGGACCGGCGGCGGCCAGGACGGAATCGGCTTCCGATTCGCGCAGACCGCGACCGACGTCGCGGCCTTCGCGCGGGCCGCCCTTCCCGACATGGACCAGCGGGAGTGGTCGGTGATCGGCCACAGCTGGGGCGCGATGGTCGCGGCGCACCTCCCCGCGGCAGGCTTCCGCGCGGGGCGGACGATCCTGCTGGATCCACCGGTGATGGACCGAGCCATCCTCGAGGCGATGGTCAACGACCCGGCCGAACGGCCGGACACCGCGCCGGGGAGCGCCCTGGCCACGATCAGGGCCCAGAACCCCGACTGGATCGAGGGCGAACAGATCGTCAAGGCCGAGTCGCTCACCGAGGTCGTCCCGGCGGCCGCGATCGCCGTCCTGGTCGGCAACGGCGACTGGGACGCGGGTCTGGCCGCGCTGACCGATCCGACCGCCCCCGCCGTCCCGACCTGGGTCGTCCGCGGCGAGGACGCCGCCGGCAGCCTGTGTCCTGCCGGCTCGTTGCCGCGGTTGGGCGAAGCGATCGGGATGGATCACGTCCTGACCATCGCCGGCGGGCCGCACTCACCGCAGCGGACCCACGTCGAGGCGACGGTCCTCGCCCTGCTGCGCGCGCTCACGGAGCGCTGACCGGCGGGACCTTTGCGCTGAGCTACACGCGTTCCGCGAAGCGACGGAGCTCGACGGCGTCACGGTAGGCCGTGGCGTACCGAGGTGCGGAGCCCGTCTCCCAGGCGTGGTCGAGCGCCATGCCTCGCTGGACGACCTCGCCCCAGCGGGCCGTCGAGCCGTCGCGTCCCCGCACGGCGAAGGCCCGCTCGCAGGCCGCCACGAGGTCGTCCGGCGCGGCCTCGTCGAAGACGAAGCCGTTGCCCGCACCCGGTTCCTCGATCTCGTCGGTGACCGTATCGCCCAGACCGCCGGTCCTGCGGACGAGCGGCGGCGTCCCGTACCGAAGCGCGATCATCTGACCCTGTCCGCACGGTTCGAAGCGCGACGGCATGAGGAACAGGTCCGAACCGGCGTAGATCCGGCGCGCGTTCGCTCGATCGAACCGCTCGACCAGGGCGATCGCGTCGGGGCGTGCCGCGGCCAGCGCCCGGAACGGGTCGGCCAACCGGGCGTCGCCGCTGCCCTGGACGATGATCCGGGCACCGAGGCCGACCAGGCGCGGAGCCGCGGCCGCGAGCAGGTCGAAGCCCTTCTGCGGGTCGAGCCGGCCGATCATCCCGAGGACCGGGCCGGGGTCCTCCGGGTCCATCCCGTGGCGACGGAGCAGATCCGCACGACAGACGGCCTTGCCGCCGAGATCGGTCGCGTCGTATCGCGCGGCGAGATCGGTGTCCGATGACGGGTCCCAGAGGACGGTGTCGAGCCCGTTGAGGATGCCGAAGTAGCGCGGGCCCCCGGCCCGGGTGAGCTGCCGCGACTTGGACGCGAGCGTCTCGTCCAGGCCCATCCCGTACTCGGGTGTCAGCGACTCGGCGGCGTACCCGGGGCTGACGGTGTTGGCCACCTCGGATCGCTCGATCCCGGCCAACAGCAGGTCGATGCCCGCCGCGTCCGGCGTGACCACGGGGTCACCGGGCATCAGCCCGAGCTGACCGAGCCGGTCCCGCGGCACCCAACCGTGATAGGCCAGGTTGTGGACGGTCATGACCGCAGCGGCCCGACCGAGGATGGGGTCGTCGGCGTAGAACCGGTCGCGGAGCAGGACGGCGGGCCCCGCGTGCCAATCGTGCAGGTGGATGACGTCGACCGGCCGGGCGTCCGCACGGAGCGTCTCGAGCGCGGCTCGGCAGAACAGGCCGAACCGCCAAGGATTGTCCTGGAAGTCCTCACCGCTCGGCTCACCGTAGTAGCCGGCCCGATCGTAGGCCGGCGGGTGGTCGATCAGGCGAAGGCGATACCCGTGGCTGACGATGTCGACGACCGTCACCTCCGTGCTCCCGATCGGCGACATGGGGTCGGGCACTCGCACCCGCTGTCGCGGGTGCTGACCGTCCGGCAGGGTCATCGCCCGATAGCGCGGCAGGAACACGTCGACCGGAGCCTCGGGTCCGGCCGGGATCCGACCGAGGGCGCGGGCGAGGGCATCGACGACGTCACCCAGACCGCCCGTCTTGGCCCACGGCTCACACTCGGCGGCGATGAAGGCGACACGCATCGCCAGCATGGTACCGGGCGGCGCCCGGGCCGACGGCGCCCTCGGGCCCGCGCGGCCGGTATGATGCGGGCCGATGGAATCGCAGATCGCCGTCCCCACCCTGCCCGGCGTCCCGTTCCGAGTCCCTCCCCAGCTCGAAGGCCTGCGCCGGCTCGCCTACAACCTGTGGTGGACGTGGCATCCGAGCACGCGGGCCCTGTTCAGCCGCCTCGACGGGGCCGCCTGGGCACGCTACCGCAACCCGATCCCCCTCCTCGAAGGACCCGTCCGCTGGGCGGAGGTCCTCGAGGATCCCGACCTCCTCGCTGAGTTCCAGGGCGTCCTTCGGCAGTTCGACTCGTACATGGCCAACGGCAGCGACCACTGGTTCCGGCGCAAGTACGCCCACGCCCTCGAAGGCCCGATCGCCTATTTCTGCGCGGAGTACGGCTTCCACGAGTCGCTCGGGATCTACTCGGGCGGCCTGGGTGTCCTCGCCGGCGACCATATGAAGTCCGCCAGCGACATGGCGCTGCCGCTGGTGGGCGTCGGCCTCCTCTACCGCAAGGGCTACTTCCGCCAGACGATCGACGCCGACGGCCACCAGGAGCACGCCTACCCCGACTACGACCTCAACCGGCTGCCCCTCCTGCGCGCCGCCGACCCGAATGGCGACCACCTCCACGTCACCGTCCCGCTGCCCGGCCGCGATGTCAACGTCGCGGTGTGGGTCGCCCAGGTCGGTCGGGTGCCGGTCCTGCTCCTCGACACGGACGTCGCGGAGAACGCCGACGCCGACCGCCCGATCACGAACATCCTGTACGTCCGGGGTCGCGAGATGCGCCTCCACCAGGAGCTCATCCTGGGGGTCGGCGGTGTCCGTGCGATCCGGGCCCTCGACCTCGCCCCGGCGGTCTGGCACCTCAACGAGGGCCACTCCGCGTTCCTGCTCGCCGAGCGCGCTCGCGAGCTGGTCGCCGCCGGCGGGAGCCTCGACGATGCGCTGGCCAGCGTCAAGCGCACCAGCGTCTTCACGATCCACACGCCGGTCTCGGCCGGCAACGAGCGGTTCGACGCCGGCCTCGTCCGACGGATCGCGGGCCCGCTGCTGGACGGCGACGAACGGCCGGATACCGGCGGGGTCCCGGTCGACCGCATCCTCGAGCTCGGGCAGACGGTCGACGGGGACTCGAGCGTGTTCGACATGACGGCGTTCTCGCTCCGCCAGACGGCCGGTGCCAACGCGGTGAGCCAGCTCCACGCCGTGACGGCCAACGTCACCTGGGGCGATGTCCTCGATCGCCCGATCCTGGGGATCACCAACGGGGTCCACGGTCCGACCTGGGTCGGGCGAGCCATGGCCGAGCTGTACCGGCGCTACCTCGAGGCGGACCTCGAGGATCTCGACCCGCAGACGGAGCGGCGGCGGTTCTGGGAGCGCATGTCACGGATCCCGGATGGCGACCTGTGGCGAGCCCACCAGCGCCAGAAGCTCGAGCTGGCGATCTTCGCCCGTGGACGCCTGCGCAACCAGTTCGCGCGGCACGGGGAGTCGCCGTCCGTCCTCGACGAGCTCGAGACCGCACTCGACCCCGACATCCTGACGATCGGGTTCGCCCGCCGCTTCGCCACCTATAAGCGGGCCGCTCTCCTGTTCAGCGACATGGACCGCCTGGCGCGACTGCTGTGGGACAAGGAGCGTCCGATCCAGGTGGTGTTCGCGGGCAAGGCCCATCCCGCGGACCGGCCTGGCCAGCGGGTCATCCAGGAGATCTTCACCCGCTCGCGGTCGCCGGAGCTCCGCGGTCGCGTGTTCATCCTCGAGGACTACGACATGCGGATCGCTCGCTTCCTGGTCCACGGGGTCGACGTCTGGCTGAACAACCCGCGTCGGCCGCTCGAGGCCAGCGGCACGTCCGGGATGAAGGCGGCCCAGAACGGCGTGGTCAACGCGTCGGTCCTCGACGGCTGGTGGGACGAGGGCTGGACCGGGGACAACGGCTGGGCCATCGGCGGTCGCGAGCAGGCCTCTGACGAGGGCGCCCAGGACTGGGCCGACGCGCAGGACCTCTACCGGATCGTCGAGCAGGAGATCCTGCCCCGCTACTACAAGCGTGACGGGAGCGGCGTCCCGCGCGGCTGGACCGAGCTGATGCGGAACGCCATCGCCAGCGCGATCTGGCGCTTCTCGACGACCCGGATGCTGCACGAGTACACCGAGCAGCTCTACCTCCCCGCGGCCGGCCTGTCGGTCGCCCCGGAGCGCGGACCCAAGGTCCAGCAGCCGATCGTCAACGAGGCGGGCTGAAGCCGATCAGTCGTCCACCAGGACGAGGCCGCTCTGCGGCGGCAGGACGATCGACCCGTCCGACCAGCTCCCGCTCGCGAGCCCGGGGAGATCGATCGTGCGGTAGGTCCGGCCGTCGTCGCGCGGGACGTCGAGGGCGGTGGTCGTCGACCCCGCGTTGAGCGCGACGATCGCCCGCCGTCCGTCGGCGTCGCGCTGGTAGGCCACGGCCTGACCGGCGGCCCCGAGGATCGCCATCGACCCGCGGCGCAGGGCGACATGACGATGACGCGCCGCGAAGGCGGCCTGGACGAATGCACGGACCGCCCGATCGCCCGCGGCCGGGTCGACCGGGAACGCCCGCCGGCAATCCGGATCGTGGTCGCCCTCCATCCCGATCTCGTCGCCGTAATACGTGCACGGTGCGCCGGGCAGGGTCGCCTGCAGGAGCACCGCCTGCCGGAGCGACGCCCGGTCGCCGCCGAGCACGGTGACCGCCCGCGGCGAGTCGTGGCTGCCGATGAGGTTGAGCTGGACCGCGACGACCGCCGGGTCGTAGTTGGTCATCAGCGCGTCGAGCCGGCTCGCGAACGCGGGTCCGTCGAGCCGGTGGATCATCCGTCGGTACGACTCGTGGCGCTGGATCACGTCGTCGTTCAGGTGCCCGTCCCCGACGAACCCGAGGATGGCCGTCCCGAGCGGGTAGTTCATCAGGGCGTCGAACCGGTCGCCCTCGAGCCAGGCCGGCGCCTCATCCCAGATCTCACCGACCAGATAGGCCTCCGGGTTGATGGCGCGACAGCGTCGACGGAACTCCTGCCAGAACGCCCGATCGTCGATCTCGTCGGGAACGTCGAGTCGCCAGCCGTCGATCCCGAACCGAAGCCAATGCTCGCCGACCGACAGGAGGTACTCGCGGGCGGCGGGGTGATCGGTGTTGAGCTTGGGCAGGGCCGGCAGGCCCCACCACGCTCGGTAGCCGAGACTGTGCTCGGTGCCGGGCCCGGTCCGGTCGGGGTAGGCGTTCAGTCGCCCGCCGCCGTTACGGACGGCCGGGTCGAGATAGAACCAGTCGACGTACGGTGAGTCGGCGCCGTTCTCGAGGACGTGGTCGAACGGCCAGAACCCGCGGCCACAGTGATTGAACACCCCGTCGAGGACCACCCGCATCCCCCGCTCGTGGGCGCGATCGAGCAGCTCGCGCAGGGCCGCATCGCCGCCGAGGATCGGATCGACGCTGAGGTAGTCGTAGGCGTGGTAGCGGTGGTTCGCGGCCGAGGTGAAGATCGGAGTGAGGTACAGCGCGGTCATCCCGAGGTCGGCCAGCTCGGGCAGGCGCTCGGCGATGCCGTAGAGGTCGCCGCCCTTGAAGCCGTGGAACGTCGGCGGCGCATCCCACGGCTCATACGGTCCGACCGGCGCCAGTCTGGCACTGCGCGCGAACCGGTCCGGGAAGATCTGGTAGAAAACGGCGTCGCGGACCCAGTCCGGGGTGTCGATCGGCATGGAGCTCCTGTCGGTGGTCGGTCGGTGCGATGGGACGATACCCGCTGGAGCCACGACGTGGTGGGGCGGACACGTATCCTTGCCGGGTGACCGCGCCGTCCTCCAGGATCTCGCTCGCGCTCGTCCTCCACAACCACCAGCCGGTCGGCAACTTCGGCTGGGTCATCGCCGAGTCGTATGACAAGGCCTACCTGCCGATGGTCGAGGCCCTGGAGCGCCATCCATCCATCCGGATGGGACTGCACTACAGCGGCCCGCTGCTGGACTGGATCCGCGCCGAGCGGCCCGAATTCCTCGACCGGCTCCGCGCCCTCGTCGGCCGCGGCCAGGTCGAGCTGCTCGGCGGGGGCTACTACGAGCCGGTCCTGGCGTCCCTTCCGGAGCGCGATCGGATCGGCCAGCTCGACCGGATGTCGTTCGAGATCGAGCGGATCGGCGGCCGGCGGCCGGCCGGGGCGTGGCTGGCCGAGCGGGTCTGGGAACCGGACCTCCCGACGTCGATCGTCGATGCCGGCTATCGCTGGACGATCCTCGACGACACCCACTTCCGGGCGGCCGCGCTGGACGACGACCAGCTGTGGGGGCCGTACATCACCGAGGACCAGGGCCGCCTGCTGGCCGTGTTCGGGTCGGACAAGCGGCTTCGCTACGGGATCCCATTCGGTGTCGTCGAGGATGTGATCGGCCACCTCGTCGCCGATGCGAGCCCGGACGGCGACCGACTCGGGTTCATGGGGGACGACGGCGAGAAGTTCGGGGCGTGGCCCGACACCTTCGAGCACTGCTGGGGCGCGAGCCGCTGGGTCGATCGCTTCTTCGACGGGATCGAGGCCGCGTCCGGGACGATCGTGACCGTGACGCCGACCGACTGGCTCGAACGTCACCCGCCGATCGGCCGGATCTACCTGCCGACGTCGTCCTACTTCGAGATGGGCGAGTGGGCACTGCCGGCCGACCAGGTCCTCGCGTTCGAGGCCGCGGCGAAGGTCGCCGAGGCGGGCCGGGAACCGTGGGGGCGCTGGCTGCGCGGCGGGTTCTGGCGCAACTTCCAGGTCAAGTACCGGGAGATCAACGACCTCCACAAGCAGATGCTCCGCGTCTCGGACAAGACCCGGGCGATGCCCGACGGTCCGGCTCGAGAGCGCGCGCTCGACCACCTCTACCAGGCCCAATCGAACGACTGCTACTGGCACGGGGTCTTCGGCGGGATCTACATCTCGCACATGCGCCTGGCGACCCACGAGCACCTCATCGCCGCCGAGGACCTGGCCGATTCGACGTCCCGCGAGACCGGCGACGGGCCGGACGGGATCGTCCGGGCCGACACGGATCTCGACGGCCTCGACGAGCTCCTCGTCACCCTCCCGGGACAGGTCGGCGTGATCGACCCGGCCGAGGGGGGCGGCCTCGGGACGTGGGACATCCGGGCGGCCCGCCATGCCCTGACCGCGGTCATGCGTCGTCGTCCCGAGGCCTATCACGAGCGGCTCATCGCCGCCGAGGCAGCCGGCGGTCTCGATCCGGCATCGGGCCCGGGCGAGACGAGCCAAGGCGACCGGGCCGACGGGCGAGCGGACGCGACGCACGGTGCGGCGATCGCCACGATCCACGACATCGTGCGAAGCCGCGAGCCCGGTCTCGCCGCCAGGCTGCGGTACGACGCCTACGAGCGTCGCTCCGGGCTCGTCCACCTGCTGGCCCCCGGCACGACCGCGGACGCCTTCGCGGCCGGCGCGGCGGCGGAGCTCGGGGACGCCGTCGACGGGGCCTACGAGGTCGGGCCGCTCGGCCCCGAGTCGGTCGAGCTGAGCCGCGACGTGGTCGTGGGTGACTCGGGCGTCGTCCGGGTGCTGAAACGGTTCAGCTTCGGCGCCGATCGCGTCCGACCGACCCTGGATCTGACCGTGACGGTGACCGACCTGTCGGACGGACCGGTCCGCTTCGACCTGGCGGTCGAGTGGGCCCTGACCATGCTCGGCGGAGGGGGGAATCCCGCGGCCTACTACCGGATCGGGGATGAGGCGTTCGGCCACGACTCGACCGGGGATCGTCACGACCTCGAGACGATCGTCAGCGGGAACACCTTCGTCGGGGTCGAGCTCACATCGCGCGCCGAACCCGCGGCGCGGACCTGGTGGTCGCCGATCGAGACGATCTCGAACTCCGAGTACGGCTTCGAGCGCGTCTACCAGGGCAGCGCGCTGGCGTTCGTCTGGCCGGTCGAGCTCGCGCCGGGCGCGAGCCGGACGGTCGTCGTCCGGAACGTCGTGACGACGGCCGTCGACCGCACGGACGGCGAGCTGGCCGACGACCGAGGCGGCTGAGCCGGAACGGCATCAGCCCGCGGCCTGCGCGCCACGGGCTGATGAGGAGGAACTCGAGGTCGGGTCGGCCGATCGGCGGCCGCGAGGTCGGACCTAGCGGGTCTCGATGCCGACCGGGTACCGCTGAGACCGCTCGTCGCCGAAGTCGTCGCGCGAGTCGACGCCGAGGCGGAGCGCGGCGACGTCCAGAAGTGCGAGGATGACGACTGGGATGACGATGAACATGATCGCCATGACGGACTCCCGGCGGTTGTTATAGTTGACTAGGCCAAGATACTAGTTGGACTATCAGACTATGTCAAGTGAACCAGACGTCCTGGGTCAGGACCACGCCAGCCATCCCACGGGGCCACTTTCGAGCGCCGCTGACGATCTCGATGTCGAGCGCGATTCCGACGTCCCGATCTCGACCCAGATCTACTGGCAGATCGCCTATCAGATCGACTCCGGACGACTTCTCGGCGGGGCGCGGCTCGCCCCGGTCCGCGAGCTCGGCGCCGCCCTCCGGGTCAACCCGAACACGATCCGGGCCGTCTACAAGCGCCTGGCCGACGCGGGGTATGTGACCAGCCGCCACGGGGCGGGGACCCACGTGGCGGATCGGCCGCCGCAGCGGCGCGGGGCCGAGGCGCTGGCCGGGATCGTCGCCGAGATGCTCCGACGCGGTGCCGTCGCCGGCTTCACGCCCGATGAGGTCGCGTCGGCCACGTTCGCGGCCGCGACGGAGCGAAAGCGGCCGGGACCGCTCGTCCGGGTGCTGTTCGCGGAGTGCACCAAGGCCGACGCGTGCTACGACGCGGACCGGATCGCCGAAGCGTTCCCCGGCGCGATCGAGGCGGAGGGCACGCTCCTCGAGGACATCTCCGACCGCCTCGAGCGCTTCCACTACGACCTGATCGCGACCACCACGTTCCATGCCGACGAAGCGCAGGCCTCTGCGGCCGGACGCGTCCCGGTCGTGGCGATGCTCGTCGGTCCCGGCTACATGGAGCTGGTCCACGAGATCGCCGAGCTGCCCTCCGGCGCCAAGGTCGGACTCGTGTGCGCCTCATCGACCGGCACGCAGAACATCGCCGAGACGCTCCGTCTGTCAGGGACCAGTGGGGTCGCGATCGTGTCGGCGACCATCGACGACGCCGAGTCGATCACGAAGGTCGACGCCGCAGCCGACCTGATCCTCCTCTCGCGCGAGGCTCTCGCCCTCGGACTCGCGGAGCGGTTCACCCACCCGGACCGGGTCCGCGAATGGATGTACGAGTTCGACCCGTCGGGCGTCGAGCTCCTCCGCCGGGCGATCGAGCACGTCGTGGCGGATCGGACGCTCGCCGGCGCCGGATCCAGCGCCTCGGGCTGAACGTGGCCGGCGGGCGGTCCACGGCTGAGGACTTCCGGCTCGCCCGGCTGGCCCGGACACGCTACCGCCTGGCCGACCTCACCCTCGCCGCCGACCTCGCGACGGCGAGGACGATCGCCGCCAGGGTCAACGCGGGCCGGATCGCTTCGAGCGTCTCCGAGAAGACCGCGCCTGAAGCCGTCGACGAACCGCTCACCGCGGGCCAGCTTCACGCGGCGGGCCTCCTCGTCACGATCCTCGGCAGGCTCATCGACCGATACCGGGCGGAAGCCGATCCGACGGCGCTGGTGGCCGCGGACGCCTGGCTGCGAGATCGGCTGGGGAACGCACCGCTGACCTCGGCCGTCAGCGCCTTCAGCGTCGAGTTCCCGTCACGACTGACCGTCCCCGAGACGACCGACCCACCGGCCGCGGTGGCGCAGCTGCTGCTCCTGGCCAGCCTTGACGAGAACGCTGCGGTGGACCCGTTCCGCGAGCTGGTCGACCTGCGGGCCGTCCGCGACGGCAAGGCGCTCGGGGCCGTCGCCGACGCGCTCGACGGCTTCTTCGGCGGTCGGCCGGGGTTCGGGCCGGAGGGTCTGTCGCTGGTCGAGCTCCTGCGTCAGCCGGCCGCCGCGGCGCCGGGCTCGCTGGCCGATCAGCTGCGCTGGATCCGGGCGAACTGGGCCGGCCTGTTCGACGGCGCGCTCGACGATCTTCTCGACAAGCTGCTCGTCGCGCTCGACGTCCTGGCGGAGGAGCGTCAGGCCGCCGACCGCGCGTGGTTCGCCGCCCACGATCCCGGGGCCGGCGGTCCGTCCGAGGTCTACCACTACGAACTCGGCGAGGAGGAGCGGTTCAGCGAGGATCGTGACTGGATGCCCCGCCTGGTCCTGATCGCCAAGAGCACCTACGTCTGGCTCGACCAGCTGTCGCGGCGGTACGGACGCGACATCCGGACCCTCGACGCGGTCCCGGACGAGGAGCTCGACACGCTGGCCATCCGCGGGATCACCGGCCTATGGCTGATCGGCCTGTGGGAGCGCTCGAGCGCGTCGGAGCGGATCAAGCGGCTGCGCGGCGATCCCGAGGCGGTCGCGTCGGCCTACTCGCTGGACGATTACCGGATCGCCGCCGATCTCGGCGGGGCGGCCGCGCTCGCCGACCTGCGAGATCGCGCCGCGGCGCGCGGGATCCGGCTGGCCAGCGACATGGTCCCGAACCACATGGGGATCGACTCCGACTGGGTCGTCCGGCATCCCGACCGGTTCCTGGCCCTGCCCTACAGCCCGTTCCCGGCGTACTCGTTCAACGGACCGGACCTGTCGGACGACGACCGGGTGGGGATCGTCCTGGAGGACCACTACTACGACTCGACCGACGCGGCGGTCGTGTTCAAGCGCTTCGATCGGCAGACCGGTGACGAGCGCTACATCTACCACGGCAACGACGGGACGAGCTTCCCGTGGAACGACACCGCCCAGCTCGACTACTCGAAGGCCGCGGTCCGCGAGGCGGTCATCCGGACGATCCTCGACGTCGCCCGGCAGTTCCCGGTGATCCGCTTCGACGCCGCGATGGTCCTGGCCAGGAAGCACGTCCAACGGCTGTGGTTCCCGGAGCCCGGCCATGGCGGCGCGATCCCGAGCCGGGCCGGCCATGGGCTGACGCGGGCCGAGTTCGACCGGGCCATGCCGCGCGAGTTCTGGCGCGAGGTGGTGGACCGGGTCGCGGCCGAGGTGCCCGGGACGCTCCTCCTCGCCGAGGCGTTCTGGATGCTCGAGGGCTACTTCGTCCGGACGCTCGGGATGCATCGGGTCTACAACAGCGCGTTCATGAACATGCTCCGCGACGAGCTCAACGCCGAGTACCGCCAGGTCGTCCGGAACACGCTGGAGTTCGACCCGGCCATCCTCGGACGGTTCGTCAACTTCATGAGCAACCCGGACGAGCGGACCGCGGTCGACCAGTTCGGCTCCGGTGACAAGTACTTCGGGGTCGCCGCCCTCATGGCGACCATGCCGGGGCTGCCGATGTTCGGGCACGGCCAGGTCGAGGGCTTCACCGAGAAATACGGGATGGAGTACCGACGGGCCAAGCGCGACGAGCCGGTCGACGAGGGCCTGCTCGCCCATCACGGCCGGACGATCTTCCCGCTCCTCCATCGACGGGCGGACTTCGCCGGCTCGGATGGGTTCCGCGCCTACGACGTCGTCGCCGACGACGGGACCGTCAACGAGAACGTGTTCGCGTACTCGAACGTCGGTCCCGGTGGGACCCGCTCGCTGGTCGTCTACCACAACGCCTATGCCGACGCCCATGGCTGGATCCGCGAGTCGATGGCGTTCAACGCCCGGGACATCGACGGAGAACGCCGGCTCCGCAGCGAGTCGCTCGTCAGCGCTCTCGGGCTGACCGGCGAGGACGATCGATTCGTCCTGCTGCGTGATGCGATGTCCGGACGCGAAGGGCTCCGCTCCTCCGCGCTGATCGCGCGCGACGGCTTCCGCGTCGAGCTCGGGGCCTACGAGTGCCGGGTCTACGTCGATCTCGGCGAGCTGCCGGCCGGGCCTCGACCCGTGCGCCGCCTCGCAGAGCGCCTCGGGACCGGGACCGTCCCGTCCATCGACGAGGCCCTGCTCCTGCTCGAGCTCGAGCCCGAGCACGCGGAGATCCGCGGGGAGCTGGCGCGCGCGTTGGGCGGTCCGGTCGGCGCCGGCAGCAGGACCGTGGCGACCCCCGACGACCGTCTGGCCTCCGCCGTGGGCGTCGTCGACGGTCTGGCCTTCGATGAGCTCCGGCTGTGGCCGCTCGTCCGTGACGCGCTCGCCTCGTCCGAGCCGACGCCCGACGACCTGGATCTCGCGACCGACGTCGTCCGCGGTCTCGCCCTGGCCGACCCGGCCGTCCGCGGGCTCGATCCCACCGCGGTCGGCCGCTGGTTCAACGAACCGCCGCTGCGCGACGCGCTCCGGGTCAACGTCGCGAACGGGTCGACGTGGTTCGACAAGGCGGCATTCGGGTCCGTCGTGCGCACGACCGCCGCGCTCGTCGCTGGGAGGCCCGGGGCGTCCAGCGGCCGCGGGGGCCTCGGGCGAGCCGTCCCGGGTCCGGCGGTCCCGGGTCCGGCCGTCCCGCCGGGGATCCCGGTCACGAGGCTCCTGGACCTGGCCGAGAACGCCGGCTATCGGGTGGACGCCCTGCTCGCCCGCCTCGACCACATCGTCGAGGACGCGGCCCCGAGATGACCCGCCTGCGGTGGCTGACCATCGTCCTGCCGGTCGTGCTGGTGGGGACGATCGAGCTGTTGAGCGACACCCTGCTCGACCCGTTCCTGCCGTTCCCCGCCGACACGCTGCTGGTGATGGTCGTGGTCGGGATCACGGCCTGGGCGTTCTCGAGGTTGGCCTTCCGGCGGATCGACCAGCTCGGCCGCGACCTCCGGGTCCGGAACGCGGAGCTCGAGGCACGCGACGCATCGCTCCGCGCACTCCAGGACACCGGGGTCGCGATCTCCACGCTGACCGACCTCGAACGCATCCTGCGACTCGTCGTCGACACGGCCCGGGAGCTGCTCCGGGCCGATCTGGCGTTCATCCTCACGACGGACCCGGACGGCGTCACGCGGCTGACCGCACGGAGCGGACCCGAGGACCTGTTCACTCCCGGGATCGATCCGGTCGGGATGGGCACGGATGGGCTGGGAGGCGTTGCCGACCCGGACGGGTTCGTCAGGCGCGGCATGGTCGGCGCGATCGTCGGGGTCCCGATCCGACGGGCCGACGGGACGATCGGGACCCTGGCCGTCGGGCAGTCCGGCGACCGGCACCTTGGCGACGCGGATCTCGAGACGCTCCAGGCGCTGGCCGACCAGGCGGCCGTGGCGATCGAGAACGACCGCCTCCAGCGCGAGCTTCGCGCCCTGGCCGTCAGGGGCGAACGCGAGCGGATCGCGCGCGAGCTGCACGACGGGCTCGCCCAGGTCCTCGGCTACGTGAACACCAAGTCCCAGGCCGCGACCGAGCTTCTCGATTCGGGCCGCGTCCCGGAAGCCCGCGCCCAGATCGACGAGCTCGCGGTCGCGGCGCGATCGATCTACGTCGACGTCCGCGAGGCCATCCTGGGGCTGAGCAGCCCGGTCGAGTCCTCGGGTGGGCTGGTTGCCGCGATCCGCGACTACGCCGGCCGTTTCGCCGAGGCGTCGAAGCTGGCGGTCCGGGTCGAGGCCGATCCATCGGCGGGCGTCGTCCTCGACCCGGAGGTCGAGGACGACCTCTTCCGCAGCGTCCGGGAGGCCCTGACCAACGTGCGCAAGCACGCCGAAGCTCACCGGGTGAGCGTCCGGGTGTCTCGCACGAGCGACGAGGTCGACGTGGAGATCGAGGATGACGGACGAGGGTTCGACCCACGGGTCGCGGAGGCCGGGAGCGACTGGCCGCATCTCGGTCTCGTCGGGATGCGGGAACGGGCCGCGGCCGCCGGCGGGACCGTCGAATGGCGGCGAACGGGCGACCACGGCACGCTCGTCCGCCTGACCGTCCCGGCGAAGCGAACGGTCATGCCCGGCGGTCCGTCACGATGAGGATCCTGCTCGCGGACGATCACGCGCTCTTCCGCGACGGTGTGGCCTCGCTCCTCGGCGCCTGGGGCCACGAGGTCGTCGGTCTCGCCTCGAGCGGTCCGGACGCGGTCGAGCAGGCCAGGCGGCTGAGCCCCGACCTGGTCCTGATGGACGTCCGGATGCCCGGCGGGTCGGGCCTCGACGCCACCGCCCGGATCAAGGCGGATCGCCCGGAGACGGCCATCGTGATCCTGACCGTGAGCGAGGATGAGGACGACCTCTTCGCGGCGATCAAGGCCGGCGCGAACGGCTACCTGCTCAAGAACCTCGAGGGACCCCAGTTCCGGGCCATGATCGACGCGGTCGGGCGCGGCGAGGCGGCGATCTCGCCAGCGACGGCCGCCCGGATCATCGAGGAGTACCTCCGTCGCGACCGCCCACCGGACCGGGCGGCGAACGATCCCGACGCGCTGACCGACCGCGAGATCGAGGTGCTCCGACTCGTGACGGCCGGACTCCGGAACAAGGAGATCGCGGCCGAGCTCGGGATCAGCGAGAACACCGCCAAATACCACCTCCGCAACATCCTCGAGAAGCTCCACGCCGAGAGCCGGACGGAGGTCGCCGCGCGCGCGGTGCGCGAGGGCCTCGTCCCGCCGACGGAGACCCGGAGCTAGGTCCGCGGTCCGCCGCTCGACGGGGCTCGCCAGCCTCGATCGGCCATCCGGCACGGGCCATTCGGCCCCCCGGCCCTACCCGTTCGGGTCACGCCCTGCCTGCTCGCCTGTGTCGGGTCGAACCGGCGCGCCGGGTCGACCCTGACGGGGACAACCCGCATCGGAGCCAGTCATGGGCTACCGGATCCAGGTCGACCTCGGCAACTGCATCAACTGCGGCGTGTGCATGGACGTCTGTCCCGTGGAGGCATTGGACATGACCCGGCCCTTCCGACCGGGCGTCGAGGCCGGTCCGAACGGGCGTCCGTTGCTGGGCATGATGGAGTTCCCGATCCAGGTCGGCGAGTGCATCGGCTGCTCGATCTGCATCCGTGAATGCCCGGTGGTCGTGATGACCCTCGAGCAGGTCGACGGACCGACGCAGCTGGCGCCCCGCCAGGGCCGGATCGAGCGGCCTGAGCCGAGCCATGGCTGGATCCCCCTGTCGGCCGTCACCCGTGAAGCGCTCAAGCCGAGGAAGGTCTCGCCGTTCGACGACTTCGGCACCTGGAAGACGCGCAGCCGGCCCGAGCCGTGGCAGGTCTGGACCTCGATGGTCGGGGCGGACGTGCCGACACCCGGTGCGCCCTGCCAGGCCGCCTGCCCCGCGGGCACCGACGCCGGCCGCTACATCGGACTGATCGGGGCGGGTCGATACGACGACGCCTACGCGGTGGCCGCGGAGGTCAACCCGTTCCCGTCGGTCTGTGGCTGGATCTGCACGGCCCCGTGCGAAGCCGCCTGCCGTCGGGGGACGCTCGACGAGCCGATCGCGATCCGGACCCTCAAGCGGTTCGCCGCCGAACAGGGCACGCTGCCCAAGATCGACCCCCCGGCGATCCGTCGAAGCGAGCGGGTGGCGATCGTCGGCGGTGGGCCGGCCGGGATGTCGGCGGCGTACTACCTCGCCCGGCTCGGCTACGGCGTGACGGTCCTCGAGGCGATGCCCGTCCCGGGCGGCATGATGGCGATCGGGATCCCCGAATACCGCCTCCCCCGCGAGGTGCTGCGCGAGGAGATCGACCGGATCGTCGGGCTCGGGGTCGAGCTTCGACTCGACGCCGTGATGGGTCGCGACTTCACCCTGAACGAGCTCGAGACCCAGGGCTTCCAGGCGGTCTTCCTGGCCACCGGGGCTCCGAAGAGCCGCCGCCTCGGCGTGCCCGGGGACGACCTTCGTGGCGTGATCCCGGGGACCGTCTTCCTCAAGCAGGTGAACCTCGGCGAGGCCCCCCGGCTCACCGGCCGGGTCGTCGTGGTCGGCGGCGGCAGCACCGCCATGGATGCCGCGCGCTCGGCCCTGCGGAGCGGTGCCGACGCGGTGACCATCCTGTACCGCCGGGGCTTCAAGGAGATGCCCGCCCAGGCCGAGGAGGTCGAGGCGGCTCGCCGCGAGGGCGTCGAGATCAGGATCGGCGTGGCGATCGGCGAGGTCGTCGGCGTCGACGGCCGGGTCAGCGGCCTGCGCGTGACCGAGCAGGCGCCCACCGGCGCCGTCGAGGGTGGTCGGGCGGTCTGGGCGGCGGTCCCCGGTTCCGACGCGGTCGTCGCCGCCGACATCATCCTCGTCGCGATCGGCGAGGAGCCGGACCCCTCGATCCTGCCCGAGGGCGCGGGCATCGAGACCAGCGCCTGGGCCGGGATCGCGGCCGACCCGCGGACCCTGGCGACGGGCCGTGCGGGCGTCTTCGCCGGTGGCGACGTCGTCACGGGGCCCCGGACGATCATCGATGCGGTGGCGGCCGGCCGACGCGCCGCCGGAGCCATCCACGAGTATCTCGCCGGCGCCCGGGACGGCGAGGCCGACATCCTTGCCGCCGTCCGCTACCGGACCGCACCGGAGGCGAAGCTCGAGCTCAAGCTCGAGCCGCGCGCCCGGGAGCATGCCGCCCTGCCGATGGTCGATGTGGCCTCGTTCCGGGCGACCCAGCCGGGGTTCGGCGCCGAGGCCGCCCAGCGCGAAGCCGGTCGCTGCTTCCGTTGCGACGCGGTCTACAGCTGTCCGACGGTCGAGGTGCTCAGCGGTCGCGGGCCGGGTGACGGACCGGGCCGAGCGGCCCCACCGCCGCCGATCACCGCGTCACCGCCCCATGTCCACGTCGACGCGACCCCACCAGCAGGAGGAGACCGATGACCCCCGATCAGGTAGGAGGCCTGTTCGACGCAGGCGAGAGCTTCATCGAAGGCACGATCGCGGCGGTCCTCGTCGTGCTCTGGGTCGTCGTGGTGTCGCTCTTCATCGCCCGCCCGTACATGGTCGCGAACCTCAACAAGTTCACCCTGCGGCTCGGCGCCGACCTGTGGTGGATCATCTACGTCGCGATCCGCGACCTGCTCCTCGTGAACCTCTTCCTGGGCAGCTTCATCTTCTTCTACCCGGACGTCGTCAGCGGCAAGGACCTGCCGATCACCGGCGGTCTGGCCGCCGCCTGCGCGTTCGCGGTCATGCTGATCAAGCTGATCAAGGGCGACCATGAGGTGAACTGGTTCCGGGCCCAGGTCGTGCTCCTGGGGGTCGGCGCCACCCTCTACATCCTCCCCTACCTGCTCGGCGTGCAGGTCACCACGATCGGCACGGACCAGTCGAACCAGCTGGCCTCGGTGTTGGTGTCCAGCCAGAACGTGGACGTCGCCCTCGGGCTGTGCTACCTCTCGGCGGTGCTGGTCGGGATCATGGCCCTGGTCGCCGTCGTCTACAACTTCAGGCAGGCCAGCAAGGGCCCGAGCAAGGAGCAGACCCGATGAGTGCCGACGATCTCGCGACCGCGATCACCACCGGCGGTCAGGGCTGGCTGGTCCTGTCGGTCGCCGCCGTCCTGCCGATCCTGTGGTCGTTCGCCCTGATCCTCCACTTCGCCCGGCCGTACATCGTCCGGTTCCTCCAGTCGCTCACGCTCCGCTTCGGCGGGGACGTCTGGTGGCTGTCGTACGTACTGTTCCGGGACGCGATGCTGGTGATCGTCCTCGGGCTGAGCCTCGTCTTCCTGATGCCGAACCTCTACATCGGGCTCGGCTTGCCGCTGACCGCCCCGCTCGCCGTGGTGGTCCTCCTGTGGGCGATGTGCGTCAAGCTCCTCCGGGACGCCGACGACGATCCGGGCGCCTTCCGCCTGGTGAGCGGCCTGCTCGTCATCGCCTCGGCCCTCTACATCGTTCCGCAGATCTACGGCCTGGAGGCCGCCGACCAGGTCGATCGCCTGACGGTCTACGGCCTCGGCGGCATGCCCGGCGCGCTGGTCGCCGCGAATCCCGACGAGCAGACGGTCAACGTCCTCGCCTGGCCGATCCTCAACCTGAGCCTGCTCCTGGTCGCGCTCACGGCCGGCGCGATCTTCCTCCGCTTCCTGATCCGCCTCGGCCGACCGGGCGAGGCGGTCGAACCCAGCCTCTGACCGGCACCTCCCTCCCTCGACCGGAGACCCCGCCCTCGGACCCCCACCGGAGGCGGGGTCGCCGCGTCCGGCCGACGGCGTGGAGACCCGACCGCGACGGCCGAGCTCAGGCCTCGTCGAGCACGAGCCGGCGGACCAGGGCCATCGGCAGCGCGCCGTGTCCGATGACGGTTTCGAGGTGCCGTCGATAGACGAACCCCGGGCTGTCGCCGAGACCACCCGGCAGCGTCCGCTCGACCACGGCGGCGGACGCCTCCCGGCCCCCACTCGCCTCGGCCAGGCGGCGCCGGACGTCGAGCTCGAGCTGCCACATCGCCATCGAGCCGACGAAGTACGTCGACAGCTGGGTGGATGACAACCGGGCCCGGTCGTACTTGGACCTGGCCTCGGCCTCCTCCTGGAATCCACCGTCGACCATCAGGCGGACGGCCTCGTCCTCGGTCATCGGGCCGGCGACGTCCTCACCGGCGTGGATCCGGACGTCGATGATCGCGTTGAGCGCGGCGCGCAGGTAGAACTTCCAGTGGATGAGCATCAGCGCCGGGTCGTCGGCGCCGTAGCCGAGGTCCATCATCACCTGGGTGACGTAGACCGCCCAACCCTCGGCGTAGACCCCGCTCCAGAAGACCCCACGGACGATCGATGGGTGGCGGTTGGCGTAGCTGCCCTGGAGGTAGTGGCCGGGGACCGCCTCGTGGATCGTGAGGACGCGCAGCATCCGGTCGTTGTCCTCGCGCAGGTAGCTCTCCGCCCGTTCGGCCGGCCAGTCGTCGGGGATCGGGGTGATCGCGAAGAACGCCTTCTGACCCTTGTCGAGCGGCCCCGGCGTGTCGAGCATCGCTCCGCCGAAGGAGCGCAGGAAGACCGGCGTCCAGCGGATCTCGAGCGGGTCCTCCGCCAGACCGACGACGTCGCGGTCCCGGCAGAACGCCTCGATCCGGGCCAGCTCCTGGCGACACCAGGTCAGCAGCTCGGCCGCCGGCTGATGCTCGGCGGCGATGGCATCGCTCACCGCGCGGACGACCGTGCCGTCGTCGGTCGGCAGGTCGCGGTCGGGGCACCAGGTCGGCCACAGCTCGCGGGCGAGCCGGACCATCTCGGCGCGGACGGCGACGCTCTCGCGCTCGGCCCGCTCGAGGATGGCGACCGGCGTCAGCGCATCGTCCCGCAGCGTGTGGCGCATCTTCGCGCCGAACAGCGCGGGCCCGAGCCGACCTTCCCCGTCGGCCGCGGGCAGGACCACCTCCCGGAGGTGGACCTCGAACCCGTCGAGGGCGGCCTTCGCGGAGGCGGTGGCAGCCCGCAGGCGGGGAAGCAGCGCGGCCACCTCGGGATCGGTCGGAGCGACCTGCTCGGCCTCGGTCACGGCATCGTCGGCCAGCTCGGCCACCCCGGCGAGGTTCTTCAGGGCGGTCTCGGTATGGAACGCCGAGACCGGGCGACCGGGGCTCCCGACGAGCTCGTGACGAGCGGCCCCGACCACCTCCGCCATGCCCTCGAGGCGAGCCGCCACCGACCCGAGCCGGACGGCCAGCGGCGCGAACTCGCGGGCGACGAGCGGGAAGATGCCGCCGCCCAGGAGGTACACCCACTCGAGCGGGTCCCAGGTCTCCTGGCGCAGGTCCGTCTCGCTGAATCGGATCCCGTCGAGCTCGCCCAGGACGAGGTCGCGGTCGACCCGCTCGTCGCGGCTGAGGTCGGCGTCGGGGATGTCGCGCAGCTCCGACTCCCAGCGTGCGGCGAAGGCGAGCCGTTCGAGGCGTCCCGCCTCGGAGAGGTCCGGCCAGCGGCCATCGTGGTCGTGCATCCCGGCCGCCGTGGCGTGGAGCGGATGGAGCCGGAAGAACTCCGCGAGGAAGTCGTCGATCCGGGTCGAGAAGCGCGAGGTGGGGTCGGTCATGTCAACGACGAAGCCTCCGGATAGTCGTCTGTGAAGTCCCACGCGCGAAGCCGGCCGGGAGCGATCCGGAGCACGACGCCGTCCTCCGTGTCCTCCCCCCAGAACCGATCGACGGCGTCCCCGACGTAGCGCCGGCCGATCCGGCGGATGACCGGGCCGTAGGGGACGTCGACGATCTCGGCGGCGGCGGTGACCTCCAGCCCACGATAGGGCGGTTCGTTCTCCGCCACGACGATGGTCACCTGGGGATCGCGCCCGATGTGGGCGAGCTTGCCGTCGCCTCGATCGATCGCGACGAGGAAGGCGCCGTCACGCCACTCGTGCCAGACCGGGGACAGCAGGACGGTCCCGTCCGATCGACGGGTGGCAAGGACCGCCAGGATCGGGCGGTCCAGGAGGTCGTCGAGGTCCGCCGGACCCAGGTCGCGTCGCATCGCCAGAGTCTAGACTCGCCGCGTGGACGACACGACCCGGGCCTGGTTCGAACCGCCGACGCTGATCGCCGAGTCCGTCCGCCTCGAGCAGCTCCGCCCGGAGCACCTCGCGGGCCTGACGACCGCCGGCCGGGATCCGCGGATCTGGACCTGGATGCCGGCCGACGGATCGACCGACGACGGGATGCGGGCGATCGTCGACGCGGCCCTGGCCGCCGGGGCGAACCGCTCGATGGTGACCTTCGTGACCATCGAGTCCGACGCCGGGCGCGTCGTCGGCAGCTCGCGCTATCTCAACATCGCGCCGGCCGACCTCCGTCTCGAGATCGGCTGGACCTGGATCGATCCGGCGTTCCAGCGATCCGCGGTCAACACCGAGGCGAAGCTGCAGATGCTCGGCCATGCCTTCGACACGCTGGGCTGCCGTCGGGTCGAGTTGAAGACCGATGCCCTGAACGTCCAGTCGAGGACCGCGATCCTCGGGATCGGGGCGACCTTCGAGGGCATCTTCCGCAAGCACATGGTGATGGCCGGTGGCCGCGCTCGTGACAGCGCCTACTACAGCATCCTCGACGACGAGTGGCCGGCCGTCCGGGCGCGCCTTCGCGAGCGCCTCGAGCGTCACCGACCGGGATGACCGGGCTCGACGATCCCGTCCCGCTGAAGGTCAGCACCACCGACTACCACACCGGCGGCGAGCCGTTCCGGATCGTGACCGGGGGTGTGGCGCCGCTCGAGGGGCGGACGGTGCTCGAGCGCCGGGCGTTCGCTCGCGACCATCTCGACCGGATCCGCCACCTCCTCGTCGACGAGCCGCGCGGCCATGCCGACATGTACGGCTGCTTCGTGACCGAGCCGGACGACGACGGCGCCGACGTGGGGGTCGTCTTCTTCCACAACGAGGGCTACTCGACCGCCTGCGGGCACGGGACGATCGCGCTGGTGACCTGGGCCATCGAATCCGGGCGCCTGCCTCCCCCCGTCGAAGGACGCGAGATCGGCGTGGATGTCCCGTCCGGACGCCTCCAGTGCGTCGCCCGGATGGACCCGGACGGGGTCCGCGTGGCGTCGGTCCGGTTCCGCAACGTCCCGTCGTTCGTGCTGGCGCGCGGCGTCCCGATCGCGACGAGCCGGGGGGCGATCCCGTGCGACGTCGGCTACGGGGGCGCGTTCTACGCCTCGGTCGACGCGCGGGCGCTCGGACTCGATGTGTCGCCGGCGAGCCTGCCCGCGCTCATCGCCCTGCAGCGCGAGCTGCGCCCCGCTCTGGACCGGACGCTCGAGGTCGTCCATCCCGACGAACCCGAGCTGCGCGGCATCTACGGCGTCATCTTCTGGCAGGACGAGCCGACGAGCGCGAAGGACCTGGCCGCTGGGATCGCCCTCACCCAACGCAACGTGACGGTCTTCGCGGACGGCGAGGTGGACCGGTCCCCGTGTGGGAGCGGGACCTCGGCGCGGCTGGCGCTGCTGGCCGCCGACGGTCGGCTCGGCGCCGACGCGCGGGCGCCGCTGCGGCACCTGAGCGTCGTCGACTCCGCGTTCCTCGGATGGATCGTCGGGCAGACCGAGGTCGGCGGGCGACCGGCGGTGGTCACGGAGGTCGAGGGCTCGGCCTATCGCACGGGCCGTCACGAGTTCGAGCTCGACCCGCACGATCCACTCGGGACCGGGTTCCTCCTGCGATAGACCGCGTCCCGACCGGTCTGCCATCATCGGTCCCGACGCGGCGCCGGCCGTCGTCGCCCGCGACGCCAACGATCGCCAGGAGGTCCGCGATGACCGGCTTCATCCTCACCGTCATCGGGACGGGCATCGCCCTGTACGCGACCGCGCTGCTCTATAGCGGCATCTCGTTCGGACCGGACGTCAAGCCGCTGTCGATCCTCATCGTGGCCGCGATCTTCGGCGTCGCCAACACGGTCATCAAGCCCGTCCTCAAGGTCCTGTCGCTGCCGCTCACCCTCTTGACGTTCGGGATGTTCGGCCTGCTCGTGAACGGCGGGCTGCTGCTCGCCCTCGCCTTCGTGTCGGAGAAGCTCGGGCTCGACTTCACGGTCGGCGGCTTCCCGCCCACGTTCGGGCTCGACGCGATCATCGCGGCCGTCGTCGGCGGGGTCATCCTGAGCCTCGTGTCGACGGCGATCGGGTTCCTGCCGTTCGTCAAGACCAGCCGCTGAGCCGATCGACACCGGCTATCCGCCCGCCGAGCGGCACGTGACGGAGTCCGACCGGCTACCGGAGCTGGCCGAGTCGCTCCGTGCCGCCGCTCGGCGATTCGGCACGCCCGTGTACCTGACCGACGCCGTCGCCCTCATTCGGGCCGCCGACGAGCTCCGCACGGCCTTCCCCGATCCGTGGATCCGCCAATACTCGGTCAAGGCGAACGACGTGGCCGCGGTCGTCGCCCGGGTCGCCGCGGGCGGGCTCGGGGCGAACGTCGTGTCGCGCGGTGAGTGGGCGATCGCCAGTCGGGCCGGCATCCCGAACGACCGGATCACCCTCGAGGGCATCGGCAAGACGGATGGTGACCTGCGCGCCGCCGTGCGTGCCGCTGCCGCCGGCCGGCCGCTCCGCTGGGTCGCGATCGAATCCGCCGACGAGGCCGCCGTCCTGGCCCGGCTGGCTCGCCGGGCGACCGTCGCTCCGCTCGACGTCCTGCTCCGGTTCAACCCGGCGGTCGAGCCGGAGACGCTCCACGGCCTCGCGGTTGGCGCCGGCTCGAGCAAGTTCGGCCTGGCCGACGACGAGCTGGCGGATGCGATCGAGGCCGGTGGCGGGTCCGACGGTCCGTTGCGCTGGCGCGGCATCCATCTCCACGTCGGGTCGCAGCTGGGCGCCGTCGACGCCTGGCGGGACGCGGTCCGCCGGGGGCTCGCCCTGGTGGCCCTTTTGAGCGGCGGCCTGCGGGGGTTCGACACGCTCGATCTGGGAGGCGGGTTCCCGGTCCCGCCCCTGGGCGAGATCGGACCACGACCGGAGCGGTTCGCGCGGGAGATCCCGGACCTGCTCGAGAGCGTCCCGTCCGACCGGCGCCCGGCACGGCTGGCCGTCGAGCCGGGGCGCTTCGTGGTGGCGCGAGCGGGCTGGCTCGTCGGCGCGGTCCTGCACGTCCGCGACCGGGGCGGGCGGATGGTCGTCATCGACACCGGGATGACCGAGCTGATCCGGCCGGCGCTCTACGACGGCCGTCACCCGATCGTCGCCCTGACCTCGCTCGGACGCCCGGTCGATCACGCCGACGGCGCAGCGTCGCCTCCCCCCGGCGATCCGGACGGCGGCCTCGTCGACGTCCACGGGCCGATCTGCGAGTCGACCGACGCCCTGGGCAGGCATCCGCTGCCGGCCCTCCGCCGGGGGGACCTCGTGGCGATCCGCGACGCGGGCGCGTACGCCGCCTCGTTCTCATCGACCTACAACGGACGGCCGCGACCGCCGCAGGTGATCCTCGACGAGGACGGGCGGCTGACCCTCGCCCGACGGCGCGGCTCGACCGCCGCCCTTGGTTAGGCGGCCAATACAATGGGCGTGATGCCGATGCCCGCGTCACGACGACATCGTTCGATCATGGTCGCATGGGGCATCCTGGCCACGATCGGACTCGGCCTTGTTGTCGTGGCAAGCCCCGCTGCAGCGGCGGGACCGCCCTACCCAACGCCGGTCGCCGGTCGGCACGTCTACGACACGGCCGGCGTCCTGTCGGTTGCCGCGGTCGCCGAGGCGGAACGGATCACGGCTGGGATCGAAGCCCGGACCGGCTCTCAGGTCGTCGTCTACACCCAGCTCAAGCCCGAGAGCGCCACTCCGGCGGCCGCCGAGGCGGACGCACGAGCCCTGATCGACCAGTGGGGGATCGGCCGCTTGGGGTTCGACGATGGGTTGGTCATCCTGCTGGACCTCGACGAGACCCTGCGCCATGGGCAGGTCCAGCTCTACGCCGGATCAGGATTCTCAGTGGCGTACCTTTCAGCGAGCCAGCGACAGACGATCTTCGAAGACGTCATGCTGCCCATGTTGCGCACCGGCGACCTCGATGGCGCCGTGCTGGCTTCCTTGCGGGAGATCGACAAGGCCACGACCGTCGATCGCGCCCGAGCGCTCGAGGGTTCGAATGCCGTGAGTACGATCCTCGCCTTCCTCGTGTCGTTGATCCGGGCGATATTCGGATGACCGCCGAGCAGGCCCGACAGACCGGGGTGCGGACCGGGGCCCGGCTGCGTCGGACCGGGATCGCGTCGGCTGCGCTTGTCGCGATCGCTCTCGTCGTCTTCGGAGGTCTCGCCGCGGCGGCCGGACCGCCCTACCCGGAGCCGGTCACCGGTCAGCGCGTCTACGACACCGCCCAGGTCCTGTCGCCGGCGACGATCGCCGAAGCGCAACGGATCGCCGCGGGGATCGAGGCCAGGACCGGTGCGCAGGTCGTGGTCTACACCCAGCTCAAGCCCGAGAGCGACACGCCCGACCTCGCCGAACAGGACGCGATCGCGCTGATGGACCAGTGGGGCATCGGCCGGAAGGGGTTCGACGACGGGATGGTCATCCTGCTCGACCTCGACGACAGCCTCAGACACGGGCAGGTCCAGCTCTACGCCGGCCCGGGGTTCCGGGACACCTTCCTGTCGAACGAGGAGCGCCAGGCGATCTTCGAGAACGACATGCTGCCGCTCCTGCGCGGCGGCGATCTCGACGGCGCCGTCCTCGCCGCGATGCACAAGGTCGACCAGGCGGCGACGGCCGACCACGCCCAGAACCTCGAGCGAGGCCGGATCATCAACGCGATCGTCGGCCTCCTCGTCGGACCGGGTCTCTTCTTCCTGCTCGTCGGCTGGGTCGTCTTCCACTGGCTGCGCTACGGCCGGGATCCCGTCTACGTCGACGACCCGTCGGTCCTCATGCCGGCGCCACCGGCCGACCTCACCGCCGCCAGCGGAGCCCTGGTCTACGACGGACAGAGCTCGCGACGCACCCTCACGACGGCCCTGCTCGACCTGGCCAGTCGGGGCGAGCTGGCCTTCGAACAGAAGGACGGGCTGCTATCGCACAAGGTCGCGTTGTGGACGAAGGGGACGGATCCCGCCACCGACCAGGAGGCGACCCAGCGCCGACTCAACGCCCGGCGCCCGCTCAGCGACGCCGAGACCTACGCGCTCGGCAAGCTCCGCGACCTCGCGCCGTTCGGCAACGTCCTGGAGGACGACGACCTGCTCAAGTTCGGGAAGGACGTCGGCACGTTCGACACGAAGCTCGAGGCGTACGCGGTCGAGCACGACTGGTTCCACGAGGCGCCGGGCAAGGTGACCACGCGGTGGGCAGGCCTCGGCGGGGGCGAGATCGTCCTCGGCGCGATCGCCCTGTTCATCGGCTTCATGGTGCCCTTCTCGGGAATGGTCGTCCTGGGCGGCGGTCTCGTGGCCGCCGGCATCGCGACGATCGTCCTGGCGCGGGCGATGCCCGCCCGGACCATGGCGGGGGCGACGATCCGGGCGATGCTCGCCGCCTATCGCCGGACGCTCGAGAAGACGATGGCGCAGGCCCGCTCGATGACCCAGGTCGTCGACGAGGCCAAGCTCGACTGGATCGAGACCCCGGACCAGGCGATGGTCTGGGCGGTCGCCCTCGGTCTGCAGAAGAACGCCGAATCCGTCCTCGAGCGGAGCGCCGAGGACGCCCGGAGCGGGACCGCCTCGACGATGCCGTGGTTCCCGGCGTGGTACGGCACGTCACAGTCGTTCGCCGGCGGTGGCGGGATCGGTGGCGGTGGGTCGGCCTTCTCGGCCTCGGCCGTCCCCGACTTCGGCGGGATGTTCGGTGCGCTCGGAGCGGTCGGCAACTCACCGTCGTCGTCGGGTGGTGGCGGCGGCGGGTTCGGCGGCGGCGGGTCGGGCGGTGGCGGTGGCGGAGCCGGCGGCGGCTTCTAGGCGGCTCGCGTACACTCCCGGCCATGGGTGCCGTTGACACGATGGACGAGTTCTTCGAGAAGCTCAACGCGGGCGATCGCGAGGGTGCCGTGGCGCTCATGGACGAGAAGACCGAGATGCGGGTCCACGTGGGCGACTCGGTCCAGACCCTGCGCGGCGTGGACCGCGTCGGCGGCTGGTTCCTGCGCAGCGACCGCGGCCTCAAGATGATCCCGGGCGACGCCCGCGACATGGGCAACACCTACGAAGCCGACATCCTCGTCGTCCGTCCCGGCGCGCCGTCGCAGCACCTCGACGCCACCTTCCGGGTCGAGGCCGGCAAGATCACCTCGATCAACCTCGCCCCGCGCTGACCCTCGCGCCGGGCCGGTCGACGGGTCGCGCCGTCAGGGCGCTGCGGACGCCGGGGCCTCGGAGCCGGGAGCCGGCGACGAACCCTCGATCACGCCGCTGGCGGCGGGGGTCGGGATCTTGAGCTCGATGCCCACGCCGATCTTGTTCGGGTTCTTGATCTGCTTGTTGGCGGCGATCAGCTGGTCGACCGTGATCCCGAACTTCTTGGCGATCTTGAGCAGGGTGTCGCCCGACTTCACGATGTAGGTCGTGACTGCTGCGGACGGGGCGACCGACGGCCGGGTCGACGGACCCGCGTTCGTCGCTGACGGCGACGGACTGGCCACCGTCCCGCCGCTGTCCCCGCCGCCGAGGTGCAGGACGAACGGCGCGGCGAACAGGATGAGTGCGGCGACCAGCAGCGCCAGCGCCGCGACCGCCACCCGCGGCATCGAGGGGAGGCCCATCCGAGTCTTGAGCGTGGGGTAGGCCTCCTGGCGACGGGGGCGTTCCCACGATGGACCGGCCACGTCGCGCTCGACCGGCTTGCGACGCGCCTGGGACACCCTCGGGGGTGGGGTGGCCGGTGCCGCCGAGCGTCGCGCCGCCCGACTGCCGGATGCCGTCGCACCGACCGCCGCCGCCGTGCCGATCGCGGCGGCACGCTCGCGGTTGGCGCGATCCTCCGCGAGCGACCGCTCGAGCTCGTCGTCCGGATCCTGCGTCGCCGGGCCGCCGGGGTCGGGCGACCTTGGCGGCGGGACGTCCTGCAGCCATCGCGAGGCCGACAACCCGGCGGCGCCGGCGGCGACATCCGCCTCCGACGCGGACGTCCGTTCGGACAGGAACCCCGGGGGGTCGGCGGGATGGTCGGCGTCCGGACCGGCCGGATCGACCCACGGCGGCGGCGCGGCCCAATCCCGGTGCGGATTGCGGGTCGCGCGATCGTCGAACGGGTCCTCGTCCTGCGGGACCGCCTCGTCGCGGTCCGGCGGCGGCGGCCCGTCGACGGGTCCGACCGGACCACTCGGATCCATCGCGTCGGGAGCGAGACCGCCGGCGGCCATCACTTCCTCGGCCGGTCGCGGCGTGGACGCGGCCGCCCGAGCTCGTGCCGACTCGCGCTTGGCCCAGTCCTGGAACGTCGGACACGCCGCGAAGCCGGACGACAGACAGAACGCCTGCTGGTGCGCGAGCGCTCGCTGGGCCGGGCGGATCTCCGCGTAGCAGCGATGACGATGATCGGGCACGTCGGCGCGCTCATCGCGATCGTCGACGAACGCGACGAACGGACAGGCGATCGCGCCGGCGTCGTGGGCGGTGCGCTCCGTCATCGCATCGATGATACCCGTCGAGGGCAGGCGGAGCGGACCTCGTCCCTCATGGACGGCAGCCTGCTACAGTCCACCATATGGATGAGAACGAGACTCCCGCGGGAACCAGCGCGGCCGAACCCGGCTCCGACGTGGCGGATCACGGATCCGACGGGTCGACCCCCGAGCCCGCGGCCGAGACGGACCAGGCGGAGCGCCGACGGGCGAACCGGCGGGGTCCACGCCAGGCCGAGTTCGCCACCGCGTGGTCGCCCGATGTCCCGAACCCCGAACGCTATGTCCCGCGTCCGTGGGTCTCGAGCGAGGAGCGCGCGGCGATCGGCCGAGCGGGTCGGGAGCGGGCGCCGCGAACCGCTGTCGGCGCGCTCGACCTCGCCCCCGACCGCGACCCCATCGCCATCCTGACCGACCAGGAGCGCGACCGCCTCGAGGACCTCGTCCCGATCCGGCATGGACGGATGGCCACCTCCGCGTTCGCGTTCTACCGCGGGGCGCCGGCGGTCATGGCCGCCGACCTGTCGCGAACGCCGACGAGCGGCCTGATCGTCCAGGCCTGCGGCGACGCCCACATCTCGAACTTCGGCCTGTTCGCGTCGCCCGAGCGGTCGCTCGTGTTCGACACCAACGACTTCGACGAGACGCTCCCAGCGCCGTGGGAGTGGGACGTCAAACGGATGGCGGCCAGCGTCGTCATCGCGGCCCGGGAGAACGGGTTCACGCCTGCCGAGGCGCGGAAGTGCACGCTCGATTCCGTGGCGGCGTACCGGGAGGGGATCGCCCGCCACGCCGGCATGCGCCTGCTCGACATCTGGTACGACAAGACGACGTCCGACGATATCGTGGCGATGTTCGAGGAAGCGAACCGCCGCACGAATCTGCCGGGCGATGCGCGCGCGCGCATCGACGCCATCTTCGCGAAGGCGCGCAAGAAGGACCGCCTCCGGGCGACCCAGGCGCTCACAACGGTCGAGGACGGCCAGTGGCGGATCATCGACGACCCGCCGGTCGTGACCCACCCTGAGCATCCCCGGTGCTGCCGACCTGCTCCGGGACGTCTTCAGCATGTACCGAGACACCCTGGCCCAGAACCGGCGAGAGCTGATCGAGCGGTTCCGCTTCATCGACTTCGCCCTGAAGGTGGTCGGCGTCGGCAGCGTCGGGACGCGCTGCTTCATCATCCTGCTCGAGGGGCGCGACCAGGAGGATCCGATGATCCTCCAGGCCAAGGAGGCGACCGCGTCGGTCCTCGAGCCATACACCAAGCCGAGCGAGCACGAGAACCATGGCGAACGGGTCGTCGTCGGGCAGCGCCTGATGCAGACGACACCGGACATCTTCCTGGGCTGGACTCGTGGGCCGGGCGGCCGCGATTTCTACTTCCGACAGCTGTGGGACATGAAGGGCTCGGTCGACATCGCGACCCTCCGGCCCGTCGGCCTGAGCTTCTATGCCGGGCTGTGCGGCCGATCGATCGCGAGGGCCCACGCCCGCAGCGGCGACGCGGTGGCGATCTCCGCCTATCTCGGGACGAGCGACAAGTTCGACGGTGCGATCGCGGATTTCGCCGAGGCCTACGCCGACCAGAACGCACGGGACTTCGCCGAGTTCAAGGCCGCCATCGCCGACGGCCGGGTCTCGACCGCGCCGGGCTGAACCGGCGCAGGACGTCGGCCCCCGTGGGGACCGGCATGGAACGGGTGGGGTAGCGAACCCCGGTCTGTACACTTCCGGGCGAACCACCAGCCAGGGAGCCGTCCGTGGATTTCGACACCACCATCGAGTGGGTGATCCGTGCCATCGAAGTGGCCGGCGTCACGGTCCTGGTCACGGGCTGCCTGATCGCCGTCGTCGCCTACGTCCGCGACGCCCAGCGGTCGGATCGCATCGTCGCCTACAAGAACCTCCGCGGGAACATCGGGCGGACCATCCTGCTCGGCCTTGAGATCCTTATCGTCGCCGACATCGTCCAGACGGTCGCCATCGACTCCACCCTGCAGAGCGCGGTCGCCCTCGGGGTCATCGTCCTGGTCCGGACCTTCCTCAGCTTCTCGCTCGAGATCGAGCTGGAGGGCGTCGTCCCGTGGCGCCGGCAGGCCGTCGAACGGGAGATGGCCGCCGACGCGACAGCCGTTGCCACAGCGGGCACGCGGGGCCAGGGCCGCACCCCGGACTGACGCCGCCCGACCGACGCGCGGCGGGAAGCGAGCGGTGCTACCTTGCCAGTCCCCGGTCCGACCAGCGAGTGAGGGCGACACGATGACCAGCGGCTTCAAGGGCACCATCAACGTCGACATCCGGGACTCGGTGCCGGACTGGTCGCCGTTCGAACCGCCGAAGGCTCCGGACGGGGCCCCGAGCGTGGTGTACATCGTCCTCGACGACGTCGGCTTCAGCGCGATGAGCTGCTACGGCGGTCCGATCGACACGCCGAACATCGACAAGATCGCCGCCGACGGCGTTCGCTACACGCAGTGGCACACGACCGCCCTATGTTCGCCGACCCGGTCCTGCCTGCTCACCGGCCGAAACCACACCCGCAACAGCATGGCCTGCATCACCGAGGCCGCGATCGGGTTCCCTAACGCGAGCGGCACGATCCCACCCGAGAACGGGATGCTTCCAGAGATCCTCGGTGAGCTTGGCTGGAACACCTACATGGTCGGCAAATGGCACCTCTGCCCGACGGTGGAGATGAACCTGGCCTCGACACGCCGCAACTGGCCGTCGGGGCGCGGCTTCGAGCGCTGGTACGGCTTCCTCGGCGCCGAGACCAACCAGTGGTACCCCGACCTCGTCTACGACAACCATCTGGTCGATCCGCCCAAGACCCCTGAGCAGGGCTACCACCTGACCGAGGATCTGACCGACAAAGCGATCGAGTTCATCAAGGACGCCAAGTCGGTCGCCCCCGACAAGCCGTTCTTCCTCTACTACGCACCCGGCGCCGCGCACGCGCCCCACCATGTCGCGACCGAGTGGGCAGACAAGTTCAAAGGTCGCTTCGACATCGGCTACGAGGCGATGCGCGAGCAGACGCTGGCGCGCCAGAAGTCGATGGGCCTTATCCCGTCCGACACCGAACTGCCGCCGCTCAACCCGCTCGGCACCCCTGAGACTCGCAAGGGCCCGCAGGGCCAGCCGTTCCCACAGCTCGATGTCACGAAGCCGTGGGCCTCGCTGTCCGATGACGAACGACGCCTCTTCTGTCGGATGGCCGAGGTCTATGCGGGCTTCCTTGCCCACGCCGACCACCAGATCGGGCGGCTCCTGGACTTCCTCGAGGCGACTGGGCAGCGCGACAACACGCTCGTCATCCTCGTGTCGGACAACGGCGCGTCAGGCGAGGGTGGTCCGAACGGCTCGGTCAACGAGAACAAGCTGTTCAACGGCATCCCGGACGACGTCCAGGCGGCCCTCGCGATGCTCGACCAGCTCGGCGGGCCGACGACGTACAACCACTACACGAACGGCTGGGCGATGGCGTTCAACACGCCGTTCAAGATGTGGAAGCGCTACGAGTTCAACGGAGGTACGGCCGATCCGTGCATCATCAGCTGGCCCGCGAACAAGGCGGCCGCCGGCCAGATCCGCGACCAGTACCACCATGCGATCGACCTCGTCCCGACGATCCTCGATCTGCTCGGGGTCGAGCCGCCGGCCCGGATCAAGGGCCACGTCCAGGTCCCGTTCGACGGCGTTAGCATGGCCTCGAGCCTTGCCGACGCGTCCGCGCCTCCCACGCGGCAGACGCAGTTCTACTCCATGCTCGGGTCGCGCGGGATCTGGCACGACGGCTGGAAGGCCGTGACGACCCACCCGACGATCAGCGGTTGGAGCCACTTCAACGACGACACCTGGGAGCTCTATCACACCGACGTCGACCGCTCCGAGCTCCACGATCTCGCGGCCGAGGAACCAGGCAGATTGCGCGAGCTCATCAACCTCTGGTACGCCGAGGCAGGCGCGAACGGCGCCTTTCCACTGGACGACCGCTCTCCCCTCGAGATCATCCTCACGCCACGCCCACAGCTCGCGAGCCCGCGCCAGCGATACGTCTACTACCCGGGTACCGCGGAGGTCCCGGAGAGCCAGGCGGTGAATATCCGCAACCGCTCGTTCACCATCGGCGCGCTCGTAGACATCCCGGCGCCGGGTGCCCAGGGTGTCCTGTTCGCCCAGGGAGCCCTCTTCGGGGGCCATGCCCTATACGTCAAGGACGACCGGCTCCACTACGTCAACAACTTCGTCGGGGTCTTCGAGCAGAAGGTCGTCGCAACGGAGGACATCCCGACGGGCTCGAACCTCATCCTGTCAGCGTCGTTCGAGAAGGATGGCGAGGATCCGCCCCACGTGGCCACCGGGATCCTGACCCTCTACCACGGGGATCGGAAGGTCGGCGAGGGCAGGATCAAAACCCAGCCGGGCATGTTCAGCCTCGCTGGTGAGGGCCTCTGCGTCGGGCGCGACAGCGCCGAGGCTGTCACCCGCGACTACCCGGGCGAAGCTCCGTACGCCTTCACCGGCGGCACGATCGACCGGGTCGCGGTCGATGTGAGCGGCGAGCCGTACATCGACCTCGAGCGCGAGGCCGTCGCGATGCTCTCGCGCGAGTGACGACCGGACGCCTAGAACCGACGGCGGCCCGGGGTGACGGCGGCGCCGACGACGGCGGCCTTGGCGACCGGCGACGGGCCGGGCGACACGGCGGCTCCGACGACCGCGGCCTTGGCGACCGGCGACGGCCCGGGCCTGACCGCTGCGGTGACGACCGCCGCCTTGGCCACGGGCGCACCGATGACTCCGACTCCGCGACGACCTGGACCAAGCATGTCAGCCTCCTGCAGGGGTGAGCGCCTCGTCGGCCGCATCGGCCTCGATGGCGGCGATGAGGGCCTGGACGGGGATCCGGCCATTGGCGATGAGCTGGCCACCCGCTCGGCGCATGGCCGAGGCGAACGGCGCGGCCCACAGGTTCTCGTAGACCAGGACGCCGGCGACGCTGCCGGGATCCATGGCCGCTGCGAGGTGATCGACATCCGCCTCGGCCAGGGTCTGGACGAGCTCGGTCTCGAGTCGGGCCAGCTCACCGAGCTCGGCGAGGTCGCCCATCTCCTGGGCCATGACCGTCCCGTCCTCGCCCTTCTGGAGGATCAGGATGTCCATGACCCGGATGATCCCGGCATCGTGGAGGCGGAGCAGCTCGTGTGCGCCTTCGCCGGTGAAGTTCTGCTGCCCGGCCGGGAACTCGACGATGAGATAGTCGACGGGCCCAAGCTCGTCGAGCGATCGATCTTCCATGACTTCTCCGATGCGTTGCTGGCTCGACGCGGATCATCGGCGTCGATGCATCTCGGATGAGGGGTCCGACAGGTGAATCCTAACCCCGCGCGGGGGGCCGGATGACCTCGGTTCAGCCGGCGACACCCGCGGCCACGGCGTGGAGCGCGCCGTGCTCGTGGAGTGCCTGCTCGTCCTCGTGGGTGGCCGGCTTGATGTCGAAGACGACCTGCTTGACCGTGCCGGTGAACGCGTACGGGGCCTTGTGCTCATAGGCACGGTCGACGACCAGACCGTTGTCGCGGCCGACGTCCATGCCCGAGTAGCTCGTGAACGTGACGGGCACCGTCCGCGGCATGTCGCCCTCGCCGACCTTCTCATCGTTGATGAACAGTGAGACGTGGCCGCCGGTCCCTGGCCGATGCTCGGTCGCCTCGAACAGCATCCGAACGCTGACGTCGCCCGTGGGGATCGGCGTCGCGGACACCTGCTTGTACGTCTCGACACCCAGGAGCGAGTAGGTGTGGCACAGGCTGCCCTTGTCGTCCACCCACAGTCCGAAGCCGCCGATGAAGTCGGCCATCGCGACGATGACGCCTTCAGCCCCCGACGTGGGCACGACCAGATCGGCCTCGATCGAGTACGACCGGCCGAAGACGCGCGGGATCATGCCCCACTGGACATTGTCGACATCGCCGGCGAAGACGAAGCGGGTCTGGGTCGGGATCGGCGGGAGGATCCCGTAGAGGACCGAGAAGCCGGCCATGAGTGGCAGGACCCGGTTCCGTTCTGCCTCCTTCCACCACAGATCCTGGAGCTCCTTGACCTTCTCCGGGTGCTCGGCGGCGACGTCATGGGCCTGGCTGAAGTCCGCCGTCAGGTCGTACAGCTCCCAGCCGACATCGCGGTCCGCGTCCCAATCGGTGTCGGGCCCGAACTTCGCCAACGTCTGGGGCGAGAGGTCCCAGGGGAGGCGGTCCGGCCGCGATGCCGCCCACCAGCCGTCGTCGTACATCGCGCGGCTCGAGAACATCTCGAAGTACTGGGTCGTGTGCCGCTCGGGCGCGGCCGCGTCGTCGAGCGAGTACAGGAAGCTCGTCCCGTCCATCGGCTCCTGGGCGATCCCGTCGACCGTGTCAGGTTCCGGGATCCCGGCGGCCTCGAGGATCGTCGGGCCGATGTCGATCACGTGGGTGAACTGGGCCCGGGGCGTCGAGTCCGGCTTCACCCGGCTCGGCCAGGAGACGACCATCGGGTCGCGCGTCCCGCCGAGATGGCTGGCGGACTGCTTGCCCCACTTGAACGGCGTGTTGAATGCGTGCGCCCAGGCCGCCGCGATGTGTGGCGCCGTATGGTCGCCGCCAAGGGCCTCGAGACCGCCGTACTCCTCGATGAGCTTGAGCTGCTGCTCCGGGTCAAGGACAAGGCCGTTGAGGAAGGTCAGCTCGTTGAACGATCCGGTGATCGTCCCCTCCAGGCTGGCGCCGTTATCTCCCCAGATGTAGATGACGAGCGTGTTGTCGAGATCGCCCATCTCGTCGACGGCGTCGATGAGGCGTCCGACGTTCCAGTCGGCGTTCTCCTGGTAGCCGGCGTAGACCTCGGCCTGCCGGGTGTACAGCTGCTTCGCGTCGTCGTCGAGCGAATCCCAGGCGGGGAACGCATCCGGGCGCTCGGTCAGGTCGGCGTCCTGCGGGATGATCCCCAGCTGCTTCTGGCGTTCGAACGTCCGCTCTCGAAGCTTGTCCCAGCCGTCGTCGAACGTGCCCTTGTACTTGTCCGCCCACTCCTTCGGGACGTGGTGCGGCGCGTGCGCACAACCCGTCGAATAGAACATGAACCACGGCTTGGTCGCATCCTGGGCTCGGACCCGGTGGAGCCACTCGATGGACTTGTCGGTGATGTCGTCGGGGAAGTAGTACGGCTTGCCGTCCTTGCCCTCCGGGATCCCGGTGACCCAGTCGTCCTGGGTGATGATCGGGTCGTACTGGCCGGCGGCTCCGGACAGGAAGCCCCACCAATGGTCGAAGCCCCACGACTTGGGCCAGTGGTCGAACGGCCCCGCCGCGCCCTGGACGTTGTTGGGCGTGAGGTGCCACTTGCCGAAGCCGGCGGTGACGTAGCCGTTCTCCTTGAGGATGCGCGGCAGGGCGGTGCAGCTCTTGGGCTTGCTGGCGGTGTAGCCGGGGAACGGGCCGGGGTACTCCGCGATCGAGCCGAAGCCGACGCGGTGCTGGTTGCGGCCGGTCAGCAGCGCGGCGCGCGTCGGCGAGCAGACCGCGGTGACGTGGAAGCGGTTGTACGTCAGGCCGGCCTGCTGAACGCTCGTGAAGGCCGGTGACGCGACCGGTCCGCCGAACGTCTCGATCGCACCGTAGCCAGCGTCGTCGATGATGACGAGGAGGACATTCGGAGCGCCCTCGGGCGCCTTGGCCCCTGGGATCATCGTCCAGTCCGCGACGGAGTCCTTGAGCGTCCGACCCGCCACACCGCCGAAGGTGCGATCGGGGATCGGCAGCGCCGAGCGGTCCTGGTTGAACTTGCCCATGGCCTCGGCGAGGGAATCCTTGAGGGCGGCGTTTCCCTTCTTGTCGGTCTCGACGACGGACTTCGCCGGAGACCCCGGCAGTGCTTGCTCGACGGCGAGGCGCTCGTCGGCATCGAACATCGCGATGATCGCCGCGGTGCCCGGCTTCATCGCCTCGCCGAGCTTGTCGTGGAGACCCTGCTCCAGCTTGTGGTCGGCGATCTTGCCGAGGACTCCGCCAGCTGCTGCACCTACGACGGTCGCTGCGAGGAGCGGCGGCGCCGCGAGGCCCACGAGGAAGCCGACGCCTCCGCCCCACTTGACGCCGGTGCGGCCCAGGTGGTCGCCGGTCTTGTGGACCGAAACGTTGCCGTCCTCGTCGTGGGCGACGAGGATCACCGCCTCGAGACGCACCTGCTTCGCCTTGACCCGCCCGATGAGCGCATCGAAGTCGGTATTCGCGGCGTCGACGCTCTGATATCCAGCGACGAGCACGTCGGTCAGCTCGCGTGCCATGACCCTCTCCTCACTTGATCGTCGGAGCGTCCTCGCCAGGGTACCGGGCGACGAACCTTAGGCGGATGACGCGGCGGCCGCATCCGCAGCCTCGAGCTCGGCGCTCACCTCCTCAAGGACTTCGGGTGGCACCACCGTCCGGGTGACCAGGAAGCCGCCGGCGGCCCCGATGGCGCCCTTCAGATCCTCGGCCCAGCGATGCTCGAACAGCATCGCCAGTCCGGAGGTGCCCAGCGGCAGAGAGTCGACGATCGCGCTGAGATCCTCGGGGGTGAACAGACCCCGAAGGTCGGCGAGAAGGGGCGCGAACGAGGCGAAACGGGGGTCGTCCGTATTGTCGAGCTCGATGATCGTCTGGGCGCCGTCGGTCTCCCGAGCGATGAAGACCACGTCGACGAGCCGGATGATCTTCTTCTCGACGACCTTCTGGACCTCGCGGGCGATACTGCCGTCGAAGTTGTTCCCGTCGAAACCGATGACGATGTATTCGAGTGGTCCAAGAGTCATTGGGGTTCCTCCGATCGTGATGGAGACGCCTGACGATCGAGACTCGCCGACACCCGGCAGCGAGGTCCGTCGGACGGACGGTCAGGATCGCCGGCCCTCACGGGAGCGCGTGGGGCGGCGTCGACCATGGCCCGCCGCCCCGCGTGCTTATTCCTCGGCGATGCCGAAGGCCGTCTTGACCGATGGCCGGTTGAGGTACCACAGGAGGATGAACGGGAAGGCCGTCGAGGCCAGGGCATAGCTCAGGTTGCCGGTCCCAAGGAGGGCGAAGATCGCCTCGATGATCCCGATGATCGCCAGGACGTGGCCGAGCAGCCAGCCCCACGGCTCCAGGCGCCAGGCCGCCAGGCCGCCCGCCCAGAAGGCCAGGCCGGTCAGCACGATGATCCAGCCCCAGACCCAGGTGCCCTGACCGCTGGGCAGCGGCCCGAACGTGACCGCGGTCGTCATCTGGAAGCCGAGCATCATGTAGCTCAGGCCGGCCGCCGCGAAGATGATCGCCAGGATGGTGATCCCCAATGGTCGTTTCACGTTTCCCTCTCCTAGAACCGAAGCTAGCCGCGACCACGCGGGGCGGCGCTGGGAACTGACGATCCCACGGCTCCACCATAGGGGTCGCGGGAGCGACCGTCATCACCCGTTCTGTATGGAGGATACGGGTCCGCCCGATGGTCAGGCGTGCCCCAGCCGCGTCGCCCCGTTTGACACCCCGGGCCGCGGCTCGGACACTTCGGGGACCGTTCGGAACCACCCATGCCCGAGGTGCCCCATGTCCCGGCTCGCCGACCTGTTCACGCCCACGACCGTCGTCCACGCGCATTGCGACATCCCCTGCGGGATCTACGACCCGGCCGGCGCCCAGCAGGCGGCTCGGACGGTCGCCCGGATGGTCGAGCTGATCGGCCAGATCGACGCCGGATCGACGGCGCCGGCCGACCGGAACAAGTTCATCCGCTGCGTCACGGTCAAGGAGGAGCACGCCGAGATCGTCAAGCGCGAGGTCCAGGTCATCTGGTCCGACTACTTCAAGCCCGAGCACCTCGAGGCGAACCCCGACCTCCACACCAAGGTCTGGAACCTGCTCAAGCTGGCGGGCAAGAACAAGCAGAACATCGACGCCGAGGCGGCCGCCCAGCTCGAGGCAGCCGTCAAGGAGTTCGCCGACATCTTCTGGTCGACCAAGAAGTAGCTCCTCAATCCGTGAGTGCCGTCGGCCGGGTGGCGGCCCGGATCCCGGCGGTCGTCGGGCGGCTGCCCGGCGCTGTCGCGCACGTTCCCGATCTGGCGTCCCGTTTGCCCGGGGCGGGCCCGGTCGGCGACCTCGTCGGCGACGCCCGCCAGGGACCGTGGCGCGTCCTGGTCGTCGAGGAGTCGATGCGGCCGGCGCTCGACCCGGGCGACTGGCTGCTGGTCGACCCGACCGTTCGCGACTGGCCGCGGCGAGGCACGATCGTGGTCTTCCGCGAGCCCGGGGCGGACCTCCTCGCGATCAAGCGCGTCGCGGCAGGACCGGGAGACGTCGTCCGGACGGCCGACGGGCCCATCCGCCTGGGTCCGACCGAAGCATGGCTCCTGGGCGACCTTCGCGCCATCTCGCACGATTCGCGCGCGTACGGGCCGGTGGGGTCCGACCGGCTCCTCGCCCGCGCCTGGTTCCGATATGGCCCGGCCGGCCGGACCGGTCGCCTGGCGCTTCGCTGACCGCACGACGCCGGAGCCACGGGCCGCGGATATCACGGGCATTGGTACGCGACCCCTTGACCGCCTCCTGCACCAGGTTTCGAACCCCTGCAGCGCGGTTTGCGGCTCGCGATAGCACCCCCACGGCTAGGTGGGCGCCTGACAGGGCCGCAGGGCGTGGAGGACGTAGCCGTACGCCGGCTCCTAGTCTTGCCCGTTCTATCGGAGACCTGTGGTCCGGTTCGGATCCCGAACCCGTGGTCCGGCAGACGGGACCGGTCGCCTGACGGCGTCCTAGCGCACGACACCCTGACTCCGGCGGATCCGAGCATCGTCGTCGTCAGCGGCGCGCCACGAGATCGACCTGAGGCGGGGGCATACCGTCGGGAACGAACGCGTCCGGGATGGGCTCCCCCACCACGGTCTTCAAGGGGATCGCCCCCGCCCAGGTCGGCCACGTCTCGTCGCCCGGTTCGTCGTGGGCGCCGATGTCGCGGATCTTGGCGGACGCCTCGGTCAGGTCGGTCCACAGGACCGTCGTCGCCTTGAGCTCGTTCGGGCGCGGCGGTCGAAGGGTCGCCCAGCGTCCCGGATAGAGCCGCTCGACGAAGGCTTCGAGCGCGGCGAGCTTGTCGGCGTCGTCCTCGACGAGGTGCGCGGTGCCGAGGACCACCGCCGACCGGTAGTCGATCGAGTGGTCGAAGCCGGAGCGAGCCAGGACGAGGGCGTCCATCCGGCTCACGGTGATGCACACCCTGGCGCCGATGGTGACGCGAAGCATCCGGCTGGTCGAGGACCCGTGCCAGTAGAGTCGGTCCCCCTGACGCCAGATCGCGGTCGGGATCACGTAGGGTTGGTCGTCGACGACGAAGCCGACGTGCCCGAGGATCGCGTCGTCGAGGATCGCGTCGATCGTCGCCCGGTCGTAGTGACCGCGCTCGGGCTTGCGTCGGACGCGGACGCGGTCGCTCGCCGGGGTACCGGCGTCGGCGTCTATCGCTCGACTCCCGCCGTCGCCTCGGCCATCTCGACGCCGGCCGCCCGACAGTCCTCGGCGAAGCGAGCCTGCGTCTCGAGGTCGGGCGACCAGCGGCCCGGGAAGCAGACCGCCCGGCTGAGGCCGAAGTCCTGCAACGCGCCGAGGAAGTCCACCCGGACCTGGCCGGGTGCGCGGACGTCGACGTCGCGGGTGTACAGCGAGACCTTGAGCGTGGCTGGGTCCCGGCCCGCCTCCTCGCATCGGGCGCGGATATTCGGCAACGCCTCGGCGACCCCGTCGGGCGTGAGGAAGACCAGGTTGAGCTCATCGGCGAAGGTCACGGCGATCCCCAGGGTCACCCGCTGGCCGTTCCCGCCGACGATGATCGGGATCCGGGGCGATTGAAGGCCCTTGGGCAGGTTGATCGCGCCGGCCACGCTGGCATACACGCCGCGGTACGTCGCCCGACCGGGGCCGAGCATCCGGGTGATGATCTCGAGATGGTCGCGCAGCGCGCCGAGCCGCTCGCCGATCGTCGGGAAGCCGTAGCCGTAGGCGAGCCACTCCTCCTCCTTCCAGCCGGCGCCGATGCCCAGCTCGAAGCGGCCACCCGAGATGACGTCGATCGTCGACGACATCTTGGCCGTGAGGGCGGGGTTGCGGAACCCGGTGCACACGACCATATGGCCGAGGCGGACGCGCTCGGTCACCATCGCCAGCCCGGTGAGGAGGCTGAACGACTCGAACGTCATCTCGTCGGTCGGGTCGGGAACCGTGTGGAAGTGGTCGAACGCCCAGAGCGACTCGAATCCGAGCGCCTCGGCGTCGACCGCAAGCTCGACCGTCCGGGCCCAGGCGGCGGCCGCGTCCCAGCCGTCGTACTCGCCCTTCCAGCCCTGTGGGCTCATCAGCCCGACCTTCATCGCCTTCTCCCGGAGCCGCTCGTCGTGGCGTCAGTCGCGGTGCGGCCGGCCCGTCGCGCTGGATGGACCGGCGTCGGAGCGACTGGACGGCCAGCCTATCATCGGCCGCATGTCCGAGCCCGCCGACCCGCCTACGTTCGATCCGGAGCGACCGCTCCCCGGTCCGCCGGAACCCTGGCACTGGGCCGAGCGCCCCGTCGACCGGGGCGCCCCGCCCTGGTTCATGACCGAGATGATCGAGGCCGAGCCGGCCTTCGCCGAACGCCTGGTCCGGCGACTGACCGAGATCGGCGCCGGCGGTGGGGTGACGCGGCTCGCCGCCGCCCTGCGACAGGCCGCCGGGGCCGGGCTCCCGGTCACCGTCGTCGGCTGCGGGACGAGCGAGCACGGCGCCCTCGGGTTCGCGGAGATCCTCCGCGATGCCTGGGGGCGGGCGGGTCTCCCCGGTCATGGTCCGGTGGCCGTCCAGGCGTTCGAGGCGTCGCTCGAGCCCAGGGCCGGGCTGTGCATCGGGATCAGCCACGACGGGGCGACCTGGGCGACGACCCAGGCACTCGACGCAGCGCGCCGCGCCGGCGCCCGGACGGCCATCGTCACGGTCAGCGGACGCGCTCCGGGCGCGGACGGGGTAGACATCGTCATCGAAACGGTCGAACGCGACCAGAGCTACTGCCACACGATCGGGTACACGTCGCCCGTGATCGCGGGGGCCGTGGTCGCCGGAGCCCTGACCGGCGAACCCGTGGATGCGACCGCCGTCCGGGTGCTGATGGCTGCCGGCCTCGGGCCGGTCGCCACGGCCGCCGCGGAGAGCATGGCGGCGGACCTCGCAGGGTGCCGTCCCATCCTGACGGTCGCCACGGGCGCCGATCGGACGGCCGCCCGCGAGCTCGTCCTCAAGCTCGAGGAAGGGACCTGGATCCCCGCCGCGTCGCGCAACCTCGAGACGCTCCTCCACGGCCACCTGCCGTCGACCGACGACCACACCGGGCTGGTGCTGATCCTGACCGATCGCCGGGGGCGGCCCGAGCGGATCGAGCGGGCGCGCACCGCCCTAGAGGCGGCCGCCGCGATCGGGCTCCGGGCCGGGGCCATCCTGTCGACCGGGATCGCGGCCGAGCTCGACACGTCGCTCACCCCGATCGGGCGGATCGTCGTTCCGGAGGCGCCTGCACTGCCGGCCCCGGCGGCCTCGCTCCTGGCCACGGCGACGCCGCTCCAGATCCTCGTCGAACGACTGGCGCGGGTCGTCGGGACGAACCCCGACCCGATCCGTCGGACCGACCCGGCCTACGCGGAGGCGGCGGCCCGCGCCGAGGGCTGAGCGGGCCCTAGGCCCGGACCAGCTGCTCGCCGAGCTGGTCGATCATGTCGAGGTCGCGCGGCAGGAAGTCCTGGAGCATCAGTCGCTCGACGCCCGCGGCGGCGAACTCGGCCACCTTCGCCCGGGCCCGGTCCGGCGTCCCCAGGATCCAGCGCCGCTCGCGGGTCGCGAACCAGTCCTCGCCCTGCTCGTCGGCGGTGACCTCGTCGAGCAGGGCCCGCTTCCGGGCGGCCAGCTCCGCCTCGTCGCGACCGATCAGCGTGCCGACCATCGCGGACCGGCGCATCGTCGCCGGGTCGCGTCCGATCGCGCGGCAGGCATCGTCGAGCAGGGCATAGCGGTCGGCGACGCGGTCCGGATCCGACGACGTCACGTTGAATTCGTCGGCGAACCTCGCCGCGATCCGGAGCGAGCGCGGCGAGCCCTCACCCCCGACGATGATCGGCGGGTGCGGCTGTTGGACAGGCTTCGGCTGGAAGATCGAATCCTCGACGCGGTAGTGCGCGCCATCGAACGACCAGCCGTTCGGCTCCTCCCACAGACCGTGGACGATGGCGAGCTGCTCCTCGAGCATGTCGGCCCGCTCCGAGATCGGCGGGAAGGCGACGCCGTGACGGCGATGCTCGTCCTCGTTCCAGCCTGCGCCGAGGCCGAGCTCGACCCGCCCGCCGCTCATCTGGTCCACGGTCGCGGCGATCTTGGCGATCGTGCCCGGGAGCCGGAACGTGACGGGCGAGACGAGGACGCCGAGGCGGAGCCGGGTCGTCTCGCGGGCCAGACCGGCGAGCACCGTCCAGGCGTCGGTCGTCGGACGACCGGCCGGGCCCGGGAAGCTCTCGTAGTGGTCCGAGCGGAAGAGGGCCTCGAAGCCGGCGGCTTCGGCGTGCTGCGCGATCGCCAGCTGATCGTCGTAGGTCAACCCCTGCTGGGCCTCGATCATCAGGACGTAGCGCACGATCCTCGACCCTCCAAGATCCGCGACGGGTGCCCACCGGTCCGCCACGGCGTCTTCATCATCCGTTCACACCCGGGGCCGACCATCGGCTCCGTCGGGACCTCCGGCGACCTGAATGGTCGCGGTTGACAGGATTATCCATATCCGTATGATAGTTCAGATGACACGTACCTCTTCACCGGAGTCGACGACGCGTCGCGATGCCCTCACCGGCGTGAGCGACGAGCTGAACGGCGCCGTCCGGCTGCTCCGTTGTGCGGCCACCGGGCGGATGGTGAAGCAGGGTGTCAGCATGACGCATGTCCACGTGATGTGGCGCCTCGAAGAGTCGGGTGAGCTGACGATGAGCCGCCTGGCCGACTCCCTCGACGTGTCCATGTCGAACGCGACCGGGCTGGTCGACCGGATGGAGGAGCGCGGTCTGGTCGAGCGGACCCGGGACACGGAGGACCGCAGGGTCGTCCTCGTCCGGCTCACCCCGGCCGGGAGCGAGGTCCTCGACGAGATCCAGATGATGAAGCAGGACCTGATGACCGCCGTCCTCGAACGGCTCGACGATCGCCAGCTGGACCGGCTGCATTCGGCCCTGATCGACTTCCGCGCCGCGGTCCGGGCGGAGGAGATCGCCAACCCGATCCTGTTCGGGATCTACCACGACCACCTACGACACGACCAGCCCAGCGGGGCGGCGGAGGGAAGGGAGACCACGGTTCGATGATGGAAGGCGGATTCGCGGACACGGAGTACGTCCCGACGTTGGAGGAGGATCCAGCACTCGGGTTGTCCCAGCGGGCGAAGATGGAGATCCTCTTCGCCGTCATGCTCGGGCTGTTCCTGGGCGCCCTCGATCAGACGATCGTCGGACCGGCGCTCCCGACGATCGTGACCCAGCTGTCGGGCAACGACTACTACGTCTGGGCGATCACGATCTACCTCCTGACCAGCACGATCAGCGTGCCGTTCTGGGGCAAGCTCTCGGACCTCTACGGCCGCAAGCCGATCTTCATGATCGGCATCGTGATCTTCCTGTTCGGCTCGGCCCTCAGCGGCCTCAGCCAGAACATGGGCATGCTCATCCTGTTCCGGGGCATCCAGGGCATCGGCGCCGGCTCGTTGTTCCCGGTCGCCCTGGCGGTCATCGGCGACCTGTTCACGCCCCAGGAACGCGGCAAGTACCAGGGCCTGTTCGGGGCCGTCTTCGGGATCGCGTTCGTGGCCGGTCCGCTCATCGGCGGCTGGCTGACCGAGAACCTGAGCTGGCACGCGATCTTCTACGTCAACATCCCGATCGGGATCGTCGCCCTGATCGTGATCCAGCGGCTCCTGCCGACGGTCAAGACCCCATCGGCGACCCGCAACTTCGACGTGCTCGGCGGTGCGATCTTCACCGTCGCGATGGTGTTCCTGCTGGTCGGCCTGACCAACAAGCAGTTCGGTGAGTGGACCGAGCCGACCGTCGGCGGGTTCATCCTCGTCGGGATCATCGGGACCCTGCTGTTCATCCTGGCCGAGTCGCGCGCCAAGGAGCCGATCATCCCGCTGCACCTGTGGACGGGCCGCACCTACTCCGCGACGATGGTCTCGGTCTTCTTCGCGGCCTTCGCGTTCTTCGGCGCCATCGTCTTCCTGCCGCGCTGGTTCCAGGTGGTCGAGGACTTCTCGCCGACCAATTCGGGCCTGGCGGCCTTGCCGCTCATGGTGGGCCTGATCTTCAGCTCCATCGTGTCGGGCCTGATCGTCTCCCGGACCGGCCGCTACAAGTTCCTGATCGCCGGCTCGGTCGCCATCATGGGCTTCGCTGTGCTGCTCATGACCCAGCTCACCAAGGACACCCCGGTGCCCGTCGTGTGGCTCTGGATGTTCATCGCCGGTATCGGTGTCGGTCCGACGTTCTCCGTGCCCACGATCGTCATCCAGAACGCGGTGCCGTTCCGGGAGCTCGGTGTCGCGACCTCCAACCTGACGTTCTTCCGCCAGATCGGCGGCACCATCTCGCTCGCATTCGTCGGGACCATCTTCGGGACGGCGTTCGCGGACAACCTGGTGCCGCAGATGTCGGCGGCCGGTGTCCCCGCGCCGTTGATCGAGGGGTTCACGAAGGCGGGCGGGAACTTCGACCAGAGTCAGCTCACCGGCGTCGGGAACCTGCCTCAGGTCCTCGCGAGCGTGATCCCGGCCCAGTTCCAGTCCACGATCCCGCTGATCGTCGATGGCATCCACGGGGCCTTCAGCCTCGCGACGGCTCAGACGTTCTGGCTGGGCGTGATCGGGGCGGTCGTCTCGTTCGGCGCGGCCTTGGCGATCAAGGAGATCCCGCTTCGAAGCTCGAATGCCGACCCCGTTCACGAGCAGGCGGGCGCAGCCGGTTCGGTCACCGCCGCCGGCCTGCCTGAGACGGTGACGACCAGCCGGGCCATCGGCGACTGACCGACCGGACCACTGCCCTCCTCCTCCCAGGACCGGCCCCGAACGCGGACGACGCGTCTCGGGGCCGGTCCACGTCCGGTCGGGTACGCTGGCGGCGATGGACGATCGCCCCGCAGACTTCCCGCCCGACCTGCTCGCACCCGGGACCGGCGACGCCCCCTTTAGGCGCCTGATCGTGCTTGACGAGCTGCCGCCCGGCGGGCTTCGGCGCGCGACCGTGGGCGACCTCGACATCCTTGTCGCGAGGACGGCCGGGGGGATCGTGGCGGTCGACGATCGCTGTCCGCACATGGCGGCGCCGCTGTCGATCGGCGCGCTCGACGGCTGCGTCGTCGCCTGTCCGCTCCACAACGGACGGTTCGACCTGTGCACGGGCGAGCCGGTCCAGATGCCGACGACCGGGGGCCTCGACCCGGACGGCCGCTACCACCCGGTCTGGTCGCCGCCTGGCAGCAGTCCCAAGGAGGATCCACCCGGCAAGAAGGCCGAGGCGCGCCGATTGACCAGGATCCGCCGCCTGCGCTACTACCCGGTCCGGATCGTCGACGGCTGGGTCGAGGCCAGGATCCCGTCCTGAGACGCCGACGATGGCCTGTGCGGCCGGCGGCGGCGCGGCGCGGGCCGGCAGGACCGAGCCCGTCGCGCGGGACCGAGCTCGTGGCGCGCGGCGGGATCGAGCCCGAGTGCGGGATCGAGCCTGGCGAGCGGGACCGAGGCTGGCGAGCGGGACCATGCGCTTGGATATCACCGGCATTGCTAACGAACGCCTTCGGGGTCGCGTTGGCGGGCCCGAGGCCATCAATGCCGCCCGTATAGAACGACCATTGCTAGAACGTGCCTCGAGTCGGCCGCCAAGACCATCGATCGGACGACCCAGAGACGGCAACCGGTTCCTTAGCAATGCCCGTCATACGTCGAGTCGCTAAGGAGCGTCGCCATGGGCTGGCGGCTCGGCGACCCCGGCACCGCGACCCCGGCCTCGCGCGGGGCGCTCAGCCCGGGCTGGTGGGCCGCCCGATGTGGTTCGCGCGGGCGAACGCGCGGACGACCCGACAGACCTCCTCGGGGTCGTCGGTCAGGGTCAGCAGAGCCAGGTCGGCCTCGGTCACGGTCCCGTCGGCGATGAGCGTCTCGCGGGCCCAATCGATCAGTCCCGCCCAATACGCCGTCCCGACCAGGACGACCGGGAAGTGGCGGATCTTGCCGGTCTGGATGAGGGTCAGTGCCTCGAACAGCTCGTCGAGCGTGCCGAACCCGCCGGGCATGATCACGAACGCGTCGGCGTACTTGACGAACATCGTCTTGCGCGCGAAGAAGTAGCGGAATTCGACGGCCAGGTCCACGTACGGATTGACCGACTGTTCGTGAGGCAGCTCGATGTTGCAGCCGATCGACAGGCCGCCGGCTTCCTGGCAGCCGCGATTGGCCGCGGCCATCACGCCCGGCCCGCCACCGGTGATGACCGCCCAACCGTCGACGGCGAGCCGGCGGCCGATCGCCCGGGCCTGCTCGTAGATCGGCGATCCCTCGGCGACGCGGGCGGAACCGAAGACGGTCACCGCCGGACCGACCTCGGCCAGGGCATCGAACCCGTCGACGAACTCGGACATGATCCGGAGGACCCGCCACGGGTCCTCACCGAGAAAGGCCGGCCGCGTGGAGCGGGCGAAGAGCTTCTCGTCCTCGGTGACCGCGGCGTCGGTCGACAGGTGTTCGGCCGCCTTGGGCTTGATCGTCACTCGCCCGCTTCGATGGCGGGTCGGGTCGCCCTGGAGCGGTCGGTCGGTCACTGCCGTAGGATGCCACCGCGGAGGTGTCGATGCATCGGATGAGACTCGTCGTCGCGGCCATCCTCGCGCTCGTCGGCGTGCTCTGGATCGCCCAGGGGACGGGGTTCCTGCCGGGCAGTGCCATGAGCGGCGTCCAGTTCTGGGCGGTGGCCGGGGTGGTCGCCCTCGGGGCCGGCGCCTATGTCGCCTGGGACACGCTCCGCAAGCGCTGACGCCTCGTCAGCCGGTCGCCGAGGCGAGCCACCGCTTCCAGGTCGCGTCCGCGGGACCGGCGCTGACCTCGTTCCCGCGGCGGACGAGCGGCAGGAGGAGCAGCCGCTGATCGCGGAGGACCCGATCGGCAAGGTCCGCGTCCGTCATCGTCAGGTAGGTGAGCCCGGCGTCGCGATAGGCCTTGCCCTCCCGGTCGACCACGTTCGCGGCCCCCAGCCGATCGACGAACCGGCGCAGCTCCCCGGCCGCCATCGGCTTGCGCCGCAGGTCGACGAAGTGGATCGCGATCCGCCGTTCCTTGAAGAACCGCTGGGCCGCGCGGGTCGCCCGGTCGTCCGGCAGGCCGAAGATCTGTACGCTGGGCTGATCGGCGGGAACGGGCATCCCGGATAGCGTACCGACGCCGGGTCGCCGCCGCGGACCGGCTACCATCCGGTCAGGAGGTGGACGGCGTGACGGTCTGGTTCACGGTCAGGCTCGAGGATCGGCCCGGCTCGCTCGCGCGGATGGCCGCCGCGCTCGGCGACCGCGGCGTGAACATCACCGGGATCGTCGGCGTCGCCGAGGATACCGACGGCGCCCTGATGCTCACCACCAGCGACCCGACCGCCACCAGGGAGGCGTTCGCGTCGATCGGCCTCGATTGCGAGGAGCACGACCCGACGGCCGGCTTCTCGCCCGAGGAGATGACCGTCGCCGACGTCGGCGGCGCATCGCCGCGACCGAGCGCCTGACGGCCCCGGCCCGGACGCAAGCTCGGACTCCAGATCGAGACCGCCGACATGCCCCGTCGCACCCCTGACCCGCCGACGACCGTCGCGATCCGACTCAGCCTCGACGATGCTCCGATGGCGATCCCGGCGCTGGTCGGCCGGGTCGGTCAGGCCGGTGGCACGCTCCGCAACCTGAGCACGGTCCGTCGCCTGCCGGCCGCCGACGGCGGCCGGGCCGGGGCGGAGATCGAGGTCGAGATCGAGGGCCTCGAGGAGGCCGACCTCGTGACGGTGATCGACGGCCTGCCCGGCCTTCGGAGCCACGACCTGACCCGAAGTCTCGAACGTGTCTTCGGCAAGCGGGTGATCGTCGTCGGTGGCGGCGCGCAGGTCGCCCAGGTCGCCCTCGGCGCTGTGACCGAGGCGGATCGGCACAACCTCCGCGGCGAGCGGATCAGCGTGGACACCATCCCGCTCGTCGGCGAGGAGAACATCGCGGCTGCCGTTCGAGCGGTGGCCGACCTGCCCCGGGCCCGACTGCTGGTCCTGGCCGGCTCGATCATGGGCGGCGACATCACCCGCGCCGCCAACGAGCTGCGCGCGCACGGTATCCCGATCATCGCCCTGAACATGGTCGGCTCGATCACCGGCGCGGTCGACCTGGTCGTGTCCGATCCGGTCCAGGCCGGGACGATGGCGGTGATGGCCATCGCCGACACCGCGACCTTCGATCTCGCCCGGCAACGCGGCCGGCGACTCTGAGCCACGACGGGGACACGACCGACCGATGCGCATCGCGACCTGGAACGTCAACTCACTCAAGGCCCGCCAGGAGAAGGTCGAGGGCTGGCTCGAGCGCGCGGCCCCGGACGTCCTGCTCCTGCAGGAGACCAAGCTCGGCGACGACGACGCGCCGCTGATGGCGTTCGGGATGGCCGGCTACGACCTCGTCCATCACGGCGAGGGCCGCTGGAACGGCGTCGCGATCGCCCTGCGCGCAGGGCTCGGTGCGGCCGACGTCATCACGAACTTCGGCGACGGTCCCGTGCGCGACAGCGGCCCGGGGGCGCTCGTCGCCGAGGGTGAAGAGGACTTCGACCCGTTCGACGAGGCGAGGATGGTGGCGGCGACGGTCGACCCGTCCGGTGTCGCGGGCGGCCCGCTCCGCGTCGTGAGCCTCTACGCGCCCAACGGCCGCGTCGTCGACTCCTCGTTCTTCGCCGGCAAGCTCGCCTGGTTCGCCCGGCTCGAGCGCTGGCTGCGCGAGACCGCCGATCCGGGACGGCCGCTGGTCCTCGGCGGCGACCTGAACATCGCCCCGACCGATGCCGACGTCTGGGATGCCGAGGCGGTCCACGGCGGTACCCACGTGTCGCCCCCCGAGCGGGCCGCGTTCCAGGCCCTGCTCGACTGGGGGCTGACCGACGCCTATCGCCGCGAGCGTCCGGAGTCGGGGCGCTACACGTGGTGGGACTACCGCGCCGGCAACTTCCACAAGAACCTCGGGATGCGGATCGACCACCTCCTGGTGACCCGGCCGATCGCCGATCGGATCGTCTGGGCGGAGATCGACCGAGAGGCTCGCAAGGGCCCGCCGATCCCGTCGGATCACGCCCCGCTGGTCGTCGACCTCGACGCGCCGGGCCGCCCCTTCGACGCCGACTGGGACGGCGCCCTGTCGCGGATCGCCGCTCGCGCGCGACCGCCGTCCGGGACGATTTCGCGCCGATAGGCTACGCTCCGCCATCGGCCGCGCCCACGGTCCCGCAGAGGAGCCGATGACCGTACGACCCAGCCCGGTTGCGCGCCGGTGCGAACGCGTCCACGGGCGAGTCGCGCTAGACGGGACATGTCCCGCGCGCCACGAGAACCGTCCCGTAGGCTGCGACCGATGATGGCCCCCGAGGCAGTCCCCGAGATCCGCTTGTCCGGGATCTCGAAACGGTTCGGCGACGTGCGTGCGGTGGACGACATCTCGCTGGAGATCCAGTCCGGCGAGTTCTTCTCGCTGCTCGGGCCGTCCGGCTGCGGCAAGACCACGACCCTGCGCATGATCGGCGGCTTCGAGCTCCCGACGGCGGGCACGATCGAGCTCCGCGGGGTGGACGTGACGATGGCGCCGCCGGACAAGCGCCCGGTCAACATGGTCTTCCAGAACTACGCGTTGTTCCCCCATCTCAACGTCCACGACAACGTGGCGTTCGGGCTGCGCCGCCACAAGGTCAAGGAGGCGGAGGTCAAGACCCGCGTCGCCGAGGCCCTCGAGCTCATCCACCTCGACGGGTACGGGCGACGCAAGACCAACGAGCTGTCCGGTGGGCAGCAGCAGCGCATCGCCCTCGCCCGGGCACTGGTCAACCGGCCGCAGGTCCTGCTCCTCGACGAGCCGCTCGGCGCCCTCGACCTCAAGCTCCGCAAGAGCCTCCAGCTGGAGCTCAAGCGGATCCAGGTCGAGGTCGGGATCACGTTCGTGTACGTGACCCACGACCAGGAGGAGGCGCTCACGATGAGCGACCGGATCGCCGTGATGCACCAGGGCAAGGTCGAGCAGCTCGGCCTCCCCGAGGAGCTGTACGACCATCCCACGACCCGGTTCGTCGCCGATTTCATGGGCACGACCAATCTGCTCAGCGGCTCGGTCGAATCGGTCGAGCCCGGGATCCTCCGAGTCCGCCTGTCGGGCGGCGACGGATGCCGGGCCGCAGCGACGGACGGGATCGGTCCGGGCTACGCGATCGAGATCTCGATCCGGCCCGAGGCCGTGACGATCGGCGCTCCCGGGGCCGGGGGCCCCACCTCGATCCAGGGGAGGGTCGAGCAGTCGGCCTTCCTCGGGGCCGGGGTCCAGTACCAGGTACGCAGCCAGGGCGGCTCGCTCGTGAGCGTGATCGCCCCCAAGTCCGGCCGGCGGTTCGTCGCCGGCGACGATGTCGAGATCGACTGGGCACCGAGCGACGCGCTCGTCGTCGGCGCCCACCCAGCCACCGAGGAGAACGCATGACCACCGAGCGCGACGGGTCCACCGTCGATCTGGAGCGGGCCCTGGTCCGCTATCTGGCCGAGGAGCGGATGACCCGCCGCCAGCTCCTCCATCGGATCTCGGTCGTCGGCGCGACCGCCGCGCTCGCCCCGATCGTGGCGGCGTGCAGCACGGGCGGGGCATCGGCGGCGCCGTCGGCCTCGACCGCAGCTGTGGCGTCCATCCCGCCGACCGTCGGCCCGAGCCTCACCGCCGCGCCGCCGACGGCGACGCCAGAACCGACCCCGCAGCCGACGCCGGAGGCCGAGCTGCACATCTGGAACTACGCCGAGTACATGGGCGAGGACGTGATCCCGTCGTTCCAGAAGAAGTACGGGGTCAAGGTGAGCTCCGACTTCTTCGACACCTACGAGGGGATGTACGCGCGGGTCACCGCCGGCCAGACCGGGTTCGACATCACGTTCCCGGCCTCGACCGACATCCCGGGACTGGTCGCCATCAACAAGATCCTGCCGCTCGATCTGTCGCTCATCCCGAACAAGGTCAACCTGGGTCCGGAGTGGACGGACCCGGGCTACGATCCGGGCAACGCCCACTCGATGCCGTACATGTGGTGGACGACCGGCGTCGCCTACGACTCGGCCAAGGTCAAGGAGACCCCGACGAGCTGGAAGGCGCTCTGGGACCCGCGCTGGTCCGGCCACATCGCGATGCTCGACGACCAGCGCGAGGCCTTCGCGGCCGCGCTCATCCAGCTCGGGTACAGCGCCAACACCGTCGACGACGGGCAGCTCGACGAGGCGCTCGCGCTGCTCAAGCAGCAGCACCCGCTCGTCCGCCTCTACAGCGTCGAGGACCAGCAGTACATGGCGTCGGGCGACATCTGGATCGGCCATGCCTGGGGCTCGGACATCTACACCGTCCAGCAGAAGAAGCCGTCGGTCGAGTTCTACATCCCCGAGGAAGGCGGCGTCCGCGGATCCGACGCCGCGGTCATCCTCGACGGGGCCAAGAACCCGATCGCGGCGAACCTGTTCATCAACCACCTGCTCGACGCCAAGGTCAGCGCCGACAACTCGAACTACATCGGCTACATGGGCCCGAACGAGGCGGCCAAGCAGTACATCAGCAAGGACCTGTTGAACACGCCCTGGATCAACCCGAGCAAGGCGATCGTCGACAAGCTCCAGGAGCTGCTCGACCTGGGCCTGGACACCGACAAGTACGCGACGCGCTGGACCGAGCTGAAGGCCGGGATCTAGGTTGGGATCGGGCCGCTAGGTGCTGCGCCGTCGGCTCGGGATCGGGCCACTGGTCCTGCCGGGCTCGGTCTGGCTGGTCATCTTCTTCCTCGTCCCGCTCGCCTTCATCGCTGCGGTCAGCGTCGGGACGCACGACCGCTTCGGGCGGGTCCTGTTCGACGCGCTGACGCTCGACAACTACCGCAAGGCGTTCGCGCCGACTTTCATCCCGACGATCTCGCGATCGGTCTACTACGCCGGGATGACGACGATCCTGTCGATCGCCATCGGCTACCCGGTGGCCTACTGGATCAGTCGATACGGGGGACGGAACAAGGCGCTCCTGCTCATCCTGGTGATGCTCCCGTTCTGGACGAGCTACCTCATCCGGACGTACGCCTGGATGATCATCCTGCGCGACAACGGGGTCGTGAACTCCATCCTCCACGGGCTCGGTCTCACGACCGAGCCGATCATCCTCCTCAACACGGACCTCGCCGTGATCCTGGGGATGACCTACGGCTTCCTCCCGTTCGCGATCCTGCCGCTGTTCGTGTCCATCGATCGACTCGACGAGGCGCTGGTGTGGGCGGCTCGGGACCTGTATGCGAACGGTCGGAGCGCCTTCATCCACGTGATCCTGCCGATGACCATGCCCGGCATCATCGCGGCGGCCCTGCTCACGTTCATCCCGGCGATCGGCGACTACGTCACGCCCGACCTGCTCGGGGGAGCCCAGACGACGACCGTCGCCAAGGTCGTCCAGACCCTGTTCCTGTCGGGACGCGACTGGCCCCAGGGCTCGGCGCTCGGCTTCATCCTCATGGCGGTCACGATCATCGGGACGTTCATCGCGATCCGCAGCCTGCGGACCGAGGTGCTCAGCTGATGCTGGCCGGACGCAACCGCCTGCTGTCCGCGTTCACCGCGGTCGTCTACGTCTTCCTGTTCCTGCCGATCGTCATCCTGATCATCTTCAGCTTCAACGCCGACAAGCGGAACTTCAACTGGGCCGGGTTCACGCTGGACTGGTACCCGACGCTGTTCTCCAACCAGCTCATCCTGGGGGCCCTCGGGGTGACCCTCCAGGTGGCGTTCATCGCGGTGGTCGCGTCGGTCGCGCTCGGGACGCTGCTCGGGCTCGGCCTGGCGCGGATCAGCCAGCGCTGGCGGTCGCCGATGGAGGTGCTCCTCCTGCTGCCGATGGTCACGCCCGAGATCGTGATGGGGATCAGCCTGCTGCTGTTCTTCGCGACGCTGTTCGGCGGTCAGGGGTCGTTCACCCAGATCGCGCTCGCCCACATCACCTTCTGCGTGTCGTACGTGGCGATCATCGTGCGGGCCCGGGCGATCGGCCTGGATCCACACCTGGAGGAAGCCGGCCGCGATCTCGGGGCGTCCGCCTGGGGTACGTTCCGCCACGTCACGATGCCGCTGCTCGCCCCGGCGATCGCGGCCGGCGGGATGATCGCCTTCGCCCTGTCGTTCGACGACCTCGTGATCACGAGCTTCAACGCCGGCGTCGGAAGCAGCACGCTGCCGCTGTACATCTACTCGAAGATCCGTTTCGGCGTGACGCCCGAGATCAACGCGGTCTCGACGATCATCGTCACCGTCACGGCCGTGGCGATCCTCATCGCCTGGCGACTGGGCGCCTTCCGGGGCGGCGACGGACGTCGGGTCACGGACGAAGCCGAGACCGCCACGACCTGAGCCCGGACCGGGGCGCCCGGAGCGGCTCCCGTACGACCGCGCCCCCGGAGGATCAGCGGGCGGCGGCCTTCGATCGGGCGGCGATCCTGGCGCCCGACGATGGGTCGGTCTTCCCGCCGTCGGGCGTCGCGCCCGCATCGGGCTTGGGCGGCGGGACGTCGTAGCGCTCGCGGACGATCCGCTGCGACCAGGTGCTCGCGCCGGAGTAGCGGTCGACGACCATCTGGTCGAAGGCGTGGACCGACGCCTCGGCGTCCGTGTACCGCCCGGCGACCCACGAGCTCGAGCGCGTCCCCCGCTGCTGGAGCTCGCAGACATGCCAGTCCTGGCGGTTGGTGAGGTCCCAGAAGGCGACCGCGTCCGACGGGTCGAACCCCGGCCTCGCGATCGTGTCTGCCTCGAACAGCCAATCGCACACGATCAGCGTCCGGTCGGGACCCTGCGGCACGAGGCGGTGGACGAGCAAGTAGTCCGGGTGGATCGACAGGAACGTCGTCGGCCACAGGACGTAGTAGTAGATCCGGCGCTCGTCGAGCTCGCTGATCCCGGCCATCGACGGCCGGCCGGCCTTCGACCCGTGGCCGCCGTCGAGCGACATCGTCTCCGCCGCGTCGACCAGCTCCATCCAGCCGCCCTGCCAGCCGCCGTGCGGGTCGAAGTCGCCGCCGAGGTCGTACGGGGTCAGCTTGTTGAGCTGCGGGTGGACGCCCGGGCAGTGATAGCACTCGCTGTAGTTCTCGGCGACGAACTTCCAATTCGCGGCGACGTCGTACTCGACCCGCTTCGCCGAGCGCAGGCTCCGGAAGTCGAACCGGCTCCAGTGATCGACCAGGTCGCCGAGCTGGTCGCCCAGGGGCTTCGCCTCGCGATCGAGGTTGACGAACACGAAGCCCTGCCAGGTCTCGAGGCGGACGGCGGCCAGGCCGAAGCGCTCGAAGCCGAAGTCCTCGAGGTCCTCGGTGTGCTTGGCCCGGACGAGATGGCCCTCGAGGTCGTAGATCCAGGCGTGGTACGGGCACTGGAACCGGACCACCTTGCCGCACGCCTCCTCGGCCACCGCCGTCCCGCGATGGCGGCAGACGTTGAAGAACGCTCGCAGCTCGCGGTCCTGCCCGCGGACCACGATGATGCTCTCCCCGTCGAGCTCGACCAGGGAGTAGGTCCCCGGCTCGGGAGCGTCCTCCTCCCGCCCGACCATGACCCAGTCCTTCCGGACGACGTGCTCGCGTTCCCAGTCGAAGATCGCCGGGTCGTGATACGCCCGCTTGGGGAGCAACGACGCGGCGCGGTACTCGCGTCGGACGGAGGCGATCTCGGCTGCGGTGAGGGGCGACGGGAGCTCGATCGGGGCGGTCAAGGACGGATCTCCGCTGCGGACGAGGATCGAGTCTACGGGAGGATCCGCGGGCAGGGCCGGACGGACCGACCCGGCGCCCGCGAGGATCAACCCAGTGGGACGGTCTTCTTCGGGTCGAGGAACGGGATCGACGCGGTCGTGGCGGGCCAGAGCCCGCCGTCCGGGGCGACGATCTCGAGCGACGTTCCGGCGCCGGCGAGCTCGATCGGCACCCAGACATAGCCGATGTTCTTCTCGAGGCGCGGCGACCAGATGAGGTCGGTGACCGTCCCGACCGCCTGGCCCAGGTGCAGGGCGTCGCACTTGCGCGACAGCTCGAACGGGAGCGCGTCGCCGGGCACCTCGATCCCGACGAGCTTCCGGCTCACGCCGCGAGCGCGGATCCCCTCGAGGGCCGCCTTGCCGATGTAGTCGGCCTCCTGCGGCTCGACGAGACGCTCCAGGCCCATGACCTCGAACGGGTTGTTGTCGATCGTCATGTCGGATCCGTAGTTGAAGATCCCCGCCTCGATCCGGCGTGCCTCGCACGGGGCGATCGGTCGGATGTCGTGCGGCTTGCCCGCGTCCATGAGTCGATCCCACAGGTCGCCGCCGCGCGACGGATCCTGGAGGTAGATCTCGTAGCCGACTTCGCCCGTCCAACCGGTCCGGCTGATGACGACCGGGATCCCGTCGAGCTCGGTCGTCAGCGTCCAGTAGTACTTGATGCCGAGGACGGCCTCCCCGAACAACGCCACGAGGACGTCCTTCGACTTCGGGCCCTGGACCTGGACCGGGTAGATCTCCGGCTCGCGGACCTTGACGTCCATCCCGGCGTGGGTCGCGACGCCGCGCGCCCACAGGCCCGCGTCGGAGTCCGCCAGGGCCAGCCACCAGCGGTTCTCCTCGACCCGGAGCAGGACCGGGTCGTTGACGATCCCGCCGTCCTCGGCGGTGATCAGGACGTACTTGCCCTGACCGACCGCACACTTGGTGAGGTCCCGACAGGTCAGCAGGTTGGTGAACGCCGAGGCATCCGGACCGGTGATCTCGACGATCCGCTCGACCGACACGTCCCACACGGTGACGCCGTTGAGGAGCGCCCAGTACTCCTCGATCGGATCGGCGTAGTAGCCCGGCAGGTACATGTGGTTGTAGATGTCGTAGGCACTGCAGCCGGCGGCGAGGGTCTTCTCGAAGAAGGGCGAGCGGCGATACCACGGCCCGAAGTAGAGCGTGCTCGAGGCCTCGGTCGCGGGAGCGGTCTGGCTGGTCATGGCGCGGGTTCCTCCTGATCGGTCGGTGCCTGGCGTGCGGTTCGTCGTGGGTTGTGGCGTCGTCCGCCGGTCGGGTCGGCGAGCGGGACCGGTTCACCGGCGACCGGGACCTCCGGGAGGCGCTCCTGCTCGAGCAGGCCGGTCCGGATGATCCGCCGGAGCTCGTCGTCGACGGCCGGATCGGTCGCCAGCGGCTGATAGGCGGCCAGTCGCTTGTCGACCTCGTCGGCGGCCCGCTGACCGGCGTCTCGTCCACCGGCCTTGAGCCAGTTCTCGCGGTTGTCGCGGTCGGTCACCGCGGACGGCAGGTACAGCTCGGTCGGCCAGTGGTCGAGGGTGTGCTGGGCCATGATCAGGTGCTGCTCGGACAGGACCTGCTGGACCAGGGCCATCGTCGGCAGGTCGCCGAGCGGTCGGACCTCGCGCACGAAGTGGAGGGCCTGGCCGCAGACCTCGTCGTCGAAGACGAGCTTGGCCAGGCTGAACACGAGGACGAAGTCGAGCATCCCCGGCCCGGACACCGAGTTGACGCCGGCCAGCGCGGCCAGCAGCGCGCTGCCGAACGTCTCCGCCCCGGCCTGGGCGTCGAGCACCTTGGCGTCCGACAGCGCCATGTACGACTGCGTCGGCAGCCCCAGCCGCTTGCCGACGGCCACGTACGCGACGTCGAGGTGGAGCGCCTCGATGGCCGCCATCGGCGAGCTCGCGATCCGCATGTGGAACGTCGCGGGAGCGCCGCCGAACAGCACCGGAGCGCCCGGCCGGATGACCTGGGTCATGACGACCCCGGCGAGGACGTCGACGGTGTGGAAGACGGTCGCGCCGACGATCGTGACCGGGGCGATCAGGCCCATCAGCGTGACCGGCACGATCTCGACCGGGATGCCCGCCTCGACGCAGTCGATGAGGTTCTGGCAGGAGTCCTCGCTGTACCGGAAGTTGCCGGTCGCCGTGATCGTGAAGATCGACATCGGGCGATCGATCAGGTCGGCCCGGTCGCGCCGGAACAGCTCCATCATGTCGACCATCCGCGGGACGCCGTGCTCGGTGAATGCGCCCGACACGACCGGCTTCGTCGAGTTGGTGAGGCACAGGTAGAGGCGCCAGGCGTCGGACACCTGCGCCTCGATGTCGTTGTTCGTCGAGAACGCGGTCGCCAGGTACGGGATGTGGCTGAGCCCGTCGCCGACCCGGACGTACTCGACGAAGTCGGTCGAGTCCGCCAGCCGCGCCTGTCCGGTCCGGTGATCGAGCACCTTGAGCCCGCTCGAGCCGGGGATGAAGTGGACCCGGTCCCCGCCGATGTCGGCGCGCGGGTTCCCGTCCCGGTCGTGGAGGATGAACGACGCGGGCGCCGACGCGATCGCCCGCTCGACGACGTCGCGCGGGAACAGGACGCGCTCGCCGGCCGGGTCGGTCGGCAGGCCGGCGTCGATCAGGCGCTGGCGCATGACCGGGCCGCGGATCTCCATCCCGACCTTGGCCAGGATGTCCATCGCCTCGTCGACGATCCGCTCGATGAGCTCGTCACCGAGCACGTTCAGGGTCGGCCGCACCAACGCTCCTTCGGGCACCGCGATCTCGTCAGGTCGAGCCCGTCGCGGGATTCTCCGGCCCGGGGAATCTAATGCCTCTCGCGTCCCGCCTGATGGACCCCGCGCCACGGAGCGTGGTCGATGACGCGGAACCGCTCGGGAGCCAGACCCACCCGACCGGGCCTTGCGGGACCGCACCGAACCGTGCCCAATTCATCCAAAGCCCCCCGGTCCGCGCATCCCGCTCCAGATGCCCGGCGCGTCGCGACGCCGGCAGCGTCTGGTCCATCAGCCCAGCGACGTCACGGACGATGTCGCACGATCGGAAAGGATCACCTGCATGCGCAGAGCCGTCTCCATCCCCGCCCTCGGCGTGGCGATGGTGGTGCTCACGGTGGGGGCAGTGCCACTCTGGGCGTCTGCTGCCGACCACCTCGACGCACCGAACCTCGGGTCCATCCACGTGGACGCGAATGACAACCTGGCCGTGACCAAGACGAACGGTCCGCTCGACATCAACGACGTCTACGTGTTCAAGGGCAGCAAGGCCGGGCACACGGTCCTGGCGATGACCGTCAATCCCGCGGTCAACCTCGGGATCGGTCCGAGCACGTTCTCGGCCGGCGGCAAGTACACCTTCAACCTCGACACCAACGGCAACTCCCGCGCCGACCGTGACTACACGATCACCTTCGGCAAGCCGAATACGCACGGGGTCCAGAGCTACAGGGTCGTCTACGAGAAGGGTGACCGACACTGGACCGTCGCTCGCGGCTGGACGGGCAAGTCGAGCTGGAAGAACGGCGTCGGCTCGTTCGCCGGGGTCCGCTCGGATCCGTTCTTCTTCGACCTGCTCGGCTTCCTCGGCTCGGTCAAGGGCCAGGGCACTCGGCGCCTGGACGATGGCAAGCAGACCGACTTCTTCGTCGGCCTGAACACGCTGGCCATCGTCATCGAAGTCCCGAACGCGCAGGTCGGCGGCAGCGGCCGCAACATCGGCGTGTGGGGCACCACCCGCGACAGCAAGGGTCATCGGCTCGACCAGATGGGTCGACCGGCGATCAACACCGTGTTCAACCCGGCTGCGGACAAGATCGCGTTCAACAAGACCGCGCCATACCAGCAGCCGACCGCCATGGGCGGCAAGTTCCACGCCAATGTCGTCAACACGCTCGAGGCATTCTCAGCGCTCGACGGTGAAGGCGCCTATGCCCCGGCTGACGCCGCGACGCTGGCGGGGATCCTCCTCCCGGATGAGCTCCGCTACACCGTCGGCTCCGCCGCGGCCGGACCGCTCAATGGTCGTGGACTCAGCGATGACGTCATCGACGTCGAGCTGAACATCACGACCGGCGGCTTTCCGTTCGCGGGTCGGAACGCCACCGGTGCGATCCCGACCGACATGATCGGGCCGCACGCCGACTACCTGGCCAGCTTCCCGTACCTCGGGATGCCGCACTAGGACACGACTGCCAAGGGAGCGGCTGCGCGACGCCGCTCCCGAGGCCGATCCCACAGGAGACCTCATCGAAATGGCAGCCTCGACCGGTCAGCCCGCTTCTCATCGGCACATCCGCCCGCTGTGGTTCCTTGCGGCGGCTCTCGTCATCGTCGTGGTCGGCGCCGGCATCGACCGGCTCGGCATGATGCACCCCGCTGCCACCCGACCCGCCGCCGGTCTTCCGGCCGGGGTCGGCCCACTCGGGGGCACCGTCACCGCTCCTGAGGCCGCTCCACCGGCGATCGTGCCGATCCTGCCGGTCGTCCCGGTCGATGGGCCCGCCGTGGACCTTACCGCTTCGACCGCCTCGCTCGACAAGGCGATCGGCGTCTGGACCGCGAACCTCCAGCGCGACGCTGAGGACTTCGTCAGTGCCCAGAACCTCGCGCTCGACTATTACACGCGCGGTCGACTGACCGGCAGCATCGACGATTACAGCCGTGCCCAGGCCGCCGTCGAACAGGGGCTCCAGGCCTACCCGGTCGACACCGCCGGACAGACGATGCGAGCCCTCCTCGACTACACCCTCCACGACTTCCAAGGCGCGCTCGCCGAGGCGCAGACGATCTACGGTGCTGACCACACCGTCCTCCAGGCGTTGGCCACGGTCGGCGACAGCCAGCTGGAGCTCGGCGACTACGGCGCCGCGGCGGCCACGTTCGAGGCGCTCGAGAAGGTCCAGCCCGGCGCGGCCGTCACCGCCCGCCTGGCTCATCTCGCGGCGCTCCAGGGCCGCGACGCCGAGGCGGCGACGCTTGCCGCTCGCGCGGGGACCGAGGCGCGAGCGGAAGGCACCGACGGCACGGCCCTTGCGTTCTATGACTACCTTCGCGGCTTCATCGCATTCCAGGCCGGCGACCTCGAGGCGGCGCGGGGGGCCTATCAGGCCGCGCTCGTCGACTGGCCCAGGTCGTATACCGCGCTCGAGGGCCTGGCGAAGGTGTCGGCCGCCCAGGGACGGACCGTCGAGGCGATCGCACTCTACCGGCAGGCCATCGCCATCGTGCCGCAACCCCAGTACCTCGCCGGCCTCGGCGACCTCTATCAGCTGACCGGCCAGAACGCGCTCGCCGATCAGCAGTTCGCGACCGTCCGGGCGATCGCCCAGCTCCAGGCGACCCAGCCGACGGTCTACGATCGCCAGCTGGTCCTGTTCGATGCCAACCACGGCCAGGATCCGGCCGGCGCCGTCGCGCTGGCCGAACGCGAGCTCGCCGTGCGAAAGGACGTGTACGGCTGGGACGCCTACGCCTGGGCGCTCCTCGCCGCCGGCCGGGCCACGGACGCCGACGCGGCGATGACCGATGCGCTCGGCCAGGGCACGCACGACGCACTGCTCTCGTACCACGCCGGGATGATCGCCCACGCGGTCGGAGACGACGTCCGGGCGCGGACGCAGCTGACAGCGGCGCTCGGGCTGAACCCCGGGTTCGATCCGCTGCAGGCCGCGCGTGCGCGGCAGGTCCTCGCCGGCCTTCCGTAGGTCGGCTGAGACGACGGGTCGAGCCTCGATAAGCCCGGTCCGCCGTCCTCGTCGCGACTACACTCCGTCGGTGAACCCCGGATCGCGATCGCCGATGGTCCCCGACCTCCGGTCGAGGCTACGCGGCGACGACTTCCTGCTCGGGACCTGGCTGACGATCCTCGACCCGGTCGTGCCCGAGCTGCTCGCCGGCTCCGGCTTCGACCTCCTGGTCGCGGATGGGGAGCACGGTCCGGTAGCGACCGCGGACCTGGTCCCGATGCTGATCGCCACGCGAGCCGACCGCGTGCCGATCCTGTACCGCGTCGGGGCCAACGAGCCGGTCCGGATCATGCACGCGCTCGATGCCGGCGCCGCGGGCGTCGTCGTCCCCCAGATCCGGACCGTGGCCGACGTCGAACGAGCGGTGGCCTGGTGCCGCTATCCGCCACGCGGGCTGCGCGGGATCGCACCGCGGCGTGCCTCGGAATACGGCCGCGGGACCGCCGCCTACCTCGCCTCTGCCGACGATCGCGTCGTGTGCTGCATCCAGATCGAGACGCGAGAGGCGCTCGACGACCTCGATGCGATCCTGTCGGTCCCGGGCGTCGACACGATCCTCATCGGCCCGAACGACCTCGCCGCCGCGCTGGGTCACCTCGGCGACCTCGGCCACGCGGAGGTCGAGTCCGCCATCCAGCGGATCCTCGAGCGCGCCGTCGCGCACGGCATCCCCGCCGGGGTCTGGACCTCGTCGACCGCCCAGGTCCGCGCACGCCGGGACCAGGGCTTCCAGTGGGCGACCGTCGGTGCCGACTACGGCCTGATGCTGTCCGCCGCCGACGCCGCCGTGCGCGACGTCAAGGGGTCCTGAGCGAGAGTCCCGTTGCGGAGGCCGGATGCATCCGTCGACGCGCGCGTCAGCGAGATGCCGTTCTACGCTGCCGACCCCGACGCAGTGCTCGCACTGGCCCGCCACCCCGACGTGTCACCGGCAGACTCGGGAGCGATGACCGATGGGTTGAACCCCTTGGCGATCAGCCATACGGCCAGGACCATCTCCTGCAGGAAGATGGGGAGAGCCAGGACGACCTGGGTCGTCGACATCGGCTCGGCAAGACCGAGAATGACGAGGACGCCGGACACCATGAGCGACACGATGGCGACAAGACCCCAGGCCGACAACCATCGGGGGACGAGTCGCGATCGATAGAACACCCAGTAGTACATGAGCGCTCCGAGACCGAAGGCCAGCACCGCCACCTCGCCCAACGAATCACGTGCTGCCATCAGCAGCGCAGCCTGGAGTTGGAGGGTCGAGAGAGCCGCAGTTCCAGCGTTCGCAGATCCCTGGCTCAAGGTCACCAGCATCAGTAGGCAGACAACGATGCCGAGATAGAGCGCTCCCTCGATGAGCCTGAAGCCGACCGATCCAAGGGCCAGACCTTCGCTCCGCTTCTTCAAGACCGGGTACAGCGCGATGGCGATCCCAGCAGCCGCAGCGGCCCCGATGAACAGGAAGAGCGATCCCAGGAGGACCTGGTCTTCGTTCGCCGAGATCTTGGCGAGGTCGACCGGAGTGCTCAGGATCGGTTGCACCAACACCACGCGCGAGATCAGGTCTGCAACGGTCGCGATGATCAACAGCACTCCCGCGACGACCGCGACCATTCGGTTCGCATTCATGTCCACTCTCCCGTCGTTGGGGCAGGCCCGCCTGCCGTGTGCCCGACGTCGTCCTGGACGTCGCGCCACCTGATCGACGATCGCGTCGGGGCGTACCAGGCGGTCGAGCAAGCAGGCCGGCTCCCACTCCCCGCGCTGCCACCGAGCATCGCCGTGACCCGGGGTCCTGCCAAGTGCCGTTGGTCGTCAAGCGACGACGAAATCGCGCCAGCCCGATGGCTCCTGAGTCTGCCGACCGTCGTGTTCCTGGCGGTGGTCGCTCGGCGACCAGGTGACGGACTCGACCAGATCGCCGGTGGGGAGTGGCACTACCCCAGCTCCACGACCTCGTGCCAGGCGGGGATATCCGCGTCGAAGCCGAGCGCTCGGACCTTCGGCAGGAGCGCCTCCTGGGCGTCCGGGTCGCCGTGGACGAGGAAGACCTTGCGCGGGAACCCGGACTGGCCGGGCTCCTTGCCGTCGGCGAAGTGCCGAAGCCAGTCGAGCAGCTCGGACTCGTCGGCGTGGGCCGAGAACCCGCTGATCGAGCGTGTCTGGCAGCGTACCTGGCGGACCTGCCCGTCGATCTTGACCGTCGTGGCGCCGGCCTGGAGGTGGGCGCCGAGCGTGCCCTGACCCTGGTAGCCGACGAACAGGATCACCGCGCTCGGGTCGTCGATGAGGTTGCGCAGGTGCCCGACGACCCGTCCACCGGTGAGCATCCCGTTCGACGCCACGATCATGTATGGGCGCTTGGCCCGGGCGATCGCCTGCGAGTCCTTGACGTCGTTGGTGACGATCTGGTTCGGGTAGTCGAGCGGCGACTCCTGGCGGGCCAGCAGGTCGCGCGTCTCCTCGTCGTAGTAGTCGGGGTGGTTGCGGTAGACCGCCGAGGCCTTCGAGGCCATCGGCGAGTCGAGGTAGAGCGGCAGCAGCGGGATCTTGCCGGCGGTGATGAGACGGTCGAGCTCCCAGACCACCTCCTGGGTCCGTCCGATCGCGAACGAGGGAACGAGCAGGACGCCGTCGTGGTCGGCGACGAGGCGGACGGTCTCGGCCAGGATCCGGACCGACTCATCGCCCGGCTCGTGCTCGCGACCCCCGTAGGTCGACTCGACCAGGACGTAGTCCGCATCGGTGATGACCGTGGGGTCGCGCAGGATCGGCGTGTCGGTCCGGCCGAGGTCGCCCGAGAACACGATCCGGAGCTCCGGCCCGCCGTCGCGATCGGCGGCACGGAGCCGGATGATCGCCGAGCCGAGGATGTGCCCGGCGTCGACGAACGTGGCATGGACGCCGGGCGCGACCTCGATCTCGGTGCCGTACGAGACCCCGCGGAAACGCTCGAGCGAGGCCCGGGCGTCGGCTTCGTCGTAGAGCGGCTCGTCGAGGTCGATGTCCAGCTTCGCCGGCTGGGCGACCAGCGCCGCCTCGGGTGTCGGTGCGATGGTGAACACCGGGCGATCCGGCTGCGTTCCGTCCTCGGCGGGGATGGCCGCGAACGAGGCGAAGGTCGACGGGGCGACGACCGGGTCCTCTGCTCCGCCGCCCTCCTGCGGGACGATGAACGCGGCGTCATACCGACGTCGACCGAAGTGCTCGGGATCGCGCCGCGCGCTCTGCGTGACCCGCCGCTCGGTGGCCGGGGCGCCGGTGGGCGGTGCCGGCGCGGCGGGCACGGGCCCAGCCGCCGGGGCGTGGCGCCCGCGAGGGGCGTCGTGTCCGCCGCGGGCGGGCCGTTCGGCTCGATCGTCGTCGGCACGTGCTCGCTCTCGGCCTCGCCCTGCTCGGCCAGCTCGACGGCCGCCTCATAGGCGGCAAGGTCTCGCCGATCCTCCTCCGCCGCGCGATCCGGGTCGCGCTTCTCCCAGCGCATCCCGCGCTTGGCGAACTCCTGCTGGAGCTTGCCCGAGTCGAGCAGGACGAGGGCCGCCAGCTCGATCGTCCCGTCCGTCGCCCAGATCGGACCGTGGAAGCCCTCCTTGACGACGTGGGGGATGAGCCCGCAGTGATCGAGATGGGCATGGGTCAGCAGGATCGCGTCGAGCGCGGTCGGGTCGTAGGCCAGCGGGATCCTGTTCCGGATCGACTCGTTCGGGCTGCCCTGGAACATGCCGCAGTCGATGAGGACGCGAGCCCGGTCGGTGGTCAGGAGGAACTGCGAGCCGGTCACGGTCGTGGCGGCCCCGAGGAACTGGAGGTGCATGGCCGGAGTGTGCCACCGCGTCCGCCGGAGCGTCGGGCGTGGGGGCTCGGCTACCATCGAGCCGATGACCACCGTCGCGGACGTCGAGACGCGCTTCGCCGACGCCTGGGAGGCACACGGCCGGGCCGAGATCGTGGCGATCCGGGAGGCGGACGACCGTGGCGCGGTCGCCGCCGCCCACGGCCGGAGACGGTCGGCCATCGACGTCGCGGTCGCTGCGCTGGCCGCGCTGGTGACGGACGACCTCGACGACGAGGACACCCGAGCGGTCGCCTCGATGCGCGAGACCCTCGGACTGCTCGATTCCGACGACCCGCTCCTGACCCTGGCGGTCGATATGTCGGACGTCGGGGCCGACGACCGGTCCGCGACCGAGGTCATCGAGGCCGATGGCCTCGCCGCCCTCCTGCTCCGATCGTCGGCCGCCTACACCCGGGCCGCGGAAGCGGTCGACCTCGGAGGGGAGACGGTCGATCGCTCGGAGGTCCTCGCCCGTCTCTCGACCGAGCCCGACCCGAGCGCCAGGCGTCGGCTGTTCGTCGCGCTGGAGCCGGCCTGGCGCGCCGTGGACGGCGACGGCGGTCCCACCAGCCCGTATCGGGTCGCGCTTCGGGCCAGCGCCGACGCGTGGCGACGCCAGGGCTCACCGGTCGACGCCAACGCCCGCTCGCTGGGGATCGACCCGGCGGTCGTGGAGCCGTGGCTCCGAGCGGTCCTCGGGGCGTGGCGGGACGCGACGGTGCGGGGACGGTGCGAGCCCTGGGACCAGCGCTACGAGACCGGCAGGTTCGCACGGGAGTTCGACGAAGAGCTGCCGACGGTCGACGACCTGCTCCGGATCGATCACGCCTACTACGCCGGGTTGGGGGCGGATCCGGATGCGCTCCGGATCCGGTATGACGTCGCCCCGAGGCCCGGGAGGGGCCCGGTCGCGGTGGCCTTCTCGCTCGATGTCGGCGTGCCGCGACGCACGGCCGACGGGTGGATCCCCGGCGAGCAGTGGGTGATCGCCGACTACGGCCGGCCGCGCATCCCTGACCTCGCGGAGCTGCTCCACGAGACCGGCCATGCGATCCACGGCTGTGCTCTGCGCACGCGACCGGCCTTCGCGGTCATGCGCGAGGAGCACACCACCCTGATCGAGGCCCTCGGCGACCTCGCCGCCTGGGACCTCTACGAGCCGGCCTGGCAGGCCCGCTGGCTGGGCCGCTCGGTGTCGCTCGACACGGGGCTCCGCGCACGCTACGCCGACGTCGTCCGCGACGCGGCCTGGGCGCTGTTCGAGATCGTCCTGCACCGGTCGCCGGAGCGCGTTCCGAACGAGGTCTGGACCGAGATCACCGAGGACTACCTCGGGATCCTCCCGCATCCGGAATGGTCGTGGTGGGCCGTCCGGGGCCAGCTCGTCCAATCGCCGGGCTACATGGTCAACTACGGCGTCGGCGCGATCGTGACCGCCGATCTCCGGGCACGCCTGCAGGAACTCCGCGGTGACTGGTCCGGCGGCGACCCTGGCTGGTACGCCGCGGTCAGCGAGGCGATCTACCGGTGGGGCGGTGAGCGCGAGCCGAGCGACGTCCTGGAGGCGTTCCTCGGGCGTCCGGTCTCACCCGACGCGATCCTGGCCGACCTGCGCCGCCTCGGCGAGGCGACGGCGACCGCCTGACCGGGATGCGAGCCGGGTCGCCTACCCGATCGGGATGACCACCAGCGCGTCGACCGCGACCGCGATGAACAGCAGGGTCAGGTAGGTGATCGAGTACTTGTACAGGCGGATCGCACCGGCGGTGGAGCGCTCCTCGGAATCGCCCTCGCGCCAGAGCCGGTACGACTGCCAGATGAAGATCGCGCCCAGGACGACGGCAGCGACGAGGTAGATCAGGCCCATCTGCGCCACGGCGAAGAGGACCAGCGAGATCGCGACGAGCAGGATCGTGTACAGGGCGATCTGGCGGGTGGTCTCCGGGATCCCGCGCACGACCGGCAGCATCGGGACGTGGGCCGCCTCGTAGTCGCGCCGGATCCGGAGCGACAGCGCCCAGAAGTGGGGCGGCGTCCAGTAGAAGACGATCGCGAACAGGATCACCGCCGGGAGCGCCACCGAGCCGGTGACCGCGGCCCAGCCGATGACCGGCGGGAGCGCGCCGGCGGCGCCGCCGATGACGATGTTCTGCGGCGTCGAGCGCTTGAGCATGATCGTGTAGACGACGACATAGAAGGCGATCGCGAGGAGGGTCAGGAACGCGGCGACGAGGTTGACGAACCAGGCCATCACGACCAGCGATATCACGCCCAGGACGATCCCGAACACGACCGCCCGCTCCGGCTCGACCTGGTGCGCCGGCAGGGGGCGACGGCGCGTCCGGACCATCAGCTCGTCGATGTCGCGATCGAGGTAGCAGTTGATCGCGTTGGCGCTCCCCGCCGCGAGCGTCCCGCCGACCATCGTCCAGACCACGAGCCAGGTCCACTCGCCGATGTTCATGCCCGGCACCTGCCGTGCGGCGAGGACCATGGCCGGCACGGTCGTCACCAGGAGCAGCTCGATGATCCGCGGCTTGGTCAGGGCGACGTAGGCGCGGATCGTGTCGCGGGTCGTCGGTCCACTGGCGGAGGTCGCGGTCGGGGCGATCGAGCCGTCCGCGGGGACGCTCCTGCCGCCACCCGACACCAGGCCGGATCCGACGACCGGCGTCACCCGGGCGGTGTAGTACGCGGTCACCGCCAGCGCGACCATCAGCGCCCAGACGGTCGCCCCGAGCGCGACGTGGAGGGTCTGGGTCCAGGCCGCCAGCTGGGTCATCACCTGGATCCCGCCGATCAGGACCTGGATCAGGTAGACCGCGGCGGCCGCGACGGCCAGCCGGACGATCGTCGGATGCTGGCGCTGCGACCGGACCGCGGCCAGCGCGACCACGAGCACGATCAGGCCCACTGCCGCGGCGACCCAGCGATGGAGGACCTCGGCCGAGGTCAGCGTCGTCAGCGCCGGGATGAGCGATCCACCCATCAGCGGCCAATCGGTGAAGACGAGCGAGCCGGTCGCGATGACCCGCGAGGTCACCTGCGAGCCGAACAGCAGCAGCGCGTAGATCGCCGCCGCCCCGAACGCCGCCAGGAGGGTGAACCGCTGGCTCGACCCGCGACCGCCGATGCGCGCGGGGAAGAACGACCGGACGAGGATGTAGATGAGCAGCCCGAGCAGCGCCTGGGACGTGGCCAGGTGCGCCGTGACCGAGGCGCCGGAGTTGCCCTGGAGGACGGTCTGCTGGCCGAGGTAGGCCTGGAACCCGACGAGGAAGACCGCCGCCACGGACGGCCACAACAGCGAGCGGCGATCGCGGTGGTCGACGTAGGCGAGGATCGCCTGGGCCAGGATCAGCAGCCCGAGGATCGCGGCGATCCCCCGGTGGAGCCACTCGATCCAGGCCTTCGAGTCGTCCACGGCCGGTAGGATCCGGCCGTAGCAGAACGGCCAATCCGGGCACCCGAGCCCGGAGTCCGTGGCACGCACGATGACGCCCAGGGTCACCAGGAAGAGGGTGCCGGCGACGGTCGTCGCCGCGAGCTTCTGGAAGCGGGTCACCGGGGCATTCTAGCCGCCAACGGCGAGGATGAGCGACCCCGGGTAGGATGCGGCCATGCACCCCCTGAACCGCGCGGGCTCGGTCGTCGCGCTCGCCGTGCTGGCCGTCGTCATCGCCGCGTGCACCGGGGCCGGTAGCAGCGCGACCGGAGGCGCGACGGCGTCGTCAGCGGCTCCCTCGACGGTCGGCGGCAAGCTGCCGTTCGTGCCCCGGATCATCTCGTCCGAGACGATCGTCGGCCCGAACCGGTTCGTCTTCGGGATCCTCGACGAGTCGGGGACGAAGACGATCGGCGGCCCGGACCTCAAGGTCGGCGTGACGTTCACCCCGCCGGCCGGCGCGTCCCCGGGAGCGAGCCTGGTGCCCGGCACCTCGCCGGCGCCGACCGCGGCCCGGTTCATCTGGGCGATCCCGGACGAGCGCGGCGTCTATGCCGTCGATGTCGATTTCCCGGTCGCCGGGCAATGGGGCCTCGACGTCGACGCCCACGGCAAGGGCATGGACGGGGCGCCGGTGGACGGGACCGTGTCGCTGTCGATGCCGGTGACGCCGACCGGCTACGCGATCCCGCTCGGCGGCAAGGCACCGTCGACGAAGACCCCGACGCTGGCCGATGTCGGCGGCGACCCGAAGAAGCTGTCGACCGACACGAACCCGGACCCGTCCTTCTACACGACCTCGGTCGACGCCGCCCTGGCCAAGCACGAGCCGTTCGTGCTCGTCTTCGCCACCCCCGGGTTCTGCCGGACGGCCCAGTGCGGCCCGACCCTCGACGGGGTCAAGGCGGTCGCCAAGGACGAGCCGGGGATGACCTTCATCAACGTCGAGCCATACAAGCTCCAGTTCATCGACGGGCGGCTCCAGCCGATCCTGACCGAGGACAACCAGCTCCAGGCGACCGACACGACGAACGCCTGGGGGATCCTGTCGGAGCCGTGGGTGTTCGTCGTCGACGGGAACGGGATCGTGAAGGGGTCGTTCGAGGCGGTCGTCGGCGCCGACGAGCTCAAGACCGCGATCGCCGCCGCTCGCTAGGCGCGGGCCCGGCGACGGCCCGCGTTCGCCGACGGTCGACCCGGCGAGCGCCCTAGGGCGCGTCCTCGAGGCGGTAGACCACGAGCTTGCCGTCCTGGACCTTGAAATAGACGAGGACGGGTGCGGCCGCGGCCAGGTGCTCGTTGAGGTGCCCAGGCGGGAACTCGTCGCCGTTCTCGAGCGTGCCCATCGTGAAGGTCAGGTCCTGGCCGGTGACCGTCCTGAGGGTGAAGCCGTGGACCTCGGTCAGGCCGGTCGCATCGATCGACGTGAGCACGCCGGCGATGGGCGAATCCGGCAGGTCGGAGCTGGTCGGCTGGCCGGCCTGCGCCGAGCTCACGGGTGGGCGGGTGAACGCCGCGGCGGGTGGCGTCTCGGCAGCTCCCGAGCAAGCGGCCAGGACCGCCGTGACGACCAGGGCGAGCGCGACGAGGCGACCGCCGACCGGGGTCGTCACCCGGCGCCGCCCGCCGCGCCGGTGCTCCCGGGCGCATGGATCGGCGTCCCCTGGGCGCACAGCGGACAGGTGACGGGGCCTGCCTCGTAGGTCGGCAGGTCGAGGACCCACAAGGCGCTGAGCGGGTAGACGCGACCGCTGGTCGGCGATGTCAGCGTGGTCATCCCGCCGGAGCGATCGACCAGGACGTGGCAGTCCACGATCTCGCCCCCGGCCGCCTCGACCGCCGGGATCATCGCCAGGAGCGAACCGCCGGTCGTCAGGATGTCGTCGACGAGAACCACCTTCTCGCCGCGCTCGATCGTGAAGCCGCGTCGGAACTCACGCCGGACCACGCCGTCGTCGCCCCGCACCTCCTCGGCGAAGATCGCCCGGACGCCCAGCTGTCGGCCGGTCTCGAAGGCCAGGATGACGCCGCCGGTCGTCGGACCCGCGATCAGGTCGACGGACGGGGACCCGTCGTCCCGGCGATGGGCGGTCGCCCAGAAGCTGCACAGCTCGCTCGTCGCGGCCGTGTCCTGGAGGACCTGGAACTTCTCGAGATAGGCGCCCGAATGGCGACCGCTCTTGAGCTGGAAGTGACCGTCGCGCAGCGCGCCGGATCGGCGGAAGAGCAGCTCGGTGCGCTCGGCGATCGCCGCCCGGGCGGCGGCCCCGAGGGCGGGGCGGATGGTGGTCATCGCCGGACAGTCTAGCGGTCGATCGGGGAACGAGCCGGCGGGGTCTCCGCCGTCATGGCCGGTACTCGACGCCCTTGGCCGACGATGCGCCCGGCTTCCTGGGGAGTGCGGTCCCGACGAGCGATCGGTACGAGTCGAGCCCGCGGCGCCGGCACTCCGCCTCGAGGCCGTCGATGATCCGGATCGGCAGCGTCGGGTCGGCGAACACCGCGGTCCCGACCTGGACAGCGCACGCACCGACCGCGAGGAAGTCGAGGACGTCGGCGAGCTCCGAGACGCCGCCGATCGCCACGATCGGGATGTCCACGACCTGGGCGACCTCGTAGACGATCCGGAGGGCGACCGGCTTGATCGCCGGCCCGGACAGGCCGCCGTAGATGTTGCCGAGAAGCGGACGGGACCGATCGGGACGGACGGCGATCCCCGACAGCGTGTTGATGGCCGTGATCGCGTCGGCGCCGGCTCTCTCGATCGCCCGGGCGATCGGCCGGACGTCGGCCACGTTCGGCGACAGCTTGACCAGAAGCGGCAGGTCCGTCGCGCGACGCACGGCGGCCGTGACCGCTCCGGCGGCTTCGGCGTCGATCGCGAACTGGAGGCCGCCCTTGCCGACGTTCGGGCAGCTGATGTTCAGCTCGATCCCGGCCACGCCGGGGACCCCGTCGAGCCGACGCGCGACCTCGACGTAGTCCTCGACCGATTCTCCCGCCACGTTGACGATGACCGGCACCTGCCAGCCGGCCCAGGTCGGCGCGTAGCGCTCGATGACCGCGTCGACGCCGGGGTTCTGGAGGCCGATCGAGTTGAGCATCCCGGCCGGCGTCTCGGTCACCCGCGGCGTGACGTTACCGATCCGGGGCTTGAGCGTCGTCCCCTTGCAGCAGATCGCGCCGAGCCGCTGGACGTCGACGACGTCGCCGTACTCGATCCCGTAGCCGAACGTCCCCGAGGCCACCAGGATCGGGTTGTCGAGCCGAAGGCCGGGCGCGAGCTCGACCGACAGGTCGATCCGGCCGACCTCCTCGGGCGAGCGCCCGCCGGGCGGCTCGACGGCCGGGCCCGTGCGGCGGTCGCGGCCGGGCCGATGGCGGGTCGCGTGCGCCTTGCCGCTGCTCGCGGCCTTGCCGGCCTTCACCAGCCCGCCTCCCAGTCGAGCTCGTCCGACGCGAAGACGGGACCCTCCCGGCAGACGCGCTGGGGCTGCCCCGACGTGCTCATCACGACGCAGCCGAGGCACGCGCCCACGGCACAGCCCATGTTCTGCTCCATCGAGACCTGGAGGAACGACTTCCGACGGGCCGCCGGCGAACCGGGGGCGTCGGTCCTGCCGCCGCCCTTCCGGCCGAGCTTGGCGACGCCGAGCCGCTCCCGACGGCCCGCGGCCAGCCTGGCCAGCGCCGCCAGCATCGGTGCCGGCCCGCACGCGAACGCCTGGTCGGCCCAGCCCTCGTACTCGGTGACCAGGTCCGTCACGTATCCCCGGTGCCCGAGCGAGCCGTCGTCGGTCGCCACGACGTACTCGACCTCGTCGGGCAGCAGGTGCGATGGGTAGACCTCGGCCGCGCTGGCGGCCCCGAACAGCAGGACGACCTGGCGACCGTCGCGGATCGCCTCGTCGGCGAGCATCCGGACCCCGGCGATCCCGAGGCCGCCGGCGATCAGCAGGACGTGGCGGCTGCGGGGATCGACCTCGAACGGGCGCCCGAGCGGCCCGAGCATGTCGACGGTGTCGCCGGCCCGGAGATGGGTGAACCAGTCGGTCCCGCGGCCGATCGTCCGGAAGTGGATCGTGATGACACCGGTCGCCGCGTCGATCGTGTTGAACGAGAACGGGCGCCGCAGGACCAGGCCCGAGAAGTCGCCCGGCCGGACGTGGACGAACTGCCCGGCCCGGGAGCCGATCGCGAGCGACGGTGCGTGATACGACTGGAGCCACTGGCGCGGCAGGATCTCCCGACTCTCGACGAGCTCCGCCGCGACGAGGCGCATCGTCACGGGAGCGGGAGGTTGTCCCCAGCCGGGTGAGCGCCGCCGGCCGCCTCGGGCGGCTGGTCGTCGGCGTCCGCTCCATCCTCGCCCTCCGCTCCGTCGCCGTCTTCGGCCTCGACGTCGCCCGAGGCATCGGCCTTGTACTCGGGCGCGACCGCCGGATAGGCCTCCGCGAGCGCGTCCGCGAGGTCCCCGAAGACGTCCGTCGGGTCGTAGAACTCGACGATGTCCTCCGATCCGACGAGGTTCCGCCACTCGCCGTCGCCGTCGTCCGGGACGACCTCGGCGCGGAAGCCGACCCCGGCCTTGAGCGTCAGGCGCTCGTCGTCGTCGTCGACCACGACGACGTCGCCGAGCTTGGCGGTCAGGTTGGCACTGACGTCCGCGAAGTCGTCGAGCAGGCGCGCCTCGGACTGCTGGCTCCGCTCCTGGAACGAGAGCGCCAGGTCGTACAGCCGCTGGGCGGCCGTCTCCTCGTCCGCGGGCTCGGCGGCGACCTCGGCCCCGGCGGCCCATTGGTCGGCGGCGGCGGCGTAGGCGCCGTCCAGCCCGACGAGGTCGCTGCTCGGAAGGTGGGCGACCTCCATGAGGTCCTCAGCGCCGGTCGGCTCCGGCGGGAGGCCGGCGGCTTCGCGAGCGGCCTCGGAGAACGCCGCGTAGACATCGGCCGGGTTGTACAGCTCGACCAGCTCGGCCGCGGTCTCGATGACCTCGGTCTCGCTGACCCACTGGCCGGTCGCGTCGTCGAGGTAGCGGCTGCGGCTGCGGAACGTGAGGTCCGGTGCGACGGACAGGAAGTCCGGGTCGTCGTCGATCAGGGTGAGGCCGCCGGTCTCGGCGATCCGCTCGGCGTTCGCGTCGAGGAAGCGCTTGAGCTGGTCGGTCGCGCTCACCAGGAAGTCGCTCCGCTCGAGGGCGGCGTCGGAAGCGAGAGCTCCCAGGAGCTCGCTGCGGTCGTCCATCGATCGGCCTCCTACGGGTGGTATTCGAGGTCGGTGCCCATCCGCTCGCGGAGGAACATCGAGTGGTGGCGCTCGAAGATCCACTCACCGGCCCGGTGCCCGAGGGCGCGGGTCGCTTCGTCCTTCTCGAGCTTGTCGAGCGTTGCGTAGTCCGGCAGGTCCAGCAGGATCACATTGTCGAAATCCCAGCCGTGGGCGACGTTGTACCAGCCGAGGAACCTGATCCCGAACTTCTCCTCGTACTCCTTCACCTGCTTGGGGAAGATCGTCTGCATGAAGAACTTGAAGAACGGGTCGCGTCCGCGGCGCACCGAGAAATAGGTCGCGAGCACGGGCACGGGCGACGGTCCTCCCTCGGTAGCGGCTGGTCGGCCGCTATTGTCGCACGGGGCCCGCGCTCGGCGGACCCGGCTCGTCGGGTGGCGACGAGGCGGGACCGGACGGCGGCCCTCCCGACCCGGCCGGGGCCTCGAGGCCCGTGGCCGGCGGCTCGTCGGCTCGGACGTCGGCGTCGGCGGGATCGGCCGGCGGGATCGACTCATCCTCGAGCTGGCCGACCGTCGGCGACCTCGGCGCGAGCGGCTGACGGCGGCCGCGGCGGTCGGCCGCGACGAGGCGGAGCAGGAAGATGATCGTCTGCCCGCTGACGAGCAGGAGCGCGATCGTCGACGAACAGCAGCCCGGCGGTGACGATGTCGGGTACCCGTCCGACGCTGAGCGGCGTCAGCAGGATGAGGACGACCAGCAGGACGAGCTGGAACCGGAAGCAGCCGAGTCCGGGCCCACGTTCAGGCTCGAGCGGCTGGCCCTTGTACTGGACCGGCTTCGCGACGATCGACCCGGAAGGTCGGTGCGGACCCGGGGCGGATGGCGGCGGGACCGCGGACGGCGGCGGGGTCGCGCGAGCCTCCGAGGTCGGACCCGAGGTCCCCGGCTCGGGGCGGGCGGGGACGGGCGGATCGGTGTCGTGGGTCACGGGCGCCAACGATACGGGACTCGGGCCGCATCCGCCGCGTGCGCCCTCGCGACGCACTACCATCCGGGTGATGCCGGATCGCCCGCCGCCGAGCCAGCCCGACGCCCGTCCTTCCGCGGCGTCGCGCTTCGGCTGGCACCCCGAGCCGGGCCTCATCGGCATCGACGACGAGGCGGCGTCGCGCACCGCCCTCGAGGAGCTCGGGACGGCCGCCTGGCAGACCGCCCTCGACTACCTGTACGACGAGGCCCTCCGGCGCTCCACGGGGACGCCGACGGGATACGCCGAGCTACGCGACCAGTTCTATCGCAGCGCTCCGGCCGACGTCACCTCGCCGCCGGACCGAGGCGACGGTCCGGCACCGACCCCGGCCCGGGGCCCGCCCCGACCGAGCCACGCCGTCGACCGAGATCCTCGACGAGTTCCGCCGCCGGTTGGCGCCGCACCAGCTCAACTCCTGGCATCCGCGAACGCTGAGCTACTTCACCCCGCCGCCGCTGGCGATGTCGATCGTCGGTGAGCTGCTCGCCCAGTTCACCAACCAGGGCGTCGACGTCTGGCACGCCGGCCCGATCGGTGCGTTCGTCGAGGAGGAGGTCGGGCGCTGGCTGTGCGACCTGGTCGGCTACGGTCCGGCGAGCTTCGGGATCCTGACCTCCGGCGGGGTCATGGCCAACCTGATGGCGATGACCGTCGCCCGCGACGTCCACCTGCGGCGGATCCTCGGGCTCGACCGCCCGCCGCGCGGCGCCAAGCTCGAGGGAGTCCGCGTCTACGCGTCCGACCAGACCCACTTCTCGATCGCGCGCGCCCTGGACGAGCTCGGCTTCCCGACCGGGACGCTCCATCTCGTCCCGGCCGACGACCGCTTCCGGCTGCGCGGCGAGGCGGTGGCGCGCGCCGTCGCCGAGGACCGGGCGGCGGGTCTCGTCCCGTGGGTCATCTCGGCGGTCGCCGGCTCGACCAACACCGGCTCGGTCGACCTGACCGAGGAGCTCTCGGACGTCGCCCGGCGAGAGGGGCTGTGGCTCCATGTCGATGCGGCCTACGGCGGGGGCGCCCTGCTATCGGAGCGCGATCGGTCGCGCGTCCCGGGCCTCGATCGGGCCGACAGCGTCACGATCGACCCGCACAAGTGGTTCTTCCAGGCCTACGACATCGGCGGGCTGCTGGTCCGCCGAGGCGACGACCTGCTCGACGTGTATCACCACGCCCCCGAGTACTACCGCGGCGGCGAGACACCCGTGGTCCCGGCCGATCCGGCCGTCGAACCCAACGACGAGGCGGAGCAGCTCAACTTCTACCAGCGCTCCCTCGAGGGGACCCGTCGCTGGCGCGCCCTCAAGCTGTGGATGAGCTGGAAGCATCTCGGGACGCGCGGGTTCGGGCGGCTCGTCGAAGCCAACGACGACCTGGCGGCCTACCTCGCCCGGCGTTGCGCCGAGGCGGACGACTTCGAGGTCGCTTCCCGAGGAGCCGGAGCTGTCCGTAGTCTGCTTCCGCCACCTGCCGGGTGGGACCGTGGCCGCGGCGCGTCTCGCTCCGGACGAGCTCGACCGTCACCAGGACCGCCTCCAGACCGCGCTCGTCGACTCGGGCGACGCCTGGATCGGCACGACCGTCCTGCGCGGAACGACCTGGCTGCGGGCGGGGATCGTCAACCACCTCGCGACCGAGGCGGACATCGACCGGATCCTCGACGACCTTCGACGCCTCGCCGCAGGGGCGACGCCGGAGGACCTGGCGACCCGATGACGATCGACGGGGCGACCGGCTCGGAGCCGGCGGTGGACCGCTCCCACCTGGCCCAGCTGAACATCGCCCGGTCGGTCGCCCCGATCGACGATCCCGCCATGGCCGACTTCGTGGCCAACCTGGACCGGATCAACGCCCTCGGCGAGGCCACGCCGGGGTTCGTCTGGCGGCTCAAGGACGAGACCGGCTCCGCGACCGCGCATCCGGGCCTTCGACGATCCCGCTGGTCATCGTCAACCTGACCGTCTGGACGTCGATCGAGGCGCTGCGCGGATACGCCTACCGATCCGACCACGTCGACGTCTTCCGTCGGCGGCGCGAGTGGTTCGTCCCGCTCGACGGGCCGAATCTCGTCCTGTGGTGGGTGCCGGCCGGCCACATCCCGACCGTGGCCGAAGCCCGCGAGCACCTCGACCACCTCGCGGCGAACGGTCCGACCCCGCATCGCCTTCACGCTCAAGGCCGCGTTCCCGCCGGGGGGCTGACGGAGGTACCGATGCCGGACACGATCGTCTTCCTGATCGCCGGGATCGTCGTGCTCCTGTTCGCCTCGTGGGCCGGCTGGCACGTCGGCGGGTGGCGCGGGAACACCAAGCCGCCGATCCTGCCGGACCGCGTCTGGCTGTGCGACGCCTGCTCGTCGTTCAACGACCCGACCCACGCGACGTGCTACCGATGCCACCGGCCACGTCCGGCCGACGCCCGCGAGATCGAGCCGGATCCCGACTTCCATATCGACCAGCAGCTCGGCAGGTCGAAGTCGAGCCTGGACTGGGGCGCCTCGAGCCCGTGGCTGGCCGCCGAGGAACCGCTCCGCGACGCCTGGCTGTCGGAGCGCGCCCGGCCGACCGAGGCCGCGCTCGCCGAGTCGGAACCCGACCCCGCGTTCTGGGAGGATCCGGCGGCCGGCCCGCTCCGCGCGGACGATCCGCCATCCGAGCCGGCGCCGCCGATGGATCCGGACGACGCCCCGCTGGCGGCCGACCGTCCGGATCCGGGCGAGCCACCCGAGGACGCCGGCACTCCCCGATGAACCGCTGACGGCCGACCGGCATCGGATGGGTGGACCGGTGCCGGCCGAGGCGACCGATCAGCCCGGCGTCAGGCTGGCGGCGGGTCCAGCGCCAGACCCTCGACGACTGTGACGTTCGGGAGCGCCTCGAGGATGGCCGGGCGCGGCGAGGACCTTCCACGACCGGCTCCCACCCCCGAGGACGATCCGCTCGCGGGCCATGACCCGGGCGTCGACGAGGATGGGCAGGTCCGGCGGCAGTCCGAACACGGTCACCCCGCCGATCGCCATCCCGGTGAGCTCCTGGGTCTGGTCGGCGGCGGCGAACGAGGCCTTGCGCGTGCCGAGCCGCTCGCGAACCGTTCGATTGACGTCGAGCCGGGTGGTGGCCAGGACGACGCACGCGGCATAGACCGGCGGCGACGACTTGCCGATGACCACGATCGTATTGGCCGAGTCCTCGGGCGCGAACCCGTAGGCGGCACAGAACGCGGCGGTGTCGGCCAGCGCCGGGTCGCACGGGAACAGCTCGTAGGGGATGCCCAGCTCCGCCAGGTGGCCGTCCAGCCAGCTCCGCGGGTCCGACTCGAGCGTGGTCAACCGGCGTCCTCGTAGGCGATCCTGCCGCCCGCCACCGTCAGCATCACCCGCCCCGCGAGCTCGCGGCCGAGCAGCGGCGAGTTCTTCCCGCGCGAGGCGAGACCGTCCGCCTCGACCCGCCAGGTGGACCCGCGGTCGAACACCACGAGGTCCGCGAGCGCTCCCTCGACGAGGCCGCGTGTCCCGGTCCAGCCCCAGCCGCCGAGCGCGGTGGCCGGGCCGGCGGTCAACGCGGCGACGGCTCGAGCCAGCGGCAGACGACCCGCATCGACGGCCGCGAGGACCACCCCCAGGGCGGTCTCGATCCCCGAGATGCCGTTCGACGCCAGGCCGAACTCGACCTCCTTGTCGACCCGGGTATGGGGCGCATGGTCGGTGGCGATCGCGTCGACGGTCCCGTCGACGAGCGCGGCCATGACGGCGGCCGCATCCTCGGCCGACCTGAGCGGCGGATTGACCCGGAGGGCCGGGTCGTACGGGGCCGCGACGAGGGCGCCGTCGGCCCACGGGCTGCGGGCCCGACCGTGTTCGTCGATCGCTTCCCACGCCCACCGCCGTGCCCCGGCGATCCACTCGTCGGTCAGGCCGAGGTGGTGCGGCGTCACGTCGCAGGTGACCGGCAGTCCGGCCGCCTTCGCCCTGCGGACGAGCTCGAGCGCATCGGCGGTCGACAGGTGGGTCAGGTGCAGCCGTGCGTTCGGCTCGTCGGCCAGGGCGTCCCGGAGCACGGCCAGGTCGCGGGCGACCGCAGCGGTCTCCCCCGCCGTCGGCCATCCGCGCAGGCCGAGGATCGACGCGACCAGCCCCTCGTTCGCCTCGGCGCCCTCGGTCAGCGCCCGGTCCTCGGGGTGGTCGACGACGACCCGGCCGAGCATCCCGGCATACACCAGCGCGTTGCGCAGGATCGCCGGGGATCGGACCGGCGCGCCGTCGTCGCTGAAGCCGATCGCGCCCTCGTCGGCCAGCTCGCCGAGGGCGGCCAAGGTCTCGCCGTCGCGCCCGACGCTGACGGCGCCGTAGGCGAGCACCTCGATCGGCGAGCCGGACCGGGTCGCCGCCTCGCGGACGCGCGCCAGGACGCTCGCCTCGTCGATCGCGGGCGAGGTGTTGGGCATCAGGCAGACGGTCGTGAAGCCCCCATGGGCGGCGGCCGCGGATCCGCTCGCGACCGTCTCGGCATCCTCGAACCCGGGCTCGCGGAAGTGAGCGTGGAGGTCGATGAACCCAGGGGCGACGACGACACCGCCGGAGGCGACCCCCTCGGCGTCCGCGCCTTCGAGCCAGACGACGCTCCGGACGACGCCGTCCTCGACGATCAGATCGCCGGGACCCTCGCGCCCGCTCGCCGGATCCACCAGCCAGGCGCGGCTGAGCTCGAGGTCCCCGACCGTCCGCCCGACGTCCGAACTTGCGACGCTGACCTCAGCCACCGGTGGACTCGCGAGCCCGGCCGGCGGCGCCGGCGAGCAGGTAGAGCAGCGCCATCCGGACGGCCACCCCGTTCGTCACCTGGTCGGTGATGACGGAACGCGGATGGACGGCCACCTCGGGGGCGATCTCGACGCCCTCGTTCATCGGACCCGGGTGCATCACGAGCGCCCCGGGCTTGGCGAGCGCGAGCCGATCGAGGGTCAGGCCGAACCGCGCTGCGTATTCGCGCAGCGACGGCAGCAGGCCGCCGCTCATCCGCTCGCGCTGGATCCGGAGCGCCATGATCACGTCGGCGTCGCGCACGGCGGCGGTCACGTCGGACGTGACCGTGAACCGACCGTGGCCCGGCATCGAGGCCATCGCCCCGGCCCAGCGGTCGAATCCGCGCAGCAACGTCGACGGTCCGCACAGCCACAGGTCGGCGCCGGCCGCGGTCAGCGACCAGATGTTCGAGCGCGCGACCCGGGAATGGAGGACGTCGCCGAGGATGACGACCTTCCGGCCATGTAGGTCGGGACCCCCGGGCAGGTGCTCGCGGATCGTGTACAGGTCGAGCAGGGCCTGCGACGGATGGGCGTGCCAGCCGTCGCCACCGTTGAGGATCGACCCGCCGAAGTGCTCGGCCGCGAGGTACGGCGCACCCGACGTGGCGTGGCGCATGACGATCATGTCGGCGCCGAGCGCCTCGACCGTCCGGATCGTGTCGACGAGCGACTCGCCCTTGGTCACCGAGGAGGACGAGGCCGCGATGTTGACGACGTCGGCGGACAGGTTCTTGGCGGCCACCTCGAACGACACCCTGGTCCGGGTGGAGGCCTCGTAGAACAGGATCGTCACACCGGTCCCCCGCAGTGCCGGGACCTTCGCGATCGGGCGGGCGAGGACCTCGCGCATCGCATCGGTGGTCTGCATGACCAGCTCGATCTCGGGCCACGAGACGACGTCGAGGTCGAGCAGGTGACGATGGCCCCAGCGTGCCGGAGCGGCGGCGGCCGACGGCGGGACGCCCGCCGGAAGGTCGATGCCCGTCCCGTCCGGCACCGCGAGGCTCATCGGGCGACGGGCTCGGCGACCGCCCCGACGGACGCGTTCGATGTCGACGCTGTCGTCGCCGTCGGTCTCGGCCAGGTGGACCCGGACGATCTCCTCGCGGGACGTCGGCACGTTCTTGCCGACGTGATCGGCGCGGATCGGCAGCTCGCGGTGGCCGCGGTCGATCAGGACCGCCAGCCGGATCGCCTGCGGCCGCCCGAAGTCGACCAGGGCGTCCATCGCGGCCCGGATCGTCCGGCCGGTGTACAGGACGTCGTCGACGAGGACCACCGTGGCCCCGTTGAGGTCGAACGGCAGGTCCGTGCCCTTGACCAGCGGCTGCTGGGCGACGAGCGACAGGTCGTCTCGGTAGAAGGTGATGTCGAGCGCCCCGACCGGGAGCGTCACGCCCTCGTGCTCGGCGATCGCATCGGCGATCCGGTGGGCGAGCGGGACGCCGCGGCGCTGGATGCCGACGAGCGCGAGACCGGCCGTCCCGGCCTGCTTCTCGACGATCTCGTGGGAGATCCGGATCGTCGCCCGGCGGATCTCGTCCGCCGTCATGATCTGGCGCCCGGTCAACTCGGGCCGCCGTCGGGTCGGTGCACGCCCACTCCTTCCCGGCCTCTCGGACCGGTCCTTAAAGGGTCAGGCTGAGTCTACCGCAGCGGCCCGGGCACGGCCGGTCGCGCGGACGGGCGTCGGATCAGGGGACGCCGTAGACGTAGACCTTGACGTCGGTCACGCCGGACCACGAGCCGCAGCCGCAGATCTTGAAGAAGTCCGGCTTGTACAGGTCGATGATCCGGTTCGAGCCGGCCACGGGACCGTAGTCGTTGACCACCCGCTCGAGGCAGCCGCCGGCCCCGCAGACGCGGATCACGGTGCCGCGCGGGAGGCGCATCGCGGTCGTGCCGTTCTCGTAGAACGTCGCCTTGCCCCTGAGGGTGTACCTGGACTTCTTGTAGACCTTGGTCGCGGTCGGATCCGGTTGCGCGGCGTCTCGCTTGAGCACGGGGATGTCCACGGAGGCGGTCGCCGGGGTGCCGGGCTCGGCGAAGACCGCGTCAGCCCCGAGACGGCCCGCGGAGTCCGATGCGTGGTCGAACCCACCGACCGAGTCCGTCGATCCTGCGTTCGCGTTGGTCTTCAGGGCCTGGAACGCTGCTGCCGGCACCGGCTCGTATGGAGCGGGGGTCCGGGACCCGGCGAAACCGGGAGCGGCGACCAGTGCGAGGGCGGTGGTGAGCACCACACCCGCGATGATCATCTTGGGGCGCACAAGACCCCAACCATAGCCCATCGGGACGGAACCCGCCATCCCCGGAGTGGGGCCAAACCCCACCGGACCGCCCCGGACCGCACCTCGAGTGGGGCGTCACGGCCGTTCGGAGCCGCTGTCCGCCGCCCTCAGCGAACGACGATGATGTCCTCCAGGGACGACGCCGGCTCGGTCCGCGTGCGGCCCGCGTCGGGGCCCTTCCACGCCAGCACGAGCAGTCGGCTGCCTTCGCCGTCCTGACCGGGCGGCGAGGCCCAGGCGATCCGCCCGTCACCGATGGCGAACCCGGGCAGGGCCGGCGCATCGTGCAGGACCGGCGTGCGTTCCGCATCGACGTGCCCGGTCGAACGGTCGATCGCGACCAGGCTCAGTCGCCCGAGCGCGGTGTCGAGGGGATCGGCGACCCAGACCCCGATATACCGACCCGTCGGATCCCAGCGGACCTCCCAGTCCTTGATCGGCACATCCGGCTTCGGCGTGAGGAGCGACTGCGGATCGTCGGGGGTGAAGGTGTCGGTGGCGGCGGCCGGCCAGCGATCGACGACCAGGCGGCCCTCATCCGGCGACCAGGTCCGGGCGACCGGGTCGAGGACCAGGGTGCCGGTCCAGTAGACCATCCAATGGCCGCTCGGATCGACGACCGGCCGCCACACCCCGTCGAGCCTCGTGCCGACCTCCTTGCCCGAGCTCGGATCGATCAGGAACGATGTCGGCACATGTCCGTCCGCGCCGGGTGACGCGGCATCGGGCGATGCGGCATCGGAGGCCGCCTCGACCGCCCGGCTGGCGAGGATCCGATCCCCGACCCAGGACGAGAAGACCGAGGCGTGGTCCTTGGTCAGGACCCGCGCCTGATCGTCGCCGGTATGCCAGACGTAGACATCGGGTCCGTCGGTCCCGGCGGCCGGTCGAGCCGAGAACGCGAGCCAGTCGCCGTCGGACGAATACGCGGCGTCGCCGCCGACCACGACGACGTCCTTGATGATCGCCAGCATCGCGGCGGCCGTCGGAGCCGGCGTCCCGGTCGGGATCGAGCTGGGCGGAGGGGTCTCGGTCGTCGGCGTCGGGAGCGGGGACGACTCCGGGCTCGAGCTCGGAGCCACCGTCGGCGATGGGCTCGATGCCCCGGTCGTCGGCTGCGCCGTCGCACTCGGGGAAGCGGACGGCGAGTCCGTCGGCGACGTCGACTGGCTGGCGACCGGACTCGTGCTGGGTTCGACGCTCGGCTCGGGCGTCGGCGTCGCGCTCGGCGACGGCTTCGGCGTCGCCCGGGCGATCGGGACGACGAAGATCTTGCCGCCGGTCGTCGATGCACTGGACTCGACGACGGCCGCCTGGAGCGCGTCCGGATCGAGGACCACCGAGCCGGGCTGCGAATCGAACGAGACCAGCTGCTTCGCGCCCTGGTCGAGCGGGGCGCAGTCCGGCGCCGGCGCGGCGTCCGACGGGCAGACCGCGGCGACGTTGGCGATGTTCATCGTGTACTCTGCCGTCCGCCGCGTGATTGACCCACGCGACGTCGCCCGGATCGACCGCCAGCGGGGTCGCGCCGGCACCGACCGTGGGGGCCGGGTTCGGCTGGACTCGCCGGGGCCGGCGACGACAGGCCGATCCCCGTCGTGTCCGAGGCCGCCGCCCGGGATCAACGACCGACCGACGACGACGCCGACGAGGACGACCGCGACGATGGCCGGGTAAGGCACGCCACCCGATCCCGCCGCCGCGTCGCGGCGTCAGGCCGTGGCCGGAGGCCCGTTCGCGTTCGAGCGCCACCGACGTCCGAGCCCACAGGTCCCGCGGCGGTTGGGGGGCGGGCAGCGACCGGAGCAGATCGCGGTCCTCGGCGTAGGCGGCCGCGACGGCCGACAGTCGTCGCAGGCGTGGAGATGGTCGTCGAGCCAGATCGCGTCGGTGGCGGTCAACGACCCATCCAGCCGATCCGAGGCGAGGCCTCGTGCTCGCTCGTGCGGGCTCTGCGGGTCGTTGTGCCGCAGGAGCGGATCGTTGCGCCGACCCTCGGTCATCGCCCGCTCCCCGATCGGCCGGCGGCAGCCCGTGCGGCCGGCGCTGACGGCCTCGGCCTCGGCGGCCGCCTCGGCCGCCCGTTCGGCGGCCAGCGCCTGGCGCAGGCTCTCGCGAGCGCGGGTGAGCAGGGCTCGCGCCGCGACGTGGCTGACCTCGAGGGCTGCCGCGAGCTCGACGCCGGTCAGGTCGTGGATCTCGGCCAGGAGGAGCGCCGCCCGCTGTCGTTCGGGGATCTTGTCGAGCGCGCGCTGGAGTGGGCGCCGACAGGCGCGCGTCCATCGCCAGGTGCTCGGCCGACGGCGCGGATCCGTGCGATCTCGCCGGTCCACGGCATGAACCGGACGATCTTGCGCCGGCGGAACTCGTCGAGCGCCACCCGATGGGCGATCTGGTACAGCCACGCCCGGGCGTGGGTCGGGATCGGTCAGCGAACGCGTGGTTGCGGTACGCCTTGATGAACGCGTCCTGGGTCATGTCGGCGGCGAGCTCGGGATCGCGGACCATCCGATACAGGTAGGCGTAGATCTCGCCCTGGTGGCGGGCGAACAGGTCCTCGATGAACGCGTCGGCGGCCGTGCGTTCCGGCGTACCGGTCATCGCACGGTCCCCGGTGAGCACGATCTGACCGGTGGGATGCACGGCCGAGAGACGGCGCTCGAATGCCCCGTGTGACGCTCGGGCGTCACGACGAGGCCCGATCGTCGGGGACCGCCCGGAGGAGCTCCTCGACCGCCTCCTCGGGCGACACCGGGTTGACCGGCAGACCGGTCCCCAACTCGAGCCCGGCGATCTCGCGCAGCCGCGGATGGATCTCCCAGTGCCAGTGGTACGTGGCGTCGATCCGCTCGCCGACCGGCGCGGTGTGGAGGACCAGGTTGTGGGGCGGGCCGTCGAGCCCGGCGAGCCGGCCGAGGACCTGGCGGAGCGCCTCGGCCGTCGCCGCGACATCCGGCGTCCGAGGCCGCCCCGAAGTCGGCCGCATGACGACGCGGGACGATCCAGACCTCGAACGGCGAGCGTGAGGCGAACGGCGCGAAGGCGACCGACGCGTCGTCCTCCCAGACCAGCCGATCGCGGAGCCGCGGCTCCTCGCGGACGAGCCGGCAGAACGGACACTCGCCCTCGCGGATCACGAAGCGGGCGGCCCCGCCGATCTCCTCGGCGACGCGGTGCGGGACCTGGGGCAGGTCGTACAGGTCGAGGCACAGATGGTCGGTCCGGGCACCCGGCCTGGATGCCCCAGTTCTGGACGACCTGGACGTAGGCGGTCTGGCCCGCGCGCTCCGCGCCGGCGACCGCGTCGCGACAGACGCGCAGCATCTCGCCCGCGATCGCGCCGCCGACCGCCTGGAGCGGACGGTGCTCGCGGGGCGGCGCCACCACGGTCCGCCAGCTGCCCGACGATCTGGCCTGCTCGAGCGCGACCTGGGCCAGATCGTGGTCGATCCGGCGCGACTCCTCCTCGGTGCCGACCACATGGAAGGCGAAGTCCTTGAGCGTCCGCAGCCGGACCCCGTCGCCGGCCGGTTCCCGGCAGTTCTGGCAGTCGTCCCGCCGACCTGGCCGGCGGTCAGTCGGAAGCGATCGCGGTGGAACGTCCGGTCGACCACGGTCGCCACCCACCAGCCCGTGACGGCGTCCTTCCGGAGCTCGAACAGACCGGCGGACATCCCTCAGTGCGCTCGCGCGAGACGTTCGGCGAAGGCGTCCGCGAACATGGTCCCGCCCGCTCGACCGTCGGCGCTCGGTCGACGGCGCTCGCCGATCCGACCGAGCTCACGGGCGATCGAGGTCGAGTTCGACGTCCGGCATCCCGCACGGATCGATGAGCGCGAAGTCGGCCAGGTCGACGGTCACGTTCAACGCGACCCCGTGGTAGCTCACCCCGCGTTCGATCCGCAGGCCGAGCGCGCCGATCTTGCGCGGTCGCGGCGCGGTCGGGTCGACCCAGCAGCCGGGATGGCCGTCGCGTCGATCGGCCTCGACGCCGAGCGCGCGGCAGGTGTCCGCGAGCGCTCCCTCGAGTGCCCGGACGAACGGGCGGAGCAGGATCCCGCGCTCGGACAGCGCGACGATGGGGTACGCGACCAGCTGTCCGGGACCGTGATAGGTGACCTCGCCGCCTCGTTCGACGCGGATGAGCTCGATCCCGCGCCGGGCGAGCTCGGCGGGCGTCGCCCGGACGTGGCGCTCGTCCGCCTGCCGGCCAAGCGTCAGCACGGCCGGGTGTTCGACGAGCAGCAGGGTGTCCGGGGCTTCGCCGCCGACGCGCTCCTCGACGAGCCGTTTCTGGAGTCTCCAGGCCTCGCGATAGTCGATCAGACCCAGCCACCGAACGTCGATCTGGCCGGAGGACGGCGAGACGATCGATCCGGCCGCCGGCGCGTTCGTGACCACGTCGGAACGATAGCAGGCGGGTGCCTTTGAGCACGGTCGCCGGGATCGGCGAGGATGGTCGCGGTTCCCGTCGGAACGCGTCGGCGCCACTTGACGTCGACCTATACTGCCGACCGGACCCGCTGATCGCGACACGGTCGGCGCCCGACGACTGAGGTGCTCGATGACGGCGGACGGAGCGGTCGGACCCGAACCGCGCACCCTCCAGGATCCGCTCGCCGAGGCGTTGCGCGTCATCGGCCTGGCCGACGACCGCGGGCTCCTGGTCCGCCTGATGGGCGGCATGGCCATCCGGGCCCACGCCCCGGAGTGGCCGGCCCGCACCCGGCGGGTGGAGGTCGACCTCGACTTCGCGACGCGGTCGCGCGACCGCGGTGCCTTCTACGAGCTCCTGGCCGCCGAGGGATACACCCCGGACAAGCGGCACAACGCCCTGTTCGGGAGCAAGCAGGCGTATTTCGTGGACGTCCCGCGCAATCGCCCGGTCGACGTGCTGGTCGACAGCCTCGAGATGTGCCACCGCTTCGAGTTCGGCGATCGGCTGGCCATGTCGAGCCCGACGCTCCCCCTGGCCGAGCTCCTCCTGTCCAAGCTCCAGATCGTCAAGATCAACCGCAAGGACGTCCTCGACGCGCTCGTCCTCCTCGCAGAGCATCCGCTCGGTCCGGATGACGGGGCGCCCGATTCGCGACACGGCCTGGGGACGATCAACGTCCCGCGGATCCTGTCCCTGACCTCGAACGACTGGGGCTGGTGGCGGACCGTGACCGGCAACCTGGACACCCTCGACCAGTACCTCGCGGTCGAGCTCACGCCGCAGGACCTCGACCTCAACAACGGCCGGACCGTCCTGTTCGAGCCGTCCGCGCAGGTCGCGGCGCTGCGGACGGCCATCAACGACGCCCCGAAGTCGACCAAGTGGAAGCTCCGGGCCCGGGTCGGCGAGCGCACCGGCTGGTACCAGGATCCCGAAGAGATGGGGCACGGCAGCTGATGCCCGACCGGGGATCCGCGCGCGAGGGGTGGGGATGAGGGTCTTCTTCGCGACCGACATCCACGGGTCCGAGGTGTGCTGGCGCAAGTTCCTCAACGCGGGAACGTTCCACAAGGCCGACGTCCTGATCATGGGCGGCGACATGACCGGCAAGGCGATGGTGCCGATCGTGGCCGACAACGGGGGCTGGGAGGTCACCGTCCAGGAGCAGCGTCACGTCCTGTCGTCCGAGGACGAGGTCCGCGCGATGGAGAAGCGGATCGGCGATCGCGGCTACTACCCGGTCCGACTGTCGCGCGAGGAGGTCGACGCCTGGGCGGCGGATCCCGCGCTCGTCGACGCACGGTTCAAGGCGGTGATGCTCGCGGCGGTCGAACGCTGGATGGCGCTGGCGGACGAGCGACTCGCGGGATCGGGCATCCGCTGCATCGTCTCGCCGGCCAACGACGACATCTTCGAGATCGACCCGATCATCGACGGCGCGGAGCGGGTGGAGCTCGGCGAGGCGAACACGATCTCGCTCGACGGGTTCTCGCTGGTGTCGACCGGCTGGGCCAACCCGACCCCGTGGAACACCTTTCGGGAGCTGCCCGAGCCCGAGCTCCGGAAGCGGATCGACGAGCTCGTGAGCGAGGTCCCCGACCCGCACCGCTCGATCTTCAACTTCCATGCACCGCCATACGGCTCGAACCTTGACAATGCCCCGAAGCTCGACGCAGACATGCACTACGTGTCCGGCGGACAGGCGCTCATCCCGGTCGGCTCCAAGGCCGTCCGGGAGTCGATCCTCGCCTACGGGCCGGCCCTCTCGCTCCACGGGCACATCCACGAGGGCAAGGGCGCGGTCAAGCTCGGACCCACCCTGGCGGTGAACCCTGGGAGCTCATATGAGGACGGGGTGCTCCAGGCGGCCGTCGTCGATCTCGATGTCAAGAAAGGCCAGGTGAAGCGTTATCTGCTGATCAACGGCTGACGACTCACGTCTGGCGGGGGGATCGCTCGGACAGAGGAGGGAAACATGGCTTCCGGTACCGCGGCGCCGTCTCTGTTCCTCAGGAACGCGACCGGCCTGGTCAAGGGCTGGTCCGGGTTCGACGCCTTCACGTACTCATTCATGTCGGTCAACCTCGTCACGCTGGGGATGTTCTACAGCCTGGCCGTGTTCGCCTACGTGCCCCAGGCGAACCCCCTGCTGTCGATCCTGCTCGCGGCCATCGCGGTGACATTCCTGGCGGTGGCGTATGCCGGCCTCATCGCGGCGATGCCGCGGGCGGGCGGTGACTACGTCTGGCAGAGCCGCGTGCTCGACGGGATCCCCGGCACCCTGACCGGGGCCATCGTCGGCGGGATCGGCTTCTTCCTGGTCTCCAACGCCCTTTCCCTGGGTGACACCGTCGCGATCGGCGCCGCGATCGTCGGGATCATCGTCGGCGGGATCATCGGCCGGCTGAACGGCGGGATCGGGTTCGTCCTGGCCGCGACCGGTTGGTGGTTCATCCTCGCGATGTGGGCGCCGATCTACGGCGCGATCCTCAACATCGAGTTCTTCCAGCCGCTGGCGGCGCTGGTCAAGTCCGCCGACGGGTTGTCCTTCTTCGCGTCGGAGAACGGCATCCTGTTCGTGTCGATCGTGACGATCATCCTGACGTCGGTGCTCGTCGCGCTCGGCATGGCCGGCTATGCCCGGATCCAGAAGTGGTGCTTCTACCTCGGCCTCGTCGGCCTGGCCATCATGTTCGTCCTGATGCTCATCTCGAGCCAGGCCGACTTCAAGGTCGCCTTCGACCGGGCGAACGCCTCGCTCTTCGGGGTGTCCGGCGCGTATGACAAGACGCTCGCCGATGCCGCGACGAACGATGCCTGGGTGAAGACGCTCGCTCCCACGGACATGGGCGCCAATCTGTCGGACACGCTGCTCGCGACGCTCGCGATGATCCCGTTCATGCTCTTCTGGATCCTCTACCCGAACTGGGGCTCGACGCTGTACGGCGAGGTCAGGGGCTCGGGTGACTTCCGGAAGGTCCTGCGCGGGATGCTCGGCGGGATCTGGGTCACGGCCGTGCTGGCGATCGCGTTCGTGCTCCTCGCCGCGAAGACGTTCGGCTGGGACTTCTTCACCGCCACCAACGCGAACTTCATCAACAACTTCTACGGCTATACGACCACGGCCCCGACGGTGCCGATCTGGAGCTACCCACCGCTCCTCGTGTCGTATCTCGTCGACAACTCGATCTTCCAGATCGGGATGGTCGTCCTGTTCGGAGTGTGGTTCCTGGGCTGGTCGGGGACGCTGTTCCTGTCGTCGACCAGGATGATCTTCGCGGCGGCGTTCGACCGGGTGCTGCCCGATCATGCGGCTCAGGTGTCCGAGCGACGGGCGGTGCCCGTCATCGCGCTGCTCTACATCATGGTCCCGGCGGTCGTGGTCAGCGTGATCTACGCCTACTCCGCGGACTTCCGGGCGCTCACCCTCGATGCGACCCTGGTCATCGCGGTGACGTTCCTGGGAAGTGCCGTCGCCGCCACGATCCTCCCCTGGTACAAGCCGGCGATCTTCGACAACTCGCCGGTCGCCCATCTCAAGCTGGTCGTCAGCGGTGCCGGGCTGATCACCTCGGTGATCCTCGCCTGGACGATCATCCTCTGGCTCAAGGACCCGCTCTATGGGATCGGCGTCGGGAACACGAACTCGATCATCTTCCTCGGCGTGGTCTACGGCGCCGCGGCCGTGCTCTACGTCGCCGCTCGGCTGTACCGGCGCTCACAGGGCGTCGACCTCGACGCGATCCACGCGGAGATCCCGTCCGAATAACCTCGACCCTCGCAGATCCGACGAAGGCGCCCCGGCCACCCGGGGCGCCTTCCACGTCGCCCCGCGGCGACCCCTCAGCCGCCGAACCAGCCGCCGGGCTTCGGATCGGTGTTCAGCCAGATGTGCTTCGCCTCGCGGTACTCGTCGAGACCGCTCGGACCGAGCTCACGACCGATGCCCGACTGCTTGAAGCCGCCCCATTCAGCCTGGGGCAGGTAGGTGTTGTAGTCGTTGATCCAGATGGTCCCGTGGCGGAGCCGGGCCGCGACCCGCTGGGCACGCCCGGCATCGGCGGTCCAGACCGCGCCCGCCAGGCCGTAGGTCGTGTCGTTGCCGAGCTCGACGGCCTCCTCCTCGGTCGTGAACCGCTCGACGGTCATGACCGGACCGAAGACCTCTTCCCGGATCACCCGCATGTCGCGACGGATGTCGGCGAGGACCGTCGGCCGGTAGAAGAACCCGGCCTGGAGCTCGGGCTCGTCCGGGCGTCGTCCACCGGCGACCAGCCGGGCACCCTCGTCGATCGCCGACGCCACGAACTCCTCGACGCGGGCGCGGTGGTCGGCGCTGATGAGCGCCCCGGTCTCGGTGGCCTCATCGGTCCCGACGCCGAGCCGGATCCGGTCGGCCCGGCGACCGATCTCCGCCACGAACGCGTCGTAGATCTCGTCCTGGACGATGGCCCGGCAGCCGGCCGAGCAGACCTGGCCCGAATGGACGAACGCCGCGGTCAGCGCGTTGTCGACGGCCGTCTCGAAGTCGGCGTCGGCGAACACGATGTTCGGGCTCTTGCCACCGAGCTCGAGGGCGACCTTCTTGACGTTGACGGCGGCGCCCTTGAGGAGGGCACGACCCGCCTCGAGTCCGCCCGTCAGCGACACGAGGTCCACGTCCGGGCTGTCGGCGAGCGCTTGTCCGACCCGCGGTCCCGGTCCGAGGACCAGGTTGACGACGCCGGGCGGGACGCCGGCCTCCTCGATCAGGCGGGTCAGGTGGATCGTCGACAGCGGCGTGTAGTGCGCCGGCTTCATGATCGTGGTGTTGCCCGCCGCGAGCGCCGGCGCGATCTTCCAGCTCATCTGCAGGAGCGGATAGTTCCACGGGCCGATCAGCCCACATACTCCGACCGGCTCGTACGCGATCCGGCTGACGACGTCGGGGTCGCCGGCGTCGACCAGACGGCCGGCTTCCTTGTCGGCGAGATCGGCGTAGTAGCGGAAGACGCGGGCCACGTCGGTCATGTCCCAGCGGCTCTCACGCATCGCCTTCCCGGTGTTGATCGTCTCCGCGTGCGCGAGCTCCTCGAGATCGCGGTCGATGAGGCCGGCGACCCGGTCGAGCAGCGCCGCGCGATCTCCGGTCGGGCTGCGCGGCCAATCGGTCCGGTCGAAGGCCCGTCGGGCGGCGCCGATCGCGGCCTGGACCTGGTCGTCGGTCGCGACGTCGACCTCGCTGACCACGGTCCCGTCCGATGGGTTGATCACGGCATACCGGGCGTCGTCGGCCGCGGCGACCCAATGGCCGTCGATGAACAGGGTGGGCACGTTCGGTTCAGCCTCGTGCGGGTTCGAGTCGGGAGCCCCGTCGGCTAGCGTCGTCCGGTGCGACCGGCGCCGTCAAGGCGGTGGCCCGCGGTGCAGGTCGACCGGACCTGCTACCGTCCCGGCCGTGACCTCGGCAGCGGACCAGCACCCCGATCGGCTGTGGCGCCACCCGGACCCGAAGCCCGCCTACGACGTGGTCATCGTCGGCGGGGGCGGGCATGGCCTGGCGGCGGCGTACTACCTGGCCCGGAACCACGGGATCACCGATGTCGCGGTGGTCGAGCGCGGCTGGCTGGGCGGCGGGAACATGGCCCGCAACACGGCGATCATCCGCTCGAACTACCTATGGGACGAGAGCGCGGCGATCTACGAGCACTCGCTCAAGCTGTGGGAGACGCTCCCGCAGGAACTCGACTACGACCTCCTCGTCAGCCAGCGCGGCGTGATCGGCCTGGCCCACTCCCTCGGCGACATCCGGACGAGCAGGCGCACCATCCACGCGAATCGCCTCAATGGCGTCGATGCGGAATGGCTCGAGCCGGACGACATCGCCCGCCTGTGCCCGATCGTCGACCTGTCGCCCGACGTGCGCTACCCCGTCCTCGGCGCCGCCTACCAGCCGCGCGCGGGGATCGCCAAGCACGACCACGTCGCCTGGGGGTACGCCCGGGCGGCCGATCGTCTCGGCGTCGACCTGATCGAGGGCGCCGAGGTCACGGCGATCGACCGGCACGGCGGCCGCGTCACGGGGGTCGAAACGTCCCGTGGACGGATCGCCGCCGGCAAGGTCGCGATCGTCGCGGCCGGGCACGCCTCGATCGTCGCCGGGATGGCCGGGATCCGGCTACCGCTCCAGAGCCACCCGCTCCAGGCGCTGGTCTCGGAGCTGCTCGAGCCCGTCCATCCGACGGTCGTGATGTCCGGCGCGGTCCATGTCTACGTGAGCCAGGCACACAAGGGCGAGCTGGTCATCGGCGCCGGGATGGACACCCACAACGGGTACGGGCAGCGCGGCTCGTTCCACGTCATCGAGAACCAGATGGCGGCCGCGGTCGAGCTCTTCCCGGTCTTCGCCCGGGCGCACGTGATCCGGACGTGGGCGGGGATCGTCGACGTGACCCCGGACGCCTCTCCGATCGTCGGGCTCTCCCCGGTCGAGGGGCTGTACCTCGACTGCGGCTGGGGGACGGGCGGCTTCAAGGCGACGCCGGCGTCGGGGTGGGTCCTGGCGCACACGATCGCGCACGACGAGCCGCACCCGCTCAACCGCCCATTCTCGCTCGAGCGGTTCACGACCGGCGCGCTCATCGACGAACACGGCGCCGCCGGGGTGGCGCACTGATGCTGCTCGTGCCCTGCCCGTGGTGCGGCCCCCGTGACGAGACCGAGTTCCGCTACGGAGGGCAGGCCGGGATCGACTCGCCGGTCGACCCGGACGCCCTCGACGATGAAGCCTGGGGCGCCTACCTGTTCATCCGCGACAACCCGAACGGCCCGTGGGCGGAGCGCTGGTACCACACGGCCGGCTGCCGCCGCTGGTTCGACGTCCGCCGGGACACCATCACGAACGAGTTCCTGCCGTGAGCGTGAGCGGCGCGCGTCCCAGCGAGGCGCCGCGGGATCGGCGCCTGCCGAGCGGCGGTCGCCTGATCGATCGGACGCGGCCGATCCGATTCACGTTCGACGGACGGGACCTCACGGGCTTCGCCGGGGACACGCTCGCCTCCGCGCTGCTGGCGAACGGCGTCGCGACCGTCGCGACCAGCGTCTATCGGGGTCGCCCGCGCGGCGTCATGACGGCCGGCCCCGAGGAACCGAACGCGCTCGTCCAGGTGACCTGGCCGGGCGGCATCTCCGAGCCGATGCTCCGGGCGACGCGGGTCGAGCTCGTGGACGGCCTGGTTGCCGAGCCGCTGGCAGGAAAGGGCCGCCTCGTCGCCGGACCGGTGACCCGACACGATCGGCGCTACGCCCATGTCGACACCCTCGTGATCGGAGCCGGGGCGGCCGGGCTCGCCGCGGCCGCCGCCGCACCGCCGGACGCCCGGGTCATCGTGCTCGACGACGGCCCGGCGATCGACGGATCCGGGCTGGCCGGACGAGCGGATGTCCGCCTTCTCCCGCGGACCACCGCCCTCGGGATCTACGACCAGGGCTATGTGACGGCCGTCGAACGCCGCCCGAACGGCCGGACGGAGGGTCGCCTGTGGCACATCCGCGCCGCGCGGATCGTCCTCGCGACGGGCGCCACCGAGCGGCCGATCGTCTTCGCCAATGACGACCGGCCGGGGATCATGCTGGCGAGCGCCGCCCGCACGTATCTGGCCGACTTCGCCGTTCGGCCCGGCGATCGAGCGGTCATCTTCACGACGAACGACACGACCGATCCGGTCGCGGTCGAGCTGGCGCCGGCCGGGATCGAGCTGGCGGCGATCGTCGACGCCCGCAACGGCGATGTGGTGGTCGACACGGTCTGCGACTCGGACGGAAATCTTGCCGGGGTCGTGCTCGGTCGACTCGACCCCGGGGGCGTGGTCGATCCGGCGTCCGTCCGAACCGTCGAAGCGGACCTTCTCCTGGTGTCCGGTGGGTGGAACCCGAACGTCACGCTGTGGAGCCAGGCCGGGGGGTCGCTCCGGTTCGACAACGGGATCGCCGCGTTCGTCCCGGACCGCCCTGGGGCGTTTTGGGAGCTGCGAGCGGTCGGGGCAGCGGCGGGCGACATCGCCGGAGTCGGGATCGCGAAGCCCCTTTGGGTGGTCCCACCGGCGACCGAACCGGCAGCCGACGAGAGCTGGGCGGATCACTTCGTCGACCTCCAACGGGACGCGACGGTCCGCGACATCCGCCGGGCCCTCGGGGCGGGTCTCGAGTCGATCGAGCACGTCAAGCGCTACACGACGATCGGGACCGCGGCCGACCAGGGCAAGACCTCGGGCGTGGTGGCGTCGGCGATCGCGGCCGCGCTCCTCGGCCAGGACGTCGGCAGCGTCGGGGTCCCGACCTACCGGCCGCCGTCCATCCCGGTGTCGTTCGCGCAGCTCGCCGGCCGCGACGCCGGCGACCTCCTCGACCCGGTCCGGACCACGGCGATCCACCCGTGGCATGTCGCGAACGGGGCCGTCTTCGAGGACGTGGGCCAGTGGAAGCGGCCGCGCTACTTCCCGCGCCGGGGCGAGTCGATGGACGAGGCCGTCCTGCGCGAGTGCCGCTCGGCCCGCGAGGGCGTCGCGGTGATGGACGCCTCGACCCTCGGCAAGATCGACCTGCAGGGCCCCGACGCCGGGGCCTTCCTCGACCGCGTCTACACGAACGGCTTCTCGAAGCTCGCGGTCGGATCCTGCCGCTACGGCCTCATGTGCCGCGTCGACGGGATGGTCTTCGACGACGGCGTCACGAGTCGGCTCGCCGACGACCGGTTCCACATGACGACGACCACCGGCAACGCCGCGGCGGTCCTCGATCATCTCGAGGAGTGGCTCCAGACCGAGTGGCCGGATCTCCGGGTCCACGCCACGTCCGTGACCGAGCAGTGGTCGACGGTGGCCGTCGTCGGCCCACGGTCGCGCGACGTCATGCGGGTCCTCGCCCCCGACCTCGCGCTCGAGCCGGCCGCCTTCCCGTTCATGACCTGGCGTGACGCCGTCGTCGGGGGGATCGAGGCCCGGGTGTTCCGGATCAGCTTCAGCGGCGAGCTCGCCTACGAGATCAACGTCGCGTCCTGGTCGGGCCTGGCGCTCTGGGAGGCGGTCATGGGCGCGGGCGCGGATCACGGGATCACGCCGTACGGGACGGAGGCGATGCATGTCCTCCGGGCCGAGAAGGGGTACGCCATCGTCGGCCAGGAGACGGACGGGACGGTCACGCCGCAGGACCTCGGGATGGACTGGATCGTCTCGAAGACGAAGCCGTTCATCGGCAGCCGGTCGCACCGCCGACCCGACAGCCGGCGATCCGATCGGAGACAGCTGGTCGCACTCCTGCCGGTCGACCCCGACGCGCTCCTGCCCGAAGGGGCACAGCTCGTCGCTCCCGATGCCCAGCTGGACGCGCCGCCGGTGCCGATGCTCGGCCACGTCACCTCGAGCTACCGGAGCGCCGCGCTCGGCCGGACGTTCGCCCTGGCGATGATCCGGTCCGGTCGTGAGCGCCTCGGCCAGACCGTGGTCGCGCCGCTGCTGGACGGCAGCTCGGTCGAGGCGACGATCGTCGAGCCGGTCGTCTTCGACGCGGACAACCTCCGACGCGATGGGGACGGCCGATGACGCCGTCGTCCTTTCCCGCTCCCGCTCGGCACGGCCCGCTCGAGGCGTTCGCCGATCGGTTCGCGGCCGTGGCGACGACGTCGGATGGTGCCGTCGTCCTCGAGGTGATCCCCTTCCTCGCCCAGGTCGACCTCCGTGCCGACCCGGCCGATCGGGCGCTGCTCGAGCGGCTGGGCGCCGCCCTCGGGCTCGAGCTGCCGCTCCGGCCGAACACCGCCTCGTCCGCCCCGGGTGGGGCTCGCCGCATCCTGTGGCTCGGCCCCGACGAATGGCTCATCGTCGACGCCGACGGGACCAGCGATGCGATCGTCGCCGCGGCCCGCGGTGCATTCGAGGATGGGCGTGGCGCGGTGGTGGACGTGTCGGCGAACCGGACGACGCTCCGGCTCGCGGGATCGGGGGCTCGCGAGATCCTCGAG
>CAWAHN010000010.1:0-80943 GCA_963781845.1 uncultured Chloroflexia bacterium | reverse complement strand
GCGGTCAACATCCATCCGGCCATCATCCTGCTCGCGATCCCGGCCGGCGCGGCACTGGCGGGGATCGCCGGGATGTTCCTCGTCGTGCCATTCATCGGAGTCTTCGCGACGACGTGGCGGACGGCGCTCCTGGTCCTGGGCGACGGCCCGCCGCCTCGGGATGGGGACGGCGATGCCGGCGGTTCGGCCGAGGAGGGATCCGCATGAAGGGACGGTCGGCCCTGATCGCCCTGGCTGGAGCCCAGTTCGTCATGGTCCTCGACCAGACGGTCATGGGGGTATCGATCAGCCAGCTGGTCGCCGACTTCGACACGACCGTCACGACGATCCAGGCGATCATCACCCTCTACTGCCTCGTGATGGCGATGCTCATGCTCGCGGGCGGCAAGGTCGGCGACATCATCGGGCGGCGCCGCGCCTTCAAGATCGGCCTCGTCATCTACGGCTGCGGTTCCGCCATGACGGCGCTCGCCCCGACGGTCGCGATCCTCACCCTGGGCTGGTCGATCCTGGAAGGCATCGGCGCCTCTCTCGTGCTGCCGGCGATGGTCGCGCTGATCGCCGGCAACTTCGAGGGCAGGGATCGCAAGGTCGCTTACGCCGTCATCGGCGGCGTCGCCGGGGCCGGCATCGCGGTCGGTCCGATCCTCGGGGGTTGGGCCACCACGGTCCTGAGCTGGCGGGTCGTCTTCGCTGGCGAGGTCGTCCTGGTGATCGGGATCTTCGTCATGACCCGGTTCGTCGCCGATGCCCTCCGAAGCGGGCCCAAGCCCCGGCTCGACATCGTCGGTGCGATCCTGGCTGCCGCGGGTCTCGGGCTGATCGTCCTGGGGACCCTCCAATCCAGTGTCTGGGGCCTGATCCAGCCGAAGGATGCGCCGGTCGAGCCGTTCGGCCTTGCTCCGACCCTCTTCGTGATCGCCGCGGGCGGGGTCCTGGTCTGGGCGTTCGTCGGCTGGCAGCGGCACCGCGAGGCGATCGGGAGCGACCCGCTGGTCCACCTCGACCTGCTCAAGATCCGGCCGCTCCGATCGGGCCTGGTCGGTCTCTTCACCCAGAACCTCCTCCTGATGGGCGTCTTCTTCACCGTCCCGCTCTACCTCCAGCTCGTCCTCGGCCTGGACGCCCTCCAGACGGGTTTCAAGATGCTGCCCGTTTCGATCGCGATGTTCGCGGCGTCCGCCGCGGGGTCCCGCCTATCGACCCGCTACTCCGTTCGATCGATCACGAGGGCGGGACTCGTCCTCGCCGGCATCGCCTGCGTCATGCTGCTGGCGACGATCCAACCCGACCTCGCAGACTTGGCTTTCGCTGCATCGATGGCCGTGCTCGGCGCGGGGATGGGGCTGATGGCGTCGCAGCTCGGCCTCGTCGTCCAGTCGTCGGTCGACGCCTCTGGTCGCGGGGAGGCGGGCGGGCTGCAGTTCACCGGACAGCAGCTGGGCTCGTCGCTCGGGGTCGCCCTCATCGGCGCGATCGTCCTGGCAGGCTTGACGTCGACCTTCGTCTCGACCATCCAGGCCGACCCACGGATCAGCCAAGCGGTCGCCGGACAGGTCGGGACGGAGGTCGGCTCGGGGATCGACTTCGTCGCGTCTGCGGCCATCGAGACTGCCGCCCAGAAGGCCGGGCTCGACGCCGCCACGACCGCCGCGATCGTGGACGACTACGAGCAGGCCCAGCTCCGGTCGCTGAAGGCCGGTCTGCTCGCGGCGGCGCTCCTGGCCCTGGTGTCGCTCGCATTCACCGGAGGCCTGCCTGGGAAGGTACCCGTAGGTACGCTTGCGCCCGGCGATGACGAAGTCGCCCCCGACGCAGCCGCGCCGGCGGCAGCCTCGTAGCCGCGGATACCATACGCACTGATGGAGCCCGACCGACACCCTGACGTGGCTACGACCGACCAGTCCGCCCGGCGCTCGGTGAGGGGCGGTCGCACCTCCCGTCAAGCCGATGTCCTGCCGCTCGACCGCTTCAACGCGTTCACCGACGGCGTCTTCGCGATCGCGATCACGCTGCTGGTCCTTGAGCTCTCGGTCCCGGCCGTCGGCGGTCGCCTCTTGCAGGCCCTCGCCGAGCAGTGGCATGAGTTCCTCGGGTATCTGATCAGCTTCGTGTTCATCGGGGGGATCTGGGTCAGCCACGCCGGGATGACGAAGCTGATGCGGCACGCCGACACCCTCGCCTACGGCATCGACCTGCTGATGCTGCTGTTCGTGGGCGTCCTGCCGTTCTCGACCAACCTGCTGGTCACCCACCTGTCGGGACCGGACGTCGAGGCCGCGGTCGTGATCTACGGCGTCAACGTGCTCCTGGCGTCGCTCTGCCTGAGCCTGCTGATGTTCTACATCGCGAGCGAGCGGTCGCTCGTGGTCGATGGGGTCGCCGACGAGACCCTGGATGCGAAGGTCCGCCAGCGCTGGATCCTGATCGCCCTGAACGTCGCCGCAATCGCCCTCGCCCTCGTCGCCCCGCTCGCCGCCGTCGGGGTGTATCTGGTCATGACGTTCCTCGCCCTGGCCCTCCCGTTGATCCACCTTCGCCGGCGAAGGCACTAGGGCCCTGAACGGCGCGACCGGCACGATCGCAGCCCAGGCGGATCGGAATCGGTCTTGACTGCTACCCCGCGATCCCGACGGAGGACGGCCCCGGAGTTCTCACTGCCCGAGGTTCACGCATTGTGTCGCGCAATGCGACGTCGCCCAGCCATCGAATCTGCGAGGCGATCGCAGCTAGGTGCGGCGAAGGTCCATCCGGCTCCGCCGCCAAGCGGGCCTCCTACGGACCGGGCGTCCCCGCCGGTCCAGGACCTTGCGTCGCGTCGTCGGTCGTCTCTGCGCTCTGGGTCTCTCCGGCAGCGGGCGCCGCGCCAGCTGCGGCGCCGGATGCCCCGGCTGGCGGGCCGCCCGTCGTTCCGCGCCTCTGATACAGCAGGTAGATGGCCCACGCGAGGCCGATCCCGAGGATGATCACCAGCAGGATCAGCCACGGCGACGCGCCGTTTGCCGTTTGACTCGACCCGGGACCTGGGCTGGCGGATGGCCCGACCGTCACCGGGCTTGCGGTCGGGGTCGGCGAGGCTGACGGGGTCGGTGAGGGCGTCGCCGTCGGGGTCGGGGAAGCCGTCGGCGCAGGCGAGGCCGTCGGCGCAGGCGAGGCCGTCGGCGCAGGCGCGGCCGTCGGCTTCGGGGTCGGCGCGGCCGTCGGCTTCGGGGTCGGCGCGGCCGTCGGCTTCGGGGTCGGCGCGGCCGTCGGCTTCGGGGTCGGGGTCGATGCAGCCGGCGGAGTCGGAGGGATCGGTGTGGCGGTCGGGGCCGATGTCGGCTTGGGTGTGGGTGCGACCGTCGGGGCCGATGTCGAGATCGGCAGCGACGGGATCGCGGGCAGCGACGGGATCGCGGGCAGGGACGCGTTCGCCGGCAGCGACGGCAGAGCCAGCGATGATCCCGAGATACCGCAGCCCGACGCGATCATCGTTAGGCCGAGCAGTACAGCGATCCCGAAGGCGGCCGTGCCCTGACGAGGGCGGGTGGTCTTCGGGGGTCGGGTCGGATGGTCGCTGGGACGATCGCGGGGCATGCCGCGCAACGATACCACCGGCGGACCATGCTGGCGCCCGACAGTGGTCCCGAGAACGTCAGTCTTTTCGATGCCTGGATCTCGATCCACCGGACGGATGCAGGACCGAGGATCGGCTCATCGACGACGCGTGCACGGCCGGAGCGCCAGCTCACGTACCGGCCTCGGGATCGATGGAAGCGCAGCGTACGCACCGGCGGCGACCGGCCCTCCGATGATCCGCCGATGTACGTGCGACTGTTCAGCCAGGTCCCGCGAGCAGCTGGCGGATCACCTGCTCGGAGCCGGCGTAATCGCCTTCGCCGGCGTGCATGTGGCGGATCCGGCCCATCCGGTCGACGAAGTAGAGGGCCGGCCAGTAGGCGTTCCGATACGCGTTCCACGTCGCGAACGCCGGGTCGATCGCGATCGGGTAGCGGATCCCACGGTCCCGGACCGCCGTGCGGACGTTGTCGATCTCCCGCTCGAACGACAGCTCCGGCGAGTGGACCCCGATGACCACCAGGCCCGCGTCGGCGTATCGGTCGAACCATGCATTGACGTAGGGCTGGACGTGGATGCAGTTGACGCAGGCGAAGGTCCAGAACTCGACCAGCACGACCTTCCCGCGCAGCGCGGAGATCGTGACCGGATCGCTGTTGAGCCAGGCCTGGATGCCGGCGAAGTCCGGTGCCGGACCGAGGTCGTCCAGGGCCAGCGGTCCCGGCAGCGTCGTCGCCACCGATGGAGGCAGGAGCGGGTCGATCGGGAGCGCTCTCCCGGCCGCCGACGGGTCGGCCGGTTCGAGGTCCCCGGCCTCGTTGGCCGCAAAGGTGACCGGACCGACCTGGACGAGGTCCGCCACCGCGGCGCCGGCGCGCAGGTCGAGCCCGGTGACCACGAGGATCGCCCCAAGGAGCATGGCAAGCCCGGCCAGCGGCCGGACCCAGCCAACGACGCCGCCGATCCTCGCGTTGTGGCGGCTGGCATCCCGGCCGACAGCCGCCGCGCCCGCCCGGCGACCCAGGCCCGCGATCACGGCTAGCGGGATCACGGTCCCGAGGACGTACGCTCCGGCGATGACGACGGCATCGGCCGTCGGACCACGGACAGCCGATGCCACGATCACGCCGGCCATGACCGGCCCCACGCAGGGAGCCCAGACGAGCCCGATCGCGACGCCCAGCACGAGACCACCCAGCGTCCCGTCTCCGAGCTGACGCTCGGACAGCCATGCTCCGAGCCGGGTCGCCGGCGCGAGACGCCGTCCCACGCGGTAGCCGACGGCGGGCAGTGCGATCGCCAAGCCGACGAGACCCAGGAACAATGCGCTTGCAGCGCGCATCCCATCCATGGTCAGCCCGGCCGCGGCCAGCGACGAGGCCAGCACGACCGTGACGACCAGGAATGCGCCGCCGAACCCGGCAAGGATCCCGAACGAGCGGCGCCGTCCGCCGGTGGAGGCGGCACCGAACACGAGTGGGACCACCGGGAGGATGCACGGGGCGACGATCGTCAGCACGCCGGCTCCGAAGGCGAGCACCGCGAGGATCAGCATCGGTGGATCGTGCCCCGGGCGTGTGACCTCCCGATGACGGCGCTCAGCCGGGCAACCGGAACCAGAATCGCGTCAGGCCGGCACTTGAATCGACTCCGACCCGGCCGCCGGTGGCCTCGACCTGCTGCTTGACGATGGCCAGGCCGATCCCAGCTCCGCCCCGGTCCCGGTCTCGAGACTTCTCCACCCGGTAGAAGCGATCGAACACGTGCGGCAGGTCCGCTGCCGGGATGGTATCGCCCGTATTGGCCACGCTCACGAGCCCGTCCCCGTCGCGCCTCTCGGCTCGGATGGTCACCATCCCCCCAGCGCGGGTATAGCGGACCGCGTTCTGGAGAAGGTTGCCGAGGACCTGCGACAGCCCGTCGGGGTCGACGTGGACGGTCAACCGATCGGGGAGCTCGAGGCCGACCGTGATGTCCGAGCGATCGAGCGAAGGCGTGACCAGATCGACGGCGTTCCGGATCGCCTCGACCAGGTCGACCTCGGCGACCCGGTCGGAGTGGGCACCGGAGCCTGCCGCGGTCAGCTGGTCGAGCGACGCCGCCAGGCGGGTGAGGCGCTCGACCTCTTCCAGGAGCGACGCATACGCTGCCGCGTCGGCGGGAACAACGCCGTCGCGCAGGGCCTCCAGGTAGCCTTGTAGATTCGTGAGCGGCGTCCGCAGCTCATGCGACGCATTGGCGATGAACTCGCGCCGGACGCGCTCCTGCTCCTCCAGGCTGGCCGCCATCTGGTTGAACGAGTCGGCCAGGCTCGCGATCTCGTCCGGGCCATCCCGCGGGACGCGAGCTCCATAGTCTCCCGCGGCCACCCGCCCGGCTGCCGCTCCGATCTCGCCGAGCGGCCGGGCCAGCCTCCGCCCGACGAGCGCCGCCAGCCCGGCTGCGGCCAGGATCGCGATGACGACGGCCGTCCCGAGCACCAACGTCACCGAGGAGTCGAACATGGCGTGTGCTTCCTCGGCGGTCGAGCCGTGCTCCATCATCAGCCGGGCGAAGGTGTCGCCGCCGACGACGAGCACCCCGACGGCGACGATCAGCACGGCCAAGCTGGCGGTCCCGAGCGCCGCCAGGGCGACTCGGATACCGATGCCCCGGCGCCACGAACCGCGGGAGGTGGCCTCGTTCACGGGCTCGACGCCGATCCGTCGGGTAGGGGCCGGACGCGGCGGGTCGCCCGGTAGCCGACGCCCCGCACCGTCTCGATGAAGCGGGGATGCGTCGCCGGATCGCCCAGCTTGTCGCGCACGCGCCCGACCAGGACGTCGATCGTCCGGTCGAGGACGTCGGCCGACTCCGGTCCGTAGACGACGTCGAGGAGCTGGTCGCGGGTGAGGATCCGCCCGTCGGCCTCGAGGAGGGCTACCAGCAGGCGCAGCTCCGTCGCCGTCAGACGGGACGGCTTGAAGGTCCACCTCGACCGCATGACGCGAGCGGTCGACGACCAGGCCGTTCCGCTCAAGAACCGGCGATGCCGGCAGGCCGGACGCGGCGGCTCCCGTCCGGGCCAGGACACGGGCGACCCGCACGACCAGCTCGGCAGGCGAGAACGGCTTCGGCATGTAGTCGTCCGCGCCACTCGTGAGCCCCTGGATCCGGTCATCCGTCGTGCCCCTCGCGGACAGGATGATGACCGGCGTATCGCGCCGCCCGCGAAGCACCTCGAGGACCGTGAGCCCGTCCGTCTCGGGGAGCATCAGGTCGAGCACCACGAGCGCCGGATCGCGTGTCGCGATCGAGTCCAGGGCCGCCGTCCCGTCCGAGGCCTCGATCACATCATGGCCGGCACGCTCGAGGTACGTCCGGAGCAGCCGGACGATCTTGGGGTCGTCGTCGACGACCAGGATGGGACGACGCTCGGCACTGGTCACGACGGATCCCCGTGTTGTCGACCCGCGGGCGCGTGGCCGTCCCGGACGCCGCGAGCCGGGCGCCGCAGCCTGGTCGCGGCGCTACTGCAGGGGCGCGGCCGCCACCGCGTGGGCCATCTCCGTGTCCCACAGGACGACGGTATGGTAGGTCATGGCGTCCGCGGACGACGGGACGGGGAAGTCCTGCATCCCACTGGTCCCCTTGAGGGCACCGAGATCCACGATCGCGGTCCGGTCGACGTCGCCGTCCGAGGTGATGTCCTTGTTCGGCACGAGGACCACGTGGATGCCGGTCGAGCTGTCGACCTGGAAGTCCTCGAACGTGATCAGGAACGTGCCGTCGGCCCGGTGGAACAGGGCGGCGGTACCGGCGGCCGAGCCGTCGACCTTGTGGAACGTCCCGGTCGAAACCGGCGTGGCCTGACCGGCCGCGCTCGGCGCGGCGCTGTGGTCCATCATCGCGTCGCTCGGCGCGGCGCTGTGGTCCATCATCGCGTCGCTCGGCGCGGCGCTGTGGTCCATCATCGCGTCGCTCGGCGCGGCGCTGTGGTCCATCATCGCGTCGCTCGGCGCGGGTGTCGGGGACGCTCCGGCCGTGCAGGCGCCCAGGGCGAGGGTTGCGGCGAGCCCCAGCGGCGCGAGGCGGACTACGCGCATCGTCCTCGTTCGGTCCATGGGTCGGGTCCTCCAGTCGATGACGAGATGGTCTGCCCACAGACTCAGGCCGCCACATGACGAGCGGATGACACGGATACCTGCCCGGTCCACCAGGCGGTCAACCGGTCGCCGCGCTCGGCTCGCTGTCGGACGGCCACCTCGACCAGGAACGGCGATCGGACGCGCTCGAGTCGCGTGCGGGTCTGCCGCTTCCCCTCAGGGTTCGGACGCAGGCCGTGTCGGGTCGGCGGGCGCCGGTCCCGGGTGCCGGATGCGCAGACGGCGGACCAGCTCGGCAGCCTGTTCGTACCGGCCGAAACTCGGCATCACGTAGGTGCCCGCGACCAGCTCATCGACCCGCTCGAGCAGGTTAACGGTCAGCTCCAGGCCGACCTCTCCGCCTCGGTCCCCGGCTGCATGCATGGCGGCCCGGGTCGGGTCGGGGATGGTGATGCCGGGGACCTCGTTGTGGAGGAACTCAGCGTGGCGGGTGCTCTGGAGGGGGAGCACGCCGAGCAGGACCGGGACCGGGAAGCCAGCGTGGCCGAACCGGCGCCGCGCCTCGCGGTCCATCGCCTCGACCTGGGCCACGTCGTACAGCGGCTGGGTCATGATCAGGTGGGCGCCGGCGGCGATCTTCCGCTCGAGTCGGTCCCATTCCGTGTCGGCGTCCGCGGCGGTCGGATCGAGGGCGCAGGCGATCGTGAAGCCGGCCCGCGCGCCGATCGGGCTGCCGGCGCCGTCCTCACCGCGATCGAGCCGGGCGAGGATCTCGATCAGGCCGATCGAGTCCACATCCCAGACGCCCGTCCCGGTCGGGTAGTCGCCGACCCTCGGCGGGTCCCCGGTCAGGGCGATGATGTTGCGGACACCGAGGGCGTGCGCGCCAAGGAGCTCCGACTCGATCGCCATCAGGTTCCGATCGCGCGTCGTGAAATGGACCATGCACTCGAGGTCCAGGTCGTGCTGGATGCCGAAGGCGACGGCCATGGCACCCATCCGGACCCGGGCCATGGCCGAGTCGCTGATGTTGACGACGTCCACGCCCGCGGCCTGGAGGAGCCTGGCCGCTTCGATGGTCCGCTCGATCCGGACCGACCGCGGCGGATCGATCTCGACCGAGATGACGAAGCGGCCCTCGCGCAGCGACCGGAGCAGGCCGGTCGGTGGCGGGGGCTCCGAGCCGTCGTCCGCCACGCCGGCCGTGATGACGGTGGCGCGGGGCGTGGTGGTCGGGATCGGGACCACCACCGCCTCGCGCCCGGCCACCGGGCCGTCCGTCGGGGCCAACGCGTCGAGGGCCGCCCGCATCGCCGCGATGTGCTCGGGCGATGTCCCGCAACAGCCGCCGACGATCGTCGCCCCGGCCGCCACGAACCGCGGGGTCATGTCGGCGAGGTACTCGGGTCCGGCGGCATAGACGAACTGGCCCTCGATCCGCTGCGGCAGGCCCGCGTTGGGCAGGATCGCCAGGCGCGCGCCGCTCATGGCCGATAGCGCGTCGAGGCAGCCCTGTGGTCCGGCCCCGCAGTTGACCCCGAGGACGTCGACGTCGAGCTCCTCGATCGCCCTCGCCGCCTTCGCCGGGGTGGTCCCGTCCGGCAGCTCGAGCTCCTCGCCGAAGGTCAGCAGGGCGACGATCGGCAGGTCCGACGCGCGGCGCGCCTCGTCGACGGCAAGGCGAAGGTGATCGAGGACCGAGAACGTCTCGAACTGGATGAGGTCGGCGCCGCCTTCGAGCAGGCCCTCGATCGCTTCCCGGAAGGCCGCCCGGACCGCGCCCTCGTCGAGGTGGAGGATCTCGCGGGTCGGGGCGCCGAGCGGCCCCACCGACCCCGCGACGAGGACGTCGCGGCCGGCCACATCCCGGGCTTCGCGGGCGAGCTGCGCGCCACGCCTGGCGAACCTGCGGGCCTGATCGGCCAGCCCGTACGGGGCGAGTCGATGGCGATTGGCCCCGAACGTGGCGGTCTCGATGATGTCGGCCCCGGCGGCCAGGTACTCGCGATGGATCGCCCCGATCAGGTCGGGCCGGGTCTGGACCAGCTCGTCGAGCGCGGCGCGCTGGGGCACGCCGCGCGAGAAGAGGAGCGTGCCCATCGCACCGTCGGCCAGCAGCGGCCGGCCGGCCAGCCGCTCCCGGAACCGGCCTCGAGCATCCATCGCGCGCGTCTCCGCCATCAGTCGTCGGCGAGGTTGGGCGCGAGCCAGCGGGCGGCGACGTCCGACGCCATGCCCTTGCGGTGAGCGTAGTCCTCGAGCTGGTCGCGGCCGATCCGCCCGAGACCGAAGTAGGCCGCCTGCGGGTGCCAGAAGTAATAACCGCTGACGGAGGCGGCCGGGGTCATCGCGAACGACTCGGTCAGCTCGATGCCGGCCCGAGCCGGTGCCTCCAGCCAGTCGAACAGCGGGCCCTTCTCGGTGTGATCGGGGCACGCCGGGTATCCGGGTGCGGGACGGATGCCCTGATAGCGCTCCGCGATGAGCTCGGCGTTCGACAGGCTCTCGGCGGCGGCATAGCCCCATAGCTCGCGCCTGACGAGCTCGTGGAGGCGTTCGGCGAACGCCTCGGCCAGGCGGTCGGCCAAGGCGCTGGACAGGATCGCCGCGTAGTCGTCGTGAACGGCCCTGGCTTCGGCCGCCAGCTCGGCCAGCCCGTGCCCGGTGGTCACGGCGAACCCACCGACGTGATCGACGATGCCGGTCTCGCGCGGTGCGGTGAAGTCGGCCAGGGCCAGGTTCGGGCGACCAGGGGGCTTGACCATCTGCTGGCGAAGGGTGTGGATGGTCCCGACGATCCCCGTCCGCGATCCATCCGTGTAGAGCTCGATGTCGTCGCCGACCGCGTTCGCGGGCCAGAACCCGACGACCGCGTCCGCGCGCAGGCGCCGGTCACGGACGATCCGATCGAGCATCGCCCGGGCGTCGTCGTACAGCGGCCGCGCTGCCGCCCCGAGGATGGGGTCGTCCAGGATCCCCGGGAACAGCCCGTTGAGCTCCCACGTGGCGAAGAACGGAGTCCAGTCGATCCGATCGACCAGGTCGTCGAGGGGGTGGTCGGCGATCGTCCGAACGCCGAGGAAGGTCGGTCGTGGCGGCTCGACCCCGGTCCAGTCGATGGCGAGCCGATGGTCGCGCGCGGCGGCGATCGGGTGGCGCGCGATCTTCTCCTGGCGGGCGCCCCGGTCGACCCTGACGGCTTCGTACTCCACCCGGATCCCGGCGGCGAACCCGGCTCGCCGGTCCGGGTCGACCAGTGCGGCCGCGACGCCCACCGCACGCGACGCGTCGGCGACGTGGACCACGGGGCCGTGGTACTCGGGCTCGATCCTGACCGCCGTATGCGTCCGCGACGTGGTCGCTCCGCCGATCAGCAGCGGCAGCTCGAAGCCCTCGCGCTCCATCTCGCCGGCGACGTGGCGCATCTCCTCGAGCGACGGGGTGATGAGCCCGGACAACCCGATCAGGTCCGCGTCCACCTCGCGCGCCGTCTCGAGGATGCGCTGGACGGGGACCATCACGCCGAGATCGATCACCTCGTAGTTGTTGCAGGCAAGGACGACCCCGACGATGTTCTTGCCGATGTCGTGGACGTCGCCCTTGACCGTGGCCATGACGATCCGGCCATTGGTCCGCCTCGCGCCCGGTTCGCGCCCCGCCTCGATGAACGGGACCAGGTGGGCGACCGCCTTCTTCATCACCCGGGCGCTCTTGACCACCTGGGGCAGGAACATCTTGCCGGCACCGAACAGGTCGCCGACGACGTTCATCCCGTCCATGAGTGGACCTTCGATGACCTCGATGGGATGGTCGACGGCCAGGCGCGCCTCCTCGGTGTCCTCGACGATGAAGGCGTCGATCCCTTCGACCAGGGCGTGGCTGAGGCGTGCCTTGATCGGCAGGGCCCGCCAGGCCAGGGCGTCGCCGCCGGGCCCGACCGCGTTGGCCCGCTCACCGGCATAGCGATCGGCGACCGCCAGAAGTCGCTCCGTGGCATCGGGGCGGCGGTCGAGGACGACGTCCTCGGCCAGCTCCCGCAGGTCCGGGTCGATGTCGTCGTAGATCGCCAGCGCCCCGGCGTTGACGATGCCCATGTCCATCCCGGCCGCGATCGCGTGGTACAGGAAGACCGAGTGGATCGCCTCGCGGATCGGGTCGTTGCCACGGAAGGCGAACGACACGTTCGAGACACCGCCTGAGACGAGCGCTCCGGGCAGCTCCACCTTGATCCGCCGGGTCGCCTCGATATAGGCGACCGCGTAGCCGGCGTGCTCCTCGATGCCCGTCCCGATGGCGAAGATGTTCGGGTCGATGATCACGTCCTCGGGGTCGAACCCGACCGCCTCGACCAGGAGCCGGTACGCCCGCGTCGCGATGGCCACCTTGCGATCCGCGTCGTCGGCCTGGCCCTGCTCGTCGAAGGCCATGACCACCACCGCCGCGCCGTACCGTCGGCACAGACGGGCGTGCTCGAGGAACGGCGCCTCACCCTCCTTGAGCGAGATCGAGTTGACCACGCCCTTGCCCTGGATGCACTTCAACCCGGCCTCGATGACATCCCAGCGCGACGAGTCGATCATCACCGGGACCGCGCTGATGTCCGGTTCCGAGGCGATCAGGTTCAGGTATCGGGTCATCGCCGCGGGTGAGTCGAGCATCGCCTCGTCCATGTTCACGTCGATGAGCTGGGCGCCGGCCTCCACCTGTTGACGGGCGACGTCGACGGCCTCGTCGTAGCGGTCCTCGAGGATGAGCCGGGCGAACTTGCGCGAGCCGGTGACGTTGGTCCGTTCGCCGACATTGACGAACACGCCGCCGGGTTGTGGGATGGCGACCGCCTGGAGGCCCGACAGCCGGGTCTTGCGCTCGACGACCGGGATCTCGCGCGGACGTACACCCGCCACCGCATCGGCGATCGCCCGGACGTGTGCCGGCGTCGTCCCGCAGCACCCGCCGGCGAGGTTGACCAGGCCGTCCCGGGCGTACCGGCCGAGGAGCTCGGCGGTGGTCGCCGGCTGTTCGTCGTAGCCGCCGAACTCGTTGGGCAGCCCGGCGTTGGGGTAGGCGCTGATGGGCAGCTCGGCGATCCGCCCCAGGTCGGCGATATGACCGCGGAGCTGGCGCGCGCCGAGTGCGCAGTTGAGGCCGACCGCGATCGGCCGGGCGTGCCTGACCGATGTCCAGAAGGCCTCGACGGTCTGCCCCGAGAGCGTCCGGCCGGAGGCGTCGGTGATCGTGCCGGAGATGATCAGCGGGATCCGCACGCCGCTCGCCCCGTAGGCCGCCTCGACGCCGAAGATGGCAGCCTTGGCATTGAGCGTGTCGAAGATCGTCTCGATCACGAGGAGGTCGGCGCCGCCGGCGATGAGGCCCTCGGCCGCCTCCTGGTAGGCGACGGCCAGCTCGTCGAACGTGACGTTGCGTGCCCCCGGATCGTCCGCGGACGGGGAGATCGAGGCCGTCCGGTTCGTCGGCCCGAGAGCGCCCAGGACATAGCGCGGTCGGCCCGGGTCGGCGACCTCGGCGGCGTCGGCGGCCTGACGTGCCAGCCGGGCGGCCTCGCGGTTCATCTCGCCGACGACGTCGGTCAGTCCGTAGTCCGCCTGGGCGATCCGGTTGGCGGTGAAGGTGTTCGTCTCGATGATGTCCGCACCCGCCTCGAGGTAGGCGGCGTGGATGGCCAGGACGATATCCGGTCGGACGAGGGTGATGAGCTCGTTGTCGCCGCGCAGGTCCTGCCGGTGATCCGTGAATCGATCGCCCCGGAAGTCGGCCTCGGTCAGCCCGTAGCTCTGGATCAAGGTCCCCATCGCGCCGTCCAGGACGAGGATCCGGTCGCGGAGAAGGTCGTCCAGCAGGGTGAGGCGCGTCTCGCGCGTGAACGGCAAGGACGGGCGGGCGCTCACGGGGCGCCGAACACGAGTGCGGCGTTGAGCCCGCCGAATCCGAACGACGTCGACAACACCCGCCGGTACGTGCCTGACGTGCCCGCGCGCAGCAGGCCAGGCAGGAGCGCCGTGACCTGCGGGTCCGGATCGACCAGGTTGACCGACCCCGGCACCCAGCCGTCGCGGATCGCGAGCGCACAGATCGCCGCCTCGATCGCCCCGGACGCACCGAGCGGATGACCGTACAGCGCCTTCGTCCCACTCACCGCCACGGTCGACGCTCGCGCTCCGAGCGCCGCCGAGATCGCCCGCGATTCGGCGAGGTCGCCGATCGGGGTGGATGACGCGTGGGCGTTCACGTAGTCGATCTCGGCCGGCTCGACGTCTGCGTCCGTGAGGGCGATGGTCGCCGCGCGGGCAGCCTCGGCACCGTCGGCGCGGGGCTGGAGCATGTGGTTGCCATCCGAGGTGGAGCCGTAGCCGAGGAGCTCGGCATACGGGATCGCACCGCGCTGCTCGGCGGCATCGGCGGCCTCGAGGACGAGGAGGGCGGCTCCCTCACCCATGACGAAGCCGTCCCGGTGGGCATCGAACGGCCTGGCGGCCCGGTCCGGTCGGTCGTTCGAGCCCGACGACAAGGCCCGGATGATGTCGAACGCACCGAAGGCGAGCGGGCTGAGCGGGATCTCGCAGCCACCGGCGATCGCGGCGTCGACCCGTCCGTCGCGCAGGTCGCCCAACGCCTCGCCGAGGGCCACCGCTCCTGAGGCGCACGAGTTCGCGGTCGACAGGATCGGTCCGCGCACGCCCAGGGCGATCCCGAGGTTGGCGGGTGCGGCACCGCCGAACACGGCGAGCGCCAGGTTCGGGGCGACACTCCGGATGCCGCGCGCCAGGTACCGCTCGTGCTGCTCTTCCGCGTAGGCGATCCCGCCGAGCGCCGAACCGAGGTAGATCCCGATCCTGCTCGGTGCCGGGCCGCCGCCGGCCCCCGGTGTCAGGGCGGCGTCCTCGAGAGCCAGGCGGCCCGCCACGAGCCCGAACTGGCTGAACCGGTCGAGCTGGCGCGCGGTCTTGGCGGGCATCCAGGCGAGCGGATCGAAGTCGTCGATCTGGGCGGCGACCCGCGAGCGGAACGGACTGGCGTCGAACCGGTCGATCCGTCGGATCGGGGATCGACCCGCCCGGAGTCCGGCCCGGAATGCATCTCGTCCGGTCCCGACGGCGGTGATGACGCCGATGCCGGTGATCCAGACCCGCCGACGCCCACTCACGACGAAGACGGCTCGGTGAGCGCTTCGGCGAGCGCCTTGAAGGTCGCGAGCGTCCTGCCGGCGATCGGCCTCGTGAACGCACCATCGATGAACCGGGCCAGTCCCGGCAGCCGTGGTCGGAAGTCATGGTCGATCGAGACCCGGCTGCCCGACGCGATCGGCTCGATCCGCCAGGTCACCTCCATCCCCTTCGTCGGCCCGGCGACGTGGACGAAGTGGAGGCGAAGGCCCTCGCGATCCGACCAGGTGCGCGCCCGCCACGCGACCGGCAGCCCGAGCCCGAGGATCGGGGCCACCGGGCGCCGGGCGACGAACGCGACGACGAGGGCGCCGTCGCCTGCTCGTCTGACCACGCGTGAGCGGGCGTAGTGCGGGAGGAGGCGTTCCCAGCGCTCGACCCCCTGGGCGAGGCGGTACACCAGCTCGGGGGCCGCCTCGACGTCGATCGTCATCGTGCTCCGCATCCCTCAGTGCGCCCGACGGTCCGTCATGGCGCGAGCAGCGCGGTCAGGTAGCGCGGGTCGAGGATCCGGCTCGCACCGATGAGGTCGCCCATGGCGAGGCCCATCGTCGCCCGGACCGCCGGTCGGGAGGCGAGTCGTCGAGCGGCGTACTCGAACAGGGCCGGTCGCCCGAGGAACAGCTGGACGATCGCCGAGACGGCATCCTTCGCGAGGAACCGGCGTTGCATCTCTCGATCGTAGGCGGCGAAGGCCCGGGCGATGCCCCGTGACCGGGCGTGGATGGCCGCAGCCGCGAGCTCGCTCGAGACGAAGCCTCGATGGAGGCCTTCGCCGGTGAAGGGGTCGAGGAACCCCGCAGCGTCGCCCACCAGGAGCCAGCCGCGGCCCGCTCGCCTCGTGACACGGCGCCCGAGGGGTGCGGCACCGACGACCGCGTCGGTCGGGTGGCCGGCCCGCCACGACGCCGGGTCGCCGTCGGTCGCCGGGATCGCCGCGACGATGGAGTCCGCGACCGCCCGCGCGCCCCGTGCGGCAAGCTCGGCGCGCCATGACTCCCCGAGGACGATCCCGACGTTGACCAGGCCGCCGGCGACCGGGGCGATGCCGACGTACCCGTCGCGCAGGATCCGCATCCTGGCATCGCGATCCGTCGACGGGTCCGGATCCCGGAGGTGGTAGGTGAGCCCGACGCGATGTCCGATGCGGGATGGTCGGTCGACCCCGGCCGCCAGCGCGACGACGGAACGCCGACCGTCGGCACCGACGATCACGTCCGCCCGGATGCACGCCGGCGTCCCGTCGGGCCGACGAACGCGAAGCGTGCGCTCGACGGGATCGATCGCGACGACGCTCCAGCCGAGCCTGACATCGGCCCCGGCCCGCCGCGCCAGCTCCAGCAGCGCCGGATCGAGGCGCGAGCGATCGAAGCCGACCGCCGGTTCGCCGCCGGCATCCGCGCCATAGGTCAGCCGGAACACCGTCCCCGCCGCCGTCTCGACGCGCATCGCCGGGATCGGTCGCGCGACCGTCCGCAGGGTCTCCCGGTCCAGGCCGATCCGGTCCAGCGCCGCCACGGTCGCGGGTGACGCGAAGACGCCGCCGGCCCGCCAGCGCCAGACCGGCGCGCGTTCCAGGATCGCGACGTCATGGCCGCTGGCTCGAAGCCTCGCCCCCAGGACCGCACCCGCCGGGCCGCCGCCGATCACCGCGATCTCGACACGCTCGCTCATCAAGACCGGGCCGCCGACACTGCGGAGGCCGTGATCGCACCATCGTCCCGACTCGGTCCGGCGACGATCGCGTAGCGCATCCCCAGGATCCCGTGGCTCGTGCGCAGCGGCGTCAATCCGGCACGCCTGATCAGGTCGGTCGCCTCGCTCGCCCGGTAGGACCGCCGGACGGACAGGGGAGCGTCATTGCGCGTGTAGCGATTGCCGGTCAGGAGGTGACCCATCAACCAGGCGCCGAGCCAGGCGATGCGACCGCGATGCAGGTCGTTGACGATGACGCCGAGCCTGGCGACCCGACCCATCTCGCGCAGGAATGCAGCGGCCTCGTCCGGCTCCAGGTGATGGAGCACGAGCGAGGCGTGGGCGATGTCGAACGACCGATCGGCATATGGGAGCGACTGGCCGTCGCCGAGGTGGAGGTCCAGGCCGCTCGTCGAGGTGATCTCGGGGTTCGCCCGGACCGCCGCCACGAGGACCTCCGGTCGACTGTCGAGCCCCACGACGGTCATCGGCCGACCGCCTCGACCGGCGGCTCGCAACAATGCCAGAGGGATATCCGCGCCGCCCGTACCGACGTCGAGGAGGGTCAGCTCGGATCGGCCAGGAGCGAGGGTCTCGACCGCGTCGCGGCTGAGGCCGACACCGCTGAGCCAGCGGTTGATCCGGCGAAGGTCGCGCAGGTTACCGACCAGTGCGCCCATGTCGTCGAGCGGACCATCGAGGAGTTCCACGGCATCGGCGAGACGCTCCATGTCGTGGCGATGCTCCCACAGATCCGGGTCCGGTCAACCCCGAGGCACGTGCCGGGACGACGTTCCATGAGCGTGAGCAGAACCTGGCGGGCCAGCTCGAGGCTCAACCGGCGGCGACCGCCTCGGGGCCATGCGATGATCCGCCGATGTACGTGCCGGCCCATTTCAAGCCCGCCGATGAGCAGGTCACCGCACTCCTCCGGAACCTCGGTGCCGCCGACCTGATCACGATGACCGCGAGCGGGCTGGTCGCGACGATGCTCCCGCTGGTGTACGACGAACCGGGCAGCCGACCCGGCCTGGGACCGTGGGGCGCCCTGCTCGGTCACGTCGCCCGGAACAATCCCCAGTGGCGATCGACGACATCGAGCGAGGCTCTCGTCATCGTTCGCGGCCCCGATGCCTACGTCTCGCCCCGCTGGTACGCGACGAAGAAGGAGCACGGGCGCGTGGTTCCCACCTGGAACTACATCACGGCGCACGTGTACGGCCGTCTCGAGGTCCACGACGACCCCACCTGGGTCGAGGCCAACGTCCGCCGACTCGCCGACCACCATGAACGAACGAGCTCCACGCCGTGGTCCGTCGACGACGCACCCGAGGCGTACATCGCCGGGCAGCTCAAGGCGATCGTCGGCGTCGAGGTGGTCATCGACCGGGTCGAGGGCAAGTGGAAGCTCAGCCAGAACCGGTCGGACGAGGACATCGCGGGCACGATCGACGGGCTCGAGGCCGGTGGTGAGCACGGCATCTCCGCAGCGATGCGAGAGCAGCTGTCCCGACGATAGGGAGGGCTGGGGGCAACCGTCGCCACATCGGTCCGATCCGATGGTGCCGCCACGGGGGTTACAGCCCGATCGCCGCGATCGCCTCGCGCAGCAGGGCTGCCGAGCGCCGCAGGCCGGATGCCTCCTCGGCCGATAGGCCCAGTCGGAGCGTCCGCTCGACGCCGCGCCGCCCGACGACCGCCGGCAGCGACAGGTACAGGTCGTCGATGCCGTAGTAGTCGCTGATCAGCGAACTGACCGACAGGACCGTCCGCTGGTCCCGCAGGATCGCCTCCACGATCCGGACGAGGCCGGCCGCAACCGCGTAGTAGGTGGCGCCCTTGCGCTCGATGATCCGGTAGGCGGCGTCGCGGGTGCCCTCGAAGATCGCGCTGAGCGCGAGGTCCTCGTGACTGGTCCCGGTGGCGGCCGCGAAGTCCGCGATCGGCATCCCGGCGATGTTCGCCGACGACCAGACCGGCACCTCGGAGTCGCCGTGCTCACCGACGATGTGGGCATGGACAGAGCGCGGGTCCACGCCGTAGTGCTCGGCCAGGAGCATCCGGAAGCGGGCCGTGTCCAGGATCGTCCCGGAGCCGATGACGCGCTCCGCGGGGAGACCGGCGATCCGGTACGTCTGGTAGGCGAGCACGTCGACCGGGTTCGTGGCGACGAGGATGATCCCGCCGGGGTTCGCCTCGGCGATCCGCGGCACCAGCTCGCGGAAGATGCCCGCGTTCGTCTTGATGAGGTCGATCCGCGACTCGCCGGGCTTCTGGGCGGCGCCGGCCGCGATGACGGTCACCGCCGCGCCGCGGCAGTCGGCGATCGGCCCGGCCCAGACACGGGTAGTCGGGGCGAACGGCACGGCGTGCATGAGGTCCATCGCCTCGCCCTCGGCCTTCCGGGCGTTCACGTCCGACAGGACGATCTCGGACGCCAGCCCCGAGAGCAGCAGGCCGAAGGCGAAGGTCGAGCCCACGGCGCCCGTGCCGACGACGGCGACGCGGGTCGGATGGGGCGGGGCGAGCGGGTCGTCGACGGCTGGCGCAGTCATGACCGAACCCTAGCCGAAGCGTGCCTGACCGTCAGGTCGATCTCCGTGTCGTACCCGATAAGAGACTCGGTCACGAGTCGGCCCCGCTCGGTGATGCGGAGGCTCCGGCCGGAGCCGACTCAGGGCGAGACATGCCCGCTGACGGACCGAGGGGCGGGGTGCAGCGTAAAGGCCTCGGTCGGTTCCACCCGACCCTTGACGCTCACCGGTCCGAGTGGCGTCAGCTCGAACGGTCCATCGAGCTGGGCGGCGGTCAGCGGCCCGACGACGACCTCGCCGGGCTTGGCGATGTCCTGGAGCCTGGCGGCGAGGTTGGTCGTGTCGCCGATCGCCGTGAAGTTCCGGTAGTCCTCACTCCCGATGTTGCCCACCAGGGCCGGACCAGAGTTGACCCCGATGTGGAAGCGCGGGCCCGGCCGCGGGCCGGTCGCGAAGACCGCCGTGCCCTCGAGGATCGCAAGCGCCGCGGCGCAGGCACGCGAGGCGTGATCAGCCTGCGGCTTCGGTGCGCCGAATACCGCCATGACGGCATCGCCGGCGAGCTGGGTCGGCTGGCCACCCTGCTCCAGGATCGCTGGCAGCGCGACGCCGAAGTACCGGTTCAACATGGCGACGACCTCGGTGGGCGCCCGCGTCTCGGCGTAGGTCGAATAGCTGCCAAGGTCGGCGAAGAGGACCGTGACGATGGCGATCTCGCCGCCGAGCTCGGTCCGGCCCGGGTCAGCCAGGAGCATGGCAGCGAGGTCCGGCGAGAAGTAGCGTCGGACGATCCCGCGAACGCTCGTCAGGGAACTCTCGTGACCGCCCATGAACAGCCGCACGAGCAGCAGGGTCAACAGCGCAACGCCCGTCAGATTGAGCGGGAACAGGCCGTCCCGGAGCCAGGCCGGCAGCGACGGAGGTGGCGGGGTAGGCGCGACCGCTGAGACCGCCATCAGCCCCGCGTACGCGCCGACGAGCAGGAGGGCAGCTCGACGATGGCCGAGGAGGAGGGCTGTGATGGGTGCGAGGCTGGCCCAGATCGCCACGACGCTACCCGGCACGAACCCACCCAGGGTCCACATCAGGGCGAACGGCAGGATCAGGTACGGAACGAACTGGCCGACGGCGAACCAGCGATAGCTGCCCGTCATCCCGAACGCGATCAGGCTCGCGAGAGAGATGACGACGTAGAGCCACGGGATGGCCGCCGCGCCGGTCGCGCCGACCGTCCAGTACATCGCGCCCCAGATGGCCGCCAGCGGCGTGATCACCAGCGCCGCGACGAGCAGGAGGACCTTCCGCAGGCGGGTGTCTTCGTCATCGCCCGGTTCGGCACCGACCGCAAGCACCCGGCCCAGGAGTCCGTTCATCGCCCGATGTTACCCAGTCGCCCGGGTCGCCCGATCTCGCTCGGGCCAGGTGCGAGCCGAGGTGCCCCTCTTGCGCTCCGCGCGGATATACGTATACTCGTACGTATAGCTTGCCAAACCCGCTTGGAGTTACGATGGTGTCGTGCCGAACAAGACGATCTATGTCTCCGATGGAGACCTCTCCCTCTACCAACGTGCGCAGGAGCTCGCCGGCGACAACCTCTCCGCGGCGATCGCCGCTGCCCTCCGCCGCTATGTCGACGTCGAGGAAGGCCGCCGCGAGGGGTTCGACGAGATCACCGTCCGCGTCGGCCCGGGCAAGGGCCGGAAGGTCCGATTCGTGGGCGTCCTCCTCGGCGAGTGGCTCCAGTCGTCGTGGAGCCACCCCGAGACCTACCGCGTCTACCGGAGCCGGACGGGCAAGTTCGTCGTCCACGTCGAGCGCAGCCCCGACTGGACGATGGTCGACCAGGAAGGCAAGCCGGCCGGCTGGCGCGGCCATCTCGGGATCGGGAACGTCAGCTACGGGAGCTCGCCCGGCGGATCGACCCTCGAGGTCGTCGAGACCCTCGACGAGCTTCGCGAGCGGATCCCGGCCCAGCTCTACGACATCGTCGCCAGCTCGGCCCAGCAGCCGCCCGTGGAAGACCTCGACATCTGACCTCGGTCGACGGCTCGCCGACCCACGGGGAGGTGAGGCATGACCGCCGACACGACCCGAGTCGCGATCCGCGCGACCGGCCTGCGCAAGTCCTTCGGCACCCAGGTCGTCCTCGACGGCATCGACCTCGAGGTCGCCGAAGGGTCGGTCTACGCCCTGCTCGGGCCGAACGGTGCGGGCAAGACGACGATGGTCCGGATCCTGTCGACCCTCATCTCCGCGGATGACGGCCGGGTCTGGATCGGCGGCCACGACATCGCCCGCGAACCCGATGCGGTCCGTGCCGTCATCGGCGTCACGGGTCAGTTCTCGGCGGTCGACGGGCAGTTCACCGGCGAGGAGAACCTCCAGCTGATGGCGGACCTCCGCCACCTCGGCAAGGAGGCCGGCCGTCGACGGGTCGCCGAGCTGCTCCAGCGATTCGACCTCGTCGACGCCGCCGGGAAGCCGGTGACGACCTACTCGGGCGGCATGCGACGACGATTGGACCTGGCGATGACCCTGGTCGGCGATCCCCGGATCATCTTCCTGGACGAGCCGACGGCCGGGCTCGATCCCCGCAGTCGGCGGGGCATGTGGCAGACCATCGAGGAGCTCGTCGCGACCGGCGTGACGATCCTCCTCACGACGCAGTACCTCGAGGAGGCGGACCGTCTCGCCCATCGGATCGGCGTCCTCGACCGCGGCGTGCTGGTCGCCGAGGGGACGCCGGACGAGCTCAAGCGCCTGGTCCCGGGCGGCCACGTCCGGCTATCGTTCGCCGATGTCGACGCGCTGGAGAGGGCGGCCCGGGCCTTCGACGGGGCCTCGCGCGACGACGAGTCGCTGACCCTGCAGATCCCGAGCGACGGGGGGATCGGCTCGCTGCGCACCCTGCTCGACACGATCGAGGCAGGTTCGCTCGACGTCGGCGCGTTCTCGCTCCAGACCCCCGACCTCGACGACGTCTTCCTGTCGCTGACCGGCGACCCGAACGCACAGAAGGTGATGGTCCGATGACCGCGTACCCGCTCGTCATGGCCGACTCGGCCACGATGCTCCGGCGCAACCTCCGGCGGATGCGCCGCTATCCCTCGCTGACGTTGTTCATCGCCGGCATCCCGGTCGTGCTGCTGCTCCTGTTCGTGTACGTCTTCGGCGGCACGCTCGGCGCGGGCCTGGGGCCCGGTCGCCGGCGGGCGCACCGCCTACATCGCGTACGTGGTCCCCGGGATCCTCCTGATCACGGTGGCCGGCGCCGCCCAGGGCACGGCGATCTCGGTCGCCATGGACATGACCGAGGGCATCATCGCCCGGTTCCGGACGATGGACATCGCCCGGGTGTCGGTCCTCACCGGCCACGTCGTCGGCAGCGTGATCCAGACGATGCTGGCCATCGTCATCGTCATGGCCGTCGCGCTCCTGATCGGGTTCCGCTCGACCACGGGTCCGATCGAGTGGCTCGCGGCGACCGGCCTGCTGGTGCTCGCTGCGGTGGCGATCTCGTGGCTGTCCGTCGCCCTCGGCATGGTCGCCGGAAGCGTCGAGACGGCGAGCAACCTCCCGATGTTCCTGATCCTGCTGCCGTTCCTGAGCAGCGGCTTCGTCCCGACCGACTCGATGTCCGACGGACTGAGCTGGTTCGCCGAGCATCAGCCGTTCACGCCGCTGATCGAGACCGAGCGCGGCCTCCTCCTCGGCACGCCGATCGGCGACAGCGGCGTCGTCGCCGTCGCCTGGTGTGTCGCGATCTCGGTCCTCGGCTATCTCTGGGCGCGCCGGCTGTACGACCGCGAACCGGCGTCGTAGCATGACCGACGGTCCCTGTTGCCCCTGACGAAGTACCTCTATCCTCCAAACGGCGTAGAGGCCTATCATCCCAGGCGAACCAGACGGCCGTGTCGGTCATCGGCCGAGTCGGCGTGGATGCTCGGCCACTGGGCGGGCGTCGCACCGCGGACCATAGGTCTGGGCATGGGAGCGCATGCGGCCCACCGCCGAGCTGCTGGCGAGATCCAGCATCCCCCGTCTCGGGACCAGTTCTCCCTGGTTCATCAGGGTCAGGAGGACGCTGCCGGCGCTCGTCGTCGCGATCGCCCTCCTCCTCGCCCTCGGTGGCGCGAACCCGGCGCTCGGCGCGACCCGGACGTGGACGGGTCTCGGGCCGACGAACAACTGGTCCGATGCACTGAACTGGTCCGGCAATGTCGTCCCGGGTGCCGCCGATGTTGCCTCGTTCGACGGCACGAGCGCCAAGCCGGCGACGATCAACGCCGCCGTCACCATCAACGGGCTGACGATCGCGAACACGTACACGGGCGCGATCAGCCAGTCGGCGGCCGTGACCATCGGCGCGACCGGGTTCAGCCAGGCGGGTGCCGGCTTCACCGGGGGCGCCGCAGCGATCACCGTCAATGGCCCGTTCGCGATCAGCGGCGGCACGTTCACCTCGACCACCGGCGTCCTGTCGATCGCCGGTAACCTCACCCATACGGCAGGCGGCACGTTCAACGCCAACGGTGGGACGGTCGCCCTGATCACGGGCGCAGCGACCATCGACGTCGCGGCGACCGAGACGTTCAACGACCTTAGGTTCACGGCCGGGACGAAGACGGTCGCGGCGGGGGACAGCCTCGTCGCGACCGGCTCTCTGACGCTGACGGCCGGGGCGATCAATACCGGAACGGTCGAGGCGCAGGGGTCCATTACCCAGGCCTCGACGTTCGGCGGTGGGACCGGAACGCTACTGATCGATGGTGGCGGCGCCCAGACACTGACCGGAGCGGCCACGACCGCCGCCGGGAACATCCCGCTCCTGAACATCAACAAGGCCTCCGGCACGCTGACCCTGGCCGGCACGATCCGGACGACGAACAACTGGACCTACACCGCCGGGACGGTCGACCCGGGGACGTCGCTGGTCGTGTTCGCCGGCGGCACCGTGACCGGCTCGCACGCTCTCAACGCACTCGACTTCCGAGCGACCACGACGATCGCCGCCGGGACGATCCTGACGGCCGGCGGTTCGCTGACGCTGACGGCAGGCAATCTCAACACGGGCACCGTCGCCGCCCGCGGCGATATCTCGGTCGCGGCAGGTTACGGTGGCGGGAGCGGCACCCTGCTCGTCAACGGCGTGGGGGCACAGTCGTTGACGGACGCGGCCACGACCGCCGCCGGGAACATCCCGCTCCTGAACATCAACAAGGCCTCCGGCACGCTGACCCTGGCCGGCACGATCCGGACGACGAACAACTGGACCTACACCGCCGGGACGGTCGACCCGGGGACGTCGCTGGTCGTGTTCGCCGGCGGCACCGTGACCGGCTCGCACGCTCTCAACGCACTCGACTTCCGAGCGACCACGACGATCGCCGCCGGGACGATCCTGACGGCCGGCGGTTCGCTGACGCTGACGGCAGGCAATCTCAACACGGGCACCGTCGCCGCCCGCGGCGATATCTCGGTCGCGGCAGGTTACGGTGGCGGGAGCGGCACCCTGCTCGTCAACGGCGTGGGGGCACAGTCGTTGACGGACGCGGCCACGACCGCCGCCGGGAACATCCCGCTCCTGAACATCAACAAGGCCTCCGGCACGCTGACCCTGGCCGGCACGATCCGGACGACGAACAACTGGACCTACACCGCCGGGACGGTCGACCCGGGGACGTCGCTGGTCGTGTTCGCGGCCTCGCTGGCGATCACCGGGAGTCACAGCCTGGCTGACGTGACGTTCAACGGCGCCGGGGTGACCTACACGGTTGCCGCCGGGACCACCCTGACCGTCACGGGCGCCCTCAACCTGACCGACGGAAACATCAACACGGGCACGGTCGCCGCCATGGGGTCGATCAACCAGGCGTCCACCTTCGACGGGAACACTGGCACGCTCCTGATCAGCGGGGGTGGTGCCCAGACCTTCACCGGAGCGTCGACCACCGCTGCCGGCAACCTGCCCAGCGTCAACATCAACAAGCCGTCGGGCACGCTCACCCTCGTCGGCACGCTCCGGACCGGACATAACTGGACGTACACCGCGGGCACCCTCGATCCCGGCACGTCGACCGTCGTCTTCGCCGGGACCCTCTCGATCGCGGGAAGTCACACCCTCACCGATGTCGTGTTCAATGGCGCTGGGACGACGTACACCGTCGGCGCCGGCACGACGCTGACGGTGGCCGGGGCGTTGACCTTGACCGACGGCAACATCAACACCGGGACCGTCGCGGCCGAGGGTCCGATCAGCCAGGCGTCGACGTTCGACGGCAACACCGGCACCCTGCTGATCGACGGTGCCGGCGCGCAGACGTTCACCGGTGCGGCGACGATCGCGGCCGGGAACTTGCCCAACGTCGTCGTCAACAAGCCGTCCGGCACGCTGACCGTCGTCGGCACGATCCGGACGAGCCACAACTGGACCTACACCGCCGGGACCGTCGACGCGGGGACGTCACTGGTCGTGTTCGCCGGGTCGACGGTGACCTCGGTCGGGATGACCTTCTACGACGTCATGGCCAACGGCGGGACGACGACCCTCGGCTCGGCGATGGACATCGGCCACACCCTGACCGTCAACGCCGGGACGTTCACCACATCGGCGAGCAACTACGGCCTGACGGTGACCGGCAACCTGGCGATCCTCGGCACGCTCCGGTTGAACGGCAGCGCGGTCGCCGTCGGCGGCGACGTCTCCCTGTCGGGGACCTTCGTGGCCGGGACGAGCACGGTCACCCTCGACGGCTCGACCGGCCAGTCGATCGGTGGTCCCTCAGCCATGACCTTCTACAACCTGGTGTCGGCCGACCCGGCGGGCGTCGTCATGGGCTCGAGCATCACGGTCAGCAACATCCTCACCCTGGCCGCTGGCCCGTTCACCGTCGGAGCCCACACCCTGACGATCAGCAACCCGCTCGCCGGGACGATCACCGAGCTCGTGGCCGACGGCACCTCCTCGCTGGTCGTCAACGGCGCCGCCGCGGGGATCGTCCTGCCGAGCAGCGTCCTACAGCTCAACAACCTGACCGTCAACAACGCGAGCGGCCTCGGCCTCCAGGCGGATCTGACCGTCCTCGGCACGCTCACGCTGACGAATGGACCCGTCACCACGGGCCCGTCCACGCTCACGATCGCGCCGGGCGGCTCGGTGACGCGGACGGGCGGGCGAGTCAACGGCTATCTCCGCAAGCATGTCGCCGCCGGTGCCGGGGTCAGCCTGGCCTTCGAGATCGGCGATGCCACTCGGTACACGCCGGTGAGCGTCGCATTCGGCACCGTCGTCGGGGCGGGCGAGCTCACGGCTGACACGACCCCGGGAGAGCACCCGGACGTCGCGAACTCCGGTGTCGACCCGGCCCAGGACGTGAACCGGTACTGGACGATCACGAACGCCGGCGTGCTGTTCGACACATACGACGCGACGTTCACGTTCGTGGCCGGAGACGTGGACGCTGGGGCGAATACCAGCACGTTCATCGTCGCCAAGCGTGACGGGACGACCTGGACGCTGCCGGCCGTGGGGACTCGGACGGCGCTCAGCACCCAGGCTCTCGCGATGACATCGTTCAGCGACTTCGTGCTGGGCGAACCCACGACCGATCTCGGCGTGACGGTGACCGACGGCCTCGCGACGGTGGTCGCCGGGGACGGGCTGACCCACGCCTACACGATCACCGTCGCCAACGGCGGGCCGTCGGCCGCGACCGGGGCCAACCTCACCGTCAGCTGGCCCGCCGGCTTCAGCCAGGGTGCGCTCAGTCCGTCGCAGGGCGGCTGCGCGCCGATCGGGGCCGGACCCGACTTCAGCTGCGCGCTCGGGACGATCCCGGCCGGCGGCTCGGCCACGGTCGGCGCCGCCTACACCGTCCCGGCCTCGACCCCGGCCGGCAGCCAGACGATCAGCGTCGCGGTCGGCAGCGCGGTCAGCGACCCCGACAGCGCCAACGACAGCGCGACCGACGTGACCGATGTGATCGAGCTGGCCACCCTGGTCGTGACCAAGGACGACGGCCTCGTGACGGTGGTCGCCGGGGACGGGCTGACCCACGCCTACACGATCACCGTCGCCAACAGCGGGCCGTCGGATGCCGACACCGTGGCCCTCGCCGACACGGTCCCCGGCGCCTTCACCCTCGGCACCCCGGCGGCCGATCTCGGCGGCGACTGCAGCGGCTCGGTCGGCAACGTGGTCGCCTGCACCTTGCCGGCCAGTCTCGGGCCCGGGGCGACGTGGACGATCAGCCTGCCGTATGTGGTCGGCGCGGGGGTGAGCCCCCAGGTCGTCACCAACATCGCCACGGCGCGGAGCGACGAGAACGCTTCGGGCGTGACCGGCAGCGATGTCACGGGCGTGATCGCCAGCGCCGATCTCGGCGTGACGGTGACCGACGGCCTCGCGACGGTGGTCGCCGGGGACGGGCTGACCCACGCCTACACGATCACCGTCGCCAACGGCGGGCCGTCGGCCGCGACCGGGGCCAACCTCACCGTCAGCTGGCCCGCCGGCTTCAGCCAGGGTGCGCTCAGTCCGTCGCAGGGCGGCTGCGCGCCGATCGGGGCCGGACCCGACTTCAGCTGCGCGCTCGGGACGATCCCGGCCGGCGGCTCGGCCACGGTCGGCGCCGCCTACACCGTCCCGGCCTCGACCCCGGCCGGCAGCCAGACGATCAGCGTCGCGGTCGGCAGCGCGGTCAGCGACCCCGACAGCGCCAACGACAGCGCGACCGACGTGACCGATGTCCAGGCGGCGCCCGCGCCGACCCCCACGCCGACTCCGACCGGTACGCCGACCCCCACGCCGACTCCGACCGGGGCTCCCACGCCGACGGCGACGGCGACCTCCGGCCCGACGGCCACACCCGTCCCAACGCCCCCCTCGACCGCCCCCGTTCCGTCCGGTGGCGATCTGCCGTCGTCGTCCACGGCGATGTCGCCCCCCATCGACATCCGGGATCCGATCTTCGGCGTGATCCTGATCATGCTGATCTTCGCGGTCAGCGCGATCGTGGTGGGCCGGCGAGGCGGGAGAGGCCGCCCGTCTCGCTAACGTCGAGCTACCGGGACGGTTCGGGTGACGGCTCGCTTCCCTTGTCCGACGACCCGGGCGTCGACAGCACCCGCATGATCAGCGGCGTGACCAGCCGACGGACGATGTCGAGCACGATCGCGACCGGCGGCAGCCGCAGATAGGGGAAGGCCAGCAGGACGGCCAGCAGCGGCGACATCACCGGCAGGGCCATGGTCGAGTAGTGGAACTGGCTCGACGGCCAGATCGCGGGGACGGTCAACCACCCGGCCGCACGCCGATCGCGGAGTGCGAGCAGCACCAGTGCCACGACGCAGATCGCGAGGAGCACCGGGAAGTAGAAGGCTGACAGGCCCTGGAGGGACTCGACCTCGAGTCGGCTCGAGATCGCGCCGAGCTCCCGGACGTAGTCGAGCCACAGCCCGGGGGCGATGAGGATGGTGGCCGCGTTGAAGAGCACCGCGATGCCGATCTGGCGCCAGCGGGTCTCGCCGAACAGCGGGATGAACGCGTAGACCTTGAGGCCGGTCGCCAATGCTGACGCGATCGAGTTGTTCGCCACCAGCAGGGCCAGGACGACGAGCTGCGGGTTGCCCGAGAAGAGGGCCTCGGCGATCGGGGGGAACAGCAGCCACCACAGCGGGAACCGCAGCCGGTGCAGGGTCCAGACGGTCGCGGCCGCGGACAGCGCGAGCCAGCAGTACGTGAATGTCTGCTCGCCGAGCAAGGTCGCGGGCGCCATCAGCACGGTCGTCACCGGCGAGCCCGCGTAGTGGTAGGCGTACCCGTGCACCGAGACGGACGCCGCCCACGGGTCCGCACCGTGGAGCCAGGCGACGACGCCCCGGTAGTAGATCGTGGCGTCGATCCCCCACGGGAAGTCGAGCCGGAGGAAGAACGAGATCCGGGCGTACGTCTGCCAGGCGAACCACAGGAACAGGAGCACGTTGCCCACCCGGCGGACGTCGGCGCCGTGGACGAGGTACCAGGCCGCGACCCGTGCCCACTGCGTCCTGACGGCCGCGAGGGCCGGGTTCACGGCGGGCGGGCTGGCCATCGCCGGAGTGTAGCGGCAGCCCGGATCGCCTCGAGTGACGAGCGGACCGGCGGGCCACCGCGGCCGCCCCCGACCGGCGCCCTCGTCGTCGGGCGGCGTCGTTCTGGGAGAATGCGGGGATGAGCGCGGTCGAGGAGAACCGGTCGTTCGGCGGGCTGGAGGCCGGCGGGACGAAGTTCGTGTGCGTCGTCGGGACCGGCCCCGACGACATCGTGGACACGCTCCGGATCGAGGTGGGTGACCCGGACGAGACGCTCGACGCCGCGCTCGGCTTCTTCCGGCGGACGATCGCTGCGGGGAGGCCGCTGGCTGCGCTCGGCATCGGCTCGTTCGGACCGGTCGAGCTCCGCCTCGGGCACCCGAGGTACGGCCGGATCACGACCACCCCCAAGCCGGGCTGGTCCGGGACCGACGTCCTCGGCCCATTCCGCTCCGCCTTCGGACTGCCCGTGGGGTTCGACACCGACGTCAACGCCGCGGCGCTCGCCGAGGGACGGTGGGGGTCCGCGCGGGACCTGGCGTCGTTCGTCTACCTGACCCTTGGGACCGGCATCGGCGGGGGAGCGGTCGTCGATGGCCGGGTCGTCCACGGGCTGGTCCACCCGGAGATGGGCCACGTCGCGGTCCCGAGGCACCCGACCGACCGGTTCGCCGGGAACTGCCCGTTCCACGGCGATTGCCTCGAGGGGATGGCCAGCGGCCCGGCGGTCGCCGCACGCTTCGGCCGACGGGCCGAACAGCTCGAGGGAGCCGATCGGTCGACCGCGGCCGAGCTCGTCGGGTTCTACCTGGCCGCCGGCGTCCGCTCGATCGTCTATGCCCTGGCGCCCGAGCGGATCATCGTCGGCGGCGGGCTATCGGCCTTGCCGGGCGTCCTGGTGGCCGCCCGAGCCGAGCTCAAGCGGCAACTCCACGGCTATCCGGGCCTGTCGGAACACGAGGCGGACGACTTCCTGGCGTCGGCGCTCCTCGGTGGCCGGGCCGGTCCCGCCGGCACGCTGATCCTCGCGGAGATGGCCGTCCGGGCGCACGACTGAAACCCACGATGAGACCCCCGACGTGGTCGGGGGTCTCGGTGACGGCTTCCCGGGCGGTCGTCCGCCGGCGGAGCTCCTAGCGGCGGGCCAGGATCTCGAGCCGATGCTTGGTGATCTGCTGGAGCGAGGACGGACCGGCAGCGCCGGCGCCACGCTCGTCTTCGATGAACTGGACCCTGGGCTCGGTCAGGGTCGTCGTGGCCGGAGCCACCGCCGCCGGAGCCGCGATGAGGCCGTGCTCGATCAGGTACTGCAGCCCGTCATCGGTCGCCGGAGTCACCGCCGCGGGAGCAGCGATGATGCCGTGCTCGACCAGGTACTGGAGCTGATCCCCGGCGACCGGGGCGACCGACGCCGGAGCCGCGACGGCCGAGCCGGGCTCCGAGGCGACGAAGTGGAACCGCGGCGCGGTGAGGTCCGTCGCGACGGCGGCGCTGCCGGTTCGCATCACACCGGACGCGACGGCCATCACGGCCACGACCAACCCGACGACGACGGCCATCGCGAGCGCGATCGCGAGTCCGCTCGGCGGGTTCATCCGCTTGGACTGGACGATGTTCTGACCTGCGGTCATCTCGGTACCCCCCTGGATCGGTCACCATCGGTCGGTGATCGAACTCAGGGCGATCGTCGCCGAGACGGACAGCGACTTGAAGTGACGCGTTGACCCGGTTCCGGTCGGGTGTCGCATCCCGTCGAAGTCACACGGTCGATGGTCGGTCTGTCGGCCAGTGGACCCCGCCGCTTCGAGCCCTTCGGCTCTGGTGCGGGGTCGTCCGCCGGTCGACCATCCAAGTCGCAGGATCTCGCCGCGCGGAAGGAGCGTCAGTGAAACGCGCGATCGCGTTGGTTGCCGTCGCCGGAGCCGCCATCACCGCGATCGCGGTCGTCAGAGCGCACGTCCCGGCGGATGTGCCTGGATTCGTCACGCATCGCTTCAATCCGCTGGTGATGCGGTTCGGACTGGCCGGTGGGCGACGGTCCCCCTGGGCGGTCCTGGAGCACCGCGGCCGGACATCGGGCACGACCTATCGCACGCCGATCTCGATCCTCGAAGGCTCGTCCGACGACCACGTCTACGTCCGGCTGACGTACGGGAGCGACGTCCACTGGGTGCGGAACGTTCGAGCGACGGGGCATTGCCGGGTCCAGGCCCACGAGACGATCATCGAGCTCGACGAGCCGACCGTCGTCACGGCGAGCCAGAACGTGCTGATCCCGGGACCCATCCGGACGCTCCTCGACCTGGCCGGCCGGACGTACCTGCGCCTTCACATCGTCGAACGCACGCCGGGCACGTTCGCCGACTCGCCGGACCGATCGGACCGCGCGCCCGTCCCTGACCCTGATCCGCGGCGCCAGGCACTCGACCAGGTGGACCTGCCGAAGAGCGCCTGACCCGTCCAGGGTCAGGCGGCCCGCCCTGAGCGCAGGCGTCCGCGAGCTCGTCCGGCGGACGTCCTGCTACCCGTCCCGGCGTGGGCGCTCGGCGTCCTTGGACGGTCGCGGTTCATGGCCGGGACGCGGCGGTCGGGGCCGGGTCCCGGGGGCCATGTCGGGCCGACGCGGCTCCGGGCCTCGTGCCCTCGCGGCGTCGACCTCGAGCGCGAACGCGCGCGCGATGGCCGGCGGCACGCTGCCCACCCAGGCTGCCTCGATCTCGCGGACGCGGATGGTCTCCTGGTCGCGCCGCTCGCGCTCTCGCTTCGAATGCTTCGTCATCTGGACCCCGTTCCCGTCGAGCCGTAGCCGGCCCGCTCGTCGGGGCAGTATGCGCGTACGGCTCCCGGATAGGTTCGAGCGCGCCGATCGCGTCGAACGCATCCCGAACGGACTCGGCGTAGGATGCCCGCCAGACGCGCCTCGGTGCGAGCGTTCGCCGCACGGGCGTGCGGGGAGGACCCTCGATGACTCGACGGATCATGGCCGTGATCGTCGTCCTGGCGGTCACCGTGGTGGTAGCGGGCTGCAGCGCGGCGTCGACGAGCTCTGCGCCTTCGGTGGCGGCTGCGGCAAGCGTCGCCGCGCCGCCCAGCTCGGAGCCCACGACTGCGCCGTCCGCGACGGAGTCGGCCGCCCCGGCGAGCGCCGAGGCCCCCTCGGCCGAACCGTCGGTGGCGCTCCCGACGTTCGTCCTCCCGAACGACGACAAGGGCCTCGAGGCGCTCCTCCCGGCCAAGCTGTGCGGCAAGACCGCGACTCGCGTGAGCTACAGCGGCGAGCGCTTCAAGAAGTATCCCGACGCCACGCTCACCCAGACCGTCGCCAAGCTCGGCAAGACCGTCGACGACGTCGCGATGGCGATCTCGACGCTGATGTCGGCCGATACGTGTCATAGCCTCGCCGGGGTCTTCCAGGTCAAGGGCGCCGATCCCGGTGCGTTCCGTGACTACTTCATCGCCGAGGCGAAGAAGCAGGACGACACGACCTTCACCCAGGGCAACGTGGCCGGCCATGACGTCTACATCGGCGTCACCAAGGACGAACCGACCAAGACCTACGCGTACTTCAAGGGCGATGCCCTGTTCTTCGTGGTCGCCAAGGACGACGCGGCGGCCGGTCCGCTTCTCGAACAGATGCCCTGACCGAGCGATCGACGGGACGTCAGGCACACGGCAGCTCGAGGCAGGGGTCGTCGGTCTCGTCCGCGACCTCCGCCTCGAGGACCGCGCGCAGACGGCGGAGCGCTCGCCGGGAGCGCGTCTTGACGGTGCCGATCGGCCAACCGAGATGGGCCGCGATCTCGGACTGGGTGAGCCCGTCCCGGTAGGCGAGGAGGATCGCCTGACGTTCGGGTCCGTCGAGCGTCGCGACCGCTGCGACGATGGCGGCGCGCGTCTCGCTCGACACGACGGCGACCTCGGGGGCCGGCTCGGGCACGCCGGCCGCCAGGACTTCGCCCGATGCCATCAGCCAGTCCAGGGTCGACGCCTCGTCCCGCTCGTCGACGACCAGCGCGGAGATGGGTCCGGCCGGCACGCGTCGGGCCGCCGCCCGGACCCGATCGATGGACCGATTCCTGGCGATCGCAAGCATCCAGCTGATCGCCGGGCCGAGCGTCGGGTCGTACGACTCGGCGCGGTTCCACAACGCCAGGAACGTCTCCTGGACGACGTCCTCGGCGACGCCGCGGTCGCGGCTCACGGTCAGGGCGACGCGAAGGACCGCCGCGGCGTGTCGGTCGTACAGCGCGGCGAGGGCATCCTCGGATCCCTGCGCCACCTGACGAACGAGACCGGCATCCTCCGCGTCGGTTCCTCGAGCCCGCGCGCGTTCCGTCACCATCCCCCGAGTCTCCACGATAACTATCTCGCAGGTAAGATACTAATGTAGTATCTCCGAACGGTATAGTCGTGGGTATGGAGCGAGACTTCACCGACCACCTCATCGATCGCTGGTCAGCCATCCGACCCGACCTCGGCGTCGGGGACCTCCAGGTGACCGCCCGGCTCGCCCGGCTCGGCCGCCACATCGGGCTTCGCGAGGAGGAGGTCTTCTCGCGGTTCGGGCTCAACCGCGGGGAGGTCGGCCTCCTGAGCGTGCTGCGGATCTCGGGCCCGCCCCATCGACTCTCGCCGACCCGCCTCCGGAAGGGCCTGATGCTGTCGTCGGCCGGCGTCACGAGCCGGGTGGATCGCCTCGAACGCCGCGGGCTGCTGACGCGAGTGGCCGATCCCGACGACCGACGCGGCGTCATCGTCGAGCTGACCGACCGCGGCCTCGAGCTGGTCGACGCGGCCGTGGCGGCGAACACAGCGAGCGACCGGCAGCTCCTCGCCCGGCTGGATCCGGATGAGCGCTCGACGCTCGAGACGCTCCTGCGCAAGGTCCTGTCCGGCCTCGAGCTGCCCGAGGTCGACTGACCGACGGTCTCCCGCAGCAAAACCGAACGAGCGATCGGGGCGTAGGAGTCGACGGCCCAACGGACCGGAGCGGATCCGTCCGATCGGCCGTCATCGGGCGTTCCCTGTGCGGAGTGGGAGGCGCCGCGGAGGGATGAGCGTGGCAGCGTGGCCCGGGACCGACCCCACACGGCAGTTGTCCCATGTGCGCGGGCGCATGGCCGAGCTCGAGGCGGAGGCGAGCCGAGACAGGATGGCGAGGGCCGCCGGCGCCTCGCAGGGGTCCGCTGCGGGACCGCGGGTCCGGCTCGGTCGGTGGCTCGTCCGGCTGGGTCAGGCGTTGACTGCGGATCCGGTGTCCGGGGCGCCGATGCCGGCGCAGGCGGCGACCGACCGACCCGGACGCTGAGCCGGTCGATCCGGTGGCGAGCGTCTCACGTCGCCGAGCCTCTACGGCGCGGGGTCGACGCGTGGCGGTCCGGCCGCGATCCGACGGCGGACCGACGCGACGGTGGGTCGCTCCCATTCGGCATCGATCCACCAGGTCGCGCCGGCTTCGGCGAACGGACGGACGACCTCGGCCGCATCTTCTCGGTCGGGAGTGGTCCGTCCCTGGACGACGATCTCGTACGGCGGTGCGGCCCCGGCGGCCCACTCGCGCTCTCGATCCACGTAGCCGGCGATCGCCCGGATCTCGTCCGGTCGATCGGTCTGGGTGACGATCCCGTCGTAGCGCAGCACCCGGCGCATCGACCGCTCGTTGGGCCACGCGCCGACCACCCAGATCGGGATCCGCGGCGTCTGGACCGGTGTCGGGGAGAACGTCATCGGATCGAATCGGTAGTGGCGGCCGGCGTAGCCGAACGGCCGACCGGTCCATAGCCCCTCGAGGATCTCAAGCGTCTCGTCGAGGAGCTCGGCCCGGATCCTCGCCTCGGTCGGTTCGCCGACGTTCCCGAAGGCGAGGTCGTCGAGGGCGCCGAGCCCGACCGGGACGACCAGCCGGCCGGCCGACAGCCGGTCGAGGGTCATCGTCTCTCGGGCGAGCTTCCACGGTCGCCGCCGCGACGGTGGTGTCACGATCGCACCGAGCCGGACGCGCTCGGTCCGCATCGCCATGGCGGCCATGACCACCCACGGGTCGTAGGTATCCACCGACCCGACCGCGATCCCGTCCCACGTGAAGACGCCGTCCCAACCCGCGGTCTCCGCCTCCGCCGCGAGGTCGGCGACCGTCCGCGGGTCGCCGGTCGTGACGATGACGCCGTACTTCACGGGAGTCGACCTTCCGACCGCCGCGACGGGCATGACGGCCCTTGCTCGGGAGGGGCGCCGCGGCCCAGGATCGAGTCGAAGACGGCCGGCGTCCGTCCCGACAGGGAGACCCCGACATGACAACGCACTCGATGACCGATCACGCCGCCGCGTCGATCCCAAGGCCCGAGCTTCACCTGGCCGGCAAGGTGTGCGTCACCTTCCTCGTCCTCCTCGGCATCGGCGCCCTGGCAGGCGGCATCGCGCTCCTCGTGAAGCCGGATGGGAGCGTGATGAAGTTCGACACCGCCCTGCTCGCCGGCAGTCCGTTCACCGACTTCGCGATCCCGGGCCTGATCCTGGGTGGCCTGTTCGGGGTCGGTTCGCTGGTCGTGGCCGGCATGGGCCTCGCCCAGTTCCGGAGTGCGCCGTTCCTGGCGTTCGCCATCGGGATCGCCCAGATGATCTGGATCGTGGTCGAGCTCGGGATCATCAAGGAACTGAGCTTCCTCCATCCGCTCTGCTTCGGCCTCGGGCTGGTCATCGCGGCCTCCGCCGTGCCGTGGGGCTGGCCGACCTTCCAGGGCTGGCGCACGGCCCACTGAGGTCGGGGGTCAGCCGCCGACGCGCTCCGCCAGCCAGCGCAGCTGGGCGACCTGGTGAAACCCTTCGCCGCCCTCGTGGTCGTTGAACGGGTACTCGCGGATCTCCTTGGGGCCGCCGTAGTGGTTGAACGCCGCGTAGACCGTTGACGGTGGACACGTCTCGTCCATCAGCCCGACCGAGAACAACGCCGGTGCGCCGGCGCGGCGAGCCAGCACGGCGACATCGAAGTACGCCAGCGTCGACATGACCTGGTCGACGTGGTCGCGGTGCGCCTTGAGGTAGCGAGCGATCTCCCCGTAGGGATCTTCATCCGTGAGCGTGATCGCGCGTGGGAAGTCGCTCAGGAACGGCACATCCGGCATGACGCCGACCAGTCCGTCGACGAGGCTCGCCACGGCAAGGCTCAGCCCACCGCCCTGACTGGACCCGGTCACGGTCACGCGCGTCGGATCCACCGCCGGGTGGCTCCGGACCGCCTCGGTCGCGCGGACCGCATCGGTGTACAGCCGCCGGTAGTAGTACGACGCCGGATCGAGGATCCCCTGGGTCATGAAGCCCGGGTGGGCCGGGTGGCCGGTAACGTCCCGGTCCGGGGTGTCGCCGACGGCCCAGGTCGAGCCCTGTCCGCGCGTGTCCATCACCAGGTGGGCGTACCCCGCGACGGCCCACATCACCCGTTCGTGGGCGAGGCCGCGACCGCCGCCGTAGCCGAGGTACTCGACGACGGCGGGGAGCGGTCCCGGGCGATGGCGCGGCAGGTGGAGCCAGCCGCGGATCGGCGATCCACCGAACCCGGCGAACGTGACGTCGTGCGTCTCGACCTCGGTCAGACCGCTGTCGACCGGGGTGAAGGTCGCGGCGAGCTCATGGGCACGAGCCCCTGCGAGCGTCGTCGCCCAGAACCCGTCCATGTCCGCCGGCACCGGCAGATCCGGGGTGTACGCACGCAGCTCGGTGAGCGGAAGGTCGAACTGGGGCACGGCGAAGGCTCCCGAGATCGTCCGGGCGACGACCGTGGCTGAGGAGGTCCCTCAGCCACGGTCCTGATCAGGGACGGCCCCCGACCCCCGGGTCGTCCCTTTGGCCTTACTGACCCTGGGCGAAGACGAGGGTCCCCTGGTCGACGGTCGTGATCGTCAGCTGGTTGGTGGCGATCGCATAACTGGCGGCATTGCTCATGGCGAGGACGTACAGGTTGCCGAGCGAGTCCTCGGCGCAGGCGACGATCGTCGACGGGCCGGGCGTGACGGTCAGGCCGCCGGCGGACGTCGCCGTCCACTTGCCCGCGACCGTGTTGCAGTCGGCCTTCGCGTTGAACGTGCCGTCGGTGTTGAACTGGAGGGTGTAGTTCTGCTGCTGGGCGGGAGGGACCACGCCCTGGAACGCCGGCTGCTTCATCGTGAGCGCGGTCAGCTGCCAGAGCTTGCCGGTCAGGTCGGCGCCCGGGATGGGTGTCGGCGACGGAGTCGGCGCCGGCGTCGGTGGGGGCGTCGGGGCCGGGGTCGCGGTGGGCGCGGTCGTCGGAGCCGAGGTCGGGCCGGTCGTCGGCTTGGCCGTCGGGCTGGGCGTCGGCGACGGTGTCGGCTTCGGGGTCGGGCTGGCGGTCGGCTTCGGTGTCGGGGTCGCCGTGGCAGCCGCTGCCGCGCTCGTCGTCGGGCCGACGGATGGCACGGCCGCGCCGGTCACGAAGCTGAGGATGCCGCCGTCGTCGAGGTCGATCGTCAGCTGGTCGCCGGCGACCGCGTAGGACTTCGACCGGGCGAGGGCGAACGCGAACAGGTCGCCGTACGAGCCCTCGGGGCAGGCCACCAGGGTCGACGGGCCAAGCGTGATCGTGAGGCTCGTACCGCTCGTCTTGTACGAACCCGACACGACGTTGCAGTCGGCCACGGCGTTGAACGAGCCGTCCTTGTTGAAGGTGATCGTGTACTTCGTCTGGTCTGCCGCCGGCACCACGCCCTGGAACGCAGGGACCTTCTCGGAGATCGCGGTCAGCTGCCAGGTCTTGCCGGTCAGATCGCTGGAGCTGTTCCCGCAGGCTGCGGCGATCACCGTCACGGCGACGACGAGCGCGGCGAGCGTGAGCTTGCGCATGGGACTCCCTTCAACGCGCCCCTGCGTCGGATGCCATCGGAGGGCGCCTGCGGCATCCTAGCGGAAGCCGGCGTTGTCGGTTGTCGCGCGCCTGCCGCGCGTGCTGCGGGACGGTCGATCCCGGGGGTCGGACGGACCGCTACGATCGGCGCCGACGCCCGGCGCGACGCGGGCGTGTTGGGCCCGCAGGAGCCGCACCGCGATGAAGGTCCTGGTCGCCGATCCGTTCGAGCAGTCGGGCCTGGACGGCCTTGCCGCCGCCGGCTGCGAAGTGATCTTCGATCCCACGCTCAAGGACGCCGCCCTGGTCGACGCGCTGTCGACGAGCGGGGCGGAGGTCCTGGTGGTCCGATCCACCCAGGTCACCGCGGCGATGATGGGCGGCGACCTGTCGCTGATCGTCCGAGCCGGCGCCGGCTACAACACGATCGACGTCGGCGCGGCATCGGCCCGGGGCATCTACGTCTCGAACTGCCCGGGCAAGAACGCGATCGCCGTGGCCGAGCTCGCCGTCGGGCTCATCCTCAGCCTCGACCGGCGGATCCCGGACAACGTGGCGGAGCTGCGCGCCGGCCGCTGGGACAAGAAGGAGTTCTCTCGGGCACGTGGGCTCCATGGCCGGACCCTCGGGTTGCTGGGCTTCGGGAACATCGCCCAGGAGGTCGCTCGGCGGGCGCATGCGTTCGGGATGGACATCGTCATCTGGTCGAGGCGATTCGAGGACGACAGCGGAGCGGACCTGGCCGCCTACGGGTTCGAGACGGCCGGTCGCCGCCCCACGGTCGAGATCGTCGGGACGCCGGGTGAGGTCGCCGATCGGGCGGACGTCCTGAGCGTCCATGTGGCGCTCGGTCCCGAGACGCGGGGCCTGGTCGATGCGGCGCTCCTCGGGCGCCTTCGGCCGGGCGCGTCGTTCATCAACACGTCGCGGGCCGAGGTCGTGGACCACGAGGCCCTGGCCGCGGCCGTCCGGGATCGCGGCATCCGCGTCGGGCTCGACGTCTTCCCGGGGGAGCCGACCTCGGGGACGGCCGACTTCCACCTGCCCCTCCTCCAGGCGCCCGGCGTGTACGGGACCCATCACATCGGTGCGTCCACCGAGCAGGCGCAGGAGGCGGTCGCGGCGGAGACCGTCCGGATCGTCCGTGCGTACAAGGAGACCGGACGGGTCCCGAACGTCGTCAACCTCACCCAGCGGACGCCGGCGACCCATATGCTCGTGGTCCGCCACCGGAACCGTCCGGGGGTCCTCGCCCACGTGTTCGACAACCTCCGGGCCGACGGGATCAACGTGCTCGAGACCGAGAACACCATCTTCGAGGACGCCGAGGCGGCGGTGGCGCGGATCAACATGGACGGTCCGTTGTCGGCCGCTCAGCTGACTTCGATCCGGGCCGGGAACGAGCACATCATCAGCCTCCAGCTGGTCACGCTCTGACTCGCTCGCCAGCCCGCGCCGCGGCCTCGGAACGCTATCAAGTGGCTGCTATCATGCGGCGACCATCACCGAAGTTCGGGAGCGATGGCAGAGGGAGGCTCACGCTACATGCAACGACCCATCGGCGTAACCGCGTTGGCCCTGGGAGCGGGACTGGCCGGGCTCTATGAGATCTGGCGCGCTCTGGTCTTCGTGGGGATCGCCAACTTCACCTTCGTCGGAAAGTCCGTCTCGTTCTCCGGGAACCCGCAGTGGGGTCAGGCCATCTGGGCGCTGATCATCGCCGCGATCTGGTTCTGGGTGGCCGAGGGATTCTGGAACGTCCGTGCGTACGCATGGAGCTTCGGCATCTTCATCAGCATCTTCACCCTGATCTTCGGGTTCATGGCGCTCCTCTTCGGATCGTCGGTCGAGGCCGAGTCAGTACCTTGGCTCCTGGCCCTGCTCATCTACATGTACCTGAACTACCCGGGCGTCCGCGACCACTTCGTCGAGAAGGAGATGTCGCTCCTGACGCCGGAGCAGCGGACGGCGCTCGCCCAGGTGCAGGCGGCCAACGAGGCCGCGGCCAAGGCGATGGCGACCCCGGCCGCCCCGGCCCAGGCCCCGGCCGCTCCGACCCAGACCCCGCCTGCGCCGCCGGCCCCGCCGAGCGCACCCTCCAGCTAGTCGGCCGCGGCCCCAGCCCCTGGCGGGCCGGGGTCCGCGCCACCGCGACTCGAGACCGATCGGCGCCGTGCCGGTCGGTCTCTTCGCGTCCGCCACGTATGGGAGGACTGGGTCGGCCATGCCGTTCCGTCGGTCGTGGTATCGTTGCTTCAGCAACTACCAGAGAGGCCGACCATGACCGCCGATACCGCGACGCGAGCGCCGAGCACCCAGGTCGATCCCGTCGAACGGGTTGCCGCCGCGCTCCGTTCGCACAACATCGAGGCGGTCGTCGTCGATACCGGCGACCAGGCTCGCGACCTCGTCCTCGAGCTGATCCCGGCGGGTGCCGAGGTCCACTCCGGCAAGTCACGGACCCTCGAGCAGATCGGCCTGTACGACGAGCTGATGACGTCGGGCCGCTACGACGCGATCCGACCGAGGCTCGCCGCGATGGACCGAGCGACGCAGGGCCGCGAGATCCGCAAGATGACGTCGGCTCCGGATTTCATGCTCGGGAGCGTCGCCGCCGTCACCGAGGCCGGGGCCCTGGTGTCCGCCTCGGCCACCGGCAGCCAGCTCGGGGCATACGCCGCCGGGGCGGGTCGGTTGATCCTGGTCGTCGGCAGTCAGAAGATCGTGCCCGACCTCGACGCCGCGCTGCGGCGGATCGACGAGGTCGTCTTCCCGTGGGAGAACGAGCAGGTCCGGACGAGGCTCGGGGTCGACACCGCCCTGGAGAAGGTCCTCGTCATGTACGGCGAATGGGGCGCAGGGCGAACGACCGTCGTCCTCGTTCGGGAGCCGGTCGGCATCTGATCCGCGGAGTCGATATGGCGCGAGGATCCCGCTGCGCGGACGCCCGGGCGTTCCAGCCCGGAGGTCAATGGCGGAATCCGCTCGCTTCCTTCTCGGTCAACGGGCGTGCCTGCGGATGCGCATCGAGGTGGGCCAGCGCGCGACGGTAGTCGTCGAGGAGCAGGTTCGCCAGATCGCGGCTGAAGTCGTGGCGGACGAGGATCCGCTGGACCGCGACCTCTTGCCGGTTCGCGGGCAGGGTGTAGGCCGGGACCTGCCAACCGGAGACCCGGAGTCGGTCGGCGAGGTCGAACAACGTGAACGGATGCCGAACATCCTCGCGCAGCGTCCAGGCGAGGGCGGGGATCCCCCCGCGCCCGTCATACACGATCTCGAACGGGCCCATCTTCGCGATCTCGTCGGCGAGGTAGCGGGCCGTCGCATAGCTGGCTTCGTGGATCTTCCGGTAGCCCTCGCGTCCGAGGCGCAGGAAGTTGTAGTACTGGGCGGCGATCTGGCCGCCCGGCCTCGAGAAGTTCAGCGCGAAGGTCGGCATGTCGCCGCCGAGATAGTTGACCCGGAAGATCAGGTCCTCGGGCAGCTCCGCCGCGTCGCGCCAGATCACCCAACCCACGCCGAGCGGCGCGAGGCCGAACTTGTGACCGGACGTGTTGATCGACTTGACCCGTGGGATACGGAAGTCCCAGACGAGGTCCGGGTCGACGAACGGGGCGATGAACCCGCCGCTGGCCGCGTCGACGTGGATCGGCAGGTCAAGGCCGGTCCGCGACTGGAGGTCGTCGAGGGCCGCAGCGACCGCGCCGACCGGCTCGTAGTCGCAGGTGTACGTCACCCCGAGGGTCGGGACGACGCCGATCGTGTTCTCGTCCACCCGCGCCAGAACCTCCTCGGGCGACATGATCAGGCGACCGCGCTCCATCGGGATCTCCCGGTGCTCCACATCCCAATAGCGTGCGAACTTGTGCCAGCAGATCTGGACCGGCCCGGTCACGAGGTTGGGTCGATCGGTCGCCCGACCGGCTGCCCGCTGGCGCTCGCGCCACTTCCACAGGAGGGCCATCCCGCCGAGCATCGCGGCCTCGCTCGACCCGGTCGTCGACGTGCCGAGGGTGTCCAAGGCATCGGGTGAGTTCCACAGGTCCGCGAGCATGTGGACGCAGCGGGATTCGAGCTCGGCCGTCTGCGGGTATTCGTCCTTGTCGATCATGTTCTTGTCGATGCTCAGGTCCATCAGCCGGTGGACCTCGGGCTCGAGCCAGGTCTGGCAGAACGTGGCCAGGTTCTGCCGCGAGTTGCCGTCGAGCATGAGCTCGTCGGCGACGACCTGGTAGGCGTGACGCGGGTCCTGCTCGCGATCCGGGATCCGGTACTTCGGCATCGACACGGCGAGATCGGTCGAGGCGAAGACATCGTCAGCCAGCTGGTCGCGGACGGCATCCTTCGAGTGCAGCATCGGGTCGCTCCTTCCGGGGGTCCGATCGTACGTCCGGATGGCCGACGACCGCGTCGGTCGAGCACCGTGACGCTCGATCCTCGGACATCCGCCACCGCGTCCCGGCGGCGACGGCCGATCGCTCGCTACACTGGCGCTCCGATGATGCCGGATCCTGAAGCCATCCTTCCGCCGGACAGCCGCGCCGCCCTGTTTCTGGCCCACGGACGCGCTCGGCGCAAGGTCGTCACGCGTCGGAGCCACGCGGCCTGGTCGCCACCCACGGACCGGACCGATCCGGTCGACACGCTGATGGCCTCGAACGAGGACCGGCTGCCGGAGCTCGTACCGATCCGGATCGGTCGGATGCTCGCCTCGCCGTTCACCTTCCTCCGAGGCTCGGCCGCCGTCATGGCCGGGGACCTCGCCTCGACTCCCACGATGGGATCGATCGTCCAGCTGTGCGGGGATGCGCATCTCGCCAACTTCGGCATCTACGCCAGTCCGGAGCGGCGGCTCGTCTTCGACCTGAACGACTTCGACGAGACCGATCGAGGACCGTGGGAGTGGGATGTCAAGCGCCTGGCGGCCAGCTTCGTGGTCGCGTCGCGCGACAACGGCTACTCGGAGGCGACGGCCCGCGACATGGCCCGGATCGTGGCGACGGAGTACCGGCGCTGGATCCGGACGTTCGCCGGGATGCGGGCGCTCCAGGTCTGGTACGCGTCGATCCCGATCGAGTCGATCATCAAGCGGGTCGAGCAGGCCCGTCTCCGACAAGACCTCCTGTCGGATGTGGAGAACGCCCGACGGCGCGATCACCTGTCGGCCCTCGGCAAGCTGTCGGTCGCGAACCCCGCCGGTGGCTGGCTCCTCCGCGACCGACCGCCGCTGCTGCTCCGCCTGCCGGATGACGACCCATCCCGGCCGAACCTGGCGACGATGTATGCGTCGTACCTCCGATCGCTGACGCCCGACCGACGCGTCCTGGTGGAGAAGCATCGCCTGCTCGACGTCGCGCTCAAGGTGGTCGGCGTCGGGAGCGTCGGAACCCGGTGCTACGTCGCGCTGTTCGCCGGGCCGGCCGGGGGTCCGCTGGTCCTCCAGGTCAAGGAAGCCCGCGAGTCGGTCATCGCGCCCTACGTCCCAGGCAAGCGCCGGAAGCACCAGGGCGAGCGGGTGGTCACCGGCCAGCGGATCATGCAGGCCCTATCCGACAGCTTCCTCGGCTGGACGAAGTCGCCCGTCACCGGGACGGAGTACTACGTCCGCCAGCTCCACGACATGAAGTACGGCGTCGATCTGGCCGGACTCCGACCCCCGGGGATGGCCCTGTACGCCGAGGTCTGCGCCTGGGCCCTCGCCCGGGCGCATGCGCGGTCGGGTGACCCGGCCGCGATCGCCGGCTACCTCGGCGCCGGTCCCGTGTTCGACGAGGCCATCGCTTCGTTCGGGGTCGCCTACGCGGATCAGACGGAGCGCGACCATGCCGCCTTGGTCGAGGCGGTCAGGATCGGCCGGATCGCAGCCGAGACCGGGGTCTGAGGGCGCGTCTCCCTCGCCGGAAGCGTCCGGGTCGACCGCGTGTCGGCCACCGACTCACCTGGTGAACGGGCCGGGTCCTGTCCAGAAGACCTCGAGCAGAGCGCGAATCACCAGGACGGCGATCACGATCCCCGCCAGGATCAGCATCGGCGACATGGCTGCCGCCTCTCGTATGGGCGCAGGTCGGTCCCGCCAGTGGCTCGACGCGGCCCGGGCGACCGTGGGGATGGGTCGCGCTTCGACGCCCCCTGCGCTCTGCCGTGAGCATCGACCGGGGGTCGCCTCGCCACAAGGGCCATTCGTCACGAGCCCCGACCACGACGGACCGCCGGGCGCCGACGACCGCCGTGATGGAACTTCTCGCCTCGCTCTCAAGACATACTCGGTGAGCGACGCCCGGACGGGCGCCGCCATTGTGAGGGCAGGCATGGACCGGGATCTGGTTGTCCGGGCGCAGCAGGGTGACCGAGAGGCGTTCGCGACGCTCGTCGCGAGCTCCCTCGGACGCCTGAATGCGGTCGCGCGGCTGATCCTCCGGGACGGCACCTCGGCGGACGACGCCGTCCAGGATGCCCTCGTCGATGCCTGGCGCGGTATCCGCGGCCTGCGCGACCCGGATCGGTTCGAGGCGTGGCTCCGACGACTCCTCGTCCGTGCATGCCAGGACCGAGCCCGCCGGGACCGGAGACGGACGGTCGTCGAGATCCGGCTGCTGCCGGGCGATGGACCGGTCCAGCCCGACACAGCGCACGGCCTGGCGATCAACGACCAGCTCACGCGGGGCCTTGGCCGGTTGACCCCTGAGCAGCGCGCGGCACTCGTGCTGGTCTACTACCTCGACCTCCCGCTATCCGAAGCCGCGCAGACGCTTGGCATCCCGATCGGGACGCTGAAATCGCGGCTCAACCGTTCGCTGGCCACGCTGCGGGGTGTCCTCGAGGCGGACGAACGTGAACCGGCCTTCTCGAAGGAGTCGTTGGCATGAACGACGGCGAGGATCTCGAGCGTCTCCTCCGCGCCCACTACGCGGCCGCCGCCGACCCGCGGGTCCCGGGCGGTCAGCTTGCGGCCGTGGTCGCTCGAACCCAACGGGTGCGTCAGCAGCCCGCCTGGCGGCTGGCGCTGCCCGGCGGCGGACGGGGCGCGGAAGCGGCCCGGGTGACGTCGTCGATCGGTCTGCGGGGCTATCGCCTCGCGTGGATCCTCCTCTTGATCGGGCTGCTCACGGCGGCCGTCACGGCGAGCCTGCTTGCCGGCGGCCCCCGGAACCTCGGCGTCATCGTCAACCCGAGCCGGCCGGCGAACGCGAGCAACACTCCGGCCTCGCCCTTGCTCGCCACGTTCGCGCCCGGCAGCATCGCGTTCGCACGTGCTGACGGCGTCTACGTGATGGCATCCGATGGCACGGATCGGGCCAGGATCGCCACGGGTCTCAACATCGGGCAGGTCTCGTTCTCGCCCGACGGTCGGAGCCTCGCGTACGTCGAGTCCGGGGCTGCTGACGCGAGTGGGCAAGGGTACCCAAACGAAACGCTCCGGGTCATCGCGGCAGATGGCCGATCGCTCGGGTCGTACGGATTCGGCGATCTCGCATCGGCCTGGGGGATCGGGTGGGAGTTCCAGTGGTCACCTGATGGCCAGAGACTGGCGGTCAACTCCGCGGTCGACGGACGCAAGGTGATCAAGATCATCGGGCTCGACGGTGCCCAACGTGGCGTCGTGCCCCTGCCGAAGGGCTTCGCCAACTCGACCTTCAACGGGTGGGCGTACGACCTATTCTCGTGGTCGCCGGATGGACGCTGGTTCGGCCTTGTCGGCTGCATGGCTCCGTGTTCGACGGACCGCTCCGGGAAGGCGCTGCTCCTGTCCACGGATGGGTCGACGTCACGGTGGCTGGAGAGTCGGAAAGGTCTGCTTGTGGGTGCCGGGAAGTGGACGCCTGACTCACTCCAGATCGCGGTCGCGGACGTTGACGGGGGGACCGAGCTCCTCAAGGCGGACGGTTCAGGATCACGAGCATTCTCCAAGCCGGCCGGTCGGATGCTCGGCTGGTCGCCGGACGGCATCAGGCTCCTCGCGGGTACCACGGGAAGCTTTGGGGAGCTCAGCGTCATCGGGCCCGATGGGCGGCCGACGTTGATCTCGGCGCGCTCGCCGGTCGACGCCACGATGGGCACGAACCATGATGGACTGCTGTCGGTTCGATGGGCGAATGATGGGCGGAGCGTCCTGGTCACGGCCTGCGATGACATCGACTGCGCCAGGGTGTCGCTGTGGGCAGTCGACATCAACCCCGGCGCGGCCCATCAGATCGCCGACGACGTCGGTGATCCCTTCGATGTGGCACCGTAGCGTGAGCACCGAGGTCCGACCACAAGATGGAGCCATGAACAGGCCGCGAATGACACGGGTGTTCGTTGGCGCGTGGGTGATCGCCATCGCGATCTCCGCGGCGACGGGAGGTCCTCTCGCGGCCGGCGCCGACCGGACGAGGTCGGGCCCGAGCCTCGACAGCGTCCAAGCCCAGGTCGCCCTGCCGCTGGCCGGGCTCGTGATCGCGCTGGATCCCGGGCACAACGGCGGGAACGCCGCGCACGCCGCGCGGATCGCTCGTCGGGTGTTCATCGGCAACGGGTGGAAGGCCTGCAACACGGTCGGGACGTCCACTCGCCGGGGCTACCCCGAGCACCGGTTCACCTTCGCCGTCGCGCTGCGCGTCAAGGCGCGCCTCGAGGCGCTCGGCGCGACGGTCCGACTGACCCGGTCGACCGACACCGGCGTCGGACCGTGCGTCGACGTCCGCGGGCGCTTCGGTGCGCGGGTGAACGCCGCCCTGACGATCAGCATCCACGCGGATGGGTCGGCCCTGTCGCATCGCGGTTTCGTGGTCATGAAGCCCGGACGCGTGCCCCACTACACGACCGACATCCTGGCTCGGTCGTCTCGCCTCGCCACGGCCATGCGGGCCGGCCTCGTCGACGCCGGGCTGCCGATCGCCAACTACTACGCCGCGAACGGGATCGTCAGCCGGACGGACCTGGGCACCCTGAACATGTCCGACGTGCCGGTCGTGATGGTCGAGCTCGGGAACATGAAGAACGCCGGCGACGCGACCCGGATGTCCGGCGCGGTCGGACGCGACCGCTATGCCGCCGGCCTCGTGGCGGGGATCCGCCGCTACCTCGGACGCTGAGGGGCTTGTCCGGACCGATCCGGGCGGGTCGTGTGGCCGAACGGCCCCCGCGGACCTGCCCTCCGGCACTCCCCGGTCGCGGTCACCACCGATACGGTAGGGACCGGAGGTGGAGATGGTCCTCGTCACCACCGGGACTCGGCTGGCCGGCGCTCCCACGAAGCCGGCACCGTTCGAGCCGCTCGACATCGCCGCGGATCACTGCAAGGGCTGCGAGCTCTGCATCTCGATCTGTCCGAAGCACGTCCTGGAGCTCGACCGGAGCCTCGTCAACCGGCTCGGCTACCACCCCGTCCGTCTGACCGACGCCGCGAGTTGCACGAGCTGTGCCCTGTGCGCTCGCATCTGCCCCGACGCGGTCTTCACCGTCTACGCCCGCCGGAAGGATCGGTCATGACCACGCTCCTCGCACCCGCAGACCGAGGACCGGTCGAGGCGTCCTCGGCCATCCGACCGATCCTGATGAAGGGCAACGAGGCCATCGCCGAGGCCGCGATCCAGGCCGGCTGCGACGCCTACTTCGGGTATCCGATCACCCCCCAGGCCGAGCTGCTCGAATGGATGGCGCGGCGGATGCCGGAGTGCGGTCGGGTGTTCGTCCAGGCGGAGAGCGAGCTCGGCGCGATCAACATGGCGCTCGGCGCCGCCGCGACGGGCGCGCGGGTCCTCGTCTCCTCATCGAGCCCCGGCATCAGCCTGATGGCCGAGGCGATGAGCTACATGGCGGGCTCGGAGCTGCCGGTGGTGCTCGTCAACGTCATGCGCGGCGGGCCGGGTCTCGGCAGCATCGGTCCCTCGCAGTCGGACTACTTCCAGGCGACGAAGGGACACGGGCACGGCGACTATCGCGTCCCGGTCCTCGCGCCGTCGTCGATCGCCGAGGCCGTCGGCCTGGTCGCCGACGCGTTCGAGATCGCCGAGCGCTACCGGACCCCGACGATGATCCTGGCCGACGGGGTCATGGGCCAGGCGATGGAGCCGGTCGTGCCGTCGTACCGGATGCCGGCCCGGTTGCCCGATGGCTGGCAGCTGTCCGGCGCGAACGGGCGTCCGCCCCGAGTGCTTCAGTCGCTCCACCTCCTGCCCGAGGAGCTCGAAGCCCACGATCGACACCTCCAGGCCAAGTACCGGACGATCGCCGAGCGGGAGGTCCGCTGGGCGGGCGAGGACCTCGACGACGCCGAGATCGCGATCGTCGCCTACGGCACGGCGGCGAGGGTCGCCCGCACGGCGATCCAGCGCGCCCGAGCGGGCGGCCTTGCGCTGGGCCTGTTCCGGCCGATCACGCTGTGGCCGTTCCCGAGCGATGCGCTCGCGGCGGTCGCGCCTCGTCTTCGCGCGCTGCTCGTCGTCGAGCTGTCCGCCGGCCAGCTCGTCGAGGACGTCAGGCTGGCGGTGGGCGACCGAGCGCCGGTCCTCTTCCACGGCCGGATGGGCGGGATGGTCCCGACGCCGGGCGAGGTCCTCGACGCGGCCCGCCGAGCGTGGGCGCTGACCGAAGCTCCCGCTGCGGCGAGGTGACGACCATGACGACGACGACGATCGCCCCGATCGGACCGGACGCCGACGTTCGGCGGCTGATCTACGGCCACCCCGCGATGCTCAGCGATCGCTCGAGTCACTACTGCCCGGGTTGCGGACACGGGATCATCCACCGGATCGTCGCCGAGCTGCTCGACGAGCTCGAGCTGGGGCCGCGGACGATCGGGGTCGCCTCCGTCGGCTGCAGCGTCTTCGCCTACGACTACCTCCCGGTCGACTTCGTCGAGTCACCGCACGGGCGGGCGCCGGCGGTCGCCACGGGCGTGCGTCGATCGCGACCCGACGCGTTCGTCTTCACCTACCAGGGCGACGGCGACCTGGCCGCGATCGGGACGGCCGAGATCATCCACGCGGCCGCACGCGGCGAGCGGATCAGCGTCATCTTCGTCAACAACGGGATCTACGGGATGACCGGCGGCCAGATGGCCCCGACGACCCTCCTGGGCCAGCGGACGACGTCGAGCCCGACCGGTCGCGACGCCGCCGTCGCCGGGTACCCGCTGCCGATCACCGAGATGCTCGCCCTCGTGCCCGGCGTCTCGTACGCCGCCCGTGGCTCGATCGCCGACCCGGGGCTCATCGGTCGGACGAAGGCGATGATCCGCCGCGCGTTCGAGGTCCAGCTCGCCGGGGGCGGGCTGTCGATCGTCGAGGTGCTGTCGACCTGCCCGGTCGGCTGGGGCCTGACGCCGGTCGAGTCGATGGAGCACCTCGCCCACGACGTCGTCGAGACGTACCCGCTGGGCGTGCTCGTGGACCGTCTGCTCGAGCCACCTCGGGATCGGGCGGAGGGTTGACCATGGAGCACGGCACGATCCTGTGCGGGTTCGGCGGCCAGGGCCTCCTGTTCGCCGGCCAGGTCCTCGCCCAGGCGGCCCTGCTCGAGGGTCGCGAGGTCTCGTGGATGCCGTCGTACGGCCCGGAGATGCGCGGCGGGACCGCGACGTGCACCGTCGTCGTCAGCGACCTGCCGATCGGCTCGCCGCTGGTGGACCTGCCCGACAGCGTCGTCGCGCTCAACCCCCCGTCGATGGCGCGGTATGAGCCGCTCCTCGCTCCGGGCGGTCTGCTCGTCGTCAACGACTCGCTGGTCGAGGCCGAACCGGCCCGGACCGATATCGAGGTCGTCCGCCTGCCGTGCACCGAGCTGGCCCGAGCCGCCGGCGACGACCGGCTGGTCAGCATCGTCGGCCTCGGTGCCCTCGTCGCACGGCGACCGATCGTCGGCCGGGACTCCGTCCGCGAGGCGATGACGGAGCTGGTCCGCAAGCACCACCCGGAGCTCGTCGACGCGGATCTCGCGGCCTTCGCGGCCGGGTTCGACCGGGCGACCTCCGAGCTGGCGGTCGCGGCATCGAACGGCGCTCGGCCCGCATAGAATCGGACCCGCCGCACCTCAACGCGACGCCGCCAGGAAGGGGTCCGATGCCCGCCGCCATCCTGCTCGTCCGCCATGCCGAGAAGCCGATCGGCGACGGACCGCCCCACGGGGTGACGATCGACGGCGACCTCGACCCGGAGTCGCTGATCCCACTCGGGTGGCAGCGTGCCGGCGCCCTGGTCGCCCTGTTCGCGCCGCGTCCCGACCCCGTGGGGCGCCCGCCGGTCGTCCCGACCCCGACCCACCTGTTCGCCTCGAGGATCGGCGCCGACAGCAGCAGCCGCCGTCCGCGCGAGACGCTCGAGCCATTGGCGGCCCGGCTCGGCCTGACGATCGACACGAGCTACCTCAAGGAGCAGGCCGTCGAGCTGATCGACGCGGTCCGAGCGATCGACGGCGTCGTCCTCGTCTCCTGGGAGCACCGCCTGATCCCGTTGATGGCGGAGCGGATCGTCAGCGGTTCGGCCGGCGTGCCGACCGTCTGGCCGTCCGACCGATTCGATCTGGTCTGGGTGTTCGAGCCCGACGGGACGGGCTCGGGGTACGGGTTCCGGCAGGTCCCCCAGATGCTCCTCGCCGGGGATCGCCCGGACCCGATCCGCAGCGTCGCCGGAGGGCGGGGACGCGGTCACATCCTGACCCAGGACACCGGCGGCCCGGGCCGAGCGGCACTGGCCCGGCCCAGCGCGGCCCGGTAGCGTTCGGCACGGGAGGTCAAGATGGGTGCGCCGCCGGTCCACCGCGAGCCGTTCTGGAGCGGGCCGCTGACGGTCCCGCTGGCCGAGCGCGTCCCAGCCGACCGTCGACCCGCGGTCGTCGTGCTCATCAAGGCGGTCCACACGGCGATCTTCGTCTCGATCGCGGGCCTCATCCTGCGCTTCACCCTGGACGGGCTCCGCGGCCGGACCGGACGGGGCAGCATGATCGCCGCCGGGGTCGCGCTGGCCGAGACCGCCGTCTACCTCAGCAACAACCAGGTCTGTCCGCTGACGCCGCTCGCGGAGACGCTCGGCGCCGAGAGCGGGACCGTGACCGACATCTTCCTGCCGGACCGGCTCAGCCGGCGGATCCCGGTCGTCTTCGGCGGGATCCTCGCGGTCGGCCTGGCGGTCGACCTCCGCACCTGGCTCCGGCGCCACCCGCGGGCCCTGGGGACGCGCTAGAGTCGGCCTCCCGGCGCCGGAGATCGGCGTCGGTTCGGAGGTGGATGGGTGGTGTCGTTCAAGGTCAGGGACCCGGACAGGATCGGGGTCGCCTTCATCGGGGTCGGCCGGATGGGGGTGACCCACGTCAGGACGCTGGCGGGGATCCCCAACATCCGGATGGTCGTCGTCGCGGACCACGGTCGGGACCGCGCCGAGCGTGGCCGCGCGGTCGCCAAGGCCGAGCGTGCCGTTACCTCGTCCGAGGAGGCGATCCTCGATCCGGCCGTCGAGGCGGTGGTGATCTCCACCCAGACGAACACGCACGCCGACCTGATCGAGATGGCGATCGACGCCGGCAAGGCGGTCTGGAGCGAGAAGCCGATCGCCCTGGACCTGACCGAGACCGGGCGGATCGTCGAGCTCGTCGCCTCGACGGGCATCCCCGTCCAGCTCGGGTTCATGCGCCGGTTCGACCCCGGGTACGAGGCCGCCAAGGCCCGGATCGACAGTGGCGCCGTCGGGCGGATCGAGATGTTCCGGGCGCTGTCGCGCGACACCTACCCGCCCGGGCTCGAGTTCCTCAAGACGAGCGGCGGCGTCTTCCTCGACATGGCCGTCCACGACCTCGACCTGGCCCGGTTCCTCGTGGGCGAGGTCGACGAGGTCCAGAGCTGGGGCACCGTCCTCATCGACGACCGGTTCGCCCAGGCCGACGATTCGGATACCGCGGTGACGCTGCTTCGCTTCCGCAACGGCGCGCTCGGAGTCGTCGAGACGTCGCGCCGCTCGACGTGGGGCTACGACATCCGGACCGAGGTGGCCGGCTCGACCGGCAAGGTCGTCGTCGAGGCCCCGCAGAAGACGTCGATGGTGTTCTCTCGCGACTTCGGCTTCGAGGCCGACCACTTCGAGAACTTCCCGGACCGGTTCGAGGTGGCCTATCGGCGCGAGCTCGAGGTGTTCTTCGAGGCGCTCGCCGCCGGCCGAACCCCCTCGCCCGGGCCGGCCGATGCCCTCGAGACGCTTCGCCTGGCCCTGGCCTGCACCCGCAGCTGGCGCGAGGGACGGCCGGTCAAGGTCGCCGACGTGACCTCCTGACCGATCGCATGGATCCGGCCGTCTGCGGTGTTGTAGGTGTCGAGAGGCGGTCGGGACGCGACCGCCTGGACCGTCCGAAGGGGATCCGATGACCGACACCGACACCGACACCGAACTCGACGCGCGGCTGGTCGCCCTCGCGGCACGGGCCCCTGGACGCGACGACCCGCCGAGCCTGCTCCCGGGCCGCCGGCGTGGACGGTTCGCGGCACCGCTCGCCCTGGCGTCGATCCTGGTCCTGGGGGTCGTCGCGACCGCCGCCGGTGCCGTCGTCGTCCAGACGATGGCCGAGGGTCGGCCGGGCATCGAGAACCCGGGCCAGCCGCTCGCCGGCGCGAACATGGAGTGCATGACGCCGCCCCAGGCGGCCGCCTTCCTGGCCGCTCACGGGTACCGCGACGTCGTCTGGCAGGTCGAGACCGGCCAGGTGACGGACGGCGCCGGCGGCAAGGGTCCGAGCAGCACGTCCGAGCAGGCGGTCGCGCCGGAGCACGGCTACGTCATCCCGGCATCGGTCGCCGGCGACGGCAAGCTGCACATGATCGTGGACCAGCGGGCCGGCGCCACGGGGGTCGGCGCGTGCTTCGGGAAGCCGATGCCGTGAGGTCGTCACCGCTCGCATCGACGCGGTCTCAGCCGGTGACGGCGTCGCGCACGGACCCAGTGGCCTTCGAGGCCGCCGTCCGGCCGTACTACGCCAACCTCGTCCGGCGCCTCGTCGTCGTCCTCGGCGACGAGGACGACGCCCAGGACGTGGCCCAGGAGACCTATCTCAAGGCGTTCCGCTCGTGGGACCGGTTCGACGGCGTGGACGTCCGAGCGTGGCTGTACACGATCGGTCTGCGTCTCGCCTTCAACCACCTGCGCGGCAGGCGACGCTGGTTGGCCGCCATCCAGCGGATCGAGCCGAAGACCTGGACCGATCCATCCGACCCGGACCTCTGGGCGGCCCTTCGGACGCTCGATCCCCGGACGAGGACCGCCCTGCTCCTGAGCGCGGTCGACGGCTACACGCAGCGCGAGATCGGCGTGATCCTCGGCGTGCCCGAAGGGACCGTCGCGAGCTGGTTGTCACGGGGCCGGGCGACCCTCCGCCGCGAGCTGGGGTGGTCGGTCGACTGAGCCTGCAGGAATCGCAAGGCCGGAGGTCACCCTCCGGCCCTGCTGCTCAGCGCGGGATCGTCGGTCAGTGACCCGACCCGTGCGAACCCCGGGCGACCGCGCTGACGGCCCCGCCGTGGTTGTCGTTCTTGCCACCGACCTGGGTCTTGTCCTTGGCAACGGTGGAGACCGCGGCCCCGTGGCTCGTGCTGGCGGGGGCCGTGACCGTCGGGGCGGCATCGTCCTGTGCGCTCGGACCATGCGTGCCTCGAGCGACCGTGCTGACGGCCCCGCCATGGTTGTCGTTCTTGCCACCGACCAGGGAATCGTCACCCGCGACCGCGGACACGACGGCCCCGTGGTTGGTCGGTGGGATCAGACCCTCCGCCGCAAGGCCCGGGGCGATACGGGGAGCGACGGCGAGGGCGCTCGTGGCGGACAGAGCCACACCGAGCACGCCTGCCCCCAGCGCATGGAGCTTCTTCATCGTCGTACCTCACTGCGTTTGGCCGGTTCGTCTACCTCGTAGAACGAGGCCCGCCGGACCGCGTTACGGGTGCCGGCCCCGCAGGCGCGATCAGTGGATGAGCTCGACCCCGAGCGCAGCCCCCGGGAAGCCCGGCGTCGACGTCGTCGGTCCGCTGAAGATCGCCTTGCGCCAGACACCCTCGATGTCCTTGCCGCCGGTGCAGCCGGTGAGCTGGAACCCCGCGTATCCGATGATGTGGTACCAGGCGTTCTGCCCGTTGCCGCCCGCCGTATCCCAGACGGGAACGGTCACCGTGATCCCGTTGTCGATGTAGTACGAGCAATCGGCGGCGACCTTGTTCCCGGGCAGGTTGCCGATCCGGTCGAGGCTTCCCGCGACACCGACCTTCGTACAGCAGCCGTAGCTGTTCGCCGGCGGCCCGATCTCGCTCGCCAGGAACGGGATCGAGTCCGCCGCATCCGCCGGCGTTGGCCGGGGCGATCCTGGCCGAGCCCGTACCCGTCGCAGCCGAACTTCAACCATCCGAAGCCGCCCGGGACGTTGAGCGTGCCCGGCGTCAGGTGCTGCGGGTAGCAGTCGTCGCCGGGGGTGGTGCTGATCTTGTCGTCGGAGCAGAACGGGAAGGTCTTGAAGAAGTTCTCGGCGATCCCCACCGGGAACAGGGTGCCGCCGGGTCCGCCGTCCGCGTACCCGCCCTTGGCCGTCGCGTCGGCCGCAGGCGGACCAGCTCGTGAACCCGATGAGGCCGAGGAAGTACGGCGTCCAGCTCCGGGTCGACCCGACCCTGACCCCGACGGCCCCCGGACGGGATCGCGCTCGCTCCCGACGAAGGCCAGGAGTGCGCCGTTGCGATCGACGTAGCGCGGACCGTTCGGGGCTCCGAAGGTCATCGGTGTCCCGCCGTTGGACGCGACGGCATTCGCGATCGCCAGCTCGACGTTGCGATCCGTCCCGTTCAGCGCATCGCCGCCGATGGACTCGGCGACGATCCGGGCCCCGGCGAGGGCGGCGAAGTCGGACGCGTTCTGCGCGGCTCGTCGCTGGGCGAGAGCGGTCCCCCCGTCGATCACGAGGCCGACCATCAGGACGCTGACGGTAAGGGTCAGCGCCATCAGGACGATCATCTGGCCGCGCTGCGCAGGGTGGGTGGTCGGACGAACGAACATCGTGGTGCTCCTAGTTGATGACCATCGCGGCGGAACCGAAGTTCGTGATCGAGCCGATCCCACTGATCCCGGGGGTGATCGGCATGAAGGTCATCCGGACCCGGACCGAGACGACCATGTTCGCGTCGTTGTCGACGCACGAGACACCCGTCCAGGCCCCGGTCGGGACGTTCGCCGGAGACGTACAGCGGATGAACACGTCGCCGACCGCGACGGTCCCGAACGGGGCGACCATCCGGTTCACGGCGGCCGCGACATCGGCCTGGAGGCTGGTCGCGCCGGCCACGGCCGGCGGGCACGTCGGTCCCCCGATGGACCCGCAGCTCGGATCCGACGAACCGATCCAGCGCGCCTCGACCGTCGCGAGCCGCGCCCCCTCGCGCGCCGCCTGGGAGACGACGCTGCCCATGTAGACATACCTTGCCCCGTCGAACAGGCCGAGCAGGATCAGCAGGAACACCGGCAGGACGAGCGCGAACTCGACGAGCCCCTGCCCACGGGCCTGCCGCACGGCGGCCGGGCGGGATGCGATGTCGGGGATCATCAGGGCCCTCACTGCGAGTGGACATAGGGCGCCGACGGCCCGGCTGCGTTGGTCGCGATCAGCCTGACCGTATGGGCGTTGTTGCTCGAGTAGGTGTGGAGCGGGTTCTGAGCGTTCCCGAGGATGCCGTCGCCGAAGTCCCAGGCCCAGTCCGAGATCGGGCAGGCGGCCGGGTCGCTGACGGTCGACGTGTCCGTGAAGCTGTACGTCTTCCCGTTCTTGGTGAAGGTGAAGGACGCGACGGGGACGGTGCAGGTGGGCGGCGGCGGCCCGGCAGGCACCGTGATCGACGAGGTCTTGCTCGAGGATCCGGCCTGGTTCGTGACCGTGAGCGTGATCGGGTACGTGCCAGCCGTGGAGTAGGTGTGGGCGTCACCGGTCGCGCTCCCGACGTCGGTCTTGCCGTCGCCCCATCGCCAGGTGTAGCCGGAGATGTTGCAGATGCCCGCTGTTCGGCGTCGACGCAGCAGGATCCGCGAAGATCGCGGTCCCCGAGGTGACGGCGACCGCGAAGTCGGCGACGGGTGGTGCGCACGGCCCCGGCGCTGAGCCGCTCCCGGATGCCGCATAGCCGAGGACCGTCGCGGTGGCCGAGGCTCCCATCCGGAAGTCGTTGTTGAAGAACCCGTTGACGAACGGCGTCAGGAAGGCGAACTGCTCGCCGACCTTGACCGTGACGACATTCCCGGCACCGACCCCGCCGGAAGCCTGGGAGCACGGGACGGTCCCGCCCCACTGGTCGGCGCAGGTCGCGCTGACCGCGACGGCTCCCTCGCCGCGCTGGGCCTGCGAGCTCGTCTCCTGCCGGGCATGCGCGCTGATCGACGCCAGGTCGGTCGGGCTGGAGGCGGCGAATGCGGCCCCTTCGCGGGCGGCGTTGTGGACCTCGATCAGCGAGAAGTACAGGCGCCCGAAGTCCACGGCGATCAGGAGGAGCAGCAGGAAGACCGGGAGGACCAGCGCGAACTCCACCACGGATTGGCCTCGCTGCCTGCGAGGCGATCCGGTGACGGTCGTCGAGTGCCGTGGGCTTCTTCGTTCAGACGCCATCGTCGCGGTCTCCGAGGCCTTCCGGGTGATCCCGGTCGTGACTGGTGTCGCTACGAACAACGGCAGATCTGGGTCATTGGTACTGGCCAGGTACGCCTTCGAACACGTCCTCGGTGACCGACGGCAACGGATGGCCCATCCGACCCGTCGCCAACGGTCCTGTTCGGTGTCCCGCCGCACCGAAATCGGCCCGCAGAGGCGCCCCGACCCGGGCCAGATCCGGTCATCGACGCTACGCTTCTTCGAGCCGGCGCCCGACCGGGTCGATGCGGTGGGCACGCGAGGCAGCGGCGTCGATCGGGGGTCCGCCGGACCCAGCCGCATAACAGTCACGGCAAGGTCACGTTCCATTGGTCGATGAACTCGATGCAGGCACCCTGGCGACGCTGCTCGCCGCCGCGAAGGCGGGCGACGGTCGGGCGTTCGCGGCCATCTATGACGCGTACGCCGCGCGTCTGTATCGGTACCTGCTCCTCAGGGTCGGCGAGCCGGCCGACGCCGAGGACCTTCTGCAGCGCGTGTTCGTCAAGGTGATCGAGGCCCTGCCGCGGTACGAGGATCGCGGTCTCCCGTTCGGCGCCTGGCTCTTCCGGATCGCTCGGAACGTGGCGATCGACTTCGCCCGGGCCCGCCCGAACGATCAGGCGCTGGCCGATGTGGAGGGTCACACCGATGACCGACACGCGCCGGCCGACCACGCCGAGCTGATGGCCGATCGTCGGCTCGTCCGCGAGTCGCTCCAGCTCCTGACGCCGGAGCAGCGGGACGTGATCGTCTATCGGTTCTTCGCCGGGCTGAGTCCTCGCGAGATCGGCGCCCTGATGGGCAAGCGCGAGGGCAGCGTGCGCGCGATCCAGTTCCGGGCGCTGGCGACCCTGCGTCGCCACCTCGAACCGAGCCTGCTCATCGACATGCACCTTGTCGAGATGCCGTCATGACCTGGCTGCGCGGACGGGCGACCGACCCGAGGCTGGATCTCGGGCCCTCCGGACCCTTCGAGTCCAGGTTCGCCGGCCTCATCGACCGCTCGTTCCAGAGCGACGATGAAGCCGTCGAGAACGTCCGAAGCCGTGTCCTCGACGCGTTCGTCCAGCACGCCTCGGCAACGACGCCGTCGCGGTTCGGTCGTCCCGCGACGGCCCGTCCGGGGTTCGGTCGTCCGGCGCGCCGCGGATTGGCGGGGGTCCTGGCCGTGAGCGCCAGCCTCGTGGCCTTCGGAGCCGTGGCGATCGCCGCCGAGCCCGGGGCACCGCTCTACCAGGTTCGCCTGCAGGTCGAATTCGGCGACCCTCCCGTCGGTCGACGCACCGGCCGGGTGGCAGGCGCGGCTCGATCGACTCCAACGGCGGATCGGCGAGGGCGTCGCTGGCGGAGTCCGCTCCGACTCCGCGGCCCTCGACGCTGCCCTCGGCGAATACCGCGTCGAGCTGACCGCGCTTGTCGCGCTGTCGGCGGATCCCGTCCGGAGGGCGGCCCTGCTCACGGCCGTCGCTCGCGATCTGCCGGTGGTCGCCGACCTGGATCATCGCCATCCGAGCGCGACCGCCGACCTCGCCCTCGGTGCGATCCGGGCCGCCTTCGCGACGATCGATCGAGACTCAGGCGCCGACGAGGTCCGTCCCGGCGATCCCCATGCGGATGGGGCCACCGGGAACCCGCACGCCGACGGGACGACCGGCGATCCCGCACGCCGATGGCGTCGACCGGGGATCCGCACGCCGACGGGACGACCGGCGACCCGCACGCCGACGGGACGACCGGCGATCCCCATGCGGGTGGGGCCACCGGGAACCCGCACGCCGACGGGACGACCGGCAACCCGCATCCTGGCGGGACGACCGGGAACCCGCACGGCGACGGGACGACGGGCAACCCACATCCCGGTGGGAGTGGCCAGTCGAAGGGCAAGCCCCCGGTCAAGACGGGCAAGCCCTCGAACTGAGGTCAGCGCATCGCCGACGCGATCCGCTGCTGCGGTCAGGCCCCGGTCGGCTCGGTCCCCAGGACGATCTGGCTCCGCCGGTCGAGCGCGAGTCGCTGGAAGTACTCGACCGTGACGAGCACCAGGGCGGCGAGGATCGCCGCCGCGATGACGAGTCCGAGCCGGGTGACGCTGCCGGTCATCAACGAATCCTGGACGGTCCGGTCATCGCCGCCGACCCGTCGGATGAAGGTCACGACGTACGGCAGGTAGGCCGCGGCGAGGAACGTCAGCCACCAGGCGATGACGAGCAGGGCCGGCCAGAGCGACCCGCCCGACAGCATCGTCGTGACCTGCCGGACCACCGAATACGGTCGCTTCAGGCCGATGAACGGGATCCACAGGGCGAAGAACGCCGAGAACGGGCCGTACGTCGACCACCGCGCGGTCAGCGCCGGGACGTTCATGACGATGAGCGCCATCCAGATCGACCACAGGATGCCGCTCAGGATGTAGCCCCCGAGATGGACCGCCGAGATCGTCCTGAGCGCGTCGACCTGCGATCGGGGGACGGTCCCAACGGCGTCGGCGATCGTCAGCGTCTGGCGGGTCTGGAGGACGTCGAGACCGGTCGTGGCGAGGATCAGCCCGCCCGCCAGGATGGCGACGGGCCAGGAGGGCCGATAGCGAGCCCCGAGGCGGGTCGCAGCGGCGAGCACGGTCTGCGTCGCCTGGGCGTCGGCGGCCGAGTATGCGGCGGTGGCCTCGGTCAGCTCGGAGCTGGTCCTGGGCAGTCGGCAGCGGTAGCAGCGCTTGCTCCGGGCGTTGTTCGTCGAGCGGCAGTCGCCACAGACCCACATCTCGGCCATCCCGGTCAATCTCTCCCGCACGTGCGGCGCCGGACACCCCTCGAAGGTACCGTCCCACACCGGTCCGCCCTCGGTCGGAGCCTGATGGCGGAGATCGGTCAGTCGGCGGTCGGAGCCCGGGGCGCGTCGGTCGTCGCCAGGCTGCTCCGACCGGCCAGCAGGGCGGCCTCGGTCCGGCTCGAGACGCCCATCTTGACCAGGATGTGGGTGACGTGGACCGAGGCGGTCTTGTCGCTGATGAACAACGCCTCGCCGATCTGGCGGTTGGTGCGGCCCTCGCCTACGAGCGTCAGGACCTCGCGCTCCCGACGGCTGAGACCCCAAGGATCGACCGGCGCGATCGCCACCGCCGGGTCCACCTCGGCGGTGGGAACCACGAGCGTAAGCCGCGCGCGGCGGGCCAGTGCCTCGATCCCGTCGACGAGCGGAGTCATGCCGATCCGGGCTGCGATCGCGTGGGCCTCGGTAAGCCGGCCGGTCGCGCCAGCGCGATCCCCGGCCAGCAGCAGGGCCTCGCCCTCGCGATAGCGGCAATAGGCCACGTCCGGCATCGTCCCGACGATGGCATGCGCTCCTGCGGCCGCTTCCCAGGCGAGTGGATCACTGCGCTGCGCCGCACGCCGGGACTCAGCGTCGACCTGCAGGGCGATGGCGTGCATCCACGGCGTCGACATGGCACCGTCGAGATACGTCCCGGCGTCGAGCGCCGCGGCCTCGGCCGCCAGTTCCTCGGCCCGTCCGACGGCGATCGCCACTCGTGCGTCAGCGCGGCTCGCCCGGTATCGCTCGGCGACATCAGCGTGCGCTCGCACCGCCGTCTTGAGCATGTCGGCCTGGATCGGCACTTCCTCGACCGTCGAGATCTTGGCAAGGGCCGACTCGGCGAAGCGCACCGCGGCGACCGGATCGTCCGCTGAGAGGGCAGCCACGGCTCGGACATGGGTGAACATCGCCGCGTACGCCTCATGCGTCGACGTGACCGGATCACTTGCGACAAGAGCCTCGACGCGAGCACGGTCACCGTGGCCGGCGGCGAGGTGGGCCTCGATGAGCAGCGCCTCCATGAGCGGGAAGCTGGCCACTGCCGCGACCCGGAGCCGCTCCAGCCGTTCAGTGGCTGCCCGCCAATCGCCGGTCGTGAAGGCGGCGGTCGCGGCCGGCCCCTCCAGCCACGGGACCCATCCCCGCTCTGCTCCGATCTCCGCCGCCCACGCGATCGCATCGTCGACGAACGTCGCGACACGGTCGAAGTCGCCGATGTACAACAGGGCCGACGCGTCGTTCGAGACGATCGCGCCCACGTCGAACAAGCCGACCTCGCCGAGCCCGCGGCCGATCTCCATCGACTCGTCGACGGCCGCGCGCGTCTCGTCGACGCGCCCGAGGGAGGAAGCCGAAAGGGCCTTGACCGACAACGTGGCCCCGAGCCGCGCCTGCGCGCCGACGGCGCGGCACAGGATGATCGCCTCGTCGGCGAGCTCGATCGCCTCGCGACACCGGCTCCGCTCCATCCGCCGCCCGGCAAGAAGGGAGACCGCGTCCGCGCGCTCCTCCGAGAGCGGCTGCTCGGGGATCGTCGCCACGGCAGCTTCGCCGGCCGACAACGCCAGGTCGAAGTCGCCGGCGTCGTTCGCAAGATAGCCGAGCCAGGAGAGCAGGGCGCCCGATCTGCGCGGATCCGATCCGTCATCTTCGTCCACGGCCGCCTGCGCCAGGGCGAGGCCCCGCGCGGCTTCCCCGGAGAAGGAAGTGAGCGTGGCCGCTGACATCCGAAGCTCGGCCCGCTCGATCGGGGCGAGCGTCCCTGCGCCTCCCGCCGCGAGGTCGGCCGCACGCTCGTAGGCGTCGGACGCCTCGCTCCAGGCATGCGCTGCCTCCGCCCGGCGGCCTGCCTCGATCAGCGCGGGAAGAGCACGCTCGACATCGCCGGCCTCCATCCAGTGGTACGCCAGCTCGGCGGCGGCGGTCGCCGGCGACGGGGCGGCGAGCTCGGGCTGGGCCTCGAGCGTCTCGGCGGCCCGTCGGTGGAGCGCGACCCGCTCGCTCGGCAGCAGGTCGCCCAGGACCGCTTCACGGAGCAGGGCATGGCGGAACCGATATCGTCGGCCGTCGGGTGTGGGTTCGAGCACGTGGTGATCGACCGCCTGCCGAAGGGCGACGCGCACCCCGTCCCCGGGAAGGTCGGCGATCGCGATCAGGAGGCCTTCATCGACGTCTCGGCCGATCGCCGCAGCCCGGCCGAGGAGGCCGAGGGTCGGTGGGTCGAGCCGTTCGAGGCGGGCGAGGAGAACGTCGCGCAGGGAGCGGGGCAGGTCGATGACGTCGATGCCCAACGCGACGAGCTCCTCGGCGTGGAATGGGTTGCCGTCGGACAGCGTCACGATGCGATCGAGCCGCGATGCGCTCGGTGGTGCCCCGAGGATCGCCTCGAGCTGGCCGCGGATCTCCGTACGTCCCAAAGGCGCGAGGGGGATGTCCGCGGCGACGGCGCCGCGCTCGAGCTCGGCGAGCACCGGTCGGAGCAGGTGCTGCCGGTGGATCTCGTCCGAGCGGTAGGCGAGAAGGAGCAACACTCGCGAGCCGACCAGCCGCGTCGAGAGGAAGGTCAACAACTCGAGCGTCGAACGGTCGGCCCAGTGGAGGTCGTCGATGCAGACGACGACGTCGGCGTCGACCGCGGCTCGGACGAGGAGGTCCCGGATGCCGACGAAGACCCGTCCCCGAACGGGCGAGACGCCATCGCTCGAGCCTGCCCCGCCGAGCTCATCTCGAAGAGCCCACGCTGCGGCGCTGTCATCGGGGGAGTCGCCGCTCTTCGCCAGGTCGTCGAGCGCGTCCAGGATCGGCGCGAACGGGAGCTCGCCGCTCCCGAGCTCGACGCACGTACCGCGAAGCATCCGCGTCGGCCGGTCACCGAGCGGCTCATCGACGACGGATCGGGCGAACTCGTCGAGCAGCCGCGTCTTGCCGATGCCGGCCTCGCCGTGGACGAGGATGACCCTGCGGCGGTCACGTTCGATCCCGCCGAGCGCCGAGCGCAGGGCGTCGAGCTGGCCTCGCCGGCCGATGAACGCCGGACTGGATACGCGACCTGGCACGGACCGCATCATCACATGCGGGCGTCCCTCGCTCGTCGAGCCCCCGCGGCCGGGCGGATCACGCATCGGCAGGGTGGCGGCAGCGACTCAAGAGCGGACGCGATCGACCCGGCCGTGCCGCAGCGGCAGGCCAACCGTCAGCCGCACGAACCACCGCTTTCCGCTCGCCTTCGTGTCCTCCGCGACGACGGCGGGCGCATGCCGTCGGTCCTGTGCCGCATCGGAGCGGGCTCGGCGTTGGATGTCGTGGGCGACGCTGAAGCTGGCTGGCTGATGCATCGGATCCTCCGGGGTGGTCGTCGGGTGTCATCCGGTCGATGCATCGAAGGTTGGGCTCGTATCGGCATCCCGCCATCGGGCAGAGCCTTACCGTCGGGGGTTCCCGGGCCTCATTTCGCCGGCGAGCAGACGTGTCGACGCCTTACTGATGTAGGGCCGTGTCGCGCCACGTCCGGCGACTCCGCACGACTCCGCGCGACTACGATGGAGGCATGAACGACCGGATCGCCGTCCCGCATCGGATCGTCGAGAGCGGCGTGGTCGCGATCGGCCGCCGGCTCGATCCGCGGTCGGTCGTCCGCATCGGCGAGGGGTTGGCGGCCGCCGGCATCGGCGCGTTCGAGATCACCGTCGGCAGCCCCGGCGCCCTCGACGCGATCGCGGCGCTCCATGCCCGGTTCGGCGAGCCGGGCGACCTCATCATCGGTGCCGGCACGGTCCTGACGGTGGACGATGCCGAGGCGGCGATCGGCGCCGGGGCGACCTTCGTGGTCATGCCCGTGACCGACCCGACGCTCGTCGCCTGGGTCGCGGCCAAGGGCATCCCGGCGTTCCCCGGTGCGATGACGCCGACCGAGGCGCTGAGCGGCTGGATGGCCGGCGCGGCGGCGATCAAGCTCTTCCCGGCATCGGTCACCGGACCGACGTTCATCCGCGAGCTCCACGGGCCGTTTCCCGAGATCCCGGTCATCCCGACCGGTGGCGTGACCGTGGACACGGCAGCGAGCCTCATCGTCGCCGGTGCCGTGGCGGTCGGGATCGGCGGCTGGTTGACCGGCGACGGGGATCCGGCCGGGATCGCCGAGCGTGGACGGCGGGTCATGCGGGTCATCCAGGCGGCGCGCCAGAGCGGTCGGGTCCCATGAGCATCCGGGCTCCGGGATCGCGGCCGGCGGAGGTGATCACGCTCGGTGAGTGCCTCGTCTCGTTCGTGGCCGCGGACGCCACGCCGCTGGCCGGTGCCGGGGCCTTCCGCCCGTATCCCGCCGGTGCCGAGGCGAACGTCGCGGTCGGCCTGGCCAGGCTCGGCCGGCGCGTGGCGTTCATCGGCCGGGTCGGCGACGACGGGCTCGGGACCCGGATCGAGCGCGCGCTGCGCGGCGAGGGCGTCGACGTCACCGGCCTGACCGTCGACCCGGCCGGTCCCACCGGGATCATGGTCCGCGAGCGGCGGGTCCTGGGTCCCGCCGAGGTCTTCTACGCGCGGACCGGCTCGGCCGGCTCGAGGCTGGGCCACGAGGATGTCCAGGCGACGTCGTCGCGGAAGGCGTTCGCCTCGGCTCGGTGGCTCCACCTGACCGGGATCACATCGGCACTGTCGTCACGCTGCGAGGCGGCCGTGCTCACGGCGATCGAGCTCGGACGATCCGCCGGCCTGACGATCAGCCTCGACATCAACCTTCGGCGTCGGCTCTGGTCGGAGGCGGAGGCGACCGCCACCCTCGTCGAGCTCGCCGCGCTGGTCGACGTCGTCATCGCCGACGACGACGAGGCGTCGGTCATCACGGGCGCCAAGCCCGGGACCGCGGAGCGAACGTTGGCGGAGCGTCTGCTCGCGCTCGGGCCGTCGCTCGCCGTCCTCAAGCTCGGGCCGCGCGGTGCCCTCGCGCTCGAGCGGGGCGACGAGCCGGTGACCGCACCCGCGCTGCCCGTTCCCCTGGTCGTCGACCCGGTCGGTGCCGGCGACGCGTTCTGTGCGGGCTTCATCGACGCCCGGCTCGACGACCTCGACCTCGCGGATGCGCTCGCCCGCGGGAACGCCTGCGGTGCCGCCGTGGTCGCGGTCGAGGGGGACCAGACCGGCCTGCCCACCCGGGACGAGCTCGTCCGCCTGCTCGCGGTCGGCGGCCCCGACACGCTTCGCTGAGGGTCAGCCGGCGAACGGCGTCGGCGGGCGGCCGCGGATCCCCGGCCGGACCCGGAACATCGCGCCGGCGAGCGGCTCGGCGGCGTGCTGAGCCTCGCTCAGCTGCTCCCAGGCCGACGTGATGTAGAGCTCGTCGAGGTCCCGTCCGCCGAAGACGGGGCAGGTCACCTCTGAGACCGGCAGCCGGATCTCGCGATCGACGGAACCGTCGGGCAGGTAGCGGCGGACGACCCAGCCGTCCCACAGCGCCACCCAGACCCCACCCTCCGCATCGACCGTCAGGCCGTCGGGGTTGCCGTCGGCCGGATCGACGACGACGAACGGGCGTCGATCGGCGATCGATCCCGTCGCCGGGTCGAAGTCGAAGCGGTCGATCCGGTGGGTCGGCGTGTCGACGTAGTACATCGTCCGGCCGTCGAGGCTCCAGTCGAGCCCGTTCGAGATGGTGATGTCGTCGACCATCCGGTGGACGGCGAGGTCGGCGTCGAGCCGGTAGAGCGCCCCGGCCCCGGCGCGCTGATCGAGGGCCATCGTGCCCGCCCAGAACCGACCCTGCGGATCGCACTTCCCGTCGTTGAACCGGAGGTCGGGACGCCCGGACTGGACGTCGGCGAGCCGCTCGACGGTGCCGTCATCGGCCACCGCCCAGAACCCATCGGCGAGTGCCGCCACCCAACCGCCGGACGCGCGGATCGCGATCGAGCCGACCGGGGACGCCAGCTGGATCGTCCGCGTGTCCCCGTCGGAGGCGGTCAGGTAGAGCCGCGCCTCGGGGATGTCGACCCACGCGATCCGTCCGATCCGGTCGTCCCAGACGGGTCCCTCGCCGACCATCGATCCGAAGTCGGCGACCAGCTCCAGCCTCCCCGGGTCGCTCGGGGCTCGATCGCTCATCGGCCGATCATGGCAGGTCGACCGGCGTCGGCAGGGGCTGGCCGCGCACCCCCGCCAGGAGGTTGGCGGCGGCCATCGTCGCCATCCGGGCGCGTGTCGCCGTCGTGGCCGACGCGATGTGGGGCACGACCAGGCAATTCGAGAGGCGGAGGAGCGGGTCATCCGGATCGATCGGTTCGGGGTCGGTCACGTCGAGGCCGGCCCCGCCGATCGTCCCGTCGGCCAGGGCGACGGCCAGCGCGGCGCTGTCGACGATGGGTCCGCGCGAGGTATTGACGAGCACCGCCGTGCGCCGCATCCGGGCGAGCGCCGCCGCGTCGATCAGGTGGCGCGTGCCGTCGGTCAGCGGCACGTGGATCGACACGATGTCGCTGCGGGCAAGGAGCTCGTCGAACTCGACGAACGTCGTGCCGAGCGCGGTCTCGAGGGGCTCGGGCGCCCGCTCGCGCTGGTGGTACAGGACGGTCATCCCGAATCCTGCGGCCCGCCGGGCGACCGCCTGGCCGATCCGCCCGAAGCCGACGATCCCGAGGGTCGATCCGTGGACGTCGGTGCCGAGCAGGAGCATCGGACCCCACGTCCGCCAGCTGCCCGATCGGACGAATCGATCCCCCTCGCCGATGCGTCGCGCCACGGCCAGGATGAGCGCCCAGGTCAGGTCGGCGGTGGACTCCGTCAGGACGCCCGGCGTGTTCCCGACCGCGACCCCGCGTCTGGCGCAGGCGCCGAGATCGATGTTGTCGAACCCGACCGCGTAGTTGGCGACCACGCGCAGGCGCGGACCGGCGGCGTCGAGCAGCTCATCGTCGACCCGGTCGGTCAACAGGGTCAGGATCCCGTCGCAACCCGCCACCCGCTCGAGGAGGGCCGCCCGCGGCGGTGGCGCGTCCTCGGTCCAGACGTCCAGGTCGCAGCTCGCCCGGATCGGCCCGAGGCCCGCTTCGGGGATCAGGCGGGCGACGAAGACGCGCGGGCGAGCGTTCCTCGGTTCCACGGCCCAAGCCTATCGTCCAGCGGTCAGGTCGGTTCCGTGCTTTCCTCGACCTTGGCCCGGAACCCGGCGCGGGCGAGACGCCTGACCTCGGCGGCCGCCCGCTTCATCGTCGAGAACTCCCGTTCGACCTCGTAGCGGTCCTTGTCCCGTTCGATGCGGTAGCCGGTGAATCCCTTGGCCCTGAGCTTGGCCAGCCGCTTGAGGGCGTTCGCCCGGTTCTTGAACGTCGTGCTGGCGGCCTCCCACTGCGGCTTCGGGGCGGCCACCTCGGGGATCGCGACGGTGGGTGACGGCGACGGTGCCGATACCGTGGCCGTCGGGCTCGGCCGGACCGGCGAAGGTGTCGGCGATGGCGACGGCGACGGACTCGCCCGAGCGATCCGTACCGGCGTCGCGATGGGCACCGGAGCGATCAGGTCCGAGCACCCGGTCAGGACGCTCGACAGGACGACGGCGACGGAGACGGCCGCCAAGGCGGTTCGCCGAGACGCGCTGGGATCGGTCATCGATCCGCCTACCCCCGGTCGGCACGTCATGCGGTCCGGTGGGATCGCCACGCGACGCACCGTCCGCCTGCGATCGTAGGCTGCTCGGGCCCGCCTGACAATCCAGGACCGGGGATCCGCCCCGACCGGGGATCCGCCCCGACCGTGCCTGCGACGCGTACAGTTGGATCGTCCGCAGCAGGATCGGCGATGCCGGCCACGCGACTCGCGGGCGACCACATGAGGAGGTCTCCATGGCCAGGTATCTGTGGCAGGTGTCCTACACGCCCGAAGGGATCCGCGGACTGATCAAGGAGGGCGGCACGAGCCGGGCCGCCGCGATCCGTCGCCTGGCCGAGAGCCACGGCGGCAAGGTCGAGACGTTCGACTTCGCCTTCGGCGACGACGACGTCTATCTGATCGCCGAGCTGCCGAGCCACGTCGAGGCATCGGCCATCGCGCTGGCCGTCGCCGCATCCGGCGCGGCCTCGATCAAGACGGTCGTACTGCTGACTCCCGCCGAGATCGACGAGGCGGTCAAGGTCGACGTCGGCTACCGAGCGCCGGGCAAGTAGGCGGACGGCGACCGCGGCCCTCGGCGGGGTCCGTCGGGTCGCGCGATATGGATGGGCCGGCCGCGGAGATCGCAGCCGGCCCTCAGTTCGTGCGGAGACGACGTCAGCCTTCGACCACCCCGCCACCGCCCTCCGATCCGTCGCACGTGACCCAGAACGTCTTGTGCTTGAGGTTCTTGTCCGTGCTTCCTTGCCAGGACAGCTTGTAGTGGCCGATCGGGAGGCCGTACACCTGGGTCTGGTACTCGCCGTTGCTGTCTGTCGCGTACGTGCCCGCGAGGCCCGCACTAGCGGTGCCCGTGGGCGGCTGCTGGTCGATCGACCATGAACCGGTCTGGCCGGCGTCGGCGAAGAAGAAGTGCAGGTGGAACGTGCAGACATGCGGCTCGTTCTTGACCGTCGGCTCGTTGTCCGTCGCCCCGTCGTGCACCTTGACCGTCCCGTTGTTCGCGTTGCCGGCGAAGGCCACGGTCGAGACCAGGCTTGCAAGCACGACGCCGAGCAGGGCGGCCCGACCGAACCGGGCCCGACTGAAGACCAACACACCAGCCATGGAGAACCTCTCGCTATCCGGATGAGTCCAGGAGCGGCGCTACGGCGCCAAGGCCGGTGTAGCAGGCCGACTTCCTGAACGCCATGGATTCGGTTCGCATGCGCACCGCGAATTGCCAAACGTCCTAGTCGCTGGGGTACCGATGGCGGATTCCGGTCCGGTCCGGTCCGGCGGCGACGGGTCTGATGCGGTCTAGAGGGCTGTGACCGGATCCGGAGCGATCCGTCGAGGATTGCGCAACGAGCCGGCTTCGACGCCCGGCTCGCCGACGGCCGACCGCTCGATCGACGCGAGGTGCTCGTCGTCGTGGGCGAGGGTGTCGCGGAGGATCGCCTCCACGTCGAGGACGTCATCGTCTCGTGCCTCCCCGACCGCGCCCACCCCGCCGGATCGAGGTCCCGGACGAGGTCGATGGGGCGTCGCCGGCCAGCTGCGAACGTTTCGATGAGCACCGACATGGGTCGGTCCTCCGGTCTTTCGTCAAACCGCGGCTCGACCCATGCCCAGCGCGGTGAGCGGCCGTCGGCCAGCTGGGGGAGTCGCGGACCCCAGACGTCGTGGTCGACGGCGATCAGGTGACGGACGATCTCACCCGGGGTCCAGTCGCCGGTGGTGTGTGGGCGACTCTCGGCAGGGTCCGTCCGGTCGCGCGATATGGATGGGCCGGCCGCGGAGATCGCAGCCGGCCCGTTGTCCCCCCGCCAGAGGTCGGCGTTCGCTGACCTCATCGCACCTACGGTGTACCAGCGGCGACTTGTCGGTCGCCATTGAATTGGTTCGCCGGCGCACCGCGAACCGACGAAGGTCCCGGACCGGACAGGACCGATGGCGATGTTCCGTCGCCGCTCGGCTCCGCTGCGGCGACGGAGCCGGACGGCCGCTCCGCCGGTGGGAGGCCGTCGCGGAAGGTCAGGCCGTGGCCTTGGCCGCCAGGCCCGCGAGAAGGCTCTCCCGCCAGCTCTCGGTGGCCTCGACCCCGTTGAACGTGTAGAGGTGGATCCCGACGATGCCGGCGACCGGATCCGCGATGAGCGGCGCGAGCTCGAGCAGCAGGTCGTCCGGCCGGTAGAACCCGCCCGAGCGGAGCATCTTCGTCACGAACCGAGCGTTCTTGAGGACGAACCGCCGGGTGTCCTTCACTCCGATCCGCGCGCCGATCGTCATCAGCCGCTGCGGGTCGGCCACGCCCGGGATGCCGAGGACCGCCGGCAGTGCGATCCCGTCCGCCCGGCGGGCCGCGAGCCAGGTCCCGATCGCCCCGGCGTCGAAGCACATCTGGGTCGTCATGTACCGGGCGTATGGCGCCTTCGCCGCGAGCGCGTCGAGCAGGCGATCGTGCGGGATCGTCGGATGCCCCTGCGGATAGCACGGGACCCCGACGTCGGTGATGCCGTGCGGCAGCTCGGCCATCTCGCGCAACAGGGACAGTCCGTCCGGGAAGTCACCCGGGTCGTCGGTGTCACCGCCGACCACGAACGCACGGTCGATCCCGGCACCGTCCAGCCGACCGAGCAGCCCGGCCAGGTGGCGCCGGTCCCGGATCATCCTGGCCGACAGGTGGGGGATCGACCGGAAGCCGCGCGCCTCCAGCTCGATGGCCAGCTCGACGGTCGCCTCGATCCCCCTGGCCGGCGACGCGGTCACGGAGACCGTCGCTCCGTGCGGCAGGAAGGCCGCCTGGTCGTGGACGTTCTTGAGCGGGATGACCTCGAACTTCGGGGATTCGAGGACGCGGACCAGCGCGTCCTTCGCCGCCTCGTCGAGCGTCCGGCCGCGGGCCATCAGACGAAGGCGTCCGGCATCGACGCCTTCTTGCGGATGATGTACTCGAGCAGCTCGTCGTCGATCGCCTGGTCGAGCGGCGGCTCCTGGTAGTCCGCGAGCATCCGCTTCCAGATCGCGTTGGCCCGCGCCTGGGCATCGAGCCCGCCGTCCTCGAGCCACTGCTCGAAGCTGTTGTTGTCGGCGGTCTCCGCGCGGTAGAAGGCCGTCTCGAAGTTCGCCAGGGTGTGGGCGCTGCCGAGGTAGTGGGTGCCGGGCTCGTTGTTCCGGATCGCGTCGAGCGCCTGGCCGTTCTCGCTCAGGTCGATCCCCTGCGCGAACACCTGCATCATCCCGCACTGGTCCGCGTCGAGGATGAACTTCTCGTAGCCGACGGCGAGGCCCCCTTCCAGCCAGCCGGCGGCGTGGAGGACGAAGTTGACCCCGGCCAGGACGGTGGGCTGGAGGGTCGCGGCGGACTCGTACGCGGCCTGCGCGTCGGCGATCTTCGAGGCGCACAGGCTGCCGCCCGAGCGGAACGGCACACCGAGGCGGCGCGCCAGCGCGGCCATGGCATAGAGCACGAGCGCGGGTTCGGGCGTCCCGAACGTCGGCGCCCCGGTCTGCATCGACATCGAGCTGGCGAACGACCCCAGGACCACCGGCGCCCCGGGCCGGGTGAGCTGGACGAAGGTCATCCCGGCCGAGGGCCTCGGCCAGCGTCTGGGCGCACACCCCGGCGGCGGTGACCGGGGCCATCGCGCCGGCCAGGATGAACGGGGTGAGGAGCGTCGCCTGGTTGGCCTCGGCGTAAGCGCGCGCGGCCCCGAGCATGACCGAGTCCCACACGAGCGGCGAGTTCGCGTTGATCAGGCTGAGGACGACGGCGTGGTCCTCGAGGTAGTCGGCGCCGAACAGGATGCGCGCCATGTCGACCGTGTCGCGGGCGCGTTCCGGGGCGGTCACGGAGCCCATGAACGGCTTGTCCGAGTACCGCATGTGGGCGTAGACCATGTCGAGGTGGCGCTTGTTGACCGGGACGTCGACCGGCTCGCAGACGGTCCCGCCGCTGTGGTGGAGGTGCGGGCTGGCGTAGGTCAGCTTCACGAAGTTGCGGAAGTCCTCGATCGTGCCGTAGCGCCGGCCGTGGTCCAGGTCGCGCACGAACGGCGAGCCGTAGTTCGGCGCGAAGACCGTGGCCATCCCGCCGATCTGGACGTCGTTGGCGTGGTTCCGGGCGTACTGGGTGAAGATCGGCGGTGCGCTCGCCTGGACGATCGACCGGCACATCCCGCGCGGGAACCGCACCCGGACGCCCTGGACGTCGGCCCCGCCGGCGGCGAGCAGGCGGAGGGCGTCCTCGTCGCCGCGGAAGTCGACCCCGACCTCCTCGAGGATGATGTCCGCGTTGTGCTCGATCAGCGACAGGCCCTCCTCGTCGAGGACCTCGAACGGGGCGAGCTTCCGGGTCAGGAACGGGACGCGCTCGACGTGGGCGTGGAGCCGGGCCGCCTGGCGCCCGGCATGGCCGCCGGAGCGTCGCCGCGGGCTGTCGTCGGTCATCGGTCCTCCTTCGCGGCGGCGGCCATGACCGCTCGTCGCCGACGTTGTGCGGCTCGGGGATCGCCGCCGTCGGCCGGCCCGCTTCGGCGCGCGGGCAGCACGACCACCCGGGACAGGTTGGCGAACGTCGCGGTCTTGTGGGGGAACGCGAGCGCGTCCACGAAGTGCTCCTGGAACCGCGGCTCGACCGCGGTCTCGATCTTCTCGACCCGCCGGACGACCTCTTCGATCTCGCGCCTGGCCGAACCGGACAGGAGCGCGATGAGCGCCCCGGTACCCGCGGCATTGCCGGCCGAGCGGACGTGCGCCAGGTCGCAGTCGGGGATGAGCCCGAGGACCATCGCGTGGGTCGTGTCGATCTGACTCCCGAAGGCCCCGGCGAACCGGATGTCGTCGACCGCCTCGATCCCGGCCCGGTCCATGAGCAGGCGGACGCCGGCGTAGAGGGCGGCCTTGGCAAGCTGGATCGCGCGAACGTCGTTCTGGGTGATGACGATCCGCGGTGAGCCGTCGTGGAGGACGTACGAGAAGGTCCGACCGTCGGGGACGATCCGCGGGGTGCGGGCGGCCATCGCGCCGTCGACGATCCCGTCAGCGGTGATCACGCCGGCCAGGAACAGCTCGGCGATGACCTCGACGATGCCCGAGCCGCAGATCCCGGTGATCCCGAGGTCGGCGACCGCGTCGCCGAAGTCCGGGGCATCCGACCAGGCCTCCGAGCCGATGACCTTGAACCGCGGCTCGAGCGTGACCCGGTCGATCCGGACACGCTCGATCGCGCCGGGGGCGGCGCGCTGACCGCCGCTGATCTGCGCGCCCTCGAAGGCGGGCCCGGTCGGGCTCGAGGCGGCCAGCAGGCGGTCCCGATCGCCGAGCACGATCTCGGCGTTCGTCCCGACGTCGACGATGAGCTGGATCGACGTCGGCCCGATGAGGCGCCTCGGCCAGGATGACGGCGGCGGTGTCGGCGCCGACGTGACCGGCGATGCAGGGGAGGACGTAGACCCGGGCGCCGGGATGGGCGCGGACGCCGATCTCGGCGGCCGTCGTCCGGACGGCCCGATCGGTCGCCAGCGCGAACGGCGCGGTCCCGAGCGGGATGGGGTCGATCCCGAGCAGGAGGTGATGCATGATCGGGTTGCCGACGACCGTCACCTCGAGGATCTCGCGGGCCGGCACGCCGGCCTGGACGGCCAGACCGGCGACCAGCTTGGCCAACGCTCCGCGGACCGCCCGGGTCATCTCGCCCGCACCCTCCGGATGCATCATCGCGTACGACACCCGGCTCATCAGGTCCTCGCCGAAGCGGATCTGCGGGTTCATCACCCCGTTCGAGGCGAGGACCGAGCCGTCGGCGAGGTCGGCCAGGTGTCCCGCGATCGTGGTCGAGCCGACGTCGATGGCGACGCCGTAGGCGCGGTCGTGGAGGCCCGGCCAGACGGCGGTGATCGTCCGTCGGTCGTGGACCGCGACGGTGACCTTGTAGTCGCCGGCGGTCAGCGCCGGCTGGAGGGCGCGGACGACCTGGAGGTCCGCCTCGAGCCCGGTCAGGTCCCATTCCCGAGCGAGCGCATCCATCAGCCGGGCGAGGTCCCCGGACGGCGACGCGAGCTCGGGCTCGATGACCTCGACGTAGTGGAGCCGGACGACCGGATCGATCTCGAAATCGCGCACGTCGAGGCCCTTGCGCACGACCTGGCGATGGACCTGGCTCTCGGGCGGGACATCGACCAGGATGTCGCCGCGGACCGTCGCCGTGCAGCTCAGCCGGCGATCGGCGGCCAGGCCGTGCTCGCGGCGGTATCCGGCCTCGACCTCGCCGGACGGCGAGAGATGCTCGGGCAGCGACGTGATGCCGAGCTTCGGGAAGGCACCGACCCCGGGGCTGACCTGGCAGCGCCCGCAGATGCCCCGTCCGCCGCAGACCGAATCGATGTCGACGCCGAGCGAGCGGGCGGCATCGAGCACCGTGGTCCCGTCGGCGAAGCGACCCCGTCGCCCGGACGGCGTGAACACGACCTGGCGTTCGACGGTGTCGGTCACCGGCCCAGGCTCAGCCGGCGACCGGTGACTCGACCGGCCCGCCACCGCGACGACGGTTGACCCGGACGCCGCGTTCGCCCTCGACCGGCGCCTGCCGGAACGTGCGGATCCAGCGAGCGCACTCCGGGTCGTTGCCCATCAGGACGTCGGCCGCCATGACCGAGTGCCTGACACCCTCGGCGATGGGATTGGTGATCGCCGAGGTCAGGCCGTTGGCGATCGCCATCGACAGGTACGCCCCGTTGATCCCTTCGCGGTTCGGCAGGCCGAAGCTGACGTTGGACGCGCCGCAGGTGCTGTTCACCTTGAGCTCGTCCCGCAGGCGGCCGAGGATGTGGAAGACCTGTCGGCCGGCGTAGCGCATCGCTCCGATCGGCATGAGCAGGGGATCCACCACGATGTCCTCGCGCGGGATGCCGTGATCGGCGGCCCGTTCGACGATGCGCTTGGCGACGGCGAACCGGACGTCGGGGTCCTCCGAGATGCCGGTCTCGTCGTTCGAGATCGCGACCACGGCCGCGCCGTACTTCCTGACCAGCGGCAGGACCCGCTCGAGCCGATCGTCCTCGCCGGTCACCGAGTTGACGAGCGCCTTGCCGCGGTACACGGACAGCCCCGCCTCCAGGGCCGCGACGATCGACGAGTCGATCGACAGCGGCAGGTCCGTCAGCGACTGGACCAACTGGATCGTCCGGGCCAGGATCGCCGGCTCGTCGGCCAGCGGGATCCCGGCGTTGACATCGAGCATGTGGGCGCCCGCCTCGACCTGGGCCAGCACGTCCCGTTCGACCCGGCTGAAGTCGCCGTTCCGCATCTCTTCGGCGAGCAGCTTGCGGCCGGTCGGGTTGATCCGCTCGCCGATGATCACGAACGGCTGGTCGAACCCGAGCGCGACCTCGCGCGTCGCCGAGCTGACGACCGTCCGGGTCATCGGTCGGCCTCGGCGCCGGCGGCGCGGGCGGTCGGCTCGGCGCCGCCCGCGGCCACCAGGGCGGCGAGCTCGGCCTTGCCGTACGCGGTCTCCAGCCGAGCTGCCTCGGTGTTGGCCTCGGACTCGAGATCGTCGCCGCAGGCTCGCTGGGTCTTGCGCCACTCGGCGATGTAGTCGTCCATCGCCCGTCGGCCGGCCTTGACGGCCGCCTTGTCGATGGCCACCTGGAAGCGCGGGTGGAGGACGACCTTGCTGGCGCGCCGGCCGTCCTTGGCGACGACCTGGGCGGGGATGTCCCGCCACCAGATGACGGTCAGGGTGGCGCTCATGTCAGGCGGCTCCGGCAAGGTCGGTGGAGGAGGGCGTCGGTCGCCCGGCAGGCGGCTCAGCCACGCGGCGGCGGCGGTCGGGGCCGTGGTCGACGCGAGCGACGTGAGCGTCGCGCCGAGCTCGCCCAGGCCGGTCGACCGGCGCTCGAACGCGAGGCCCAATCGATCGGCGGCCCGCTGCGCCCTGACGGTCAGGTCCGGATCGTCGGTCTGGGCCAGGTACACCAGCCGGCGGTAGTTGCCGAAGTACATCGGCAGGAGCTCCGGGTGACGGTCGATCCCGAGCCCGGCGATCACGAGCGAGTCGAAGTGACGAGCCAGGAAGTCGGTGAGGAAGAACGTCGCCGGGTCCTCGTCGGTCAGTCGCGCGAACGCCTCGCGTCCGGCGTAGACCTCGTAGCAGTGCGCCCCGGCGAGACGCTCGACGCCCTCGGCGGCCAGGACCCGGTCGAGCTCGCCGCCGGTGCCGCAGTCGGCGTAGGCCACGAAGATCGTCGGGTACCTGGGTCGCGCGGCGCGGATCTTGCGTTCGACGGCCGACGCGATCAGGGCGGGTCGGTTGTGCAGTCGGGCCGGCAGACAGGTGACGTCGAGGTGCTCGAAGCCGGGTCGTCGGGCGATCTCGACCAGCTCCCTGGCGATGGCGCCACAGCCGATGACCAGGACCCGCGACGGCTGATCCTCGGCCGGTCCGACGTCAGGCGACGCTGGCACGACGTGCGTCGATGAGTCGCCGTGCCGTCTCCGCGGCCACGCCGGCGTCGCGGCAGTAGGCGTCGGCTCCGACGGCGATCCCGAACTCCTCGTTGAGCGGCGCACCGCCGACGAGGACGATGTAGTCGTCGCGGATGCCGCGCTGCTTGAGCGTGTCGATGACGACCTTCATGTACGGCATCGTGGTCGTCAGCAGGGCCGACATCCCGAGGATGTCCGGCTTGTGGAGCTCCAGCGCGGCGATGAACTTGTCCGCGTCGGTGTTGATCCCGAGGTCGACCACCTCGAACCCGGCGCCCTCGAGCATCATCCCGACCAGGTTCTTGCCGATGTCGTGGATGTCGCCCTTGACCGTGCCGATGACCACCTTGCCGACGGGTTCGGCGCCGGTCTCGGCGAGGAGCGGCCGCAGGATGGCCATCCCGGCCTTCATCGCGTTGGCGGCGAGCAGGACCTCGGGGACGAACAGGATGCCGTCGCGGAAGTCGATGCCGACGATCTTCATCCCGGCGACGAGCGCGTCATCCAGGACCCGGGTCGGCCGACCAGCCACGCGACAGGAGGATGTTCGTCCCCTCGACGATCTCGGCGGCCATCCCGTCGTAGAGGTCGTTGTGCATCTGCTCGGCGAGCTCGTCGTCGGACAGCGCCGAGAGGTCGATCTCCTGGTAGTCCTCGGTCATCTGGATCTCCTGCAGCCCCGGTCCCGGCGGGGGGTTCCACGATGCGGAACGGTGCCGTATGATGGAACGCAAGCGCTCGCTGCAGCGTATCCGAAGAGGGAGTCGGTGTCCAGAGTCCAGTCCATCGAGCGCGCCTTCGCTGTGCTCGAGGCGCTCGCGGACGGTCCGCTCGGGGTGACCGAGGTGGCCGACCGGGTCGACCTGCCGAAGAGCACGGTCGCGCGGCTCCTCGGTTCGCTGGTCCACGAGGGCGCGGTCGAGCAGCGTCGAGGACGGCACGGACTACCGGGTCGGCGCACGGATCGTGACGCTGGCGGCCGGCGTCCGGCCGACCCGGACCCTGGTCGCCGTCGCCCGTCCGCACCTGGTCGAGCTCGCATCACGGGTCGGCGAGGCGGCCGGGCTGTCGATCCCGGACGGGTTCCTGGTCCACTACGTCGACCAGGTCGACAGCCCGCATCCGGTCGGGATCCGCGACTGGACCGGGACGCGGCTGCCGATGCACGCGGTCTCGTCCGGCCTCGTCTTCCTCGCCCACATGCACCCGGCCGACATCGACGCGTTCCTCGCTGGGTCGCTCGCGCGGTACACGCCGACGACCGTCATCGACCCGGCTGAGATCCGCGATCGGCTCCGGCAGACGCTCCTCGAGGGCTACGCCTGGACCCGGGACGAGGTGGCCGATGGGATCAGCTCGGTGGCGGCAGCCCTGGCCGACGAGGACGGCGAGGTCATCGCCGCGATCCACGTCCACGGTCCGTCGTACCGCTTCCCGGCCCCGGGCGCCGAGGCCTCGGTCGCCGAGCGGGTCGTCCTGACCGCCGCCCGGATCTCCGCCGGACTCCGCCAGGCGGGCTGAGTCGAGTCAGGTCGCGAGGATCGCGTCGTCTGCCAGCCCGTCGACGGCGTCCAGGAGCCACGACGCGAGGTACGACGCGAACGACGGACGGACCAGCAACCGGTAGTCGGGCCCGCCGGCGGCGTCGGCCCCCGGCTCCACCTCGAGCAGGATGGCGGACGTCCGGGCGACGGTCGTCTGGGCACACCGCCCGGGCCCGAACGCTCGCGGGTGCAGGTCGATCGAGCAGCCCGTCTCGAGGATCTCGCGAGCCCCCGATCCCGCGAGCCGGAGCGTCGTCCGGTTCGCCGACACGTCCACCACCGCGCCAGCCCATCCTCGAATGCACCGCGGGCGCGCGACGACGGCATCGCTGGTCCCGTCGGCGTCGACGATGAGCCATTCGTCGGGACCGAGCCACAGGGCGCGCGCCAGTCGCCGCCGATGGGCTGCCGGATCCGGTGGCCGTAGAGGGCGCGGGTCAGCGGGTAGGTCACGGTGTTCGTCGATCGTCCCGTCGTACTTGTAGCGGGCATAGAGCGGGGCGACGAAATCGTATCCGCCCTTGAGGATCGGGCCGGCCAGCAGGCCTCGATCCACTCCGGGACGATGCTGCGCAGGTCGCTGTCGACGACCACGAGGGCCTGGCGGCCTCCACGGCCCGCCGCGATCTCGAAGATGGCCCGCAGGGGCCGCTCCCTTGCCGCCGACGCCGTCGATCTCGGGGTAGGTGAGGGTCACGCGGTCGAGGCGGTTGGTGGGCCCGGACGAGGAGGATCGACTCGACGTAGTCCGGCGGCTCGGTCTCGATGACGACGCGCTGGGTGCCGTCGGGCGAGCCCGCGTCCGAGTTGACGAGCACGGGCTTGAGGTCCGGGAAGTACTGGACCAGCCCGGCATGCGCCGCGCGCACCACGTAGCCGATGGTCGCGGCGTTCTTGAAGCTCGGGATGCCGACCATGATATCGGCGCGCCCGAGCCGGACGATCTCTTCCCGGATGGCGGGCGCCAGGGTGGACTCAGGCACGTCCCGACCCTACCACCACCGGGAAGGCCCCGGAGTGCCCTGTTCCGGCACCTGGCGCCGCCGTGGCGGCTCGCGGCCGACGCGAACGCCGGGCGCACGAGGTGCGTCCCGGCCGTCGGCGCTGCTGGGCTCCAGTGGTGGCGCAGGTCTATGGCACGTACGTGTACTGGTCGGCCCCGGTGACTTGACGAGCCGCCCGGCGTGGAGGACCTGGATATCTACCGTCCCGGCGCCGTGCGCCGGCGCGACCGCGCTGATGGAGGTGTCGCTTACCACGTGGAACGACGTGGCAGGGGTTCCGCCGAACGTGACGGAGTACGCTTCGCTGAAGTAGTTGCCGCTGATCGTGACGCTCGTGCCTCCCGCGACGTTGCCGCTTGACGGCCCGACGCCTGTCACCACCGGCTGCGGGTAGAGCTGGACGAGCCGGCTGCCGCCCGCGAGGGCCAACGCCGCGGAACTCGAACACGTCCGAGAGTTTGGCCGGATCCGGCGTGCAGTAGAAATGATCGCCGTCGGCATTCTCGTCAACGCCAGAATTCGCGATGGTGTCGCACCTGTTGGTGGACGCGAATTGGTCGCCATCGCTGCCAGGGACTGGACGACCGTCTTGCCGTGCCATGGTCCGGACGTGTCGGGACAGGCAGACCCTGCGTTATTGGTGGCGAAGAACCCGATCGTGAAGACCTCGATCCCGGCCGCCTTGGCGGCGCTCGCGGCCGTCTGCGCCTGCTGGCACGTGTAGTTTTGCGTCTGAGGGGTTCCGTCCGTCTCGAAGATGATGCCGGTGGTGACGGTAGGCCTGGCGTGGGCGGGCGTGACGGAGGTGCCCACGAGATACGCCCTGGCGAAGTCGAACGGCGAGGCCTGGTCCGGTGCCGGTGTAGAGGTCGTTTGGCGGGAGGACGCACCGGATGGTCTTGGCGATCGTGCTCGACATGTTGACCGAGCCGTCGGCGTTCCGGTACGACTCGGTGACGTCCGCGTTGATCGTGCCGGTCAGGCCCACCGGGATCCACTTCGGCATGTTGGCATCGAGGAAGGCGTCGGTGTACGGAGGGGTCGTGGTGGGGTAGCCGGCGGGGTACGTCTCCACGGGGAAGGGCTTGATCGCCAGCAGCTGGGCGGCCCACAACCCGGTCAGGCCGGCCGTCGCCGTCTTGTTGCCCGACGCACCGGCCGTGGTCTGCGGGTTTGTCGCGGCCTCGATCGTGGGACCGGAGGCATTCGCGTGCTGGCTGTCGTATCGCTCGTGAAAACACTGGGCTGGCCGTGGGAGTGATCGTGGTCTCAGCGGTGGTCCCGTAGACGGCGACCAGCGTCGTGTCGTCGCTCGAGGTGGTGACGCCGCCCGCGGTGAGGGCCGTGCCGGATCCGAAATTGGCGCTCGAGACGCTCGATCGGCCTGTCGGGCTCATGGTGTCCTCGCCCGTGAACCGCATGATCGAGCCCACGGCGCGGCCGGTCGCCAGAGCGTCCAGGTGTAGTTCGCCGGCTCCGAGCCGGTGGCGATCTTCCAGTAGGTGACCACCGCCATGTTGGTCGAGTTGGGGGCCACGCGGATGCGCGTCCAGCCGCTGGGAACGCCGGCGTTGGGGATCGTGACGTTGCCGTTCAGCGTGATCGCGGCGATCAGCAGGTCGCCGCTGGCCGTGGAGGCGGGCGTGTTGATCACCAGCGTGGTGGCGCCGGCGGATGGCTGCGCAACCGCCGGGTTGTTGGTAGAGCTGTTCCGGTACACCGGCGCGGTCAGCGTCCCGTTCACCAGGATCGTTGCCCATGGCGCCGTTGGAGCAGGCCGTGAGCTTGCGAGCTGGGCCCGATCATGCCGAGGGCGACATGCTGGATGGTGGGGTCGTACGCCTTGAGCACGGCATCGGCACCGCTGACCAGCGTCGACTCGAGGCCCGCCATGGACAACGTGCGGTCGATGGTCAGCACGACGTCGACGGGCATGGTCGGTCCGCATGGCCCGGTGCACGCCGCCGACTGGATGGTGCCGGTGTTCCCGTTGTCGATCCCGACCGCCCGCGCGAAGGTGTAGTTGCGGGTCACGGAATCCTTCAGGACGACGGTGTTGCAGGTATCACCCGCCGCCGGATAGCACGGAGCCCAGCACAGGGAAGCGGTGCACACCCAGTCCGACGCCGGAGCCGATGGCACGTTGCAGACCGCCGGCATGTCGATGAAGTGGGGGAGCCCGGTCGTCTTGTCGGCCCCGATGATGCACCGGAAGTCGATGTCGTTCGGGCCGAGGCCGAGGCCGGGGAAGTTGGCCTCGGCGAAGTTGATGGCATCCCCCTTGACCAGGCCGACGTTGCCACTGGTGGCCGGAAGCCTGCGCGCGGCCGCGAGGGCCCCGGCGTCCAGGGCGTTCTGCAACCGGGCGGCGTCCGTCCGCAGGAGGCCGGCGTCGATGACGATGGCCGCGAGGACCATCAGGAGCACGATGACGAGCGTGAACAGGACCAGGATCTGGCCCCGCGCGCCTTCCTTGTCTTCGCGGGCGCGGGCCAGGTGGCGAATTCGAAGGGGTCCGTACAGCATCATCTGGGCTCCCTCACTCGGCCATGAACGTTACGGTGGACTCAAACGTGATCGGCGTCCCGTACGCGAGCGGCCAGATCATGTGATAGGTGTATTGCGCCGTCACCGTGACGCTGTCGCCGTTCTTCACGCCGTTCTGGGCCGCCGGCGGGATGGTCGTGTTCTTCGCGCACGCGATGCCCCCTCCCGCCGCCTTTGTGCAGGTAACGCTGATCGGGCTGGGGTTCAGCCCGCCGGGGACGCTCCGCCGTGACGCGGGCCCTGACCGCATCGGTGCAGGCCAGCGCGGTGCAGTTGGTCGACCCCGGCGGGCCCCCTCCCGGGTCGCGTTGACGAGCGTCATATAGGAGTACAGGCCGACCCCGAAGTCGACATGCCCGCTAGAAGCAGGATGAACAGGGGG